>DATBHB010000085.1:0-29296 GCA_036557705.1 Xanthobacteraceae bacterium
CTGTTTGGTTATAAAGGTCTGGCCATTCACAGCGACGTGACGATGACCGCAAGCGCCCCAGTCGATTTTTGAGCATCGCGAAATCGGTCTAAGTCTTGGTCGGAGCGCCGAGATTTGAACTCGGGACCCCCAGTCCCCCAGACTTTAGGGCGCGATTTAATGTTTGCCATTGCATTCAGCCTCTTATTTTACCTTTCGGGACACGGTTCGGGATTTTGTTCGGGACTCCGCGACTTGTTCCAGCGCGGTCGCCACTTCGTGGTCGAGAACGTGCGCATAGCGCACCGTGGTCTTGAGATCGGCATGGTTGAGCGCGCGCTGCACCAGCTTGAGGTTGCCGGTCTCGCGCAAAAGCTTGGTCCCGAGATCATGCCGGAAATCGTGAAACCGGAAGCCGACGATGCCGGCGCGCTTGCGCATCCGGCGCCAGGCGATCTTCGCGCCCGAATAGGTGAGGGGATAGCGATGCCCCTTCACACGGCTGCCGCGCGTGCGCCTGGCGACATAGGTGAAGACGTGCTCGGCATCGTGCCCTTGCAGCGGCCAGAGGATCGCCCGGATCGTCGTGGTAATCGGAACAGTGACCAGCTTCTTGCCCTTGCCGAGCTTCGTGATCTGCCGCGTCGACCAGTTCACCTCGGACCAGCGCAACAGGCATTCGCGTAGCCGCAAGCCCGAGGCCCGCGCGAACGAAAAGAACGGCTCGTAATCGGCTCGCACGGCGCCATCGAGCCGATCGGCTTCGTCGTCGAGGAGTTCACGAACGCGCTCCTGCGGTTCGGGCAGGAAATGCGTTTTCCATTTGGGCTCGGCTTCGAACTTGATGCCCCACACCTTCGCCCGCGTGAACAGTTTCTTCAATGGCTCGATCGTCGAACGGTTGACGGTCGCGTTCGCGATCAGCGGGCATTCGTCCGCCTTGCGCTCCTTGCTGCGGACGACGCGATGCCCCCGACGCCAGGCGACAAGCCGACTCACATCATCATCTTTGATTTCCGTGATCAGCTTCGTCGGGGTGAAATAATCGACCAGCCGCGAGATGTCGCGCCAAGTGTTGTCCTTGCCGGCGTGGTGCTGGCCGACTTCCGACCAGTAGCGGCCGGCCACGTCATCGAGCTTGAGCGAGATTGATGCCGCCGCCTTGGCAACCGCAAGCGCCTGTTTCGCGCGCTCGCGCTCGGCGTGCTCTACCGCGAGGGCTTCGCGGCGGTTCGTTTTTCCCGTAGAGCCGTGAAAGCGACGACCTCGGAACTGGAAATCGAAGTGGTAGTACGGCGAGCCCTTGTGACGGTAGATGGACATGGCACATCCCTGCGGCGTTGCCGCTCGATGAATTCCTCAATGTCGGCCTCGGTGAATGCACGGCGGGTGCGCTTCGCGCCCTGACCTATGACGATATAGCGTAGCGTCCCGGAACGGACGTGCGCCCGGAGCATCTTCGGTGAGCATCGCAATCGCGCGGCGGCCTCGGCCAATGTAAGCAGTGGAGCGGACATTCCCATCATCCCTCAGCCAACCTTCAGAGCCGCGAGGAATGCGGAGACGATCCGCGCACAACCGATTGCGAATCTAACACTTGCGATTCGCCGGCTACAACCTCGATTGCTCCAGTCTGTGGATTGACCTTCAGGCTGGCCACACTCAAGCCCGCCGCAACGGCGGCCCCTGACTGCACGAGTCACGTTCGCTTGACTGAATGGAGACCGCCGGCGCTCCATCTCGCTACCTCCAATTCCTACGGAATGGATCGGCCGAGTCGTACTCACGTCGGTACGGATCATAATCAGCTTCCAGGCGCGTCATGCCGGGCACGAAGCTAAGCGAATGGTCGCTCGATCCGACCGGATAAGCGAAGGTGAGCGCCAGCGCGTCGCCGTCGTCGGGCGAGGCGAGGCCGCGCCGTTTCATGTGCTCCTTCTTCTCCAGAACGATCGCGTCGCGGCTGTCCTTCATGGTGTAGCCGTATTCGACCGCGACCAGGTCGGCCTTGAGTTCGGGGTCATTGTCGATTGCGCCCCCCTTGAGCCATTCGCGCATCACGCCCCACATCTCGGCGCGCTTGTTGGCGTAGACGATCGCCCCCTCCTGGCCGATGCCGTCGCGATCGGGACCGGCGCCGAACTGAACCTCGGTCACCGGGAGCTTGAGATAACGCAGGCGATCGACAACGCCGCCGCCGACGCCTCCACCATCGATGAAGATCGCGTCGGGCCGGTGCCTCTGATAAAGCTCGGCGACCTTAGCCGCGAGCTGCATCGTATCGCGGCCACGAAGCTTGACCGGGGGGATGGTCCGAGCATCGCGCCCTCGGCGGAAGCGAATAACGCTCTTGTCATCACCGAAGCGCCCGACGTCCACACCCATCACGAACGGGTCATGGATCGTCACCGGCACGTCGCGCGCCGGCGCCGCCGCAGCATCAACCAGATCGGCGGGAATGAACTGCATCGAGCCGGCGCGCGGGAACGTGCCCTTGACGCGCACGCGCACGAAGTCGGAATCCTCGCCGTAATCCTTGATCCACTCGGCGATCTCTTCCTTGTTGGTGAGACGCGCGGTACGGCTGTCGATCTGGCGCGTAAGCCAGCGATGATGAAAGCGCCCGCCGGCGAAGCACTCGCGGAAGCGCCCGGTGTTGCGGGTCGGGTTACCAAACACGCCAAAAATTATTTCCGTATCCTTGTCGGTTAGCGCGCCTTCCGTGGTTTCGAAGATCACATCGGCAATAGCCGAGGCCTCGTCCATCAACACCACGATGCGCTTGCCCTGGTTGTGCAAACCGGCGAAGGCCTCGGTCCGCGTCTCCGACCAGGAGATGCAGTCGATGCGCCATGTCTTTTCGTGCGCCGGGTCCGCCGCGTAGATCGAGGTCGCCGTCAGTGTGAACCAAAAGCCGCAGATGCAGAGCCGATGCCATTTCGCCAGCTCGGCCCAGGTTTTGGTATGCAGCTGAGTCGCCGTGTTCGCAGTCACGACGCCGCGGGTATCGACCATGGTCGAAAGCGCCCAGAGAACGATCCAGGACACGAGCGCCGATTTTCCCGGGCCGTGCCCCGAGGCAACGGCAATGCGGATCGCCTTGCCCGGCGAAAGCAACCCGTCGCGGATCCTCGCCAGCACTTCTGCCTGCCACTTGTCGGGGCCGTCGTGGCCGGCAAGCTCGCCCTCGCCCCAGGGAAACGCGATGCGCACAAACCGCAGCGGGTCGCGCCTGCAGGACGCCACCGTGTTCAGCAGGTCCGCCACCAAATCGGTTTGCTCCGCAGCGACGGCGCTCATCGTTCTTCGAAAGGCGATTTGTACTGTTGATCGAAATACAGGTTGTAATCGACGGTGAACGGCGGCTCGCTGCGCGCCTGGCGCGCCACGAGCGAGTCGATGAACTCCTCGCGCTCGATCGCGGCGATGCGTGCCGCCTCGGCCGCGGCAAAATCCGGCGTCGGCTGGGACGGTGGCCGAGCGCTGCCATCCGCTATTGCCGCCGGCGAAGGCCGCAGACAAACCGCAGCAGGGCGCGGCGCCTCGCCAGGCGGAAAATGCCCGGGCGGCAGCGGCGACCGCCCGCCGATCGCGGCCTCGCTGGGCACAAGCGGCGAACGCCGCCCGACCGCCGGTGCACCAGGATGGGGCGCGAGAGAATCCGCTCCGGCGACGCCGGCGGCATCCTGCCGGGCGGCCTCATGCTTCACCAGCAGCCGCAGCCGGAGACTACGACCGACGCCCTCGATCGCGAGGTGCCCTCTCACTTGCAGTTCGTAACGCGCCTGCTTGATGTCGTCGGCGCCGCAGTGAAAGTGCTCGGCGAGAGACTCGACCGGCAGAGACGCGGACAAATTATCATCGAGGTTACATTCGCCCGCAATAAATACCGCCAGGCGGCGGGCAAGATCGGGCAGCGTCCGATCCGTTGCGATCTGCGCCATATACCTTGCCCGTCGCTTATCGTGCTCTACCAACCGCTCGCGCCGCTGGTAGTGCAGCGCCTCCCGGTTGCTCCCATCGCCTCCCAACTGAAAGCACAGGCGCTCGCCGGCGCGCAGCACCTCGATCAGCACGCCGCAGTCGGGATCGGGCGCCCGCGTTCGCCCCTGCGTCACCGGAACGCCATCGATCGTGACGATTACATCGCCGACCATCAGCCCGGCGCGAGCGGCAAGTCCCGCGGGCTCGATCTCATCGACCCGCATGCCCTCGGAGCACACCAGCAACTGAACGCCTAGGATCATTATTTTACTCCAATCAACCAGTGGATGGAATCCAGCCAATGGTCGGCTCCCTATGCGTCGCCACGCCCGCGCGCATCAGTACCCCTCCAGCACGCCCACGGTCTGCGAGCCCGATGCGACGATCCCGTACACCGCGGCGGAAGTCGGGATCGTGATCGTGGCGCCGACCGTGCCGGGGAGGAGAATCCCGGTGCTTGTCGCAACCCCGCTGCCGCCGATGTAGACCGCGGTCGTGCCGTGGTTCGCGATGACTAATTGATTGCGCCCGGCACGCGCCGAGACGATCTGCGTCGCCGAGGTGCCAACGCTTACTTGCGCGGTGGAAATGTTCGCGGAGCTGCCAAAGACGCAAAGGCGTCCCGAGGCATCGATTTCAAGCGGGGTCGGATTGCCTGCGCCCAGGCTCCCGGCGCCACAATTCGCCACCGCGAGCCCGGTGCTGTTGCCCTGTGCATGCGCCCCGATCGACAAGAGGGCGACAAGAGCCGCGGCGATTGAGGCGCGGGCGATGCGCTGCGCGCGCATCGATTACAGACCGGCGGCGGTCACGCGCTCGCGCGCGGCATCGTTCACCGGCACCATGTTGCGGTTGGGAGGGCCGCTGTGCTCGATCAGGCTGCCGCGTGGTAACAGAATCGGGTGTGCCCCGTGGCCATGCGGAGGCGCCGACCAGAAATCTGCGGTGAGTAGGTATTTCGGCGTCTCAGGTGTTTTCAAGCTCTCAGGCATCCTTTGCCTCCTTCGAGTTAGCTGCGAGCGTTTCGACGCGAGCTTCAAGCGCCCGCACTTGCTCGCCCAGCCTATCGACCGTCTCGCGCAGCGCCTCGACAACCTTAGCCGGATCGACGATCGCAGGATGATCCTCGCCGGCGATCGGCGCCGGCGCCGGCTCGATGCCAGTCACCGGCCGGCCGAGCTGACCGGCCAGGCCGTCGAGATCGCTTGGCGCTTGCGGGTTGAACTGACGTTCGAAAGCGCCCTGATGCATCGCGAGCCCGGTCATCGTTATCTCCCCAAAGGTGCTGCCGCGCTGGCAGAAGGGCATTGCCGGTGTGCCAGGCGCAAACACACGGCGCACAGTTCCCTCGGGCTGGTAGCTGTTACTGAAGCGCGTAAGCTCCAGGCGCGGTACCGGATTTTGGTTCATGTCGACTAGTTCCTCAGTTGACCACCTTGACCGGCCGGCGCCGATCTGGCGCCAAACGGACGCGATCGGCCAGGCTCCGGCGCATGGCTATTTCCTTGTGGCTGGCTAATTCGGACGAACGTCCGCTGATTGAGGACCACTGCTAATGTCCAGGCTTTCGTTTTTCATAGCTTCCCAATCACACCGAAAACAGTACGAGCCCGGCACATCGACCTGGTCGGGGTCAACTGTTTCAAACCCGGGCGGAAGTGTCTGAACAAGCATCAGGTACCGCGCCGTGTGCACCCACAGCCGCACGCGGCCCGTTTCTACCCCGGGAAACACTGGCCCTCCGCTCGATGGCTTGATGGATTCGAACCACTTCCACGCGTGCTCCGCAGCGTCGCGGGGCACCAAAGCGAACGTCGGACCCCGCTCTGCTACGCCGCCGCCTAGCGATTGCCGCAGAGGTGCAAACAGCGGCTCCAGAAACGCAGCGCGCATCAGCGTGTGCAGGCGAGCGCAATCCTCTGGAGTAAAACCAATTTGGATGAGACGTGCATCCAGTTCGCGCAGCGCCTTTAAGTCGGCCATCAGGGCACCCGCCGCGGGTTATCCAGGGTGTCGTACCAACCCCGCCCGCCTTGCGCGCCACCATGCGCCCCAGGCGGGTTCGGGTTTACCGGGCCGGGTTCGCGGTAGGTTTCGAACAAACGATGGAATGCCCTGACGACCGCTGGGTGATTTCCTGCGCCTGTCAGATCGAGCACCTGAAGCAGCTCAGCCGCCTCGTTGCCCCTGAGGCCCATCATCGACTGGATCGCGTATTTCGCGTTGCCGAGCGAAGCCTCCAGGCGATTGCCGCCGAGCTCCGGGTCGGCCTTCACCTGGCCGATCCAGTTCTCATTCGTGCGATTCCAGGTATCAACTTGGTGCTGGTGCACCTTGGCAACGATATCCGAGGCCCAGCGATGCGCCCTGTCCATTGCGCTGTTGAACAGCTGCTGATGGCCACCTTCCCCCATCGCAAACGCCGCACGGATGTCGTCCTGGAATCCGCTCACGCTCGCTTTATCGAGCGGGCCGAGCCGCCTGCCGATGTCCTCGGCCGGCAGCCAATCTACAAAGCTGAGATGTTCCGACGCGCGGGACAGCGCGCTTCGGTCCTGCTGCCAGTCGGCTGGCTGCCTTTGCTCGCCCCCTGGCTCTCGATCTATTCGATTTGTTTGCTCGCCCGGGAGCGCGCCGGTTTGCTGGCCGGGCGCATCAGGTCGTTGCCCGACCTGCGCGTCGCCAATGTCAGCATCGCCGGCCCGTCCGGTATCGTTGCCTGAGTAGTAGTTATGCGCCGTAGCGAGCTCGCCAGCCGCGAACGGCCCTTGCGGCTCAGCTGGCTGCGGCGCCGGCGCGCTGTTCCCTGGGTAGCTGTGCTCATTCATCGCAAGACCTCCGCAATTTGCGCGTGATTACTTTCGCCGGCAGCACGCCGAGGCGCCCGCAAACGCTCGCGCGACCACGCGAGCAGTTCAGAGCGCCGATAAAGCGGCATCCGTCCCCAAATCCGGTAGGGCGGGCCACCGCCGCGAACCGCGTACGTGGCCAGTGTTGAGGCGGCCGTCTTGAGGCCAAGACTCGTTAGCACGGAGGCCGCCTCGACCCTGGTCAGCAACTCGTCGTCATCAATTTTGCTCATTCGCCGCAACCCTCTGATGGCGCGCCCATGGCGCACATTGTGCGAATCTGATACGCGCGAATCGATGGCCCTGTATCGGCGCGAAAAAGGGGGAAGCCGCATGGGTATTGTTACGCCGATTGCCGAGGCGAAACCCGTGGTCATCCTCCGCAACGTTAAGCGCCAACGGTACAACCCGGGACGGCCGGTCCATCATGAACAGGCAGGCGAGACATCCGACTGGCTGATGGAGGCGCTAGTTACACTCGCGTGCGCAGTGCAGATCGCCATCCGTTACGAAACAGTCGAACGTAAGCGTCCAATCCAGGAGCGATATAGCGACGCCTTCAAAGCTTCCGAGGAACTCTTTTTGCAGATCAGCGCCTTGCATGACCCAGCGCTCGACGACAACCTAATTACCCTTTTGGCCAGCGAAGATCGGTTGCGAGAGCTGCTCGAGCGTCTGGGCAACCAGCGCCGCAAAGGTCGCAAGCGGCGCGTACCCGCACAGCTGTCGCCGCGAGAAATAGCGGCGCTCGGCATCGCTATTCTGTGGCAGGACCTATACGGAGAAAATCCGCCTTGGACGTCGCCACGTGCATCCGATCCCTGCCAGTCGATTTGGAGGGCCGCAGGCGGCTCAGGTACGTTTACGGACTGGCGCGTTCAGCTACGTAGAGCGGTGAAACTGCTCGACAGCCCCAAGGCTCAGATCCTTCGCGAATTGATGGAGCGTGGGACACGTGCAGCGTTCCGAGAGGGCAGCATCGCGCGTGAACGCCCTCGCCAGCCGCCGATCGCGCTGGCTTAGACTTTCCGCCGCAGATGGGCGAACGCCTTTTGAAAGTAGGTGTCGCTCTCGATCGAGTCTTGCCACAACGATTCGATCTCGGAGGGCGTCAGCTGCTCCGAAAGCAAAGAGGGTCGCAGATGGGAGAAGGGCTTTAGCGCCGAGGCAATCTGTTCGCTCGCGATCTGTCTTAGCAATTGCAACTCGGAATTCGTCAGCCGATCGGAAGCCGAAGAGATATTCGACCTCTGCTGCGGCGCGGGTGCCGGGTTTGATGCCACGTTCGCCTCGGATGATTTGCCCATCGCGCTTCTACCACTCGACCCGTTCGTCACCTTGCAGTCCAGGCAGCTGCGGCGACTGCGGCTCCGCGGCGCCGATCTCATCCGCGCGCGCCAGCGCGGCGCTGAGCCGCTGGCCGAGGTTCACCAGGAACACGTTCTGGCTCTGCTCGGATTCCTTGATCCCGATGCTAGCCATCAGGCTTTTGATGGCCTCGTTCTTGTTGTGGAAGCGGACTTCCTCGATCTTGCCTTTGTCGCTCAGCTTGACGCTCGCGACCGCGCGGCCCTGATCGGGCGTCAAATCCTCCAGCCGCTTGAACCGGACCCGCTGTGCACCGGTGCCGCCCCGCTTGCCGGCCGGCTCGAAATAATCGAGCGCGTTCGCCTCGGCTACCGGCAGCTGTAACCGTTGCAGGTATTCGAGCTGGAGAGCGCAGCGGGCGCGGAACTCCTTGCGCAGCTCCTCGGTTCGCTTCGCCACCGCCGGCTTGCGCAGCAACTTGCCGGCATTGCCGCGCGCGAACTGCGGTTTGCTCCGATAGCCCGCGGCGAGGTAGGCGCGGTCGATCGGCGTGAAGGCCGCGACCTCGTGCGCGAACAATTCCTCTTTCGGGCTTCGCAAAGCAGGCATAGCGGCCCCAGCATAACCGATTCGCGTCGGGCCGAGCAGCCGCCACGCAATCTAGCTCAGCCCCGCAATGGGTGGCGGCTGATCGCGAGTCGCTGCGGACTAGCGGCGGTTCAGGATCGCGACCTTCCCGCGCTGCAGGCGCTTCCCCACGCGAGCACCATCGCCGTCGATCAGCCAATCGTAGCTCAGGCCGTGTTTCCTCATGAACGGGGTCCATCTCGCGGTATGATTGAGTAATCGACATCCCCCACTTTCCCATTTCCGATAGGTCCGCCTGGTCACGCGCAGCTCGGCGGCGGCTTCCTGCTCAGTCAGCCCGAGCGCCAGGCGCGCCACGCGAAGGCGTTGACTGACGGCGGCCCAATCAATGCTGTCCACAGCCAGACCTCCTCTGTTCAAACTTGCGGATTGCCGCCTGCGCGCCTGCTGTCGTCTCGTTTGCCCTAACACGGCAACCGAGGCCGGGGCGGACCGGCGGCTGTTAGAACCTCCGCAACCGCCCGATGCGCGCGCGCAAATGCATCTTTCCGGCTGGGCGCCAGCGCGCCCATCCGTTCCTCTTGCCTCCGCAAGTCGATTGCGCGAGCGAGCATCTCGTGTTGCTGCGCGAGCCTATCGCGCCCCATCAACCGGAGCACCGCCGCGCGCGCCTGGTGCTGCTCCGGTGTCCAAATGAACTCATCCCAGCGCTTGCGCTGCGGGCCGAAGCCCAACGCTCCCCGTTTTGGTGACGTTCGATCCTCGCCCACAATCCGCCCCTACCGCTTGAGACCGCGTTCGATTAGCAGCCGCACAGCCTCCGATCGCGATACGCTCTTGGCGGTGGCCCAGGCATCGATCTTTGCGATTGTGCCCGCCGCCAAACGCACCCCGAGAAACTCATGCCCTGTTTCCGGGCGACCAGGCTTTCGCTTTTTCTGTTTAACAGCTATTGCCTTCGTCATGGTTCCTGTTTAACATCAACCGCGAGGCGGCGGCAAGCGGGCGCGCTCCGTCGCCTCTAACCAGAGCCCTTGGGGACATCGATGATCCAGGCTGACACTACCACTATCACGAAGCAGACGGACCTCGACCAGCTACGCAAGCTTGCCCGCGATCTCGACCGGCGCACCGATCTCAGCCTTACGATTGTGCACCAGGCCGCGGACGAAATCGACCGCCTGCGGGCCGAGAACGGCAGGCTCCGCTCGCAACTCATCAAGGCGCGATCGAAGATCGAGCACACACTCGCAACCATCAGCAACCTCGATCGCGATATCCGCAGTGAAAGCGCTCCGGCGGAGCACTCGCCATCGTAAGGAGCCCAAGCATGAGCCCGAAAAAACGAGCATCGCTGTTCGCGGGTGCTATCTGGGCCGCTTACGAAGCCGGGCGCTCGGACGGCACCTTTGCGATCTGCAATATCTGCGACAACCCAGTTTTCCGCGCCGACGCTTGGCACGTGAGCCACACGCCGAGCCGGCCGCGCGCTTTCGGCGGCGGTTGCACCGGGATCGCACACGCGATTTGCAACCTTGAGCACGCCGCCAGGATCGAAGCGCCGCGGCGCGCGAAAACCGATCGGGTTGGCTTGCGCCACATCGGTGCCGCCGGCCCGGGTCTCGGCAAGCGGCCGATGCCCGCCGGCAAGCGCTCGCGCCTCACCAAGACATTCCGCAACGGAGTGCAGCCGCGGCTTACCCACGCCGAGAAGCATGCGGCCTTCCTTGCACGACGAGCGATCGTGCGGGCGGAAAGCTGAGGGTAGCACCGCAGGCACCGTTTGTTCCGATGCGGGATTTCTCCCGGAAATAATAATTCTCCGAACGTTCGTATGCTTTGTGCATGCGCCACACAGCGCAGAAGCCGACGAGTTATTTCTACCGGAAACTTTGGACGAAGGGAGAACGCCGCGCCCCGACGCTGCTTGCGGTCAAACTCCTCGGCAGCGCCATCGCCATTTTGACTTACCGAGAGGACCGCTCGGCAGAGGCCGAATCCTCTAAATCCTGCGGAACGCGAAAGTCCTCGAATCGTGCCGGGCACAATGCGATGGACTCGGCCTTGTAACAAAGCGCCCGGCGCATCTAACCCGGGGCGCTCCGCTCATCGCTCAATTTTTCCTGCGGCGAGAAGCCACGCCTGCACCGTCTGCCAGGCATCCCCGGTCGATTCGAAATCAAGAAACGGGTCTCCTTTGACTGCCATGAAGAATCGAAACCCGTCCGTTCCCGTGGGCCGGCGATCAGCCGGCAGGTTTTGTGGAGCCCATCGGTCCCATTCTTGAAGCCAGCGGCGCCGAGCCTCATCGCGTCTTGCCGCCGCGGCAGACTTTCTTACCATTGCAAGACTACTCCGCCTGAATGAGCCCAGGGCCGCGCGAGTCCGGGCGCTCCGCCGCGCTGGCTTAAGCCTTCGGCCGCAAATGGGCGAACGCCTTTTGATAGTAATCGCTGGCTTCGCTCTTGTCTTGCCGCAGCGCTTCGATCTCGGAGGGCGTCAGCGGGCGGGCGCATCGTATGCGAAGACGCCACGCCTTGTAATTCTGGCATAGGCCCTAGCAAATCGAGAGAAATATTCCATTCGACGCGATCCAATCGAGCGTTCCCAAATCGCCCGCCTCTCCGAGTCGGTTCGAGTCCAATTCGCCACAATGCCGGCTTGCAGGTCCCCGCTATGCCGTTTCCGCACGCCGCCCGTAGATGTCGCCGCGCACCGGATTAAGCTCAGCCTTCGCCCCAATTGCTGGCCGCGAATTTCCATCGTCACGACGTTGGTGGGCGGCGGTGCGCTTGAGCTTACTTTTCAGTCCAAGCTCAGGCGGCGAATGAAACTGGCCGCACCCATCGAATGCCTGCCCGACGGCGGCGCGAAGGTCGCGAGCGAAGTCAAATCCACGAGCGAGCGACTGCCGCGCGCCGGAGGGCTTTGAGACCAATTCGCGGCCAGCAATTGACTCTCTCTTCCCTGCTGGCCGCGCTTTTGTCTCAGGCGCGTTCGGAACTACGTCAGCCGCCTCTCGAACCTCCCAAACGCTACCGTCCCTCCCAATCCTCCCACCACCAACCCTCGCAGATGAACCCTCGCAACCCTCGCGCTTGGTCGTCCTCGGGCTCGTTGTCCGATGGCGATACCAGGTCGCCCGGCTCACGCCATCCGCTTCCCAGGGCTTCTTGCGGCTAATCGACTCCTCCCAGTGAACCGCACCATTAGCCCTGCGCCGCTTACGATCAGCCTCTCGCCGTTTCATCTTGCGCAGCGCCTTGCGGATCTCCTGTGTCTGGCCGACGGCGCCGATCGTCGTGATGCCGAGCTCGTGGCGCTCGGCCGCAGTGAGCCGCAGCCGCCAGGCCAGCCTATCGGCGGTGAATTTCACCGGGTTGCGGACCACGCTGGCCGCGAGCGCTTCCGCCTCACTGGAGGCCATCCACGGCGCCCACAGGGCCGCCCAGGCGACGATGTGACGAGAAGCATCGGGGCCGAGATGGGCGATATGGTGCGCTGCTATCAGCAGATCGTCGCGGCCGGCGTCGTCGTCGGGCAACTCGGCGCCATACCGAACACTATAGAGCCGTTCGATCTCGCGCATCCGAATGAGCGTGATCAGTTTCGCCGAGCCGGTTTGATCCGGGCGGATTCGCGGCGACAAGCTCTTGCTCTTGTAAGCGTACCAGGCATAGCGGCGGGCAATCTCGCGGTGCTCCGGGCTATTGCGCGGCGTGCCGTCGCGATAGACCGACGAGGAGGCGACGGCTGCAACCATCGCGCGCTCCCGCCGGCGAGCTGCTTTCTTCTCCTCGATGGCGGTGATCTCTCCCTGGACCGCCTTGAGCTTTGCGGCAAGCTGATTGCTCTCGCGGTATAGCTCCGAGAGCTTGTCATCGGCCGCCGCGCTTCGATTAGGAGCCGGCGGCATTTTCGTTCACCTTGGCGAAGGCGACCTTGAGCGAGAGGCAGACCCCGAGCTTCCGGCCGGCGGCATCGGAGGGAAAGAACTGGCGCCCGACGCGCCGGACGTAACCGATCGTCGTTTGACCGTCGGTAATCGTGAAAAACTGCGCCTCGTCCTCTTGCGTTGGAGTCCGCTTCGCCTTAGAAAACTGTCGCTGCGACTTTGATTTGCTTTTCGCCCCGTGCTCGGTGCCCGCCGAGCCGGGGCTTAGCTTTTCGGGTGGACCGACACCGCCCGGATCATCTGCGCCGAACGGCGCAAGAACATCCTTCGGGACTTTTTCGGGAGTTTCGGTAGCGCAGGCTGCCGACTGTAGCCCTTCCGTTCCCTTTTCAGCGGGACCGCGCGACAACCGATGTTGCAAAAGTGCCCGATTTTTGGGGCTTTTTTGGTCGGAGCGCCGAGATTTGAACTCGGGACCCCCAGTCCCCCAGACTGGTGCGCTAACCGGGCTGCGCTACGCTCCGCCAGGATCGAGGAATATCTATCCGCCCGGTCACGGCGGGGCAAGGGCGACGAGGGGGCGAGGCTTGCCGCCCTGATCCCGTGCAGGCGGCTGATGCAGCGCTGCTTGCTGACCGCCTCGATGGTTTGTTGAATGCGAGATAAATGCGACCTTCAGCTTCCAGACACGGCGACTGTGAGAGCCTGATCCGGTGGCCAAGTCGAGCCACTCGGAGGACTCTCTCATGAGGAAAATGGTAGTCGTTTTCGGAGCCGCGGCGGCTATCGCCGGCGCGATGGCAATCTCCTCGGCCTCTGCCATGCCTGTGGGCGGCTTAACGGCCGCAATCAGCGACTTGTCGGGGGATGTGCAGGACGTGAGGTGGGTCTGCCCGCCATACCGTCGGTGCTTCTGGGTTCGGGGGTTCCACAGGCCTTACTGGCGATGGCGGTATCATCGGCGCTGGTGGTGGCGCTGAGCGGTCCTATTAGCTAAGGCCCGGGCAGCGTCAGCGCGACGCTGCCCTTTGGGCACGCACAATCGACGGCCGTAGGGTAGGCAAATCGTGCCGCAAGCCCCTTCGCGGGGACGACTTTCGGCGCGATTTGCCTACACGACTATTGTGCGGCTTCTATGTCGGTCGGCAGTTTGGCCTCGGCCTGCGCGGCCGCTCGCCTTGGGAATATTTCGGCGAGCTTTGCATCCAGCGCACCCCAATAGGCGAACTGGTTGAAGCGCGATCCATCGATGGCGGCGAGCGCAACCGCCGCGAGGAACGGAAGGCTCTGCACGACGAGTACGAAGGCGAAGATATCGACTTCGCGAATCTGCTTATAGTTGGTCACGACCGTGGTCGCCGCGCCCAGGATCAGCAGCGCGGCGATCACGCTTTCCCAGAACGCCGGGAACTCGCTTCCCTTGCCCGTCGCCCCGCCCTTGGCAGTGCGCATGAACGGCAGCCGCTCTTTCCAGAAGCCAAAGCCGACCGCGCGAGCGACTGTCCATTGCACCGACATCGCTGCGACCACCGAGCCCATCATCTGGCCAAGGGGCAGCCTCACGCGCAACCGATAGAGCACAAGGAAATGGAGGAGCGAGACAGCGAACGCGGCGAGAATTGGAATGGTGAGAATTGTGTCGGGTATGGCGATGCCGACGAAGGCGACCATCGGTACCCAGATCAGGTTGAGCAGGGCGACGGCAACGCCGATCGACTCCGCTCCAAGCCAATTAAGCCAGCCAAGCCCGAATTCGCGCTTTTGCTCCGGCGCAAGGCTGTGCGAACCAGGGAGAAGGTGGCGCCAATGTTTTCGGATGATCTGGAAGCCGCCGTAGGCCCAGCGATGGCGTTGCTTCTTGTATGCCTCGAAGGTGTCCGGCAACAGCCCGTGGCCATAGCGACGGTTCGTGTAGTGGATCTTCCAGCCCTGTTCGAGCACCGCGAGTCCGATATCGGTATCCTCCACGATGGTATCGCTCGACCAGCCGCCGGCCGCTTCAAGCGCCGCGCGGCGGATGAGGCACATCGTGCCGTGAATGATGATGGCATTCGCCTCGTTGCGCTGGACCATGCCGATGTCGAAGAAGCCGGCATATTCGGCGTTCATGGCATGGTGGAGGAGCGAGCGGTCTCCGTCGCGATGATCCTGCGGAGCCTGGATCATCGCCACCAGCGGATCCATGAAGGTCCCAACGAGGTCCTTGAGCCAGTCGGGACGGACCACATAGTCGGCATCGATGATGCCGATGACCTCGGCATCGGCTGCGGTGTGCGCCAGCGCCAGACGAAGGGCGCCGGCCTTGTATCCAACGACGCCCTCCTCGCGGACAAACTTGAACCGTCCGCCGAGCGTGCGGCAATGCTCCTCGACCGGTTGCCAATAGGCCGGGTCGGGGGTGTTGTTGATCACCAGCACGCATTCAAAGTCCGGGTATTCCAGCCGCGCGAGTGCATCGAGCGTTTGCTTGAGCATTTCCGGCGGCTCGCGATGTGCCGGGATGTGAATGGAGACCTTGGGAGCAAAACCCTCGGCCGCTGCCGGCGCGGCGATGAGCCGCCGCGGTGGTTCGCCGAAGGCGACCGCCGCGATTTCCTCGATGCGGGCAAGCGCGATCACGACGAGCGGGATCAGCAGCACAATACCGAGGCCCAGCGCGAAGGCGGCGCCCCATACGAAATAATGGCCGTTCCAAAATGCAAATACGTTTGCGAACCAGGCGCCGGCGGCATTGGTGGCAACCGCAAGCGCAAAAGCCTCGCCCGCAGTCGCACGCGGCTTGGCCAGGATTGTCAATGACAGCAGAAGCCCAACCAAAACAGCAATGACGCCGATCTTCCAATGGTCGGGGTCGCTGATAGATCCGGTCCAGGCGAACTTCGGCTGCCGCCATGCATCGAACAGCCCCCAATAAGTACCGACGCCGCCTTCATTAGTTTTCCACGGCTGGTCGAAGGCTTCGACGATGTTGTAGTCAATGCCGTACGCTTCGGCGCGGGCGACGAAATCCCGGATGACCATCGCCTGTTCGATCCGGCCGGGATCCGCGGCATGCATGTTGTAACCGGCGCTCGGCCAGCCGAATTCCGCGATCACGACGCGCTTGCCGGGAAATGCCCGGCGCAGCTGGTCGTAACGACCGATCGTGCGGTCTACGACCTGGTTTGCGGGCGCGCCTTCCCAATAGGGAAGTATATGGGCGGCGATGAAGTCGACGGCGGCCGCGAGACGCGCCGCATCTTCCGCCCTCTTGGTTGCGTCCTGCGGTTTCTTGGGATCGGGGACCGCAAGCCACACGTCCCAGGTTTCACCTGTTGTGACCGGTACAGGACTCTGCCTCTTGACGCGCTGAATGATCTTGATCAGTTCGTCGACGCTCTTGTCGCCGCGCAGGATGCTCTCGTTGCCGACCACGATTGCATTGACATTGCTGTAGCGCCGGGCGAGCGCAATTCCCGCCGCAATCTCACGCTCGTTGCGAGCGTCGTTCTTGTCGATCCAAATGCCGAGCGTAACCTTCATTCCGAACTCAGCAGCAATTCCCGGCACGAGCTCTGCGCCGCCCGTCGAAGAGTAGGTGCGGATGGTGTTCGTGTACGGGACGAGCCGCGCCAAGTCCGCACGGATCTGCTCGGCAGTCGGGCGGTCGCCGTAATCGGGGTTTTGCGAGCGCGTGTACGGCGAGTACGAGACGCTGGCGAGCGGCGCCTCGATATTTGGGGCAGATTCCTGCCGCTGCAGGAGAATCCACAACCCGGTGTGTAGGCACGCCACCAGCGCAACTACGGCACCAACGGAGCGCATGAAAGCACAACCACGCGGGGCAGGAGAAAGCGGCCCGAACCCCTCCCCTGGGTCCAACCGGGACGCTGATTTTTGTTCTTTAACCTGGTGGGGTGTCCATCAAATAGTGAACGGACGCGGTGAATGTATCGCAAGAACGAGAAAGAGCAAGGTTAGTTCCATGGCATTCGAATAATTATTCTCATGAACGACCGTACAGCTAAGCACGATCCTTCCTGATGAGACAGCGCCGCAAAGGACTCGGCGCGCTCACTCGAAACGACCAAATTTCGTCACCGCACGCATCGACTGCCGCGCCGAACTCTGGTGTGCCGGGCGAGAGAAGTTTGGGTCGGAGTCCTTTGTTAGTCGATTGCGGTTACCCGTCCCACGAAAGTCCCTTGCGACCCTCTCCCGCAAGGGAGAGGGTAGCGGAGCACGCCTGCGTGGAGTGCTGCGAGTTACCGTTAGGCGCTAACGATTGGTCGTTGTCGGCGGGACCGACGCAGCGGCGGCGCTAGGCTCGAGCGCGGGATTGATCCAGCAGGCGTGGACGCGTGCGGACAAAGCCTCGCCCGACTTGGGATCGAGCTTTCCCTGCCGGACGACGCAACGGAACGTCACCTGGATGTGCTCGGGCGGACAGCCAAACCGCTCATACAGCTCCAGATGCCGAAATGCCGTGTCGAGGTCGTCATTCCAAAGCAGGCTGATGGCGCGACGGCCAAACCACATGCACTCGGGATTGGCGGCGGGCCCGCCCAGGACCTTGGCGGCCTCCGCGTATTCGTCGATTTTCTTCGGGGCTTCCCCTTCGGGCTGCTGGCGTTGAGGTCCCCCCTCCGGCTGCTGACGCTGCGCTCCCGGCTTGGGCTCTGGAGTTTGGGCGGAGCCGGCGTGGCCCAGAAAAATGACCACCGCCGTACTCGCGGCAGCGGCCAAGAAACGCAAACCTCGAAAGTGCATGGTCGTTCTGGTGTCCTGGCCCGCCGAAGGCACATCCCCTGCGGGCCAATCGGGTCGGTTATTGCGGGATTGCCGTTGGATGGAATCTTATGCAGCACCGCAACAATGCAATTAAAGCAGCAGTAGGGGCAAACGCCAATATGCCGCAGAAAAATTTCGAGTGACGCGTGCAATTCGGGCTAGATAGCCCGATCTGATTACCAGGGAAACGCCGATGAGGGTGGTCGGTGCGTGGTTCGCAGTAGCAGTGGTAGCTATCACCGCCGCCTGGGCATGGCTCGGGGCGCCGGTCGAAATACCGCAGCCGCCGGCCGCTGGCCACGAAAAGCTCGATTGCATCTCTTATGCCCCCTTCCGCGGCGACCAGAGCCCTTTCGACGATATTCGGATCGATCCGCGCCAGATCGACGCCGACTTGGCTCAACTCAAAGACATCACCAATTGCGTGCGGACCTACTCCGTCGATCATGGCCTCGATAAGGTCGCGGAAATTGCCAGACGTTACGGCATCAAGGTGATGCAGGGGGCTTGGGTTTCGAACAAGCCGGATGAGACCCGCAGCCAGATCGCAACAGCGGTTGCGCTGGCGCGGCAATTTCCCGACGTGATCGAAAGCGTCGTTGTCGGTAACGAGGTGCTGCTGCGTGGCGAGATGTCGGCAGCCGACCTGTCGAGGACGATCCGCGAGGTCAAGGCGCAGGTTTCCGTGCCGGTGACCTACGGCGACGTGTGGGAGTTCTGGCTGCGGTACCGGGAGATGGCGGCCGCTGTGGACTTCGTGACCATTCACCTGCTGCCCTATTGGGAGGACTTTCCGATTCCGGTCGCGGACGCGGCAAACCACGTGGATGCGATCCGCAAGCGGGTCGCGGCGGCGTTCCCGGAGAAAGAGATCATGATTGGAGAGTTTGGCTGGCCAAGTGCTGGGCGAATGCGTGAAGGCGCACTGCCGTCGCCGGCCAATCAGGCGCGGGCGCTGGCGGATGTGCTCGCCCTGGCGCGGCGCCAACATTATAGGCTCAATGTTATCGAGGCCTATGACCAGCCCTGGAAACGCCAACTGGAGGGCACGGTCGGCGGGCACTGGGGCCTGTTCGATGCCTATAGCCGCCAGCCGAAATTCACCTGGGCCGATCGAGTCTCCAATCATTCCGGCTGGCCTTGGCAGGCCGCCGCCGGTCTCGTGCTTGCGGCGCTCGTCTTCGGCGCCGCGATCGCCGGGTCGGGTTGGCGGCTGCCCCCCGGAACCGGACTTCGCCTCGCGACGAATGCCGTCGTCTCGGGAACTTTGATCGGTTGGACCCTGGAAAAGGTCCCCATCGAGAGTCTTACGGTCGGCGACTGGCTGCGCTCGTTATCGTGGACGGCAGTCGCGGTGCTCGCGCCGCTTGCAGGTGCCGCCGCGCTTACTACCAAAACGAGCGTGCCGGCTTTTACCGAGGTGCTGGGCCGCCGCGCCGAGCGCGCCATCGAACCGTTGGCGCTCGCCGTCGGTGGCCTGGTGATTGCGATCACTGTGCTCGCAATCCAGGCGGCGCTCGGTCTTGTCTTCGATCCCCGCTACCGCGACTTCCCTTTTACAGCGCTCACCGGCGCCGTCGTTCCATTCCTGGTGATGGTCCGATCGCCACTGCGGTTCAAGGCTATCGGGCCGAGCGCCGAAAGCGTCGCCGCCGCAACTCTCGGCCTGTCGGCGCTTTTTATTCTATTTAACGAGACCTCGTCCAACTGGCAGGCGGTCTGGTTCTGCGGCGCGCTCGCCGCTCTCGCGCTGATCCTGGTGGAGGTCAGGGTGCGTCCCGTAACCTGATGCAGAAGCTTTCGTTATGCGGAACGTGAAGGATGCGAGTGATCGTCATGCCAATCCGGTGTCGGTGCCGCACGCGCCAGACTCAGGATGAGGAGTGCCGCCGCGAGGCCCGCCAGACCGGCATTGTGCATCACCAGCCCGAAACCGGCGGCGGCGAGCGCAAGCGTCATGAGCACGATTGAGGGCCGAAACAGGTTGAGCAGCGCGGCGATCAGCGCGACCCAGCCAAAGGCGCCATAGGTATAGAGCACGATGACGAGTCGGAACGTCCGGCACAACAGGCTGTCAAAGCCGCTCTGGCAGACGAGCGCGACCGGCGCGTATTCAATCGCCAAGTAGCGCAAATATATCGCCTCGCCGACCGCCAGAAAACCCACGACCAAAAGCCAGTTCGTCTGTCGGGCAGTCGGAAGGTAGGGCAAGCGCTGCATCAGCTGTCTCCGATTGAGCTGCAACCGGTACCATAGCGGCAAAGAGGCTGCGTGGCGGCCGTTACAATAATTCTACGGGTTTTTCGCCAACGCGCGGCCTCGGTTGTAGCCGTAGATCCGCGCGAAGCTCACGCCGAAGCGCTCGACTTGATCGATCAGGACGGCCTGCATCCCTTGCGCGCAAGGCCAGCGTTCGGTTTCGATGATGAAATCAGCCTCGGTCGGCTCTTCTGCCAGCATCCAGCTGCGGCGGAAAATGTCGTCCGCCGCCCACTCGCGATCATTCACACACACGTACACCCGCGGCGGCTGCGATGCGAACGTTCCCGATCTGTCGGCATCGAGCCGCCGCTCCAGCATGCGGACCGCCTCAGTCGCTGCTGCTCCCCAATAGTCGAGCTCGAATCGGCCAGCGGCGTTGCGAGTGCCGCCGGCGAGCGCGTTCATGGCGACGTATTCGAGTGGATGGAGGCGAAGCATCGTCACTACAGTCGAGCCGACGTGGACCGCGGCCATGAGCAGTAGCGCACCTGCGAAGCTCCGATAACGCCGAAGGAAAGGAGCAACCTCAAGGAGCGCCCCCCCTGCAACAAGCGCGAGCATCGGGATCACGAACAGCAGGTGGCGAATCCCGTCGTAATGTGGCGTGTGCAGCACGATCACAACGGCAATGGGTCCAATCGCCGCGACAGCGACAACAACCGGGAGGCGCGCACGCGCCAGCAGGAGGGCAGGGCTCTTAAGGCCTGTGATGCCTCCTTCGTAAATGCCTGCAAGACATGCCCAACCCCAACGAATGAGGATTACGACGCCGAGCACGATGGCAAGGGCGAGCAGAAGCAGAAAGACCTCCGGCAGGCGGGCAAGCAACTGTTCCGGGACATAGGTCCACGGCAGGGCGTCGGTTCGAACCATCCTTCCCCAACTGGGAAAATCGAACGACAAGGTGCTGTGCATGAAATAGGCATGCGCGATCGCGAACTGTCGTATCGGATTGCCGATTTGCAGCCAGGGCCAAAGCGCGATCGTGGTAATCCAGGCAAGAACGATGGCTGCCAGCGTCCTGCCTGCGATCTGGAGCAGGCTCTTGCTGGCTTTGTGCCCGTAACGGATCAGGGCTTCTAAAGCACACAAGCCGATGGCGCCAAGCAGATAGGCGTGCGTGATGACGCCGCCGGTGCGGGTTGCCATCGCGAGCCCGGTAAAAAGTCCGGCCGCAATGATTGCCGGCCAGCCGGGGATCTCGGTCCTGGCCATCGCCAATATTGCCCAGGTCGCCCACGTCATCGCCGCCATGAACGGCACATCGATTGGCGTGAAGAACAGGCTGCCGTAGAAATAGCCGGTTACCAGGCAGAGCAGGATCGCGATCGGGCCCGCCCAGGCCCCAACCGAAAGGCGCGCGATCGGGATGAGGGCGGCAAGACCGGCGAGTCCGGTGAGAAATGTCAATGCGTGGCGGACCGCGATCGGGTCGGCAATGTCAAGCGACTGAACGAAGGCAATCAGTATCTGATTCCAGGGACCGTAATACCAAAGGAATTGCTCTACGTCCTCGAAATGCGATCGATCGGCTCCCAGGCTCGTGTACCAGGCGAGCGCCTTGGGCCCGTAGTCGTCAGTATTGAACTCGTCGATCGTCAGTCCGTAATCGGCCGCCGTCGCAAGTCCGACGATGCCGGCAACGATCAGCAGCCCCACGCCGACCATGACATCGAGGCGCGGCAACCGCGCCGGTGTGGTAGCCGCCGGCGCGGTTGCGAGGGCATCAACGCTATAGATGGACACGAACGGTGCTCCTGGCGCCGATGCCGATAACGCGCCGCGCCGTGATCGGTTTCGGCGCCGACTTGAGGATCGTAGTCGTAGGGCGGGTTAGTCTTACTGCGTCATAGCCTTCGTAGGGTGGGCAAAATCGCGTGGCACCGCCTGACAGCGTGGGCAACGGCGCCCGGCGCGATTTTGCCCACGCGGTCCGTTCGTGCCGCGCGGTTGCACACCCTACCAAGCGTCATGACGCCGTAAGACTAACCCACCCTACTTAAAGCCCGGGATCGGCACGCCCAAGGTCAGCACGATCAGGACGAGATTGAGCCCCAGCACCACCGCACAGCCCGCGACTGCGACGATGCGCGTCAACGCGCTGTTCACGAACCGCCCCATGATGTCGCCCCTGCTGGTGAAGATCAGGAGCGAGATCATCGGCAGCGGCAGCGCGATACTCAGCACCACCTGGCTGATCACCAGCGCGCTCGTGGCATCGACGCCGAGCGCAACGACAACGAAGGCCGGCAGCATGGTGACGAGGCGTCGCACCCAGATCGGAATGCGGAAGCCGACGAAACCCTGCATGATCATTTGCCCGGCCATGGTGCCGACCGTCGAACTCGATATGCCCGAGGCAATGAGCGAGACAAGAAAGACACCGGCCGCTCCGGCCCCGAACAGCGGGGTGAGCATGTGATAGGCAGTTTCGATCTCCGCAACCTCGTGATGACCGGCATGAAAGGCCCCTGACGCCATCATCACCATGGCCATGTTGACGAGGCCAGCGACCGCGAGCGCGATGACCACTTCCTTATTGGAGAAGCGCAGGACGCGCCGCCGCTCCTCGTCGTTGCGCACCGGCATCCGCGCCTGGGTTAGACCTGAATGCAGATAGACCGCGTGCGGCATCACGGTCGCGCCGATGATGCCGACAGAAAGCAGCAAAGCCTGCGCGTCGGGAATCCGCGGCACCACGGTATGGACGGCAGCCGCCGCCCAATCCACGGGAACGATGAAAAGCTCAACGATGTAGCAAAGAGCAATGAGGCTCACCATGCTGCCGATGATCAGCTCGATTGGACGGAAGCCGCGGCCTTCGAACATCAGGATGCCATAGGTCACGAGCGCGGTGACCGCCATTGCGGCAAACAGCGGCATCTGGAACAGCAGCGAAAGCCCGATTGCGCCGCCAAGGAACTCGGCGAGATCGGTTGCCATGGCGGCAATTTCGCTGACGACCCACATGGCCCAGACCACCGGAGCGGGAAACTGCTTGCGGCACATCTCCGCGAGGTTGCGGCCGGTCACGATGCCGAGCTTGGCGGAGAGCGCCTGAAACAGCATCGCGATCAGATTGGCCAGCACGACCACCCAAAGGAGGCCGTACCCGAATTTGGCCCCGGCCTGGATGTTGGTCGCGAAATTGCCGGGGTCCATATAGGCGATCGAGGCAATTACCGCCGGGCCGGCGAAGGCGAGATAGGCGCGCAGCCCGCCGCGCTGTCCGGCCATCAGGTTCCGCGCCGCCGTGACAGTCCGCTGGGAAAGCGGGTCCAGGCGATCGAGCGGAGGGTTCATCGGCAGATCATCGCACGGAGTATCGGCACGAAAATGTAGCATCGGCTACAGAATAGGGTCGCTTGCCATTTTGTCAATGGCTACAAGGTGTAGCCATGGCTACACTTTGACACAAGGATTGAAATATGTTTTGCTCACGCGGCCGAGAGGCCCGAGCCGGACTTTGAAACCATGGAAGCTTCGGTGGCGGAGAGGGCAAAGCGCAAGCGAGCCGGGACGGTGTCGAAGCTCCCCGCCGAACTCACTCAGGCGCGCCGCTTCGACAAGACGCGGTCGGCTCAGTCGACTGCCTTGCTCGAAGATTACGTCGAGTTAATTGCGGACTTGCTGGCGGGCACCGGCGAGGCGCGGCCGACCGACATCGCGCGCCGGATCGGCGTCTCCCATGCAACGGCAATCAAGACGATTTCGCGCCTCAAGCGGGCCGGGATGGCGACCGCGCGGCCCTATCGCGGGGTGTTCCTGACCGAGAAAGGGCGCGCCCTTGCCGAACGCGTGCGATTGCGCCACCGTCTGGTCGTGGACTTGTTGCGCGCTTTGGGTGTCCCCGCCGAAGCTGCCGAAGCCGATGCCGAGGGGATCGAGCACCACGTCTCGGAGACGACACTCAAAGCATTTGCTCAATTTCTCTCGACGCGCGATTGATGACCCAGGGAGGAAGCGCTCATGACCAAGCATGCGCTGTTGCGGGCCGCCGCTGCACTATGCGTTGTAACCGTTGCGTCTGCGGCACAGGCGCGATTGGTCAAGATCAATGCCGGTCCAGCTACGCGGATCGATTTGCCGGCCTTCGGACCAACCGGTGCTTACCTGAAAATCTCCGGAACCTTCGAGGGCGAGCTGGATCCAGCCGATCGGCGCGACGCGGTAATTGCGGATATCGGGCTTGCC
The DNA here is from genome assembly GCA_036557705.1 of Xanthobacteraceae bacterium. Taxonomy (GTDB): domain Bacteria; phylum Pseudomonadota; class Alphaproteobacteria; order Rhizobiales; family Xanthobacteraceae; genus VAZQ01. Next base: position 23,830 of record DATBHB010000085.1, read on the forward strand.
CCAGCGGTAAATGGAAAGGTGCGCTACACGTCCACCTTTATGATCCTCAGACCCGTCGACCTCGGGAAGGGCAACCGAAAGCTCTTCTTCGATTTCGGCAACCGCGGCAACAAACGCATCCTGCAGTGGTTAAACGACGGAACGCCCACGAACGATCCGGCGAGCGCTGCGGAGTTCGGCAACGGGTTCCTGATGCGGCAGGGCTATTCGGTCGCCTGGGCCGGTTGGGGCGGCGACGTGCGGCCGGGCCCGAACGCGCTCAGTATCGAATTGCCGATCGCAACCAATCCGGACGGCAGCGCAATTACCGGCCCTGTGCTTGCGGAGTTCATTCCAACGGCGCCCAACCGGACCACGATTCCACTGCCGTATTCCGCTTCAAGGACAGCGGCCGGCAACGGAACGCTTACTGTCCGTCAGCACGAGACCGATCCGAAGACTCCTGTTTCAGGCTGGACCTGGACCGACGCGCAGCACATCGAATTCCCCGGCGCCGCCAAGGTCCAATGGATCTATGAGTTTGTATACGAGGCGAAGGATCCCAAAGTGATGGGGATCGGCCACGCCGCCATCCGCGACTTCGTCTCCTTCCTTAAATATGCAGATAAGGACGATGTCGGGAACCCCAATCCGCTGGCCAGGGAACAGCGGTTGCAGGGCGCCGGCGGCCGACCTCAGAACGTGGAAGCCGTCTATACCTGGGGACGTTCCCAGGGCGGGCGGGTGCAGAGGGATTTCGTCCGCTACGGCTTTAATGAGGACGAGAGCGGCCGCGCCGTCTTCGACGGTTTGATGCCCTACGCCACCGGATCGGGCGGCAATATGTGGATGAATTTCCGCTTCTCGCAGCCGACAGTGAGCGCTCAGCAGCATTCGCGGCGCCGCTCGCACGAGCCGGAACTGCCGCACACAATGGCGGTCCTGCACGATCCGTTGACCGGCGAGACCGAAGGAATCCTCAAAAGGTGTCTCTACTCGGAAACATGCCCGAAGATATTCAATATCGACAGCGCCAACGAATACTGGAACAAGTCAAGCTCGCTCAATCACACCGACGCCTTTGGACAGGATATCGCGATCGACGATCTCGCTCCAGACACGCGCGAGTATTTCATCGCCAGCATCCAGCACAACACCGAGTTCAACTTCAAGGCGGCGCCGCTGCGATTTTGCCAACAGCCAGGCAATCCGCTCTATAACGGACCGGTGTTCCGGGCGCTCGCGGTGGCGCTTGACCAGTGGGTCGCCTTCGGGGTCGAGCCGCCAAAATCCGTGGTGCCGCTCTCGCGCAACGGCACGCTGGTGCCTCCGCAGGAGGTCCGATTTCCTCGCATTCCAACGCGTGCCTACGCCGGATGGCCGCCGCTTCCGGCGGTTCAATTCAATGCGCGGGCGATGAACGTGAACATGCTGATGGATTTCTCCAAGGTGCCCCCGGAGCCGAAGGGGCCCGTGTACACGACGCTGGTGCCCCAGGTGGATGCGGACGGCAACGACATCGCCGGCATTCGGCTCCCGTTCCTCCAGGCGCCCTTGGGCACGTTCACCGGCTGGGGCCGGCTCAAGACGGAATATGGCGGGTCCGATCCGGACATCTGCGGGCAACTCGGCCAGTTCATTCCCTTCGCCAATAGCAAAGCCGAGCGGCTTGCTGCGGGCGACCCCCGGCCCTCGATCGAGGAGCGATATCCGACGCGCAGGGATTACGTCGAATCGGTGAAGAAGGCGGCAGCCTCCCTGGTGCGGGAGCGCTTTCTCCTGGTCGAGGATTATGACCGGATCGTTGAGGCGGCCATCGAGAAGGGGACCGACCTTTGGAAATTACCCGCTCAAGACGTGAAGCCGCCGACCCAGGGCCAATAGGCGGCCATGCATGACCATTCTTGCGCTTGCGCTTCACATTCTCGGCGCCGTGGTCTGGGTGGGGGGCATGTTCGCGATCTACATGTGCCTGCGCCCGGCGCTTGGCACGCTTGAGCCGCCGCAGCGGCTGCGGTTGATGCGGGTCACGTTCCAGAAATTTCTTCCCTGGGTCTGGGTCGCGGTTCTGTTTCTGCTCGCGAGCGGCTACTGGATGGTGTTCATGACCTTCGGCGGCATGGCCCATGTGGGGCTGCATGTGCACGTCATGCAGGGCATCGGCTGGGTGATGATCGCGCTGTTCGCCTGGCTGTTTCATGGCCCGTGGCTCGCGTTCAAGCGCGCCGTGGACGCTTCCGACTGGGCCAAGGCGGCCGGGAAACTCGATCGAATCCGCCAGATCATCGCGGTCAATCTGCCGCTCGGGCTCGCCGTGGTCATCGTCGGAGCCACCGGGCGGTATTGGGGATGAGTTTGCTGTCGCGTAGGGCGGTAGGGTGGGCAAAGGCGCGGTCCACACGCACGAGCGGCGCCACACGTAAATAACAGCGCCGTGCCCACGCGCGTGTGCATCCGCGTGGGCACGGCGCTCGCGCTTAAGCGCGTTGCGCCTTTGCCCACCCTACGATTACATCCTTCGCTCCAGAAACGCACCGATCCGCGCGATCGCCTCGCGTGCCTCCGGAAGGAGGCGCGCGTAGAAATGCCAAACATGCGGCAGGCGCGGCCACACGTCGATTTCGGCTTCGCTTCCTGCCGCCTTGAGTTTATCGGCCATTCGCACGGCGTCATCGCGCAGGATTTCATCGCCGCCGACATGGATGAGGATCGGCGGCAGGCCCGACGCATCGCCATAGAGCGGGGACGCATAAGGATTGCGTGGGTCGGCGTCACCCAGGTAATCGTAGGAACGCTTTACGATGGCCGGCATGTCCAGAATCGGGTCGGCCGCGGCATTCGACTGCAGCGACGGCCCCGTCAATGCGAGGTCGGTCCAGGGCGAAAGCGCAACTGCAGCACCAGGAAGGGCCCGGCTTTCGTCGCGTAGTTTAAGCAGCGTCGCAAGCGCAAGCCCGCCGCCTGCGGAATCGCCCACAAAGGCTATTCGCTGGGGGTCGAATTGAGCGGCCAGCCAGCCATACGCCGCAATCGCGTCATCGAGCGCGGCCGGAAAGCGGTGCTCGGGAGCAAGCCGATAATCAAAGAACAGGACACAGGCGCGCGCCGCCCTCCCGATGCGCCAGGTAAAATCGCGGAACAGCGGCGGCGAGCCGATCACATAGCCGCCGCCGTGGAAGTAGAGAACGCAGCGGTCCTCCCGCGCCTGAGACACCTTGATGCGAACCGCGGGAATCCCGCCGGCATCGACCATGCTGGTCTCGGTACCGGCGGGCGGGCCCGGCACGATGCGCTCGAGACGTTTGAGCCGCCGCCGAACCTCGGCGGGCGGCACGGGTTCTCGCCCTTGGACCTTTTTCGAAAGTCGCAAGGACCAGCGCAGGAGCGTGGCTTGCCAAGTCATCAGCGAGTGTCCCGGTTCCGACGCTTGTATCCGTTTGCAGCACCCGCGTTTACAAGCGGCGGAACCAAAGGACACTAGCAACTCATCGGTCCTAGTGTGGCTTTGGATTTGACGTTCCTACTGAGGACTCGCGGCAAGGCTGGTAGGAACGTCAACTCCGCCACACTTGGCGCCGTTTCACAAAAGAACAAAACAGTGGCGCTGGAGTGACTTTTCAACAGCTCGGTTGAGCTAAACTCACGCGCCGAGTTTGTCTGCCAGATCCTCGAAATTTTTTGCCGCCACATCGACCGGCACTGACGGAGCGCTTTCTCCGGTGCCGGGGCCTCTTTCGCCCGGCCGCGCCACGTGCGCCGTGCGCAGGCCGTTTTTTGCCGCCGACGCGAGATCGTTGCTGTGGGCGGCCGTCATCATACATTCGCCGGGCTTGATATTGAGCGCCTCGGCGGTCGCGAGATAGACGCGCGGCTTCGGCTTGAAGTCGCCGGCAACCTCGGAGCCGAGGATCGCATCCCAGCGGATGTCGTTGCGGCGCGCGATGTCGACCATTATGGCGATGTTGCCGTTGGAGCAGGGCGCCATCAGGAACTTGCGCCGCAGGCGGGCAAATCCGGGCGCGACATCCGGCCAGGCATCCAGCCGATGCCAGGCCAGATTGAGTTCATCGAGCACCTTGGGGTCGAGCTTTTCGAGCCCGAACTGCGGGAGAATGCGCTCGAGCATTCGGCGGTGGATGACATCGAGCTTGACGAATGGAATCTTTCCGCTGCGCACTTCGTTCATGCCCGGCTGATATTGCGCCCGCCAGGCGTCGGCGAACGCGAGCCAGTCGAGCGAATGGCCCAAGGGCTTGAGGGTCGCCTCCGCATGATGCGCAACACCATTGCGCCAATCGACCACCGTGCCGAAGACGTCGAAGACGAGCGCCTTGACGCTGTCGCCGAGGTTTGCAGGCGCGGTCTGTGCCTGCGCCTTGGTGGCGAGGATTCCGGAATCCACCAGCGCGCCGGCTGCGGTGAGCGCGGTGACGCCCTGAAGCAAGGAACGGCGGTCATGATCTGCCATCGCGAGCCTCCCATGGAGTGACCGAGTTTTGACTACCCGCGTCATCATATCGCAATGTCTTCGCCGCGCCACTCCGCAAGAGTGGGCAAAAGCTTGGCATGAGCTGCCGCCGGAGCACTATCATCGCGGCAAATTCCCGGGAGGTATCATGCTTGGTCGAATTTCTATCGGCGCGATCTCGCTGGCCATTGTCTTGGCTGCGGCCACGGCAGGCGCGCGAGCCAGCGAGGCACAGTTTCCACAGTTTGGCGGGCAATGGCTGCGCAACGTGGGCGCTCAATGGGACCCAAGCAAGCCGAGGGCGCTAGGGCAGGGCGCGCCGCTCACTCCGGAATATCTGGCGATGTTCAAGGCCAATCTTGCGGAGCAGGCCTCCGGCGGCGAGAAATACAATCCGCAAGCGCGATGCATACCAGGCGGCATGCCGCGGATGATGATCGCCTATGAGCCGATCGAAGTCATCGTCACCCCGGAAGTAACTTACATCTGGGTCGAGCAGATGGGCGAATTCCGCCGCATCTATACGGACGGCCGCGACTGGCCGAGAAATCCGGAGCCGGCATTCAAGGGATACTCGATCGGCCGCTGGAAGGACGAGAACGGCGACGGGCGGTACGACAGTCTGGCGGTGGAAACACGCTATCTTAAAGGCCCGCGCACTTTCGATGCCGAAGGCACGCCGCTGCACAAGGACAATGAGAGCATCGTCAAGGAGCGGCTCTATCTCGATCGCGCCAATCCCGACCTGCTCTATGACGAGGTCACCACTTTCGACCACGCCCTGACGCGTCCCTGGACGGTGACGCGGCGTTATGGGCGCGAACATCATCCGCTCTGGCCCGAGGATGTCTGCCGCGAGGACAACCACCATGTCGACATCGGCAAGGAAAGCTATTTCGTCAGCGATGACGGCTTTCTGATGCCCACGCGCAAGGACCAGCCGCCGCCGGATTTGAAATATTTCAATGCGCGCTGATGCTAAACCGTAGCCCGCATGAGTCGTGGGGGGGGGGGGGGGGG
>DATBHB010000086.1:0-55907 GCA_036557705.1 Xanthobacteraceae bacterium
CGACGTAATGTTTGAAGCTGCTGTACGGCCAATCGGACACACGCCGCACCAGCCCGTGCTTCACGGGATTGTAGTGAATGGACGATCAATGTATCGCACCAACAGATCGCTTGACCGGTCGGCGAGCGTGACCGTGAAAAAATATAGTCCGCCTTCGATGCTGGCACGCCGATAGTGGGACATCAGCGCCTCGGACGCGTGGGCACGGCGCGCAAGCGCGCCTTTGCCCACCCTACAGAATATCCACCGTCGCGCGCAATGTCGGGTCATAAACGGCGGACCTCAACGGTTCCAGGCCCGGTCCTATGTCTGTTGCTCTCCAGGAAGCTACCGCAGATCGAGGCTTTCCCGCAATCGGCGCATCACATTCGCATTCTATTCGGTCAAGCTCGCGATGTAGGCGGCGATGTCCTGGGCTTCACGGCGAAAGAGCGTCACATTCATTCTCGGATGCAGATCGCCACCCGCTTTGATTTAGATCATACCGCTCGTCATGCGGCTTCCGCGGCCGGCCTCACAGCATGTAATAAGCAGTCCAGCGGCCGTAGGCGACGATTGCGATCCAGGCGAGCAGCGAAATCAGACCTGCGAGCTTGGCGGCAAGCGGGACGCGGGCGTCGCGGTCCCATGCGGCCACGCCTCGATAGGTGATGAATTCAAAGATCAGCATATTGATGCCGGCCACGACGATCAGGAGAAACTTCACCCGGAACGCATAATTATCGAAATATTTCACCGGCTGGGCCATGAACAGAACCGCGCCGGTCAGCGCGGAAACAATGAATGCGCTCCAAGTCCACGGCAGTGCCTCCCGGCACACATCGGAAACGGCAGATTTCATCGATGCAAGGCCCATGAGGCGCAAATCGACGACCGTGATCATGCCCACGACGATCGCTACCGAGACCAGATGCAGGGTCATCATCGCCGGGAAGCCGAAAGGCGATTGCGAAACGAAGGCCGCAAGCGGCGTCGTCTCCAGCCATTTCAGAAAGGCCGTGATTTCCTGCACGCGCTGCCTATAGCCAATGCGTGATCAGGTTGCCGATCCAGCGTCCACGGCTCGCTACCGTCACGGCGACCCAGAGCATCAGGATTGCGGCTCCAGCCAACCCTGCCGCCCAGCCCGCGCCTGCGTGATCCCAGCGCTTGTGGCTATATCGGATCGCGATCTGGAAGCCGAGCGTCGCCGCAAGGGCTGCCGCCAACAACCAAATTTTCACTCCGAAAGTCGGGTCGAGCAGCGCGCGACGCGACGCGGCCATGATAAGTCCCACTCCCGTAACGGTCAGCAAGAGCGTCGCGGCCCAGATCCAAGGCACGAACCGGTGCGCGCTCTCGGCAAACGTCTGCGAGCGCGCGCGGCTCCACACTCGCAGATCGATCATGATAATCGACGAGAGCACCATTCCCGTGGCCAGGATATGAACCGTCTGCATCAGCGGAATGACCCAGCCGATCTTTCGGATAGCCAGGCTCAGCGGCAGCGCGTTAAGCCATAGGACCACATCCCCCATCGCAATTCCTCACTCAAGCGGGCCACAGCAATCAGGCTCACAGGCATGATAACGTAGAAGGGATGATTTTGCCCACCCAAATTCCGCGAAATTGACAGAGAGATCAGGACACTGCCATGACCAAGGCGCCGCTGCCCTCTGCAGACCCGGCGAAAGGCCGCCGCTTTCGCTCGCAGGATTGGTTCGATAATCCGGACGATCCGAACATGACTGCGCTCTATTTTGAGCGCTATCTCAATTTCGGATTTACCAAGGAGGAAATCACTTCAGGCCGGCCGATCATCGGGATCGCCCAGACCGGGTCCGACCTTTCGCCATGCAACCGTCATCACCTCGACCTCGCACGGCGCGTGCGCGACGGCATACGAGACGCCGGCGGTATCGCGCTCGAATTTCCCTGCCACCCCATTCAGGAGACGGGAAAGCGGCCGACCGCAGCGCTCGACCGCAATCTTTCGTATCTTAGCCTCGTCGAGGTGCTTTATGGCTATCCGCTGGACGGCGTCGTGTTGACCACGGGCTGCGACAAGACCGTGCCTGCCGCCATCATGGCTGCAGCCACCGTAAACATTCCGGCGATCGTGCTTTCCGGCGGCCCCATGCTCAACGGCTGGTGGAGGGGCGAGCGCGCAGGTTCGGGCACAATCAAATGGGCGGCGAGCCGGCGGCTTGCCGCCGGGGAAATCAGTTACTCCGATTACGTTGACCAAGTCGCGGCCGCGGCGCCCTCCATCGGCCACTGCAACACCATGGGCACCGCCTCGACGATGAATGCTCTGGCCGAGGCGCTTGGGCTCTCGCTTCCCGGCTGCGCCGCGATTCCAGCGCCCTATCGCCAGCGCGGCCAGATGGCTTACGAAACCGGAAAGCGCTCGGTCGAGATCGTCATAAACGATCTCAAGCCCTCGGACATTCTCACTCGCAGGGCCTTCGAAAACGCGATTGTCGCCTGTGCGGCGATCGGCGGCTCCACCAACGCGCCGATCCATATCAACGCAATTGCTCGCCATGCCGGCGTTCCACTTACCATCGAGGATTGGGAGGCGATCGGCTATGACGTGCCTCTGCTCGTCAACATGCAGCCGGCGGGAAAATATCTCGGCGAGGAATATTATCGCGCCGGAGGCCTGCCGGCGGTCATGAACGAACTGCTCAAGGCCAAGCGGATTCACCCCGACGCGCTTACCGTCAACGGCAAAACGATCGGGGAGAATGTCGCCTACGCCGTCGTCCAGGATGCCGAGGTTATCCGGCCCTTCAACAAACCGCTCAAGGCCAAAGCCGGATTCAAAGGGTTGCGCGGGAATCTGTTCGAATCGGCGATCATGAAGGTGAGCGTAATTTCCGACGAGTTTCGCAAGCGCTACCTCTCCGACCCGAACGATCCCGACGCCTTCGAAGGGCGTGCGGTCGTGTTCGATGGGCCCGAGGATTATCATCGCCGCATCGACGATCCGTCGCTGGGCATCGATGAGAATACGCTCTTGTTCATGCGCGGCGTCGGCCCGATCGGTTACCCCGGTTCAGCCGAGGTGGTGAACATGCAGCCGCCGGCGGCACTCATCAAAAAGGGCATCATGTCGCTGCCGTGCATCGGCGACGGCCGGCAATCCGGCACTTCCGGTTCACCCTCGATCCTCAACGCTTCGCCCGAAGCTGCCGCCGGCGGCGGGCTTGCACTGTTGCAGACCGGAGACCGCGTGCGCATCGACCTGCGCAAGGGCACCGCCGATATCCTCGTCTCAGACGCAGAGATCGCGCACCGGCGCACTGCCTTGGAGAGGACCGGCGGCTATCATTATCCGGCAAGCCAGACGCCCTGGCAGGAGATTCAGCGCGCCATGGTCGACCAGCTCGCTGACGGCATGGTGCTCAAACCTGCGGTGAAATACCGCCGCGTCGCGCAGGTCAGCGGCACACCGCGCGGCAGCCACTGATTAGAACGGGATCGCCGCGTTTTCGAGATGCCGCTGGGCGACCGGTTTTTCCGCCAGCATCAGATTGAAAGCACTGTTGACGAGAGCAACATGTGTGAACGCCTGCGGAAAATTCCCGATCATACGGCCGGCGTGGAAATCGTATTCTTCGCTGAAGAGGCCAACATCGTTGCCCAAGGCCTGGAGGCGATCGAAAAGCTGCCGAGCTTCATCGAAACGGCCCTGCAGCACGTACACATCGACCAGCCAGAAGCTACACGCCAGGAAGGCGCCCTCCCCCGCCGGCAAGCCGTCATGGACCCGATCGGTGTCGTAGCGCATCACGAAGCCATCGACCAGCAGCCGCTGCTCAATGGCTTTGACAGTACCGGCGATGCGCGGGTCGCTGCACGGCAGGAAACCGACGCATGGCAGGAGCAAAAGACTCGCATCGAGCTGTTTTGAGCCGTAGGCCTGGACGAAGCTTCCGAGCTGGCTGTCGAAGCCGTGGGCACAGACCTCGGCATGAATTTCTGCGGCGATCTTGCGCCATCTCTCAACCGGGCCATCGAGCCCGAATTTATTGGCGCTCCTGCTGGAGCGTTCGAACGCGACCCATGCCATCACCTTTGAGTAGGTGAAATGCTGCCTGTCGCCGCGGACCTCCCAGATGCCCTCGTCGGGCTGGCGCCAGATCTCCTCGAGACGCCGGAGAAATTCGCGCTGCACATCCCATCCGGACTCGCTTGCGGCAAGCCCCTGGCATCGCGCGTGGTGAAGCGCATCCATGACTTCGCCGAACACGTCAAGCTGGAGCTGCCCATGGGCGGCATTGCCAATGCGGACGGGACGCGAGCCTTCATAGCCCGGCAACCACGACACCTCCCATTCGGTGAGACGCCGCTCGCCGGCAATCCCGTACATGATCTGGAGTTGATCGGGGCTGCCGGCGACGGCGCGCAGGAGCCAATCGCGCCACGTCCGCGCTTCCTCCGCGTAGCCGGCATTCATCAGGGCAAGCAAGGTGAGCGTCGCGTCGCGCAGCCAGCAAAAGCGGTAGTCCCAATTCCGCACCCCGCCCAGCCTTTCCGGCAGCGAAGTCGTCGGCGCGGCAACGATCCCGCCGGTCGGCGAATAGGTGAGCGCCTTGAGCGTAATGAGCGAGCGCATCACCGCACCGGCGCAGTGGCCGGCGGGGCGACACCGTCCCGACCAGTCTTCCCATTCGGATTCAGTATCCTCGAGCGCGGCCTGCACGTCGGGTGCGGCAGGAGCCCGCAGGTGCGACGGCGCGTAGGTGAGCACGAAAGGCACTGCTTCTCCAGCCGTGACCTGGAAATCCGAGACCGTCGTGAGATTCTGGCCGGCGAGTTGGACCGTGGTCCGCAGCAGCACCATGTCCGGTCCTGCAATCGCGCGCAGCGTCCCATCTTCCAGCCGGGTCACCCACGGGACTACGGCGCCGTAGCCGAAGCGCAGGATGAGTTCCATTCCCATGTCGATGCGGCCGCGTTCGCCGGTGACGAGACGAACGATGCTCGAATGGTGCGCGCGAAGCGGCATGAAATCGACGAGGGTCGCAGCGCCGTCTGCGGTCTCGAAGCGGGTCTCAAGAATCAAACTTTTCCCACGGTAGCGCCGCGTTACCCGTGCGGTTTTATCCCGCGGAGCAATTTTCCAGCGGCCGTGCTCTTCGCTGCCAAGCAGGGTAGCAAAGCATGCTTCCGAATCGAAGCGCGGCCAGCACAGCCAATCGATCGAACCGTCACGCCCCACGAGGGCCGCGGCCTCGCAATCGCCGATCAGTGCATAATCCTCTATGCGGCTAGACATAATCGGCATCGACCGGCAAGCGTGCGGGGGTGCGAGACGACTTGCGCCCGGAGCCGACCTCGAGACGCGATGTCCTGTCAAACTCGCGATCGAGCGGCGGCGAAATGGAACTGATCCGCATCTTTCCTATACGTCGTAGCACTCTGGAAGTTCCTCTCCTGACCGATCCACTCGCAACCAAACCATTATCGTGGCGTTGTGTTTCGGGGGCTCGACCACAGAAGAACCACATTATGGACCCGCTAGGGCGCAGGTGCTGGGCGATTGCAGAAGGCTATATTCCGTCCGAAAGCTCGTTCTCCGATCCCGGGCTGATTTCGCACGAGACCGCGTGCATGCTCAACCCCGGCGATCGCGATGCGCACGTTGAGATCATGCTCTTTTTCAGCGACCGAGAGCCGGTCGGACCGTACAGAGTAAGCGTCCCCGCCCGCCGCACTGTCCATCTTCGTTTCAACGATTTGTCCGACCCGGCGCCGGTGCCGCGAGACACCGAGTACGCATCGGTGTTGGAATCCGATGTTCCAATTGTTGTTCAGCACACGCGGCTGGACTCGCGGCGGGCGAGAGTCGCGCTGTTGTCGACTGTGGCCTATGCCGAGCCTTGAGGAGGGGAACTTCTCGCGCTGCAACACGTTCTGTCGGGGTTGGTCCGTTCCCCGGGAGGGTGAGCCAGATGAAGATTGCGCAGATTGCGCCGCTGATTGAGAGCGTTCCGCCGCGGCTGTACGGCGGCACCGAACGTATTGTCGGTTATCTGACCGATGAATTGGTCCGTCTGGGTCACGACGTCACTCTTTTCGCGAGCGGAGATTCGGTCTCAGCCGCGCACCTCGTGCCTTGTGTACCGACTGCGTTGCGATCCGACCCCAACGTCCGCGACCCCATTCCCTATTATATGCTGATGCTCGACCGCGTGAATGACTTGGCCGAAGAGTTCGACGTTCTGCACTTCCATATCGATCAGTTTCATTTTCCGTTGTTTCGTCCGATCGCGCAGCGCACGGTCACGACGACGCACGGCCGCCAGGATCTGCCCGATCTGAGGCCGCTCTATTTCGGTTTCAGCGAAATGCCGCTGGTATCGATTTCGAATGCTCAGCGGCTGCCGATTGCCAACGCCAATTTTGTCGCGACAGTTTATCACGGAATTCCGCTTGACTTGCATAAGCCGACTTACCGGCTACGCGACGGCTATCTCGCCTTCCTCGGGCGGATTTCTCCGGAGAAGCGGCCCGACCGCGCGATCGCAATTGCCCGCGCCGTCGGCATTCCGCTCAAGATCGCCGCCAAGGTGGACAAGGTCGACGAGCCGTATTTTCGAGGCGAGATCGAACCGCTCCTCGCCGAGCCGGGCATAGAATTCCTCGGGGAAATCGACGAGCGCGCGAAAACGGATTTTCTCGGTGATGCGAGCGCGCTGTTGTTTCCAATCGATTGGCCGGAGCCGTTCGGATTGTCGATGATCGAGGCAATGGCCTGCGGCACTCCGGTGCTGGCCTTCCGCCACGGCTCGGTCCCTGAAATCATCGATTCCGGCGTGACCGGACTGATCGTGGACAATTTCGAAGGGGCGGTAAGGGCAATCCCGCAACTGCTGAATCTCGACCGCCGTGCAGTCCGGCAGCGCTTCGAGGAAAGGTTCTCGGCGACCCGAATGGCCAGGGATTACCTCTCGGTATATCATGCGCTGCTGGAGCGGCCGATGCTGCCCGAATCCGAGGCAGCCCGGCTTATGCTCCAACCCGCCGTGAAGGAAGAGCTTAACTGACGAGAAGCGCATGGCGAGCGAGGCCATCGCGGCGCCATTGGACGAAGATTTTCCGGAAGCGCCGTTCTACATTCCCGCGACCGGGGCTGCGACGCGGCCGCGGCGTACCCTCAAGCATGACGACACATTCATTGTCGTCGATGTTCATGGCGACATCGGCACTTCCGCCGGCGGAGCGGACGGGCTGTTTCATGCCGATACGCGCTTCATCTCGCGGCTGGAGCTGCTGGTCAATGACGTGCAGCCGTTGCTGCTCGGCTGCAACGTGCGCGACGACAACACCTCGCTCACCGTCGATCTGACAAATCCGGACATGTATGTCGACGGCCATCTGAAGCTGGCCAAGGACACGCTGCACATCGTCCGCACCATTTTCCTGTGGCGCGATACCGCCTACCAGCGATTCGGAATTGAAAATCATGCCGATCGCTCAGTCGAGTTCAGTCTGAGCATCGGCTTCGACAGCGATTTCGCAGACCTCTTCGAGGTGCGCGGACTGCGGCGACTGCGGCGCGGCAGGATCGCGCGGCAAGTGCGGTCGGCTGACGCCGCCGTGCTGATCTACGACGGGATCGATGGAAGGGAGCGAAAAACGGCACTTACGTTCGACCCGGAGCCGCAGGAACTCACGACGCGGGTCGCCACCTACCAGATTGTGCTGGGACCGAAGCAGGCGATACCGATCTTCCTCAGTGTCGGTTGCGGCGATCCGGAACCGCCCCAGCCCGCCCGTTACATCCGCGGTCTGCTGGCAGCTTTCCGCGACCACCGTGCCGGCTCACGCCATGCCGCGACTGTGGCCACTTCGAATCAGGTGTTCAACGAAGTGCTCTGCCGCTCGATGGCCGATCTCTACATGCTGATGACAAGGACAGCGCAAGGTCCTTATCCGTATGCTGGCATTCCATGGTTTTCGACCACGTTTGGTCGTGACGGGCTGATCACGGCATTGCAGACGCTGTGGGTCGATCCGCGCATCGCGCGCGGCGTATTGCAGCGGCTCGCGGCCCACCAGGCGCGCGCCGACGATCCTGCCGCAGACGCTCAGCCCGGAAAAATTCTGCATGAGATGCGCCGCGGCGAGATGGCGAAGCTCGGCGAAATTCCGTTCGGACTCTATTACGGAAGCGTGGATTCGACTCCGCTCTTCGCGCTGCTCGCCGGACTCTATTGGCAGCGCACCGGCGATGACGAGAGCATTCGCGCGCTCTGGCCGGCGATTGAGGCGGCGCTGGCTTGGATTGACGGTCCCGGCGATACCGATGGTGATGGTTTCGTTGAATACTACCGGATGACTGAAACAGGATTAAGCAATCAGGGCTGGAAGGATTCCTTCGACGCCGTTTTTCATGCCGATGGCCGCCTGGCCGAAGGCCCGATAGCGCTGGCCGAGGTGCAGGGTTACGTCTACGCGGCCAAGAAGATCGCCGCTTCTTGCGCAGAGCGGATCGGCAAGCCCGAGCGGGCGCGCATTCTTGAAGCCGAGGCTGACGATCTTGCGCGCCGCTTCGATGCAAGCTTTTGGTGCCCCGAAATCGAGATGTACGCGCTGGCGCTCGACGGAGCCAAGCGTCCCTGCCGCGTGCGCAGCTCGAACGCCGGACAAGTATTGTTTACCGGGATCGCGCGTCCCGAACGCGCTGCAAAAATCGCTGACCACTTGCTGCGGCCGCAATTCTTTTCCGGTTGGGGCATCCGTACGATTGCCAAGGGCGAGGCTCTCTACAACCCGATGTCCTACCACAACGGTTCGGTCTGGCCGCACGACAACGCGCTGATCGCGCTTGGACTTGCCCGCTATGGCCACAAGCGGCCGCTCGAACGGCTGTTCAAGGGGCTCTTCGACGCCGCTTCGTATTTCGACATGCGACGGCTGCCGGAGCTGTTCTGTGGATTTCAGCGCGCCCGCGGCCGAGGCCCGACGCTCTATCCCGTGGCATGCTCACCGCAGGCCTGGGCAAGCGCGACTCCGTTCACGCTGATCGAGGCTGCGCTTGGCTTGGAGTTCGATCCGGCAGTGCGTGAAATCCGCCTCCTCAACCCCTGCCTGCCGGCCTTCCTCGATGAGGTCGTGCTGCGTAACGTGCAGCTGATGCAATCGACCGTCGATCTGAGGCTACGCCGGCACGAAAACGAGGTGTCTCTCGAAATCCTGCGCCGCCGCGGCAAGGTTCAGGTATCGATCGTCTACACCTGAGGCTCGCGGATTAACATTACTGCGTCAGAAGAGGCTTCGTAGGGTGGGCAACGGCGCCTTCTCCAATGCCGACCGCGTGGGCAAAATCGCGCCGCGCCGTTGCCCACGCTGTCCGGCCGTGCCACACGATTTTTCCCACCCTACGATGTTGTGACGCACCGGCAGACCATCCGTCCCAGAACTCGAGAAACGGTCGCCCCGCTTCGAGGCGCAATGTAAGGTGCCATGATTGAGGTAAACAGAATGCCCAGGTTGCGAACGGGTGACGCCATCGTGGTAACGGGAGCGTCGCAAGGGATCGGCCGCGCCATCGCGGTCGAACTGGCGCGCCGCGGCGCGAACCTCGCGCTGTGGGATGTGCTGGAGGATGGGCTGCAAAGCACGGCGGAAGAATGTGCGCAGAGGCGCGTCGATGTCATGGTCCAGAAGGTCGACGTGTCGGACACCAGCCAGATTGCGCAGGCGGCCACGCAAGCCATCGGACATTTCGGCAGTGCGTTCGGGCTCGTTAACAACGCGGGTATCTTTCCTCGCGCCGCGATCCTCGAAGTGACGCCGGAAACATGGCGCAGCGTGCTCGCGGTCAATCTGCTCGGCACTGTGTTCTGCTCGCAAGCGCTCGCTCGCGACATGGTCAAGCGCGGAAGAGGCGTGGTGGTGAACATTGCTTCAGGGCGTGCTCTCCAAGGCACCGCGCGCGGCGCACACTATGCCGCCTCCAAGGCCGGGATCGTGTCGTTCACCAAGTCCTTTGCGCTGGAGTTCGCCCAGCATGGCCTGCGCGCGAACTGCGTAATCCCCGGCGTCACTGAGACGGCGCAGCCGCTGGCCGAAACAACGCTTGAGGAGCTGCATGCGCGCGGCAAGCAGATTCCACTGGGCCGGATTGGGCAACCCGAGGACATTGCCCGAGCCGTCGCATTCTTGTTTGGGGAAGACGCGGCCTATATGACGGGCCAGTCCATCGCGGTGAACGGCGGCGCAATCATGATCCCATGATGGTGGGTGCATGGGCGCCGGAGGTCAGAACATGAGAATACCAATGGTATGGCGGGCGAACCTCGGAGCGCTCTTGGGCTTTCTTGTCTGTGCGTCGGCCGCAGCACAACCCGCCCCCGGATTTTTTGCCGGCAAGCAAATTTCGCTTCTGATCGGAACAACGGCGGGGGGCGGCTATGATGCTTATGCGCGCTTATTGGCTCGCCACCTTGGACGCCATATTCCGGGACAGCCGACGATCGTCGCCAAGAACATGCCGGGTGCCGGCGGCATCACTTTGGGCAATTACCTCTACAACCGCGCTCCGAAGGATGGGACCGAGATTGCGACAGTCCAGAACGGCCTGCCGTTCGAGAAGCTGTTTTACATGCTTTCACCGAACGGCGAGACCGCGCGCTTCGATTCCACGCGATTCGGCTGGATCGGAAGCATGACGCAGACTGTGTTCGTGACGGTCACCTGGCACACCTCTCCGGTCAAGACGCTTGCGGACGCGATGAGCAGAGAGGTGATACTCGGCGCCTCTACCCCGAGTTCCGACAGCTACGTGCTGGCGATGCTCAGCAACAACTTGCTGGGCACTAAATTCAAGGTGGTGCACGGCTATGCCGGCGCCACGGATGTCGACCTCGCGGTCGAGAACGGAGAGGTCCAAGGCGAAGCCGGCAAGGACTGGACCACGCTCACCTCGACGCGTCCACAATGGATCAGCGAGAAGAAAATCAACATACTGATGCAAATGGGCATGAAGCCGCACCCTGGCACAAAAGGCGTGCCGATGGCGATCGATCTTGCCCGGTCGCCCGAGGACCGGCAGGTCATGGAGGTCATATTTGCGAAATTCGGGATGTCGCGGCCGTTCATGTCGCCGCCAGACCTGCCGCCCGAGCGACTCGATCTCCTGCGCCGCGCCTTCGACGCAACCCTGAAGGACCCCATCGTGCTCGCAGAGGCCAAGCAGGCCGGAATGGAGATCAACCCGGTCAGCGGTAAGGATGTGCAGGCGCTGGTGACTCGAATGATGAATACGCCGGCGGCGCTGGCCGAGCGAGCGCGGGAAGTGTTGAAGCCGCGCTGAGAGGCGCGAGGCAGGAGAGGGGCATGTACTATACGATGTGGCGGGGTGTCGCCGGGCTGGTGAAGCCGACGCGACGGCCCGGATCCTTGGAGACTCTGATCCGGCTGCTGCCCGAGGGCATCGGCGTGGTGCCGCTCCTGCTCAACGTGCGCCACGGCGATCGCGGCGAGTTTGGTTCGGCAATTCCGCTTTACGAGAAATACATCGCCGAACTCGCCGAGCAGGGAATGGACATGATCCACCCCGGCGGCACACCGCCGTTCATGCTGCAAGGTTACAAGGGCGAGGCGAAACTGATTGATGACTGGGAGAAAAAATACAAAACGCCGATCTTCACCTCCGGACAAAACCACGTGCACGCCATGCGGGCGCTCGGCATCAAGAGCTTCATCGGCGCGAGCTACTCGGCGGTGCAGAACAAGATCGTGATTGATTACATGACCGAGGCGGGCTTTGACGTTGTCTCGATGGAGCCGATCGACGTTCCGTTCAACGAGGCCGGTCAAATATCGCCTGAGCGGCTTTATGCCCACATCAAGAAGTTATTCCGCGAACACAAGGGCGCGGATGGCATCTACATCCAGGGCGGCGCGTGGCGCACCGAATCCATCGTCGAACTGCTCGAACGGGATCTCGAAGTACCCGTGGTGCACGCCAACATCGCGCCGGCCTGGGAAATCATGAAACGGCTCACCGTGCGCGAGCCGCGCGATGGATTCGGCCGTCTCCTGAGGGAATTGCCGGAGATGGTGTGACAGGGCCGCGTCAACGCGGTGCTGACTGACTCGACGCATGTTCGGCTTTGAGGCGGGCGATAGCGGCGCGGATCGGCGCGAACGGACCGTATTTGTGCTGCTGTTCACCGAACCCGTCGGCATAAGGGCCGTAGGGCGTATCGACAGGCTTGTCGAGCAGGTGGCCCGGAAAATCCTTGTCGAGGCCGGGTTTGTGAGGCCGCGGCTGCGAGACGATATAGGCGGCGACGTCCCACGCCTCTTCCACCGATAACTGCGGGTTCAGATAATCGGTGCCATGAGGCATGTTGAAATGGATGAAATTTGCCGCGGTCATAAGGCGTACCATCCCGGCGCCGTCATTGAAGCTGTCGTTGCCCCACAGTGGGGGCACCGCGTAACCGAGGTCCGTAGCCGGCAGGCTGCGGCGAATTCCCTCGCCATTGGTGCCGTGGCAGGTCAAACACTTCGCCGCGTAGATCGGTTCGCCACGCACCGGATCGGCAGCCCGATCAAGTTCCGGCATCTTGCCGACGCCGAGACCCGGAACGCGCTGCCCCGGAGGTACGCCGGTCGAGAGGAACTTGATATAGCCGACTATGGCCCGCATTTCGGGCGCACGGACCGGCAACGAGCGCCCGTTCATGCTGCGCTCCATGCAGGAATTGATCCGATCCTCGATCGTGATTTCCGCCCCCTGCCGGGCGCTATAGGCTGGGAAATCGCCGAACAGCCCGAAGAGCGGAATGCCGAACTTCTTGGTTCCGGCCTCCAGATGGCAACTGCCGCACGCGAGGTTATTGCCTGCAAAGCGCTTGGCGGAATCGGAAACTTCGGGACCGATATGGGCGTAAGTCGCAGTGATCAGGTCCCGCCCGCTGCGAACCAGACGCCCCTCGGCATTGTTGGGCAGGGCGCCGATTTCCGGCACTGTCCAGATCGTCGGTGCCGGTTGCGCCAAGGCTGGGGTGCTGAAACCAGCGAATCCAACGAGGCCGACTAATACCGCGGCGAGGCCCCCTTCCACGTCAACGCGCCGAAGGTAAGATTCGAGCAACATGTCCCACCTCGTCTAATCGCGGTTCGAGATCACGGCTGACGACCGCGACTTGGGTTACGGTCTCGAAGATTAATCATGTTCGGATTCAAAGGGTTGGTCAATCAATTCAGGGACGAAGCTGGTGACGCCAAATCGCATCAAAACTTCGGCGCGGTTCGCGCCAACCGACTGGTCGCCCTTCTGTCGCGCCGCCAGAAAGGCTGGCGCATCGAACCACAACGGGCTTTTTTCCGGCGAGATGTAGTGCTATTGTTATTGCTTGGCCTGAGGCTGGCCGACCACAATAACAGTAACCGGCGTGGGGAGAAACGCGTGGGAAGGCTCTCGGCTCATGGTGGCTCCGTGTGCGTAGCCGTCTGCGCCGTTTCGGTGGTGTTCGGTTCGGCCTACGGCGAGACGCCGGATATTTCGGGCACTTACTGGGCAACCGAGTATCACGCCAATATCGCGCTGGTGGGCGGCGGCGAGCTGCCACTCACGGCGGCCGGCAAGGAAGCCTATGCAAAGAACATCGCGGGCATCAAGGAGGGCTCTATCATTGATGCGGCGCGGCGATACTGCGTGCCGGACGGGCTGCCTCGCGTGCTTGCCTCCCCATATCCATTCGAGATCTTCCAGGCACCGCCTGGGCAGGTCACCATGGTCTACGAGCTCAACCACCAGGTCCGCGTGATCGCGATCGACAAGCCGTTGCCCAGCGAGGACGAGCTGGAGACGCTACCGTATTACAACGGTCACTCGGTCGGACATTTCGAAGGCGACACGCTGGTGGTCGAAACCGCCGGCTTCAACGAGAAAACCTTCGTCGACGCTACGGGCGCCCCTCATACGGACGAGTTACGTACCGTCGAGCGTATCCGCCGAATCGGTCCGACGCAACTGGAGGACGTGATCACCATCCATGATCCGAAATACTACACGCGCGACTGGCAAGCGCGCTTCGTCTATACACTGCGCAACGATGTCTGGCTCGAAGACTATGTCTGCGGCGAGACGCACCGCGACCTGTCCTCGGTTGCGGGCGTGCGCCGGCGATAAAGGAACCCGATGAGGGGGTGGCTCGGCAGTCCACGAGCCTTGTAGTTTATGAGAAGTAACTGACCGACAACAACGCTTGGAGATGTCCTATGAAACTCAACGTACTCGGCTTTGCAGGACTCGCGTTCGCCATGTCTGCGATCCCTGCTATCGCGCATCATTCCTTCGCCATGTTCGACGCCGAAAAGGTGATGACGCTCGAAGGGACGGTAAAGGACTTCCAGTGGACCAATCCTCATAGCTGGATCCTGATGATGGTGAACGATCCCCAGGGCCAGGCACACCAATGGGCGATCGAGATGGGCGGACCGGCCGGCTTGGCGCGGCAGGGCTGGCGTCCGAAGACCCTCACCCCCGGCATGCAAATCAAGGCCGTGATCCATCCGCTTCGCGACGGCGGGGCCGGCGGGCAGTTCATGGCAGTGACGCTTCCCGATGGAAAGCAGTTCGGTAACGCCAACGCGGCGCCAAGTGCCGACGCCGGTGGTGCCCCAGCGCCCACCCGGAACCCCTGATAGCGAACACGCCTATCCTTTAAATCTGCCGCGTGGGCAAAACTCGTCCCTGAGGTGATCGGGGATCGCCCACGCGGAGCGAGGCGTTTATTAACGCTTGCGAGACGGTATTGCCCTTTGCACGGCTGAGGTGCAGCGAGCATCGTTGCCGGACGGCTCCTCGCATCTATTCCTCGTACAGGAGGATCCGATGTCCCGATACGCAGCAGCAAGCTTAATGCAAATCGTTCTCGCGAGCATGGCCTACCTGGGCGGCAGCTTGACGATTTCTGCAATTGCTCAGAGCGCTCCGCCTAATTTTGCGCCCAATCCCGACATCGCGTGGTACGCCTACAATCGCATATTTATCCCGCCGCCGAGCGGCCCCGGCCCAATCCGGCAGGACCCCGCACATCCTTACGTTCCGAATGACGAATTCCGGGTGACTGGCAGGCAACCGACGGAACGCTTGGCCGATCTCAACAATCCTATCCTGCAGCCGTGGGCCCGGGATGTCATCCGCAAACGCAACGAGCAAGTGCTCGCCGGAAAGCTCGTCGTCAGCGCGAGCGCGAGTTGCTGGCCTAAAGGGCCTACCGGCTTTCTGCTCTCGCCGATGACCCAGCCGATGTACTTCATCCAGGGGAAGAACGAAGTCGTGCTGATATTGACGAGCTTCAATGACGTTCGCCACATTCACCTGACGGACAAGCATTCCGCTAATCTCGCCCACTCCTGGTATGGCGAATCCATCGGTCATTACGAAGGCGATTCACTCGTTGCCGACACAATCGGAATCGATGACCGGATAGCAATGGACGGATTTGCAACCCCGCACACCAAGCAGCTTCACCTGATCGAGCGCTTTCACTTGATCGAGAACGGCAACGTGCTGGAGGCGAACATCCACGTCGACGACCCTGGCGCCTTTACAACGCCGTGGGATGCGATCCAGCGATATCGGCAGTACGAGGCGGCGGTGCGCAAGGTCCCGATCGAACGCCTTGCACAGTTGGCGAGCGCACCGGAAGGCCCGCTGGTCGAGATGAGATGCTCCGATAATCCAAACTCGTTCTTTCCCGGTACAGTTGCCCTCCCCATCCCGCAAGCGCTGACACCGGATTTCTGATCCGGCCCGCTAGAGCGTTTTCCGATCAGATTGAATCGCCACCGACTGTTCAATCGGACCCGAACTGCGCAAGTCGGCCAGGGCCGACTTGCGATGGCTCGCCCGGCCGAAGAGCCGGGCGATCACCATAAAAGGGTGATGGCGAGAGACACTCGCCGAAAAATAGGAGGTATGGCACAGACCGGCTCCAATCCGGGCCGCGGAATACTCCTGGTGGAAAGATGATTGAGCCCCAAGTCAAGCCCTTGCCCCGAATGGCACCCCTCGCCGCCAAGATGCTCATCGTCGTGCTCGCGGCCGCGGGATTCTCGCTGACGGTGCTGACGCTCTATCCAGGCTACATAACCAACGACGCCACATTCGTCTACGGCTTCATGAAAGACTGGCGGTTCGGGGACTGGCAATCGCCGTTGATGAGCATGCTGTGGGGGCTGATCGACCCGATCGCTCCGGGACCGGGCAGCATGTTTCTCCTGATGGCGGCTCTCTATTGGCTGGGGTTTGCGCTCGCAGGACTGGCGGCCGCACGCCGGTCGAAGGCAGCCGGTATAGCCGCGCCACTCCTCGGGCTCGTTCCGCCCGCCTTCATGATGCTCGCAATGATCTGGCGAGACATACTGTTCGGCACGGCGTGGCTCGTCGCCGCCGCTGCCGTTTATCTGGCGGCCGATGCCGATCGACGGGCGCGCTGGTTCGTAACTGCGCTTGCCCTCGCGTTGGTCGGCTTCGGCATTCTGTTACGGCCAACTGCAATCATCGCCGCTCCGTTGCTTGCAACATACCTCATTTGGCCGACAGCCTATGACTGGAAACGAGCGGCCGTCGCCTTCATACCCGGAATTGTCCTCGGCTACGCGCTCATCCACCTGACTTATTATGCCATTCTCGATGTCAAACGCGAGAATCCGCTGCACTCGCTGTTCGTGTTCGATCTCGGCGGCATCACTTATTTCACCGGCGAAAATCAATTCCCGGTATCCTGGAGCGCGGGGCAAGCCGCGCTCCTCACCACCACCTGTTACGACCCCGAATATTGGGACAGCTACTGGACCATTCCGCCCTGCGATTTCGTGATGCAGAGGCTCGAAGCACCGGGCGACATTATCTTCGGCTCGCCGCGGCTCACTCGGGCATGGTTCGGCGCGGTCACGCACCATCCCCTTGCCTATCTGCGCCACCGGGCTACTTTTTTCTGGCGATTTCTTGCCGGCTCGAATCTCACGCTCGAACTTCACCGGCTCGATGAGCCGCGGAATGCGCGGCTTTCGCAGAACCGATATTTCAGGCGCCTCGTTGCGATCCATGATGCGCTCAAGCCAACGGTGCTGTTTCGCACGGGCTTGTGGCTTCTGGTCGCCGCTGCGATCGCGGCATTCGCCTGGCCGGGGCGCGAGACAATGGCCGGCGCCTTTGCGCTGGGCGTCTCGGGCTCGGCGGTCTTCTACGTGCTCACATTTTTGCTCGTCGGCGTAGCCGCCGATTTCCGCTACGGCTATTGGTGCGTGCTCGCCGCCCTGGTCAGCATGGTTGGGCTTGTACCTGCTCTCCGGCGCCTGGGCGAGCCCCAACGAAAGCTGATGATTCGCACAAGCGTTTGATGAATTCGGGTTGATTCCCTTAGGTGCGTTTGCTGGTTCGCCAGTTTGGAAGGCGCGCGCCCGCACTCTTGCCGTCCGGCTCGCAATAACGCGTGTGGTATAAATACAACGTCGCGAAGTTTTTTTAAATTTTGCCTAAGAAGGCAGCAATTGCCGGCAGATTGCTCTTCCCCCTATTTCCTTTTTATTTTTTATACTTTCGGAAAGTTCCGAATCGCAAATGGCCAGAGGGAATTCCTTTCAGCGAGCCTATTTTCGGAGGGGCCGACATGAAGAAGCTGGTTTTATCGACGATAGCGGCCGGAGTTTTGGCCACAAGCGCGGCCGCCGCCGCCGATTTGGTCACCAAGGCGCCGATGATGGCAGCCCCGCCAAGCCCGTGGGATCTTGCGTTCGGCGGCGGAGTGACGTCCGACTATATTTTCCGCGGCATTACCCAATCGGACCACAAACCGTCGGTTACCGCCTATTTCGAGCCGCGTTACAACGTCAACAAGGACCTCCAGCTTTACGCCGGCGTTTCCGGCGAGAGCATCGATTTCCCCAACCGCGCCGCCGCCGAAATCGACCTCTATGCCGGCGTTCGCCCGACCTTCGACAAGTTGGCCCTCGATTTCGGCTTCTGGGAATACTGGTATCCAGGCGGCCAGTGCTTCAATGGCAGCCTGTTCCCGGTTTTCGGGACGGATTGCCTTGCGAACGGTTTTTTGCCCAACGGCAACGTCATTAAGCGGGACCTGAGCTTTTGGGAGCTGTACGGCAAGGCCACCTACACGGTGAATGACCAGTTCGCCTTCGGCGGCTCCCTGTACTACTCGCCCTCGGTACTCAACTCGGGCGCCGATGGCACTTATGTAGAAGGAAACGCGAAATATACCTTCCCGAGCACGGTACAGCTGCCCTGGGGGGCGGGACTCTACATCTCAGGCGCGGTCGGCCACTGGTTCCTCGGTACGAGCGACCAGTTCTACTGCACGCAGGGCGTCATCGTACCGGGGTCGCCTCCCGCGTTTGGCTGCGTACCGCCTTATCCGAACGGCATCCCGTACAAGAGCTACACGACTTGGAATGTCGGTTTTGCCTTCACCAAGAGCGTCTTCACGCTCGACTTCCGTTATTACGATACTAACCTCAGCAGAGGCGACTGCAACGCCTTCACCAGCGATCACACGGCTGTGTTCGACGGGAGCTTCACCGCGATCAATCCGAGCGGAGTAGGCTCGGGTTGGTGTCGCGCAAGTTTTGTGGTTACCGGCAAGTTCGACCTTACCGCGCTGACAAATTTAAAGTAATGGTCAGCTGATGTTCCGGCCCAATACAGCGTAGCGGCCCAACGAACAAATCAGTCCTCCTGCTCAGCGCAATTGGATGAGGCTCTCTTTCAGAGCCTCATCTCTGCGCGCGATCCTTCGCTCCGGGTAGGCGTTAGAGACTCACCGGGACGCTCCGTAACCCGTAGCGGCACTGTCGCGATATTCGTGAGATTGCTGCGAAAGCGCTGCTACTCTCGAATTCTGCTCCAATAATGGTTAACCGAAGAGCAATTCATATTTGCGAGTAAGATCTAAAGCTCCTTTGAGAGCCGTTGTTACAGACGCGCACTCGGATCGAATAGCTCCGATCAGCCGCTCAAGATCAGCATTGTACTTTTCGTTCAGCAGCAGCTGCGAAAACGTCTCTACTCCATATGTTTTTGCGTGTTGGATCAACTCGAGCTTGCGCGCCCGTTCGGATTCGTCCCGCTCCGAGTGCTGCTCCAGTCCCACTTCCTTCTCCTCTTTTTCATGCATAATTGACTTCAGCACGATTTCAAGTTGTGGTCCACCATTAGTGAGCCAACGGAGGTCATTATAATCTCCAATTGCTCCGGTGAGATCGCTCACCGCGTCGTTCAAGTCATCCAATGCAATCGCGTACTCGTTTTCGGTCGATAGGAATTCCAGGTCACGTCGCACGGACTGGGACAGGTTGTCCAATAAATACAAAAAACGATTTGGAGGGCTAGTCTCTGCCACAGCGTTCTCCGTCCACGCGATCCACTCGTCAACCGTTCCTAAATACGCTTTTATCTCAGCAATACTTGAACGAAATACCCCGTTTAAAATTTTTCGATCATCTTCGGATGCGGCTGGCCGAGAGCTGTTCCGGGCCATGCCCTCCTGAGTTCCCCATCGCATGCGACCCGCTTTCAGGTTCATGCGCAAGTTACCAGCGCGCCACACGTCCTCTGCTCGAAAGTCCGTCCAGATGCTGCAGCTCATAGCGCATGTGGGCCTTGATCCAGTTGCCTTGGGTCTGGGATTTGACGCGGACCCGGTCCAAAGACTTAGCATACCATCGCCGATGGCCGGTTCGCTCTCACGAATGCGAGTTTGCGGCCAGCATCCCATTGCGCCGCACCTTTATACAATTCCTATAACGTCGCTGTTCATTCCACCTCGAAAAGCTATGCGAGGGCTGCCAGACAAATGGCCGTTTCCGCTGAAGTTGAGGGTCCCCGCGCACTGCTGACGAATATTCAAAGCCTCCGTCTCAGGACAATCGATTGTGCATGTGCACGATTCGCCGAGGAGCTTGCCAATGCTGGATATCTTGATGATCGCCCTCGGGCTCGGCTTTTTCGCCCTGTCGGTCGGCTACAGCGTCGCCTGCGATCGCCTGTGAGGAGGCGCCATGATCTTCGACTATTCGCTCGCCGCTCTCGTTACCGCAGGGCTCATGATCTACCTGGTGTACGCTCTGCTCGTGCCCGAGAAGTTTTGAAGGACGATGCTATGACTGCCGGCGGTTGGATTCAGATAGCCCTCTACTGTGCAATCATTGTCGCCATCGTGCCGGTCCTCGGCGGCTACATGGCGCGCGTGTTCAATGGCGAGCGCACATTCTTTTCGCCGGTCCTGCGGCCGGTCGAAGCCGCGCTTTACTGGGTCGGCGGGGTCAACGAACGGCATGAGCAGCATTGGCTGACTTACACACTCGGCATGCTGTTCTTCCATATCGGCGGCTTTCTGATCCTCTACGCCCTGATGCGGCTGCAGGGCTTCCTGCCGTTCAATCCGGCCGACCAGTCGGCGGTGTCGGAGGATCTGTCCTTCAACACGGCGGTGAGCTTCATAACCAATACCAACTGGCAGAACTACGGCGGCGAAAGCACGATGTCCTACCTCGTGCAGATGCTCGGCCTCACGCATCAGAGCTTCCTGTCGGCGGCAACCGGGATCGTGCTTGCTGTTGCGCTGATCCGCGGCTTTGCGCGCGCCTCGATGCGGACGATCGGCAACTTCTGGGTCGATATCACGCGTTGCACGCTCTACATCCTGCTGCCGATCTGCGTCGTCTACGCGCTGTTCCTGGTGTGGCAGGGCACGCCGCAGACGCTCGGCCCCTATGTCGAGGCCACGACGCTTGAGGGCGCCAAGCAGACCGTTGCGGTTGGACCAGTGGCGTCGCAGGTCGCCATCAAGATGCTCGGCACCAACGGCGGCGGCTTCTTCAACGCCAACGCCGCGCACCCCTTCGAGAACCCGACTGCGCTCTCGAACTTCGTGCAGATGATCTCGATTTTCGCGATTGGGGCCGCGCTGACCAACGTGTTCGGCCGCATGGTCGGCAACCAGCGCCAAGGTTGGGCGCTCCTCGCCTCGATGGGCGTGCTGTTCATCGCCGGCGTCATCGTCTGCTACGCGGCCGAAGCGCATGGCAACGACATCTTGAATGCGATGGGCCTGACCGGCGGCAACATGGAAGGCAAGGAGGTGCGCTTCGGCATCGTGGCCTCGGCGCTGTTCGCGGTGATCACGACCGCAGCCTCGTGCGGCGCCGTGAATGCGATGCATGATTCCTTCACCCCGCTCGGCGGCATGATCCCGCTGATTAACATGCAGCTTGGCGAAATCATCGTCGGCGGGGTCGGCGCCGGCATGTACGGCATGCTGCTCTTCGTCATCATCGCGATCTTCGTGGCCGGCTTGATGGTCGGGCGCACGCCGGAATACGTCGGTAAGAAGATCGAGGCGAAGGAAGTCAAAATGGCGATGCTTGCCATCCTCGTCCTACCATTAATGTATCTGGGCTGGACTGCGGTGGCGATGATGGTTCCGTCCGCCATCACTGCCATGGCCAATCCGGGGCCGCACGGCTTCAGCGAAATCCTCTATGCATATACTTCGCAGACGGGCAACAACGGCTCGGCGTTCGCAGGCCTCTCAGGAAATACGCTGTTCTACAACCTCACCGGTGCAGTCGCGATGTTCGTCGGCCGCTTCTGGATAATCATTCCGGCCATGGCGATTGCTGGATCGCTGGCGGCAAAGAAATCGGTTCTGCCGTCGGCAGGCACGTTCCCGACCACTGGCGGTCTGTTCGTCGGCCTTGTTGTGGGCGTCATCGTGATCGTCGGCGGACTGACTTTCTTTCCGGCGCTCGCGCTCGGCCCGATTGTCGAGCAGCTTGCGATGGCTGCCGGCACTATGCTTTCAGCGAATTAACCACGAGTTTTCCATGGAACCCTCATCTCTTCGCAGGATGCCGGTCTCCGCGCTGTTCGATCCCAAGATCGTCCTTCCGGCGATCGGCTCGGCCTTCGTGAAACTCGATCCGCGGATGCTGATCAAGAACCCGGTGATGTTCGTGCTCGAGGTCGTCACCGCCCTGACGACCGTGATCCTCATCCGTGACCTGATCACCGGCGGCGGGCAGATTGGTTTTGAGTTCCAGATCGTTCTGTGGCTGTGGTTCACGGTGCTGTTCGCGAATTTTTCTGAGGCCGTCGCCGAAGGGCGCGGCAAGGCGCAGGCCGATGCACTGCGGCGCCAGCGCACAGAGGCGCAGGCCAAGCTACTGACCGGCCCCAGCGGCCGCAGCGGCTACAAGATGGTGCCCAGCACCAGCCTGAAGGTCGGCGATCTTGTCGTCGTCGAGGCCGGCGACACCATCCCGTCGGACGGCGAGGTCATCGAGGGCATCGCCTCGGTCAATGAGGCGGCGATCACCGGCGAATCGGCCCCCGTGATCCGCGAATCAGGCGGCGACCGTTCGGCCGTGACCGGCGGTACTCAGGTTTTGTCCGACTGGATTCGGGTCCGCATCACGGCCGCCCCCGGCTCCACGTTCCTCGACCGCATGATCAAGCTGGTCGAGGGCGCCGAGCGGCAGAAGACCCCGAACGAGACCGCGCTCAACATCCTGCTCGTTGGGCTGACCATCATCTTCGTGTTCGCGACAGTGACGATCCCGAGCTACGTCTTCTATGCAGGAGGCGCGGTATCGGTCGTGATCCTGGGGGCGCTGTTCGTGACCCTGATACCGACGACGATCGGAGCGCTTCTCTCCGCCATCGGCATCGCCGGGATGGATCGGCTGGTCCGCTTCAACGTCCTCGCCATGTCCGGCCGCTCGGTGGAAGCAGCCGGTGACGTCGATACGCTTCTCCTCGACAAGACGGGCACGATTACGCTCGGCAATCGGCAGGCGATCGAATTCAACCCTCTCTGCGGCGTAACCGAAGACGAACTCGCCGATGCCGCGCAACTTGCCTCGCTGGCGGACGAGACCCCGGAGGGCCGCTCGATCGTGGTGCTTGCGAAGAAAAAATATGGAATTCGCGGCCGCGACCTGTCGGAGTTGCGCGCGCGCTTCATTCCGTTCACGGCGCAGAGCCGGATGAGCGGCGTTGAAGTGGGAACGTCGTGGGTGCGCAAAGGCGCAGTCGATGCAATCCTGAACTATCTCAATACGTCAGAGACGTCGGTTACGCCTACCGGCGCGGTTCAGGTGCTGCGGCCTGCTGTGAGCGCCGAAACCATGAAGGAAATCGCCGCAATCTCAGATGCCATCGCCAAGTCGGGTGGCACGCCGCTCGCGGTCGCCAGGGACGGGCGGCTCCTGGGCATCGTCCACCTCAAAGACATCGTCAAAGGCGGCATTCGCGAGCGATTTGCAGAACTGCGGCGCATGGGCATCCGCACCGTTATGATCACCGGCGATAACCCGACAACAGCGGCAGCGATTGCGGCTGAAGCCGGCGTCGACGATTTCCTTGCCCAGGCCACGCCCGAGGACAAGCTCAGGCTCATCCGCAATGAGCAGGCCAAAGGCAAGCTGGTAGCCATGTGTGGGGATGGCACCAACGATGCTCCCGCGCTCGCCCAAGCCGACGTGGGCGTCGCCATGAACACCGGTACGCAGGCAGCTCGCGAGGCCGGCAATATGGTCGACCTCGATTCCAATCCCACCAAGCTCATCGAGATCGTCGAGATCGGCAAGCAGCTGCTCATGACCCGCGGCGCGTTGACGACGTTCTCCATCGCCAACGACGTGGCGAAATATTTCGCCATCGTCCCGGCGATGTTCGTCGCCTTCTATCCGCAGCTGCGGGCGCTCAACATCATGGACTTGCGCACCCCGCAAAGCGCTATCCTCTCGGCCATCATCTTCAATGCCCTGATCATCATCGCGCTCATCCCGCTGGCATTGAAAGGAGTGCGCTATCGCCCGATCGGGGCCGCGGCGCTGCTGCGACGCAACCTCTGGATTTACGGCGTCGGCGGCGTGATCATTCCTTTCATTGGAATCAAGGCGCTCGACGTTCTGATCAATGCCTTGCATCTTGTCTAGGAAATACCCATGTTGAAAGAAGTCCGTCCAGCAATCGTATTCATTGTCGCGTTGACGCTTATTACCGGGCTGGTATACCCGCTGGCAATGACAGGCATCGCCCAAGTGATCTTCCCATATCGGGCACAGGGGAGCATGATCGAGCGCGACGGAACAGTCGTAGGATCGCAACTAATCGGACAACAGTTCACCAGCGAAAAATATTTCCACGGGCGGCCGTCAGCCACGAATACGCCCGATCCCAACCTTCCGACCAAGACCGTCGATGCGCCCTACAACGCTGCCAATTCCGGCGGTTCGAATCTCGGGCCAACCAACAAGACGCTGATCGACCGCATCATCGGCGAAGTCGAAAAGCTCAAGGCCGAGAATCCATCGGCGAGCGTCCCGATCGATCTGGTCACAACCTCCGGCAGCGGGCTTGATCCGGACGTCTCGCCAGAGGCAGCATTATTCCAGGTACTGCGAGTAGCCAAAGCGCGTAATCTGCCGGAAGAGCGCGTGCGACAGCTCGTCGAGGAGCATGTGGAGCCGCGCATTCTTGGCCTGTTGGGCGAACCTCGCGTCAATGTTCTTGAGCTGAACCTTGCGCTCGATCAGATATCATCCAGATGACCGGCACGATTTATAACCTGAGGCATTCCATCACGGATGGCAGATAAACAGCGTGATCGCGACCAGCGACCTTCGCCGGAGGCGTTGCTGGAGGCAGCCCGCAAGGAGGAGAGCCGCGTCGGCAAGCTCAGGATCTTCGTCGGTGCGGCGCCCGGCGTCGGCAAGACCTACGAAATGTTGCAGCAGGCTTGCGCTCGCAGGAAAGACGGTTACGACGTAATCGTCGGCGTCGTCGAGACCCACGGCCGGAAAGAAACCGAAGCGCTGCTGGAGAGCCTTGAAATCGTCCCCCGCCGGCGAATCGAATACCGGGGGCAATCGCTCGACGAAATGGACCTCGACGCCATCATCGCGCGCCGGCCGCAGATTGTGCTCGTCGATGAGCTTGCCCACACCAATGCGCCGGGAAGCCGCCACCCAAAACGCTACCTCGATGTCGAAGAGCTGTTGAGCAGGGGCATCGACGTCTACTCCACCGTCAATATCCAGCACATCGAAAGTCTCAATGACGTGGTGGCTCAAATCACGCACGTGCGGGTGCGCGAGACCGTACCGGATTCAGTCTTCGATCGCGCCGACGCCGTCGAACTGGTCGACCTCACGCCGGACGATCTGATCGAGCGCCTCAAGGAAGGCAAGGTCTACGTACCGAACCAGGCCGAGCGGGCTTTGGCCCATTTCTTCTCTCCCGCCAATCTGACCGCGCTGCGCGAACTGGCGCTCCGCCGGACCGCCGAGCGGGTGGACGAGCAGTTGCTTACCCAGATGCAGGCGGGCGCGATCGCGGGGCCCTGGGCGGCGGGCGAGCGCATCCTCGTCTGCGTCAGCGAGGACCCGCGCGCGGCCGGTCTGGTGCGCTATGCGAAAAGATTGGCAGATCGTCTGCACGGTCCGTGGACGGCGCTCTACATCGAGAGCCGCCGCAGTCTCCAATACAGTGAAGAAGATCGCGATCGCATTGCCGACACGCTGCGCCTGACTGAGACGCTTGGCGGCGAAGCCGTTACGGTTCCAAGCGCCGAGCAGCGCATCGCCGAGGACGTGATCGGCTACGCGCATTCTCACAATGTGACGCAGATCGTTATAGGGAAATCGAGCCGTTCGCGGTGGTTCGAAATTCTGCACGGATCGGTGGTGCACGAACTCGTGCGCCGGTCCGGCACTATCAGCGTCCATGTGATCGCCGGAGAAGATATTTCCGGCGAGCCCGTTGCGACGAAAACGATATGTACGGCCGACACCCCGAATGCAATCGATGTTCGTCCCTACGTATTCGCGCTGCTGACTGTCGCGGTCACCGTCGGAGTTGGAATGGTGATATGGCCGCGTATCGGTACCAAAGCCGTAGATCTGCTCTTTATTATTGGAGTTGTGGTCGTCGCGGTGCGATATGGCCTGTGGCCGTCGCTCTTTGCCAGCTTGACATCCGCAGTCGCCTACAATTTTTTCTTCACTGAGCCATTTTACAGCCTGATGATCAGCAACCCGACCGATGCGGTCGGGGTCGTATTTTTCTTCATAGTCGCAATGCTTGTTTCCAATGTCGCGGCTCGCGCTCGCGTTCAGGCCATTGCCGCGGTGACGCGGGCGCGCACCACGGAATTGCTCTATTCTTTCAGTCGCAAGCTCGCCGGTGCAGGAACGCTCGATGACGTGCTTTGGGCGACCGCATATCAAACCGCCCTGATGCTCAAGGTGAACGTCGTTCTCCTGCTGCCGGAGAACGGATCGATCGCCGTCAAGGCAGGCTATCCGCCGGAGGACACGCTCGATGCTGCCGATCTGGCTGCGGCCAAATGGGCCTGGAAAAGCAAGCGGTCGGCAGGGCGCGGGTCGGAGACGCTGCCGGGAGCCAAGCGCCTGTTCCTGCCCATGAATACCGGTCGTGGCGCCATCGGGATCGTGGGGATCGACAGCGAAAGGCCCGGCCCGCTGCTCACTCCGGATCAGCGCCGCCTGCTCGATGCATTGATGGACCAGAGCGCGCTTGCGATTGAGCGGGTGCGTCTTGTCGAGGATCTCGACCGGGCCAAGCGGGCAGCCGAAACGGATCGCTTGCGTTCAGCCCTGCTGACCTCCATTTCGCATGATCTCAAGACGCCGCTCGCTGCGGTACTTGGTGCGGCAGGAACGATGCGCAGCCTCATGGACGTTCTCGACCAGGCCGCAAAAGCCGATCTCATCGCCACGATCATCGATGAGGCCGAACGTCTTAACCGGTTTATCGCAAATCTGCTCGACATGACCAGGTTGGAGTCGGGCGCAGTCGTGCCAAATGCAGCGCTGCACGATCTCGGTGAGTTCGTCGGCAGCGCGCTTGAGCGCGCGAGAAAAATCCTGGTGCACCATCGCGTCCAGGTCGACCTCGCCAAAGACCTGCCAATGGTTGAGATTGATCCGGTGCTGTTTGAGCAGGTTCTTTTCAATTTGCTGGACAACGCGGCGAAATATGCTCCTGCCGCTACGACCGTTCACATACAGAGTTTGCGGGACGGGGAGTCCATCATTCTTCAGGTGCTGGACGAGGGCGAAGGCGTACCCGCCTCCGATCTCGAACAGATTTTTGACAAGTTCTACCGGGTGCAAAAGGCCGATCAGGTGCGGGCAGGCACAGGACTTGGACTCGCAATTTCGCGCGGCTTCATCGAAGCCATGCGCGGGACGATCACCGCAGCTAATCGGACCGACCACACCGGGGCCGTCTTCACAATCACGCTGCCGGTCCCGGCGCAAGCGCAAAAACTGGATACCGCGGCATGACTGCCGCCTCGCCCAAAATCCTGGTGATCGACGACGAGCCGCCCATCCGCAAACTGCTTCGCATGGGGCTGAGCGCGCAAGGCTACGAAATTTTGGAGGCGGGTAACGGCAAGGCCTCGCTGGCGCTGCTGGCGGAGAAGCCGGATCTGATCATCCTCGATCTCGGGCTGCCCGACATGCAGGGGCTCGATTTGCTCAGGATGATTAGGGCGTGCGATGAGAAGGTTTCGATCGTGGTGCTCTCGAGCCGCGGCGACGAAACGGGCAAGGTCCAGGCACTCGACCTTGGGGCCGATGATTACGTGACCAAACCATTCGGCATGGATGAACTGCTTGCCCGGATGCGGGCAGCGCTTCGCCATCAGCTGCAAACTCATGGCGAGCGCCCGATCTTTCGAATCGGCGATCTGTCGGTCGATCTCGTGCGGCGCACCGTCAAAGTGCGCGACAAGGAGGTCAAACTCTCACCCAAGGAATACGAGCTCTTGCGCGTGCTCGTACAGCATGCCGGCAAGGTTCTCACCCACAGGTTCCTTCTGGGAGAACTATGGGATGATTTGACCGATGCTCAATATCTGCGGGTCTATGTCCGCCAGCTGCGGCAGAAGATCGAGGCCAATCCAGAGCAGCCGCAATATGTTTTAACGGAAACCGGCATCGGTTATCGGCTGCGAGCGCCGGACTGACCGTTTTCAATCAGACGCCGGAACACGCGGCCGGATTCGAAAACGACGCGATCGATAATGACCGCCCCCAACTCCGCCGAAGCGCCGCTCGCATCGCCGATGATTCCGCCTTCGCCAAGGCCAGGGTCGTCGCTGCGCCACGGCCAGGTCGCGCCGCGATCGAAGATCCTGGCCTCGATGGCCGCGGCATCATGTCGTGCCGCTGCCCGCGTAACAAGCATCATCCGAACGCGGTCAGGCGCGAGCGCAAGCATCACGGAAGTCTCGCTCTTGCCGCCGTGAATATCGGGTGCTGCCGGCGTGCTTTCGATGCAGGCTAGATCGAAGGGATGAATGGAACAGGCATTGAGTCCAAAATCGCCCCGCAGCTCGTGAAGGACATTCTCCAGAACTCCACGATTACCGCCGTGGCAGTTGATAATTGCGAAATTGCGCGCCGGCAGCGCCCGCGTGACTGTACGCGCCAAATCCCGCATCAGCGCGACGAAGCACGCAATCGACAGCGACAAGGTGCCGGGCGCCCAATCGTGTTCGCGTGAGAGGCCGATCGGGATCGTTGGGAGTTGCCACAGATCAAACTCGTCGCCCCATCGTGCCACGATGCGTCGCGCGAGCCCCTCGGCCACCACTACGTCCGTGTCGAGCGGGAGATGTGCCCCATGTTGCTCGATCGCCCCCAACGGTAGGCAGAGGATCGAGCTTTCGCGGAGCTTTTCCGATACCTCGGCAAACGCAAGGTCGCCGAGGATGCGGCTCGTAGGCGCCATGACGATCAGCCGCTCATAGTGTATCCCGCGCGCAGCGCAGCGCGGCCGAAGTATTTTCGATCTATCACGGAAGTCGACCCGCGCTGCGCTGCAGACGCGGGATCGCCACAAACTCGTCCTTGGAGGTCCCGGATCAGCGGGGCACCACTCGCGCGCGCGGAGACTTGTGTCCATTTCCGCAGCTGGATACCGGGCGCGCGCTCGTGCTGCACCGCATCCGGGACACACACAGCCTCACCGCCGCGGCAGCGGTTCGACGGGCTCTCCGTCCGGGTCGGCGGGTTCTGCAAGCGCTCCCAGAAGATGATCGAGCTTGTGCCCCGCCCGCGTCGCCTTGGCCGTGAGATACCGGCGATTATCGGCGTTCACCGGCCCATGCAGCGGGACGCGCCCCACGATTTCGACCCCGGCCTGGGCCAGGCCATCGAGTTTTG
This sequence comes from Xanthobacteraceae bacterium, assembly GCA_036557705.1. Lineage (GTDB taxonomy): Bacteria > Pseudomonadota > Alphaproteobacteria > Rhizobiales > Xanthobacteraceae > VAZQ01. Next base: position 29,242 of record DATBHB010000086.1, read on the forward strand.
CCGGGTTGTTGGTGAGGAGCCGTACCTGTCTGCAGCCGAGGAGCCGCAACATGCGGCCAGCCACAGCGTAGTCGCGCTCGTCATCGTCAAAACCGAGTGTAGCGTTGGCGTCGATCGTATCGAGCCCGGCATCTTGGAGCGCATAGGCGCGCATCTTGTTCGCGAGGCCGACCCCCCTGCCCTCCTGCTCCAGGTAGAGAATAACGCCTCCGCCCTCTTGGTCGATCCGCGCAACCGCGAGCCTTAGCTGATCGCCGCAATCACACCGGCGGGAACCGAACACGTCGCCGGTGAGACAGGCCGAATGCAACCGGACTGGAACGGGACGAGCGAGATCGGGCCTGCCGATAATGACGGCCACCGAACTGCCGCCGATGCCGTCCCGGAACACGACGAAGCGAGTCTGAAGTCCGCCACCAAGCGGCACGCTAGACTCGGCCACAACGGCGAGCGCCGCGCTGGCGGCCCGTCTGACCTCTCCCACTGCATCCGCTTTGACTTTGATCAGGGAGGGCTTCCCTGCGGAACTGCGAACCGACGCGCCATCGGCCATGAGCAAGGCTGGGAGCCGGTGGGCGAGCTTGGCCAGATCGATTGCGGCCATGGCAGCAGCCGAAACCGGCACAACCGCAGGAATGCGGTCGGGGCTGGCATCGGACGCAAGCGCAAGGATTTTCGTAGCGCCTTCCTCCGAACCGATGGCGAGCCCGACGGGTCCGCTTGCTGCGAGTCCAAGGGCACATGCCCGCCGCGACGTGATGACGAGATATGGCACGGCCGGAGCGCAAAGCTGGCGAAAAGCCGCCAAGCGCGCCTCATCCATGCCGTCTACCGGCATCGCCAGTTGCGACGGCCCGGCACCGCTGATCAGAATTGGCCGCCCGGAGCGAAACTCGGAAAGTCCACGATCAACCGCAATATGTTCAACTGGTCCGAACAACACCGCAAACTCACTATCCCCGACCACGGAACTACGCCCCCTTACGCCCGGCCGTAAACCCTAAGGCCCAACGGGATGTTCCCCCGCAAAACCTCGCCGCAATCGCCCGGTTCTTATGATTGCGCCTTAGAAATATCATGCCACGATGACAAATTACGCGAAAGGACCGGAAACGGACAAAGGTAAAGTGCTCGGCCGGGAGGTGGAGTCCCGACTAGAAGTGGTTACGGCAGGCGGTCTTGACCAGATATGGGCCGGCATTGCCAAGGCGTTCCGGGACTCGGATCATCCGCTGCCGCCGCCTTGGGAAGATATTTTTGGCCCGTTGCGGAACGGCGCGAGCGACGGCCTTGTGGTGGTCGGCCAATTCGGCCAGTCGATCGATGCCCGGATTGCGACACCCACTGGCGATTCCCATTACATCAACGGCGCACCGGGCCTTGCTCACCTTCACCGGCTGCGGGCCCTCGTGGATGCCGTGGTTATTGGCATTGGCACGACCGTTAGCGACGATCCGCAGTTGACGGTCCGCCGGGTCGGCGGGCCGTGTCCTGCCCGGGTCGTGATCGATCCCCACGGCCGGATTTCACCGCAGGCGCGGATGCTCGCGAATGACGGTGTTCGGCGGCTGGTGATTACGCGCGAGGCCAGCGATCCGGCTTTACCCACGGGAGTCGAGCGCGTCGGCTTGCCGGCTCCAGAGGGTCACATTGCTCCAGCCGCGATTATCGCGGCTTTGGCCGATCGGGGTTTGCGCCGCATTCTGATCGAGGGCGGCGCCGATACCGTATCGCGTTTCCTGGCAGCGAACTGCCTGGACCGGCTGCACGTGGTGGTCGCGCCGATCATCATTGGCGCCGGGCGTTCTAGCGTGACTCTGCCGCCGATCGCGCGGGTGGAAGACGCGATGCGCACTCCAATGCGGGCGCATGTGCTGGGCGACGAGGTGCTGCTCGACTGCGATCTTAGGGCTCAAAGGGTTCCGATCGGCGTCGCCAGAAAATCGACGTGACCTACTCGCATGGTCGAGCAGCCGGCGCCCACGTGCGCTTGCCTTTGCTCGAGCCAACTGGCGATTGCCTGCGGCCCGGGAGAGCCCATCTCGCGCGCAGCAATCGCAAGTCCGGCGAGCAGCTGCAATTGAATTTCACGGTCCGCCGGCTGCAAAGTCCAATCCGATCTCCCTTCCTGGACGGCATAGCCGACGCGCCGGAACGCGCGCACCGCGACGCTGGCGGCTTCCGGTCCGAGCGCCCGACCAAACCCCTTGTCAGTGCGCTGATGCGCGTTCACTGCTGCGATGACCGCCTCGTCGAATTTTTCGGCAGGTGCAAGCTCCGTCCGACCGTCATAGGAGAGCGCCGCATAAACCGGCAGGCGCCGCACCGCAGCCTCGACCGCGAGCCGGTCGATCCATGTCGGGGAAACGAGATCGAGCAGGGCAGATGTTGCGACCAGGTCGGTCGGTCCGTCGAGCGCGAGCTCGAGATCGCGCGCAAGATCGATGGCGCGGGCCAACACGATAATCTCCGGTGGGCGCGCCAGCGCCGCAGCGCGCGCGAGTAGACCGAGGTCGTTATCGACAAGGCGCCAGTCCTGCCGCGGCGGCAGCCGCGATGAAATCGCCCGCAAGGTCGACCCAGTCCCGCAAGCGAGATCAACGACGGTAACCGAGGGGCGGTTGCGAAATGCGCATGCGAGCACGTCGAGCAATTGAGTGTTGCGCGCGCTGCGGTCGTACCGCTCGCGCAGCGCCAGCCAATCGGCCGAAAACTCCGTCATAGGACCCCGTCGAGCACACGGGCGAACAGCGCCCCAGATTCGCGCCAGGTCGGCAACGCGCCTGCAGTTCTCCTCGCACCGGCGGCAAGTTTCGACCGGGCATCGTGGCACGAAATCAGCTGCCGTAATGCCCCCGCAAGCGCGCCTGCGTCATCGGGCTCGACGAGAATCCCGGCATCCGCCGGCACCGTCTCGCTGATTGCGCCCGCCGTTGTCGCCACAACGGGAAGGCCGTGCGCCATCGCCTCGGCGAACGCCATCCCGTAGCCCTCGAAGCGAGACGGAACCACGAAGAGATCCGCCGCCGCATAGAGCACATCGAGCCGCTCGGAGCCGACCGCGCCGAGCAAGGTGATGCGATCACCAAGACCGAGAGTGACGATGTCTTGCTCGAGTCGCCGTGCCGTTTCAGCACTGCGCATTCGGTCGCCCGCGATCATCAGGCGCCACGGCAGGTCCTTCACCTGAGCGAGCGCGGCGACCAGCACGTCGTAGCCCTTGCGGGGAACGATTGATCCCACCGCAAGGAGAGCCACTGTTCCGCCGTGCCCCCGCACCACCGTCTCCGGCCGATCCGTTCCGGGACGCACGACTGTGAGCCGCTCGGGCGAGACGCCGTATTCCCCGACCAGCAGGCGCGCCGTGGCAGCGCTCGTCACCACGATCCAGTGTGCGGCGCTCAGTGCATCGCGCTCGCTCGCCTGAAGCGCTTGCGCCTCCTGCGCGCTCAAGCCGGTTTCAAATGCGAGCGGATGATGGACGAGTGCGACGAGCGGATGCGTTGTGCGCAGCGCCTTGGCTTCGTTCTGGAGTACCCCGAAGGCCAGTCCGTCGATGACGATCCCTCGGCCCACAGGGATGGCCCCAAGCCGAGCAAATGCCAAGCCGCGCGTCTTTGCGGTGGGCCGCGGAAAGTCCTCGCCAATGTCGAGGGCATCGACACTCCAACCCAGCCGGCGAAGCTCGTCGATGATCCGGCGATCATAGGTGTAGCCGCCGGTCGGAGTCGCAAGATCGCCCGGAACCGCGAACACGACCGCCTTCACCACAACGTGCCCTCGTAGGACGCGCGCGCACTGGGTGATTCCGCAACCGTAATGCGGATGGCGCTGAGCTCGCGCCCATCGCGACCGAGCTTGCCCGAGCGCGCCGCCTGCGCGATCTCGTCAAACAGATGCTTGGTGAGGAATTCCGTTGTCGTATTGACCTCCTTGAACTGCGGGAGATCGTCGAGATTGCGATAATTGAGCGGAGCGAGCGCCGCCTTGAGGACCTCGTGAGCGCGACCGATATCGACGACGATCCCGTTGCGATCGAGCTCTTCGGCAATGAATGCGGCGCGTATCACGAAAGTCGCGCCATGCAGCGCCTGCGCCGGGCCGAAAATTTCGCCTCGGAATGAATGCGCGATCATAATCTGGTCCGATACTTCTATGGCAAACAAGAACACCTCCTCGATCAAGCCGTGCCGGGGTAGCGGATCAGCACGCAGCGCGCGTCACCATCTGGAGCGAGCAATTCCGGCAGCCGCGACGGCAGCTCGGCGAAATCGACAGCCGGGGCAAGCAAGACGTCGAGTACCGGATCGTCAAGGAGCGCGAGCGCAGCTCGAAGCCTCTGCGTCGGCGTCCACCGTGGCCGGTGCGAGGGCGAAACTTTTCCAACCTGGCTCGATACCAGGCGCAGCCGCCGGCTGTGGAACGCATCCCCCAAAGGAACTGTCACGTTCCCCATTCCATACCAGCTTAGCTCAACAATCGTTGCTTCGTCTCCTGCGCAGCGCAAAGCACTCGCAAGGCCGGCGGTATTTCCGCTTGCATGGAACACCAAATCGCAATCGGCCGGCGCTGCATCGGGCTTCTTGAAAATCAAGCCAAGGCCGTCGGCGAGCTTCGCCCGATCCGGCGCTACGTCGACGACTGTTACTTCGGCGCCGGGGAGACGTGCGCAGAGCCGCGCGACCAACAGGCCGACGATCCCCGCGCCGACGACCGCGATCCGATCCGCGGGCCCGGGGGCGCCGTCCCAGACTGCGTTGAGCGCAGTCTCCATGTTGGCGGCGAGCACGGCGCGGGCAGCTGGAACGCCCGGGGGAATTGGGTGCACGGCCCCGGCCGGGATCGTGAAGAAGGTTTGATGAGGATGTAGCGCAAACACGAGCTGATCCTGAGCAGGCCCATCTTCCAGACGCCCCACCGTCGCATACCCGTATTTGACCGGAAACGGAAAGCTGCCGCCCATGAAGGGCGGGCGCATTCGCTCGAACTCGCTCTCCGGCACCCGGCCTTGAAAAACGAGCCGCTCGGTACCGCGGCTGATCGCCCCGAACAAAGTTCGCACCCGAACGTCGTCCGGGCCGGCGGCGGCGGCTTCTGTTTCGCGCAGCTCGGCCCGGCCTGCCGCCACATACCAGAGCGATTGCTCGCGTGTTGCTCGTTGTGTTGCCATCTTCCTTCGCCACTTTGCCACCGCGGCCCGGTACGCTAATCTTTCTGCGTCAGAAGCTGTAGGGTGGGCAAAGGCGCAACGCGCTTCAGCGCGTGCGCCGTGCCTATGCGGGCGCGTGGGCACGGCGCTTTTATCGACGTGTCGCGCGGCTCGTGCGCATGAGCCGCGCCTTTGCCCACCCTACGGAAATTTTTGACGCAGTAAGGGTCATTCCATTCTGCCATACGCTTTGGGGTAAAAAGGGGCATCAAGCTTTCATGGTCGAACAGTCCCTCCGCGACGACCGATTGATCGCCGCGCCGTCGGCCTTGCTTGCCATGCGGCGGGCGCTGTTCTTCCTGCTGGTCGCCCTGACCATCGCGGCCGAGATCGCGCTTTGCGCGTTCGCCTTGTCGGTCAACGGATTGAGGCTCATCGACCTGGTTCTGGTGGCATTATTCGCGATCACGCTGCCCTGGTACGTGATCGGATTTTGGAATGCGGTGATTGCGCTGTTCATCATGCGGTTCGCGCGCGATCCGGTCGCGAGCGTCACGCCGGCCGCGGCACTCGTGGATGGCAGCGAGCCGATCAAGGCGTCAACCGCCATTCTGATGTGCATCCGCAATGAGCCGCCGGACCGCACGATCCGCAACATCACGCCCTTGGTGGAGCACCTTGTCGCGCGCGGGGTGGGCGAGCGTTTTCACCTTTATCTGCTCAGCGACACCACTGATCCGGCGGTTGCCCGGCCCGAAGCGGCGCGCTTTCGCGAATTCACCAATGCCTGGCTCGGTCGGATCGAGATCACCTACCGGCGCAGGCGCGGCAATATTGGTTTCAAGGCCGGCAACATCCGGGATTTCTGCGATCGCTGGGGCGCAATTCACGACTTTGCGATCGTGCTCGATGCCGACAGCGTGATGACCGCCGATGTGGTTTTGCGAATCGTGCGCATCATGCAGGCGGATTCGCGCATCGGTATCCTGCAAACCCTCGTCACCGGACTACCTTCGACGAGCGCGTTTGCCCGGCTTTTCCAGTTCGGGATGCGTCTGGCGATGCGTTCTTACACCATCGGCAGCGCCTGGTGGCAGGCGGATTGCGGCCCCTATTGGGGCCACAACGCAATCATCCGCCTTGCTCCATTCATGGCGCATTGCCGACTCCCGCTCCTGCCCCAAACTGCGCTGATCAACGGCCATGTGCTCAGCCATGATCAGATCGAAGCGGTTCTGATGCGGCGCGCCGGCTACGAGGTACGGGTACTGGCGGAGGAGGGCGACAGCTTCGAGCAGAATCCGCCTACCCTCATCGAATTCATGCGCCGGGATATCCGCTGGTGCCAAGGCAACATGCAGTATTGGCATTTTCTGCGGATCCCAGGCCTAAAGCCCGTGAGCCGCTACCAGCTACTGCTTGCGATTCTGCTTTTTCTCGGCTCTCCGGCGTGGATCGCCCTTCTGATGCTCGGCACGGCAGCGGTCGCCTGGTCCGGATCGGGGGCAGTCTTCATCCGGCCGGATGCGGGCCTGATCTTGCTTGTGAGCGTGTTGGTGACGTGGTTTGCCCCGAATATTGCGACAGCAATCGATGTGCTGGCGCAGGCGAAGCTTCGTTATGCTTTCGGCGGAAGCGCTCGTTTCCTGGGCAGCTTTGCGGCAGCAACGATTTTCTCTCTGCTGCTGGTGCCGATCATGTGGTTCGGCCACACCTTATTCCTCGGCGGCTTGTTATTCGGTCGCACGGTGGGCTGGACCGTGCAGGCCCGCGACGATCATGCGGTGCCATTCGCGCTCGCGGCGCGCCAGTTTTGGCCGCAGACGCTCATTGGGCTCCTCGTCGTGGGCGTGCTCGCGGTTACGGTTCCTGGCGCCATTCCCTACGCATTGATCATTGCCGGCGGGCCGCTGCTATCGATTCTGCTTGCGGTATTGAGTGCTTCGCCGTCTGTCGGCCGCGCGTTGCTGCGCATCGGCCTCGGTCGGCTGCCCGAAGAAACGATGCCCCCGCCGTCGCTCACCCGATTCGCGGCGCCAGCGCCCGATAACCCGGGCCGGCGCTCGCCTTGAGCCGGATGGGCGACCTCTGGCGAAGCGTTCGCGGGGTCGTGCGGTCGCTGCGTATCTACTATGGCGATGCCGACCGGCGCGCCGCCATGGATCGTCTCTACCGCGAGTTTGTGGAGCCCGGCGATCTCGTCTTCGACGCCGGCGCGCATGTGGGGGATCGAGTTGCTTGTTTCCGGAGGCTTGGAGCACGTGTCGTTGCTATCGAGCCGCAGCCGCATCTGGTGAAAATGCTGAGGCTGCTCTATGGCCTCGATCATGCCGTTACGATCGAGCCGGTCGCGCTCGCTTGCCGGAGCGGAGACGTCGATTTGCGGGTCAATGTGGATAACCCGACCGTATCGACTGCTTCGGAGGATTTCGTGCGCGCGGCGGCAGGCGCGCCCGGCTGGGAAGGTCAAGCCTGGACCCGCACCATTCGGGTTACCGCCACCACCCTCGACGCGCTGATCGCCCGCTACGGAATGCCCGCTTTCATCAAGATCGATGTAGAAGGGTTTGAGGCCGAGGCCCTCAACGGCCTTACGCACCGGGTGCGGGCGCTCTCGTTCGAATTCACCACGATTGCGCGCGAGGTCGCCGCAACCTGCATCGCGCGCTGCTCCGGCCTTGGTTATACCAGCTACAATGCCGCGCTCGGCGAGAATATGGTCCTCGTGCATCCGCGATGGCAGAGCGCCGGAGAAATAGCCGCTTGGTTATCGGCACTGCCGCAGGAGGCAAACTCCGGCGACATCTACGCGCGGTAACAGAGGACGGAGGACAGATTCTACTGCGTCATAAATCTCGTAGGGTGGGCAAAATCGCGTGGCACGGTCTGACAGCGTGGGCAACGGCGCGCGGCGCGAGTTTGCCCACGCGGTCGGCACCGGAGAAGGCGCCGTTGCCCACCCTACGAAGCCTCTCCTTATGCAGTAAGATTAAGCAGACGCTTTGCTTGTCCTCTGTCGTCCGTCCTCTGTCATCTGAATCTAGTGTGTCCAGGCCTCGCGGCGCTTGTAGGAAAAATTATCAGCATAGGACAGGCCGCGGCGCGCCGGCTCCTGCGCCGGGAACAGCTGATAGGCAATCCCGTAACGTTCGCAATATGCAACCGCTTCTTCTGGGGTATCGAATTGCAAGCGTACCTGCGAGCGCATGTCGCCCGAACTGGTCCAGCCCATCAGCGGTTCGACCTCTCGCGGCTCCTGCGGCTCGAAATCGAGCACCCATTCCTTGGTTCTGGCCAGACCCGACTGCATTGCGGTTTTCGCCGGTTTGTAAATGCGCGCAAGCATGATCGGTCGATGATCCTCAGTTGGCAGACAGACCCAGAATCGGATCCCGGCACTTATGACTTACAGTAGCTGGTCGGGGCAGCGGGATTCGTTCTGGCGTTTTGCCCAAGCGCCTCCGATGAGGGGGTACCAGAAACGGTTCTGCTCTTACAAGCCGCGCCTCAAAGCGCCGGCAGCCGGCGATCAGCAATCGGCCGAAAGTTACCTTGCTTTCAAAAAGCCGCGAGCTTGGGATCGTCATTTAGCCAAGATCGTTCTATAAACGTTCCTAACCCTCACAGTGACATTTTGGCCACATACCCCAGGAAAAGTGCTATGGATAACCGGATAATCGCTTTTCGACTCTGCGGAATCGGCGTGAATCCTTCGCACCAAGCGACTAGGGACGGGGGGTGACCATGCGCGTTAAAGTTGAGCTTATTGGCCAAGGCCTACATCCACGCGAGACCGTGGTTAAAATTAACACAAACCGTGGCCCGCAGGAGCTAAGTGTGGATAGCCAAAGTTTGCAGAACGGGACGATTGAAATTGGCTACCCGATAGCGCACCAAGGCCGTTATGTTCTCATTGAATTGCCCACCGAGACGAGCGGGGGTCTATGGCGGGTCTGGGTAGACAAGGAAAATTTAATGACCTTGGAGGCGGCTGAGTGATTTTGACCGATCGTGAAATCCAACTTGCCTTAAGCAAGAACCAAATTGCCATTCAGCCATCGCCGGCCATCGAGGCATATAGCTCGACGAGCGTCGATCTCACGTTAGACGATCACATCACTGTTTTTAAGGATGATCTATTAGACGACGCGTTGGAAAGCGCTATTGACCCCAGCCACCCAAATTTTGTGGCTGAGCGCACCTTGGCTAAAATAACTAATCAAGTAACAATCGGACCGGACGGCTACTTGCTTCCACGTGACAGATTGATTCTTGGATGGACCAGAGAGCGCGTAGAATTGCCGGTTCATTCCCGATTAGCTGCTCGCATAGAAGGTAAAAGTTCCCTTGCGAGGCTTGGGTTGGGAGTTCACGTTACAGCGCCTATCATACACTCAGGATTTGCCAATCCGATCCGCCTAGAAATTATCAATCATGGTTTCGTTCCCATCCGACTGCGAAGTGGAATGCGCGTTTGTCAGCTGGTGTTCGAGCTTACGTTCGGCACCCCCCAGAAGGGATTCCAACAACTGCAATCCGCACCTGTTTCCATGATAGACCATCCTAATTCCACCGCTTGACGATCGCCACGCTCCCAACACCGCTGCCGCCACGGCTCCCTGATCCGGTATTCCTTGGTCGCCTTTGCAAATGGCACTCGCCTCATCCGGCGAATGGATCGAAGACGAAAGGCAGCGACGGTTCACCTGGGCAAGGTTCCGGGCTGGCATCTGCGTCTGAGCATCGGAGAACCGAGCCTCGGCCGCGTTCACGCTGTCAAATTCCGCCCTGTTCTTCCCCTTGCTGGAGGCAGTGCCGCATGAGGAGCGTGTTGGCGCGATCGCCAAAGGCGAGCACGGACTCCCTGTTCGCGAGCGCAGCTATCGGAAACGGTTTCGGGCCATCGCGCGGGCGGCCGAGATACCCGATTCGGTCTGGTCGATGGATTCCCGTGCTGGTGCCGCCCCTGAGCCGGTGAAGCCGGTGCCGATCTTGCAGCGATTTCCGAATCGCGGCCGCGGCTGAGGGCGGACAAGATCGCGATCGGGAGGCAACGATAGCGCGTGAGCGATGTCAAAACGGATTGTCAGAACGCCTTTCGCAAGCACTTGGAGTCGTCGCCATACCTTGGTCGGGGCAGCAGGATTTGAACCTGCGACCTTCTGCTCCCAAAGCAGACGCGCTACCAGACTGCGCTATACCCCGAAGGACGCCGCAGGTTTATTAGGGATTTGGAGGTCAGACCGCAACACCTGATCGCCGCGATGTTTGGGCTTATCGGTTCGCTATCGACGGAAAGCCGCTCGCTAATGCGAGGCGGGACCAAGCGGAACACCCTCAGGCCGAACGTCGGTAGCCATCAGGCCCTTCGGACCGGGCCCGAAGCGCACGAGCACCCATTGGCCGGGCCGCAGTTCGGTGATGCCGAAGCGTCGCAGGGTTTCCATGTGCACGAAAATATCCGGCGTGCCTTCCCCGCGCGTGACGAATCCGAAGCCGCGCAACCGATTGAACCATTTCACCTGCGCCCGCTCAAACGCGCTGGTCGGAGCAACGGTCACATGCGTGCGCGCGGGCGGCATCTGCGCCGGATGAACGGCCGTGGATTCATCCATTGACAGGATGCGGAACGCCTGGAGGCCGCGCGGGCGCTGAAGCACCTCGACGACCACACGGGCGCCTTCGTACGCAGCATGGTAGCCATCGCGGCGAAGGCAAGTTACATGCAGGAGAATATCGGGCAGGCCATTATCGGGAACGATGAATCCATAACCCTTGGAAACATCGAACCATTTAATGGCGCCGGTCAATTCGATGACGCTGGCAGCTTCCTCGGCGATGTCGCCGAGCGGAGCACGCCCTGGTCCGATATTAGTGACCGGCCCCTTCGATCCTATACCATCCGACGCTGCCATGACCGCCGCACGCCGCCGCTTTCCCCGGCGCCGCACCGGCGCCCCCGAATCACTTCACGACTGAAGATATCACTGACAGAAGCCGTGGGAAGCGAATAAATGCCAGCCTGTGCAAGACTCGGGGCTTGCCTGTGCAAATCTTTTTATGGATCAGGGGAATGCGGATGTCCGCTCAGTGGCAAATGAGCGGTTCGAGCACGGTTCCGATATCCTCGCGCACGACAAGATCGGCAATCGCGTCGAATTCGGTGGCCTCGCGATTGAGAATTGCGAGTCGTGCGCCGTTGCGTTTGGCCATCAGCGGGAACCCGGCTGCCGGCCAGACAACCAAAGAAGAGCCGACCGCGAGGAAGAGATCGCAGCCAAGCGTCAGCTCTTCTGCTCGTCGCATTGCGTCCTCGGGCATAGCTTGGCCGAACGAAATCGTTGCCGCCTTGATGTGGCCGTCGCATTCGGGACAGCTGGGGGCCTCGCCCCCCGACTGAGTGAATCGCTCCTTCACCCAGGCAAGCTCGTAGCGCGTCGAGCAGCCGAGGCAATGGGCGTAGGTATTATTGCCGTGCAGCTCGATCACATGTTCTGGTGCGATCCCCGAGCTTTGGTGAAGATTGTCAATATTCTGGGTGACCACGGACGGCGCCTTGCCGCGCCGGTAGAGATTTGCCAGCGCGAGATGGCCGCGACCCGGCCGGGCGGAGGTGAAATGTTCCTCCATGGCGAACCGCCGCCGCCATGCCTCATTGCGCATCTCCTGACTTGCGAGGAAATCCTCAAACGGGATCGGCCGGTGCTTGGTCCACAACCCGCCCGGGGAGCGGAAATCCGGGATACCACATTCGGTGGAAATACCCGCCCCGGTAAAGGGCGCCACCACGGTGGCGCTCGCGACCAGCTGCGTGAGCCGCGCGATGCCTGTCTGAAGGTCTTCCGCGATCATATATCTTCTCTCGTTGCCGGCCAGCGCATGTCCACGGGACGTGTGCGGCACATGAGCATGCTCCCAATGCAAGAGGTTCTCATGCGCTATCTTCATACCATGCTGCGCGTCCGCGATCTCGATGCCGCGCTCGACTTTTACTGCAACAAGCTTGGACTCAAGGAGATTCGCCGCCGCGTGGACGACAAGAACCGCTATACGCTGGTCTTTCTCGCCGCTCCGGAAGACGAACGGCTCGTCGCCGAGACCCAGCGCAACGGCCGCGACGCGCCGCTTGTGGAGCTGACCTACAACTGGGATGCCGAGGACTATGGGGAGGCGCGTTATTTCGGCCATCTCGCCTACGAGGTCGACAACATCTACGACACTTGCGAACGGCTGATGCAGGGCGGCGTCAGCATCAACCGGCCGCCGCGCGACGGCACGATGGCCTTCGTGCGCTCGCCCGACCGGCATTCGATCGAATTGCTGCAGAAGGGCGCCGCGCTGCCGCCGAAGGAGCCGTGGAAATCCATGCCGAATTCCGGACATTGGTGAGTCATCAGGGGCGCCGGTTCGGGGCCTTCGGAAGCTCTAGCTCGGCCCATAGGTTGCCGCACTTGGCAAACGCCTCTATAGCTTCCCGCGCTTTGCGCGCCCTTCGTCTAGTGGCCTAGGACATCGCCCTTTCACGGCGGAAACAGGGGTTCGAGTCCCCTAGGGCGCGCCAATTCGGAACTGGGCACTTCGAAAACCCGCCTTCGCTCCGCGCTCAACGCGGCGCGAGCTGGGCGATCAGTCCATTGGTTGCGGCCACCGCAGCATTGAAGCCACCAACGCTGAATTCGTTCATGACAAAAAATGCCGCTACATCGCGGGTCGGCGCGATTGCCAAATACGAAAAGGAACCCTGGAGGCCGCCGGTCTTCTGCAGCATCAATGGGCGATTGCCGCTGGGCATGTTGATCACCCAGCCAAGACCCATTGCGTCCATCGGCCCGGCATCGTCCACGCCAGAAACGGTGGTGAGTCCGTCGCGATAAAGATAGGCGGCGTGATCGAGCAGACGCAGATCGCGATCAGTCGTCGCAAAACGGTCGAGATGCCACCGCATCCAGCGCGCCATGTCGTTGGCGGTCGTGTACAGGCCGCCGGCGCATTGGATGCTGGTCGGTGTATGCGCAGTGACCATCGCCGAACCATCGAAGTTGTGGCCTTGCATGAGCCGTGCGTCATCGCCCGGCCGCGGGTTGAAGACGGTGTCGGTCATCCCAAGGGGATCAAGAACCCGCTCCTTGAGGAGTCCGGCATAGGGCTTGTGGCCGGCATTCGCCAACGCCGCGCCGAGAAGGTCGAAACCGTAATTGGAATAGAGGATCGCCGTGCCGGGTGGAAATAGCAAAGGATTGGTTTTGAGGTCAGCGACCTGGGCTGCCTTGTTATTCGTGCCGAATGGATCGTCCGGCGGGCCGTCCGCTCGCGAGACCTCGCGCGGCAGACCGGACGCCTGGGTCACGAGGTCAATCAGCCGGATCGGCCGCCCTTCTGGCTCGGGTAAAGTGACATCGTAGCCCAGGCGGTCCCGCAAGCGATCGGCAAAGCGCACGGTACCATCGAGGACCATGCTGGCAAGCACTTCACCGCAGAACACTTTGCTGACGGAGCCGATGCGGAACATCGTACCGGCGTCCGGCTGTTTGTCCTGCTTGTCGCTGATGCGGCCGAATCCGGCGAAGGCGGTCTCGCCATGGCGGACCGCGACGAGGATAAAGCCCGGCACCTTGGTGCTGAGGTACATGAAGGTGCCCGCGAATTGGACCGCTTCGTTGAGCAGCCTGTCTTCCGCGGCTGCGGGTCGAGCAGCGGCAACCGCGGCGGCGGCGATCGCGGTGACGCCAACGAGGCCGATTAATCGGCGCGGCTTACGCAATCCACTCTTTCTGATCATGCCAGCCTCCATTCCAGCTGCGAGCGCGCCTCTTGCAGCTCACGTAATCTTCCGCGCCGCATAAACACAGACGACGATGCTAATCAGGTACCGGTACGTCGAAGGTGTTCAAGGTGATCGACACCAGGCAATAGAGGCCGACCAGATAGGACAGTTCGGCCGCTCCCTCGACGCCGAATTCCCGCACCGCTGCCTTGTAGGTCAGCTCAGGGAGGACACCTCCGTTGACGAGCGCCGAGGTGAAATCGTAGGCGACCGCTTCGGCCTTCGTCAATTCATTACGGTTGATTATGATTGATTATCATTGTGCCGCCCGCGTGAACGCGTCCGGCCTTTTTCTTCAGGGCGAACGGGTCTCCACCGGAAGCCGATAGAAGGCGATCGCCGTGCCGCCGAGAATTCGATCGCGTTCATCGCGTGAGAGGCGCGCCAGAACGCGGTTGGTCTCGCGCCAGACCTTGCCATAGCCGCCGCGGAGATTCGCCACCGCCCAATCGCTGCCGAACATCAGCCGGTTGGGCCCGAACAACTCCAGCGCACGGTCGATATACGGCGCGATATCGGCCGCGGTCCAAGCGTCGGCGTCACCCGCATCGAGACCCGACAACTTGGCAAAAACGTGCGTTTTCTTCGAGGCCGTCGGCCGCCTCGACCGCCACGGTAAGGTCGACGCCGGCTACCTCGAGCTCCGGGACGAGATCGTCCGGCCCAAACGAACGCCGCAGCGGTTCAAACGCAGGATCGCCAGCGTAGGGCGGCGCCTCCATCCACGATGTTTGATAGGTGCCGTAAGTCCAGAAATGCTGGTGGGCATCGACAATGAGACTCATCGGGTGGCGGTAGCGCAAGATCGCGGGCGGTTGCAGATTAGCCCATTAAAGCGCCTCGCGGGTCGCCGCATCATAGCACCATGGCGAACGCATGGTGCCCATCGTCAACGGCCGTGGCAAGCCAAATCAAATCAAATATTTAGCTATAGTTCCGCTTCGTCCGACATACCGGGACGGAGCCCTCGCAATGTTACTGTTCGAATTGAATTTTGAACGCATGCGCCTCGAGACCTGGCGGGCCTGCCACCAAGATTCCGACGAGGTATAAAACCTTTTCCCGTCCTTCCACGACAAAAGAAAGGCCGCCCGATCTCCCACACTACGTATCGGGCGGCCGAGGTAATCACGCAACACGGCACGGCCCTTCTGTGTGGCCGTGCCGTGCCAACTCCATCACAAACCGTAATGGGGGAAAAGCCGCCATGGGATACCACCGGCTTACCACCACGGCGCCTGCGCTTGTCAGCCGTCGCGCTCGCGCCGTCAGCGGGCGTCCCGAGAAGCGCGCCCAATGAGCCAGAGAATGACCGCGGCCACCGCGAGCGAGGTTAAGACGATTAAGCCGCTCTCTCGATGCCGCGGCTCCCCATACCACTCGAATGCATCGGCTGCGAATATTAACGCCGCCAAGATGCAGCTGAACCAATATAAAATGAGATGCCTGCGATCCACGTAGCGGAAGTATACGCCTGACGATCCGCTGTTTAGGCGGCCTATTGTCGCTGACCGCAATCGAAGACTGGAGTCAGCCCGTGCGAGACACTCGCCGCATTCGCAACGCTCTGTGCTGCTCGATCAGGTCCTGCAGGCGCTTGGTCTCGCGTTCCAGCAGCTCCTTGAGCAACTCCAGCTTCTTCCAGGGGCCGACAATGACCTGACCCATTTGCCACTCGTACTCTACTACCGTGAGCCGAAATGCTGTCGGCTCGGATATCCATGCGGCTACCGAACTTGCCAGCGAATGGTTATCATTGCGTTTCCGAACGCGCCCACTCCCGGCATGGTTCCAATCCTACCAAGCTTATGCGCCAAAAGCACGGCCAACTGAGGATGCGGTCGAAAAAAGCCGCGGTAGTTAGCAGCTACCTTGCGTCATTTGGTGTGACTGGCGCAATTTGGCTGCTACTTGGCGTCAGATCGACTGAGTTCCGTTAATGTCGGCCCCGGCTTTCCTGTCCACGCCAGGCGGATCACCCGACCCTGAGTGACAGATTGAACAGCGTGAGGCAGGAGAGCGACGAAACAGGTCCCGCCAGGATGGCGTAACGAGGCATAGACAATTCCGTAATGTCCCGCATCGCTTACAGATTCCGCAAAGCGATTCCCCGCCCCATAACTCTCGGCGGGATCCGGGTCCAGGAATTTCGGTCTTGGACTTACCTCTCGCAGATCGACGAAATTGCCGATGAAGCTCGCGAACATCTCAGCGTAATCGACGACTGCCGTGAAATCGGCAATGTTCGCCAGTTCGCGCTCGATGTGAAACGAGACTTCAGCCACGCAGGTCTCCAACGCGAGCGCCGCGTACCAGGCTCCCCGACCTGGGCCGTTGAATCGATTGCGCGATTTCGGCAGCCAGTAGGAAAACGCTGCATTGACGATGTTCGCGTGCGGAATTCCATGCACAAGTTCGCGACGATCCAGCCGATCGGCCCCGTGTGCTTGCGCACGCAAGCGGCCGCTTGTGGCGCTTTCGATTTCCGCCAATGCATGGAGCTCATCGCTTTCGACAAGGCTTAAAAGCACTGGATCACGCAAACGTGCCGTTGCCACGAGCCGACACGTGCGATCCTGCACGATCCTTCTGACGCACGCGGCAATGTCCAAGGGCTTACAATCCGCCGCGCAAGGCGTCGACGTGCCGGCGAACCTCGATCATCATGGGGATTCCGCCTTCAATCATCGCGTCGACAGGCGTGCGCCCCTCGAAAAGAGGCCCCCGATTGCGCAGACGCGCCCATCGGTCCGCCATCTCATCTGCGAAAAGCAGGTGTAAGCCTTTGAACACGCCCACGATGGCCGAGACCCGGGTGAGCTGGTCCTGTGAGAGCGACTGATCCCACTTGCCCGCGGCCATGCGATCCCAGGTACTTGCCGACACGCCGAGCAAGGCCGCCAATTGCTGGCCCTTCAACTGCCAGTGGACGGCTATCCGCTTCATCGCCTTGACGGCCACAGGAGTGAGGCGGGCACGGTCAGGTTCGTCAGCGAAGGTTTGTGGAAAAGCCGAGTTCGACCAGCTATCCGGTCTGGCAGTCGACCTTTTGACCATTGAGGACAGCCCGGTGGCATCAGATGGTTCCTTGTATGGCGTCATTTGACGCAATGTCAAGGGCGCACTGCGACCCGCAATGACGAATCGTGCGCGAGCGCCTTTGCGGCTGTCGTTTGCTTTTTCTTGGCCGCGGAATCATCCAAGGTGGATCGACTGCCCGCGGAGAGACCCTATGGATCGGATTTCACGCATGGTCGAGCTCATCATTCTGCATAGCCGGTGGCTGGTGCTGCCGTTCCTGCTCGGGCTGATAATCGGGTTGGCAGCGCTGCTTTACACCTTTATCGTCAAATTGATTGGATTCGTGCCGACCGTAGGAGCTGTGCCTGAGGACGAAGTGATCGTCGGCGTGCTCAAGCTGGTCGACCTTTCCTTGACCGCAAACCTGCTGCTGATCGTGATTGCTGCGAGCTACGACAGCTTCGTGACCCGAATTCGCTCCGCGGATCACACCGGCTGGCCCGGCGGCCTCATCGGGATCGGGTTCTCGGGCTTAAAGCGAAGGCTCTTGGGGTCGATCGTCGCGATTGCCGCCGTCAACGTGCTTGAATGGTTCATGGATATCGACCGCGCGGTGGACAACGCCAAGCTCGGCTGGGTCGTAGGCATCCTGCTGAGCTTCGCGGTCGCGATGCTCATCCTGGCGATAGCCGATCGCGTTGCCGAGAGCAGTGGCAAGGAGAGCTAATCCTCAGGGTTTCGCTGGCGGGACGGCAGCCAAGCGGATAGGCTCATATCGACCGCCGGAGTGCATCAGTCACTGTCCGCCGGAAGGGAGGAATCGGATGATCATATCTCGCCGCGAGACAATGCAAATGTCCGCCGCCTCGTTCGCCGGATTGTCGTTGTCGGCGATACGGACTTCGCAAGCCGCTGCGCAACAGGCGACTGCACCTCAAGGCCTCGTCGCGACGGAATTGCGCAAGATATCGCCGCTTCCGCTCAATCCCGATGGCTCTGCGCCCGAACATGCGCCCGAGGAAGCCGGGGGCATCACCGGCGTGCTCTGGCGCACCAGGAACCAGACCCCCGACATCGACTTCGATTATCGACGAATGAAGGTCAGGCTAGACGGGCGCGGTACCGCGAAGCTGTCCGGCACGCTCACATTTCCGAATCTCGAAAAGCTGCCGCGCCACTCGTTTGTAACGCTTCTGCAATGCGGCGCGCCGACGCCTCGGGGCATCGTGAAATGGACCGGCGTGCGCTTCTCCGATTTCGCCAAGTCGGTCGGCGTGCAGAGCTTTGCAAACTACGGACGCTTCATCGGTTCCGACGGCTATTTCATCGATGAGGACATCGAAACACTCATGCACCCACAGGTGATGCTTGCCTGGATGTTGAACGATCAACCGATCCCGCCGCAGCACGGCGCGCCGCTCCGCCTCGTCATACCATTCCGTTACGGCGCCCGCAGCCTCAAGGCGATCACAGAAATCCAGTTCACCGCTACAACTTTTACGCCGCAAAAGCCGTGGCCGACCGAGCGCGGTTAGCCGGTGAGTTAGTTTGCGCCCAAACCGAACAGCGGTTGGACAATGGAGGACGCAATGGGCCTTTTCCTGCGGGGCGGGCTTGCCGCTGCTTTGTGCATTTTGCTGACTCCGGCCGCCGCAGCTCAAGCCAACATTACGCTGCGTTACGGCCAAATTGCCAATTCGGCGCACAGCATATCCTCGGTGCCGCTTTCGGTCGCCCGGCGCAAAGGGTTTCTCGATCGCGAGGGCATCGATCTCGAAGTGCTCGGCCTCGGAGGCGCCCGGCATCAGGTCGATGACCTGGACCATGGCAAGGTCGACGTGACACACACGGCCACTCCCTATCTGATCCAGGCAGTGCGCGACGGCTCCGATGCGGTCGCGGTCGTTGGCGGTCCGGCCAATACCATCTACAGCCTGATTGCGAAGCCGGAGATCAGGAATTTCGCCGATCTCAGCGGCAGGGTCGTGGCCATGTCGCTACCGGTCGATACGATCTCAATCGCGACCCGGATGTTGCTCGAAAGGCACGGGCTAAAGGAACCGGCGTTCCACACCAAGGAGCTCGCAGGCACCCCGGCGCGGGCGGACTGCCTGAGCAAAGGCGAGTGCGATGCGGCTCCGCTCGGCCAGCCCGATGACATCATCTTTGCGCAGAAGGGCTACCACAAGCTCGGAGACTCGCTCGAAGTCATCCCGGTCTTGCAGTTCAATGTCATCGCGGCGCGGCGTTCCTGGGCACAGGCAAACCGGGACGTCGTGCTGCGCCTTGCACGCGCCTTCGGTGCGGCCTACCGGTTTATGCGCGACCCGGCCAATCGCAGCGAGATGGCGAGGATTACGGCTGAAACGACAGGTGCTACCCTGGAAGTTGCCCGCGCGATGCTGGATTTTTACTATGAGCCGGACCGGGGCGTCATGCCGAAGCAGGCCGAAATCGACATGGCGGGGTTGAACGCAGTCATCGAGCTGCTCGGACGCACCGGCGGGCTTGCGCCTCCTCTCCCATCCGCCGAACGCTTCGTCGACCTGCAATATCTGCGGGCGGCGGGCCTACAGCAATAATATCGTCTTGTGGATCATAATCGGCGCGCTTGCCCATTTCACACAAGGGCCGGTATGATGGCCGGCAAGGTCGGCGCGAGGGCTTGAAGTGGGGGGGCGACATTTTCCAGCGGCCACAGCGGCCGCGGCCTTTGCCGCGCGGGGCGTGGCCTGTGTCTGCGCGTCGGCAATCAACGCCAGCCCGAATTCCTCTCCCGGGACTGACTGTGACTGGACCATCACGCCGGGCGCACAGGGCCGACGCGAGCCGATTCCAGGCTCCGAAATAGTACATGGTAAAATATTACCTATGGCAATGTCCCGGATTCGACGGGATCTGCTCATTCGACGCCAAGCAGACTTGCTAATCCGCGGCGGGGTACCACGCGAGAAGAATGCAACCGTCTGCGGGGGCCGGCTTTGAACCAAGAGATGAACTCGATTGCAAAATTGCAGAGGCGCCTAGGCATGCTCAGGCATGTCGGCCTCATCGCCTTCCTGATCGGAACGGCCGCGGCGATCGGCCTCGTCGATTGGTCGGGCATCGATTCAGTTGCTCAAGCCGTCGCCAGTGTCGGCTGGGGCATTCTGGTCGTGGTGATGATCCGCGCTGTCACGGTCTCGCTGGCGGGCGTAGGCTGGTGGCTGATCTTTCCCGCCAAGGTTCGCCCTGCCTTTGTGACCTGCATTCTGCTGCGGTTCATTCGCGAGGGAGGCAATGTCCTTCTCACACAGGTGGGCGGCGACCTCATCGGCGCCCGCTTGCTCGCGGTTCGCGACTGTCCGGGACCCCTGGCCGCGGCCAGTATTACGGTCGACGTGCTCCTTCAGGCCGCGACCCAATTACTTTTCGCGGCGATCGGGATCGGCCTCCTCCTTGTAATGGGGACAAGTCCAGCGGTGGCGGAAGCGGCCGCGATCGGGCTGGCAATAGCAGCGATTCTGCTCATCGGTTTCTACGTCGCGCAGCGCGATACCGGCCGACGAATCGTCCGCTGGACCATTTCCGGCCTGATCGGCGACCGGAAATGGCCCCTGGTCGGCACGGTCGATGCGATCTATGAAGCTCTCGGGAGCCTCTATGCGCAACGCAGCAATCTGATCGCCAGCACCCTCACGCATCTCATCGGCTGGGTGGTCGGCGTAGCCGAAGTTCTCGTCGTATTCGCTTTCATGGGCGTTCCGGTCGGCCTCGGCGAGGCTTTCGTGATCGAAAGCCTCCTGCAAGCAATTCGCGGCGCCGCCTTCGCGATTCCGAGTGCGCTTGGAGCGCAAGAAGGCGGCCTCATACTGTTGTGTGCCATCTTCGGAATTCCGCCGGGAGAAGCGATCGCTCTGTCGCTGGTCAAGCGTGCCGCCGACCTGGTCGTCGGGGGCCCGAGCCTCCTCGGCTGGCAAATGCTGGAATGGCGCGAACTGATGCCGCAGTTCTCAGCCGACCGACAGCATCATCGCGGATCAACTGATGGCGGGGGGCGACCGTAGGGTGGGCAAAGGCGCGCTGCGATATCTTGATGACGCGCACGGCGCGTGTGCGGCTTTGCCCACGCGGACACATGTCGATGTGCCGACCGCGTGGGCAAAATTGCGCTCGGCCCCATGCGCGCCCAATCAGTTCCGGGCGCAATTTTGCCCACTCTACGACCAGGAGCGCACCCGGTGGGTTCGAACGTGACGCTTGTCTGGGCATCGTTTCTGGCGAGCGTCATCGCGGCGTTGGGGTTCGTTTATCTCATTGCGGCCACGATTCTTGTGCGCCGCTTCGCCACGACCGAGGCGTTCCTGGCGCCAGGCTCGACCCCGTCCATCACTATCCTCAAGCCCCTCAATGGCGACGAGCCGGGCCTGCTCGAAAACCTGACGTCCTTTTGCCGTCAGAATTATCGAGGCTCGATCCAGATCATCTTCGGCGTGCAGGACAGCAACGACCGCGCAATCGCAGTTGTCGAGCAGCTCAGGAAACTTAAACCCGCGCCCGCCATTGATCTCGTCATCGAAACGAGGGCGCATGGCCTGAACCGAAAAGTGTCAAATCTGATCAACATGGCGCAGCGCATCCATCACGAGATCATCGTTGTGGCCGACAGCGACATGCGGGTCGATCCCGATTACCTCACTCGCATTGTCGCCGCGCTGGACCGGCCTGGGGTTGGCGCCGTGAGCTGCCCCTATTACGGGATTCCGGCCGCGGGGGTCTGGTCAGCTCTCTTCGCGCTTGGAATCAACGGGTATTTCCTGCCGGGCGCTCTCGTCGGGCTTGCGCTCGGGCTCACCCAGCCCTGCTTCGGTTCGACGATTGCGCTGCGCCGCAACACACTTGCCGCGATTGGCGGATTTGCTGCGGTGGTCGACAGCATCGCCGATGACTACGCGGTCGGGCAGGCGCTGCGCGCCCATGGGTACACCGTATCGATGCTGCGCTTTGCCGTCGCGCACATGTGTACAACGGCTTCCGCGGCCGAGTTGTGGGGCCACGAGATCAGATGGGGGCGCACGATCAGAAGCATCGATCCCTGGGGCTATGCGGGCTCGGTAATGGGCTATCCGCTGGCATGGGCGCTCATCGCAAGCTTGACGAGCATCACCGCGGGGTCGCTCCGCCTGGCCATGACAATGGCTGCGCTGTCCATTGCAGGCAGAATCGTCCTTCTGCGGCAGGTCGAACGAGCCTTTCGCCTCAAGGCTCAGGCATATTGGCTTGTGCCCCTGCGTGACCTATTTTCATTCGTAGTGTCGGTCCTGAGTTTCTTCGGAAACGACGTGAACTGGAGGGGGCGAAGCTATCGCGTGGAATTCGGCAGAGGCTGGGTCGCCCAACGGAGAGCCCATTCACCATGATGAAGACCCTTTTTCTGCAAGCGCCGTCCTTCGAAGGCTTCGACGGCGGCGCCGGTGCGCGCTATCAGATGCGCCGCGAGATCCAGTCATTCTGGTATCCGACCTGGCTCGCCCAGCCGGCCGCGCTGGTGGACGGTTCAAAGCTCATAGATGCCCCTCCTCATCGGCTCAAATTCGCCGATATCGCGCCCGAGGCGTCGCGGCGCGAACTGATTGTAATGCACACCTCGACTCCATCCTTCGCCTCCGACATCAAGGCCGCTGAGGCCCTCAAAGCGCTCAATCCCGACCTCAAGATCGGCATGATCGGCGCCCAGGTTGCGGTCGAGCCGGAAGCGAGCCTGCAGGCTTCGCCGGCGATTGATTTCGTGGCACGCAACGAATTCGATTTCACCATCAAGGAAGTCGCCGAAGGGCGGGAGCTCTCGCGCGTAGCGGGCCTGAGCTGGCGCCGCCCGGACGGCAGCATTGTGACCAATGAAGACAGGGCCGTGCTTGAGAACATGGACGAGCTGCCCTTTGTGACCCCGATCTATAAGCGCGATCTTGTCATCGAGAACTATTTCGGCGGTTATCTCCTGCATCCTTACATCTCATTCTATACCGGACGCGGCTGCAAGTCGCGCTGCACCTTCTGCCTGTGGCCGCAGACCATCGGTGGGCACCGTTACCGCACGCGCAGCGTCGGACATGTGGTCGACGAGCTGATCTGGGCGCGCAAGGCTTTTCCGCAGGTAAAGGAATTCTTCTTCGACGACGACACGCTGACCGACAATATTCCGCGCGTCGAGACGCTGGCGCGCGAGATCGGCAAGCTCGGCATCGTCTGGTCGTGCAACGCCAAGGCCAATGTGCCGCGCAATACGCTCAAGGTGCTCAAGGACAACGGATTGCGGCTCCTCGTCGTCGGCTACGAGTCGGGCAACCAGAAGATTCTGCACAATATCAAGAAAGGCATGCGCGTGGACTGGGCCAAGCGGTTCACCCGCGACTGCCACGAGCTTGGCATCACCGTCCACGGCACCTTCATCCTCGGGCTCCCCGGCGAAACCAAAGAGACCATCGAGGAGACAATGCGCTTCGCCCGCGAGATCAACCCGCACACCATCCAGGTTTCGCTCGCTGCGCCCTATCCGGGGACTTTTCTCTACAAGCAGGCGCTCGAGAACGGCTGGCTTGTCGATGAGAATGCAGAACTTTTGACCGAGCGCGGCACCCAGGTGGCGTCACTGAGCTATCCGCATCTCACCCACACGGAAATCTTCAAATCGGTCGACGATTTCTACAAGCGCTTCTATTTCCGGGCGCCGAAGATTGCCGCGATCGTAGGCGAGATGCTGCGAAGCCCGCAGGTGATGAAGCGGCGCCTGCGCGAGGGCGTGGAATTTTTCAAGTTTCTGCGCGAGCGCCGCGAACCCGTGCATTGACTGATCACCACCAGAGATTCGTAGGGTGGGCAAACGTACGCGCGGAACCTCACGGCGCGCAGGTGCTGGTGCGCGTTTGCCCACGCTGTCCCCAGTCTCAGAGTCGACCGCGTGGGCAAAATCGCGCCGCGCTGACGTGCGCGCTGACAGACGGTGCGGCGCGATTTTGCCCACCCTACGAATACCGGCCGGCCGCCGTGTATTGATCATGGAAACAGCGCCGCGTCTTCAAGCCCCAGCGTCTCGGGGAAGCCGAGCATCAGGTTCATGCTCTGCACCGCCTGACCGGACGCTCCTTTGGTGAGGTTGTCGAGCGCGGAGCCGATGATGGCGCGACCTTCGCGGCGATCATTAGCAACTCCGATCAAACTCATGTTCGAGCCGCGCACGTGGCGGGTCTGCGGCATGCGGCCGAACGGCAGCACATGCACGAACGGCTCGTTTGCGTAAGCTTTCGAAAGTAGCGCATGAAGATCCTGCGCGGAGGCCTTGCGGCTGCGCACGTAAATTGTGGAGAGAATCCCGCGGTTCATCGGGACGAGGTGCGGCGTGAACGATACAATGACTTCGCGCCCGGCTGCCTTGCTGAACTCCTGATCGAGTTCTGCCATGTGCCGGTGATGTCCGACTCCGTAGGCATGGAAACCCTCGGAGACTTCGGAGAAAAGCATCTCCTCCTTCGCCGCCCTGCCCGCTCCGGTCATCCCCGACTTCGCATCGATGACGATCTCGTCGGGATCGATGGTCTTTGCGGCAAGCAGTGGGATGAGGGGAAGCTCGGCACAGGTCGTGTAGCAGCCAGGATTGGCGACAAGCCGCGCCTTGGCGATTTGCGACCGGTAGACCTCGACCAGCCCGTACACCGCCTCGCGCTGCAGCACCGGCGCATGGTGCTCATGCCCGTACCAGCGCGCATAGGTGGCAGTGTCGGCAAGCCGGAAGTCGGCCGAGAGGTCGACCACTTTCGTGCCCGGTGCCTTCGCCAGCAGATCGTTGATCACCCGCTGGGTCGTCCCGTGAGGCAGCGCGCAAAAGACGAGGTCGAGCCTCATCGTCTGAAAGTCGATCTCCTCGATTGAGGAGAGCACCGGCAGATCGAACGGCGAGAACTGCGGAAACACCTCACGCATTTGCTGCCCGGCCCGGCGATCGGCAGTGAGCAGGACTATGGTCACTCGCGGATGCCGGAGGAGAATTCGCGCCAGCTCGGCCCCAGTGTAACCGGACGCGCCAAGCACGCCTATCCGTGCGAGGCTGCTCTGCTGCTGTCCTGGCATAAGTCACGCTGCCAGCGCCGTCTCGACGAGCCTCACCCAATAGGACGTGCCGATCGGAATCACCTCGTCGTTGAAGTCGTACGCCGGATGATGCAGGCCGGCACTGTCGCCGTTGCCGACGAAGATGAAGGCTCCCGGACGCGCCTCGAGCATGAAAGAGAAGTCCTCCGCGCCCATGACCGGCGGCACGTCGGTGTCGACTCGCTCGGGCCCAACCACCTCGCCGGCAACAGAAGCCGCGAACGCAGTCTGCGTTTCGTGATTGCGCGTGACCGGATAGTCGCGTTTATAGGTAAGCTTCGCCTTTGCCCCATGAAGACGCGCCGTGCCTTCGATCACCTCGCCGATGCGCCGCTCCAGGAGATCGCGCACCTGCGGAGTGAGGCTGCGCGCCGTCCCGCGCAACAGCGCGGTCTGCGGAATGACATTGTCGGTCGAGCCGGCCTGGAAGGTACAGATCGAGATGACCGCCGGCTGCAGCGGATCGACGTTGCGCGCCACGATCGACTGGAGCGCATTGACGATCTGAGCGCCGACCAGAACCGTATCGACCGAGAAATGCGGGCGCGCTGCATGGCCGCCCTTGCCCTCGATCTCGATGGTAATCCGATCGGCTGCGGCCATCTGCGGCCCCGGCCGAATAGCGAATTGGCCGACCGGAAGACCGGGGTAGTTGTGCATCCCGTAGACTTCCTCGATGCGAAAACGCTCCATCAGCCCGTCCTGCACCATGGCGCGGCCCCCGCCGCCGCCCTCTTCGGCGGGCTGGAAGATCACGACCGCAGTGCCGGCGAAATTCCGCGTCTCGGCGAGATAGCGAGCCGCGCCCAACAGCATGGCGCTGTGGCCGTCATGGCCGCAGGCGTGCATCTTGCCCGAGACGGTGGATTTGTAGGGAAGGTTCGACGCCTCTTCGATGGGCAAGGCGTCCATATCGGCACGCAGCCCGATCACCTTGCGGGCGCCTCCTGCCGCGGAGCCATTCCTATTGCCGCGGATGACGCCGACCACGCCGGTGCGGCCAATCCCGGTCACTACCTCGTCGCAGCCGAAGGCCTTGAGCCGCTCGGCGACCTCCCCGGCGGTCCGATGCACGTCGAAGAGCAGCTCCGGGTGGGCATGAAAGTCGTGGCGCCAAGCCTTGATGTCATCGTGCATCGCGGCGACGCGGTTGATGATCGGCATGACGCTCCTCGCTTGGTGGCTTCCCCGGCGGAACATAGGTCCGGCAGCCGATTTTTGACAGACCGACTCGGCAGTTGGCCTTATCGAGTTAGCCCGGATTTGCCCACCCGCAACGCGACTATTGACCGCCTGGACGCTCCCACCTAAATCACGCGGCCGTGTGCCGTGGTGTTGCGCAACGTGTGCCTTGCGCAATCGGCATCCGCTGCAAGTCGGGCCCGTAGCTCAGTGGTAGAGCAACTGACTTTTAATCAGTAGGTCGTTGGTTCGATCCCAACCGGGCTCACCACTCTGAATCCCCGGAACACTTTGCTTTTTGATCCCCTCAAGACCGAGGCGCAAAATGGTTGCGTCGTAAGCATCCCGTTCGGCAGGATCAATCTG
>DATBHB010000087.1:0-79624 GCA_036557705.1 Xanthobacteraceae bacterium
GATCCCAGCGTGACAATGGCGCCGCGCTTGCGCGCGATCATCTGGCGGCCGAACGAGCGGCAGGCGTGGACCGTGCCGTCGTAGTTGACCCGCCACATGCGGTCGTGCGCGGCGAGGTCCATATCCATGATGGCCTCGGTATTCGGGATGAGCCCGGCCGAGGTCA
This sequence comes from Xanthobacteraceae bacterium, assembly GCA_036557705.1. Taxonomy (GTDB): domain Bacteria; phylum Pseudomonadota; class Alphaproteobacteria; order Rhizobiales; family Xanthobacteraceae; genus VAZQ01. The sequence goes on from DATBHB010000087.1 coordinate 167, forward strand.
CGAGCACGTCGGCGGGGCCGAGCTCCCGCGCGGCCGCCTCCGCCGCGGCATCCACCGCCGCGGCGTCGGCGACATCGGCGGTGACGGCGAGCGCCTTGCCGCCGGCGCGCGCGATCTCCTCCGCCACCGCCTGCGCCACCTCAAGATTGGAGCGCGCATTGACGACAACCGCTGCGCCGCCGTCCGCCAGCGCGAGCGCGATGCCGCGGCCGATATTGCGCCCGGCGCCGGTGACGATCGCGACTTGATTTTTCAGCTTCATCCGCGCGGGCCCACCCTGATTGCGACAGAAGAGTTTGCGTAGGGTGGGCAAAGGCGCGGCTCACAAGCACGAACCGCGCCACACGCAGAAAAGAGCGCCGTGCCCACGCGTTCGCGGGTGATTGGTCCGCGTGGGCACGGCTCGCGCAAAGCGCTCGCCTTTGCCCACTCTACATAGCTTGCTCATTACCCGCCGCCTCGGCTCCGGGCAAGCGCGGCTGCGCTCGCTCATAACGACCGGCCATGCTAAGAAACTGTGCCGAGAAAGGAATGATGACCGCGCCGCTAAAGATGATCGAGACCGAAACCGCCGCGATCATGCGCGAGATCGGAGGACGGGCACGCTCGGCCACGCGCGCGCTCGCGCTCGCCTCGCCGGCGCAGAAGGACCATGCGCTCGGCGCCATGGCGCAGGCTCTGCGCACCCGCAGGGTGAACATTCTGGCGGCCAATTCCGATGACGTGGCGGACGCCAAGACCGCGGGCGCCAGTTCCGCATTTCTCGACCGCCTCGCGCTCGACGAGAAGCGCATCATCGCAATGGCCGAGGGGATCGAGACCGTACGCGGCCTGACGGACCCGGTCGGCCGCATTTCGGAAAGCTGGACGCGTCCCAATGGGCTGACCATCGAGCGCGTGCGCGTCCCGCTTGGGGTCATCGGCATCATCTACGAGAGCCGCCCGAACGTTACTGCGGACGCCGGCGCGCTCTGTCTCAAATCAGGCAATGCGGCTATCCTGCGCGGCGGTTCGGAGAGCCACAATTCCAATCGGGCGATTCATGCAGCGCTTGCGGAAGGACTCAAAGAAGCCCGCCTGCCGCACGCGGCTATTCAGCTCGTCCCCACGCGCGACCGTGCCGCCGTCGGGATGATGCTCGGCGGGCTTGACGGAGCCGTCGACATCATCGTGCCGCGCGGCGGCAAGGATCTGGTCGCCCGCGTCCAGAACGAGGCTCGCGTTCCGGTCTTCGCGCATCTCGAAGGCATCTGCCACGTTTATGTGGATCGCGCCGCGCGGCTCGATATGGCCAAAGCGGTGGTGCTCAATTCCAAGATGCGTCGTACCGGAATCTGCGGCGCCGCCGAAACGCTGCTCGTCGACACGGCGTGTCTGCGCACCCATCTGGCGCCGCTCGTCGCCATGCTGCTTGACGCCGGCTGCGAGGTCCGCGGCGATCCGCTGACGCGGACAGTCGATCCGCGCGTGAAACCCGTAACCGAGCAGGACTGGTCGACGGAATACCTCGACGCCATCATTTCGGTGAAGACGGTGGAGGGCGTCGAAGGCGCGATCGCTCACATCGAGCGTTACGGGTCGCATCATACGGATGCCATCGTGACGGAAAATGTGGCCGCGGCCGAAAGATTCCTGAGCGAGGTCGATTCGGCAATCGTGCTGCACAACGCCTCGACCCAATTCGCCGACGGCGGCGAGTTTGGCTTTGGCGCCGAGATCGGCATCGCCACCGGACGCTTCCATGCCCGCGGCCCAATCGGGGTCGAGCAGCTGACCAGTTTCAAATACCGCGTGCGTGGCGCCGGGCAGACCAGGCCGTGAGTGCCCGTCACCCGGATCGCTGGCGCGATCCGGCCTCTCCCCGCAAGCGGGGAGAGGCACTCAATTGCCGCGCCATTCTTCCCGTTCACGCTCGCGGGATGCGCATCGGCTTGTTCGGCGGAACCTTCGATCCCCCGCATTGGGCGCATCGCGCCGCGAGTATTTTGGCGTTGCGCCGCCTCGGGCTTGACCGGGTGTGGTGGCTGGTCACGCCCGGCAATCCGCTCAAGGACAGGCGCGACCTCGCGCCGCTGAAAATGCGCATTGCTGCTGCGCGCGGGCTCGCGCGTCACCCGCGCATCGATATCAGTGCGATCGAGGCCGCGATCGGCGCCCGTTATACATATGAGACCGTGCGCTACCTGCTCGCCCGCTGTCCCGGCGTGAAATTCGTGTGGATCATGGGCGCCGACAATCTGCGCAGCTTTCATCGCTGGCGGAATTGGCGGCGGATGGCAGCACTCGTTCCGATCGCCGTTATCGACCGCCTGGGGCCGAGCCTTTCCGCCACGGCCGGCACGGCCGGCTTGGCGCTCGCCGGGGCTCGGCTCCCCGAATCGGCAGCGAAACTCCTCCCCGGGCGGAAGCCTCCGGCATGGATTTACCTGCACGGGCTCAAATCACCGCTGTCTTCGACTGCGCTGCGTGCGCACAGTCGTAATACTGACGCTAAACCGTGCGAAACGTCAGGGCCGGAACGGCCGGCAGTTGAAACCGTTAACCGGCCGTGCCTATCTTAGGACCTGCGTCCGGTTTTGGCGGACGCGGCCTGTGCAGCGAAAGGAAGTGAAAGGAGAACCCCTGTCCACACCTGCAACCGTCCGGGCTGGCGCGCATGGCGCCCCGGTACAAGCCTCCAAGGTGCGTCCAGACGCCGGGGAGGCCCTTCGCCTCGTCCTCGCCCGAATCGACGACATGAAGGCCGAGGACACCGTCACCATCGATCTCAGCGGAAAAACAACAATCGCGGACTTCATGGTTGTGACCTCCGGCAGGTCCAACCGGCAGGTCGGCGCGATCGCTGATCGCGTGCTCGAAGACCTGCACGAGGCCGGCGTCCCGCACGTTCGCGTCGAAGGGATGCCGCATTGCGATTGGGTCTTGATCGACGCCGGTGATGTGATCGTCCACGTCTTTCGGCCGGAAGTGCGCGCCTTCTACAATCTCGAAAAGATGTGGGCGCGCCCCATTATGGGGCGGCAGGCGAGCTGAGCGATCCGGGCAGCGAGCATGCGCGTCGTGGTCGCTGCCGTCGGCCGTATGAAGCAGGGCGCCGAGCGCGAGCTCGCGGAGCGCTACCGTAAGCGCGCGGCCGATGCCGGCCGCAGCGCCGGACTCTCGGCGTTCGACATCGTTGAGATTCGCGAAAGTCGCGCAGAGAGCGCCGAGCGCCGCAGGCTCGAGGAGTCGATTGCAATTGCCAATGTGGTTCCCGAGGGCGCCAAGGCCGTGATTCTTGACGAGCGCGGCGAGAACCTGCCGAGCGCCGCGCTTGCGGGCCATCTGCAGACTTGGCGGGCCGAGGACAGATCCGCGGTGGCTTTCATCATCGGCGGCCACGACGGGCTCGCCTCCGGGCTGCGCGAGAAGGCAGATCTCGCCCTCGCCTTCGGGGCCGCGACTTGGCCGCATCAGCTGGTGCGGGTGATGCTGCTCGAACAGGTTTATCGGGCGGTGACGATTCTGACGGGACATCCCTACCACCGCGCGTAGGGGATGGCGAAATCGAACGGCGCGCCTCATCCGCCCTGCGAACCACCCCTCACCGACTTGTGACCCCGGGCTTAATCTTATTTCGGTACCAATCGGGCGCTAATTGGTGGCCTTGGACTCGATCTTGCCTAAAGGCGGCAATGAGCATTGGGGTAAGCGACCGTGCGGCTGGCCTCCAGCCGCTGATTCTGGCCGTCATCGGATGCCTGCCGCTGGCGCCTGGAGCGCTCGCCCAGAGCCCGCAACGGCTGCCGGGAGCGGTCCCTTACCTGACTACCCCGCCGGTGACCGTGCCTGGAAATATGGCCGCGCAGCCGACCCCTGCGCCGCCTCCTGTTCCTGAATTGGCGCCGCCGGCCGCAGTGGCGCCCCCCGCCGCCGTGGCGCCCCCGGCAGCAAAGCCCACCGACGTTGAAGCGCCAAGCCAACGCGAGGGGGAGCTCGCAGCAATCAGGGCCGACCAGAGGCGTGCCTCGGAAAACGAGACGAAGCTGCGGCAAGACATCGAGGCTCTCGGCGCCGACCGTCGCAAGCTCGCCCAGCAGCTGGTCGAAACGGCAGGGCGCGTGCGTTCGGTCGAGGACGAAATCGCCAAGGCCGAAGGGCGGATCGCGCCGCTCGACGAACGCGAACGCCTGCTGCGCCAATCGGTTGGCGCGCGGCAGGACAAGACGGCGCAAGTGCTCGCGGCCTTGCAACGGATCGGCCGGCATCCGCCGCCAGCACTGCTGGTACGCCCCGAAGAAGCATTGCAGTCGGTACGCTCGGCGATCCTGCTCGGAACGATATTGCCCGAGATGCGCGAGGAGACTGATTCGCTGCTTGCGGATCTCACCGAACTGGTGCGCCTGCGCGCGAGCATCGCTGAGGAGCGCAGCCAGCTCGATCGGGATCGCGAGGCGCTGGCCCAAGAGACTCTGCGGCTCAGTCTGTTGATCGAGCAACGCCAGAAACAGCAAGCCGAGATGGAAAAGACATTGCTCGGCGAGAGTCAGCACGCCGCCGAACTCGCGCGAGCGGCGGACAGTCTCAAGGACCTTATCGCCAAGCTCGAGCCGGCGCCGGAGGGGGCCGGGCGCGGGAGCGACGATTCGCGTCCGGCGCCGGAAAAAAAGTCTTTGGATAGACGCGCGGACCTGGCGGCGCTCGGGGATCCCGGAAGGCTCACCCCGGCCATTGCGTTTGCTTCCGCCAAGAAGCAGCTGCCGTTGCCGGTCAACGGCGTGAGAATCAAGGAATATGGCGCCCCCGACGGCGTCGGTGGAACCGAAAAAGGATTATCGATAGCGGCGCGGCCGGAAGCCCAAGTCACCGCTCCCTGCGACGGCTGGGTCGTCTATGCAGGTCCGTTCCGCAATTACGGCAAACTCTTGATCCTGAATGCCGGTGGCGGTTATCATGTGCTCCTGGCCGGAATGGAACGGATATCCGTCGAGGTTGGGCAGTTCGTCGTGACCGGAGAGCCGGTCGCGGCGATGGGCAGCAGGGCGCAAGCCGTAACTGCCGCGGCGACAGAAGCGAGGCAGCCGGTGCTCTACGTCGAATTTCGAAAAGACGGCACTCCCGTCGATCCAGGCCCATGGTGGGCGGCAAACGAAGTGGAAAAGGTCCGCGGATGATGCGCAAAACTTCTCTCATTCTTCTCGGTGCAGCGGCAGGCGCGGCCTTGACGCTGATCACGACCCAGCCCCGTCTTGTGTTCGAGGGTTCGAGCGCGAGAGCAGCAGCGGCCGACACCTATCGGCAGCTCAGCTTGTTCGGCGACGTGTTCGAGCGCGTCCGCGCCGACTACGTCGAAAAACCCGACGACGCCAAGCTCGTCGAATCGGCGATCAACGGCATGTTGGCCGGCCTCGACCCCCATTCGAGCTATATGGATGCCAAGAGCTTCCGCGACATGCAGGTGCAGACCCGCGGCGAGTTCGGCGGCCTCGGCATCGAGGTCACCATGGAGGACGGCCTGATCAAGGTGGTCTCCCCGATCGATGAGACCCCGGCATCCAAGGCAGGCATCCTGGCGAACGACGTTATCACCCATCTAGACGACGAAGCCGTGCAAGGCCTCACCCTTAATCAGGCGGTCGAGAAGATGCGCGGACCGGTGAACACCAAGATCAAGCTCACCATCATGCGCAAGGGCCAGGACAACCCAATCGACGTCACGCTTACCCGCGACGTGATTCGGGTCCGCTCGGTGCGCTGGCACGAAGAGGGCGACGATGTGGGTTACGTCCGCATCACCCAGTTCAACGAACAGACGAGCGAAGGCTTGAAGCAGGCGATCACCGAGATCAACAACAAAGAGGGCGACAAGCTCAAAGGCTTCATCGTCGACCTGCGCAACAATCCAGGCGGTCTTCTCGATCAGGCGATCTCAGTTTCCGACGCGTTCCTCGAAAAGGGCGAGATCGTTTCAACCCGCGGCCGCAATCCGGACGAGACGCAGCGCTTCAACGCGCGAGCCGGCGACCTCACCAAAGGCAAGCCGGTGATCGTGCTGGTCAATGGCGGATCGGCTTCGGCCTCGGAGATCGTGGCCGGTGCGCTCCAGGACCACAAGCGGGCGACGATCCTCGGCACGCGCTCCTTCGGCAAGGGCTCGGTGCAGACCATCATTCCGCTCGGTTCCGGTAACGGAGCGCTGCGGCTCACGACGGCGCGCTATTTCACGCCGTCCGGGCGATCGATCCAGGCCAAGGGCATCACGCCCGATATCGAAGTACTCCAGGACGTTCCCGACGAACTCAAGGCGCGAACCGATACCCGCGGCGAGTCTTCGCTGCGGGGTCACCTCAAGGCCGAGGGCCAGGAAGAGACCGGGTCGCAGTCCTACGTCCCGCCGGATCCGAAGAACGACAAGGCGCTCAATACCGCGCTCGATCTCGTTCGCGGCATCCAGAAGAACGCGGCGTATCCGCCGAATCCCAAGGCGACGCCGAACTGAGCAGGCGTACTGATCCGCGGCGCGGGGCGGCCTTCGGGCCGCCCCGTTCGTTTGTGCGGCCGGAATGACTAATTCCGAAGGTCGGTATAGCGATATAGTCGACCTGGAAGTGCTCATATACCAAGCGTTAACTGATTTGAATGTTAGCGTGGCCTAATTCGCGGAGATCGGCATGGACGACCTGACGAGACCGCTCGGACAAACCCGCATCGAGGAGCGCCCACGGCGCGGGGCGAAGCTGCTGCTCGCCTTGTTCGCGGGTGCGCTATGTCTCCCGCTCGCCACTTTCGCCGGATGGGCGATGTTCGCGCCCGATCGGCTCGGCGGCGAACCGGTGGCGCACGCTTCGGTCAAGCCCGGACTCGCCGCTTCAGCCGCGAATGCGCAACCGCCTGCTGCCAAAGTCATTCCCACCGGCAGCCCATCCGTTACCCGGCAGACGTCAGCCCCGGATGGGCGCAGCACGGTCACGATCATCGACGGCAGCAGCGGGCGGCGGCAGGATGTGATGGTGCCGAATTTATAGATTATGGTCTCCTTCGAGTCGCTGCCTTATCGCCCCTGTGCAGGACTGATGGTGCTCAATTCGGCCGGTCGCGTGTTTATCGGGCGCCGCCGCAACGGGCCTGAGCACGTCGATGCAGCGCATGCCTGGCAGATGCCGCAGGGCGGCATCGATCCCGGCGAGGATCCGTGGCCGGCGGCGCTGCGCGAGCTTTACGAGGAAACCAATATTTCCTCGGTTGAGAAGCTTGGAGAAATCGAGGAATGGCTGACCTACGATATTCCGCGCGCGATCGTCGGCCAGCCCTGGAAGGGGCGATATCGGGGACAGCGGCAGAAATGGTACGCGCTGCGTTTTACCGGCGACGAGCGCGAGATCGACATCGACAATCCCGGCGGCGGCAGTCACGAACCTGAATTCTCGGCCTGGCGCTGGGAGCCGATGCAGAATCTCCCGTCGCTGATCGTGCCGTTCAAGCGCACTGTCTACGAGCGCGTCGTCAAGGAATTCGCGAGGTTTGCGGCGAGTTTGTAGGCTTCGTAATCGCAGGCGATTTCGCCCACCCTGGAGCCGTTCCTACGTCACTTGCCGGCGACGGCCTTGGCATAGCGATCCGCAATCTCGGGCGGCGTGGATGCGATCTGCTTCACCACATTGTCGATCTTCTCGCCGGGAACGATCCCGATCTCCTGCCGGCTCCGCTCGGCGTCGGCGAGGAATTGCGGATCCTTGGCAAGCTCAGCGAAGGCCGCCCGCAGCAGCGCGACGCGATCCGCGGGGACATCGGGCGGCGCGATGATTGGGCGCGCCGCGAGCTTCTGAGTGAAATGCAGTTGAAGTACCTTCCGATCGGCTTCGTTTTTCACGTAATCGAGGGCCGATGGCAGATTGCCCAGCTCCGGATCGCGATCGAGCGCGCCCTGGAGGAGCAGCGTGACCTTGTGTTCGCTCAGCCAACCCGGCCGCACCGATTTGAGACTCGACCAGGACCAGTCGGCGATGCCTTGGACCTCGCCCCGTTCGATCGCGAGCGCAACCTGCGCGGTGGTGTTGTAACCGGTGACAACCTTGAACCTGGTGCCGATCACCGAATTGTAAAGCCGCGGCGTGGTTTCGGGATCCGCCCCGTTGATGCCGCCGACGATCAACTCCTGTTCGAACAGATCTTTCGTGGTCCGGTGCGGGGCAGTGTCGTTCCAGGCAAGCGCCACGGCCGTTTCGCTGTTGAGGCTGGCAAGCCAGTGAAACCGTTCCATTTCGAAGCGAACCCCGGTCGGATAGGTCAATCTGGCGACCAGCACATTGCGCTGGGGAAGCGCAATCACGGTGCCGTCCGACGGTGCCGTATTGTAGAGATAGTTGCATGCCGCGATGCCGCCGGCAGCAGGCATGTTCTGCACGATGATGGTCGGATGCCCCGGAATGTGCTTGCCGAGATGACGCGACGTGAGGCGTGCCTGCAGGTCGTAGCCGCCGCCGACGCCGGATCCTACAATGAAGGTGATCGACTTGCCGGCATAGAAATCCTCGGCTCGGGCTGAATGCGACAACACGCCCGCCGCCAGTACCGCAACAACCAAAGAGCACGCACGACAGGGGGAGAAATCCATTGGTGCCAAGCCGCTGGTTCCCGTATTCTCGGGCAAAGCGTAACGCCTTCGTCTCGGCCGCGCCAGAACAATTGCGCAGGGCGCCTGAGCGGCCGGATGCCCCATGCGCCCGTACTTCGCACCGCCATAATTGGCTGCCATAAGCTTATGGACCGACCGCTCCCGCTTCGATTGTTCTGTCATGCGCCGTCGAACCTTTATTGAAGAACCGCCTTCGCGGCTCGCCATCTGGGCGCTCCGCATTGGTTTTTTTTCCCTCGCCGCAACCGTGCTCGCCATCATCATCGTGCGCTCGGGGGTCCTCGAAATTCGGCCTGCCCTCGCAACTGTCGCCGGCGCTCTCGCGTTCGCGGCGATCGCGGTGCTGCTCGCCTTTGCGGCCTTTGCGGTGATCTGGAAGGACGGTCTCAAGGGGATGGGTTCAGCGGTCGGTGCGATCGCCATCGGCGTTGGCCTCCTCGCCTATCCGGCCTATCTCGGCATCAAGGGCTATAAACTTCCCTGGATCTACGACATCACGACCGATCCGATCGATCCGCCACGCTATGAAGCGCTGGCGCGCATTCGCCCGCGCGACGCCAACCCAATCATCTATGCCGGCCTTTCCGCCGCACAGCAGCAGCGCGCTGCCTATCCTGACATCGAACCGCTGGAGGAAGAGGCAAGCCCGAAAGCTGCCTATGACGCGGCTGTTGCCGTCATAACGCGGCGAAAATGGACCGTGCTGCTCAAGCGGCCGCCCGAGGCCCGCCGCGACGGTCAGATCGAAGCCGTCGCGCGCACGCCGATCCTCGGCTTCCGAGACGATGTCGTCGTGCGGATCCGGGCGATTCCCGACGGTTCACGCATCGACATGCGCTCATCCTCCCGCTACGGCCGTTTCGATTTCGGCAGCAACGCAAGCCGCATCCGCAAACTCCTCGACGATATCGATGATACCGTCGGTGAGCAGAAGCCCGAGCCGCCGGTAACGCCTCCGCCGAAGAAACAGAAGGCTCCGCCCAAGGGCAATCAGCCGTCGGCCAGGCGGTAATGCGCGTCGATTGACGGTATGCGGTCGGTCGCCACCTGGCCGCGCGCGACCAGATCTTCGAGGTGGGCGAGCACCGAAAGTCCGGCCGCCCTCGCGAGCCGGGGATCAAGTCCGACATAGATGGCGCACACAAGCGTGGGGATATCGGCGGCGCCCTCGCTGAGCCGTCGCAGGATCGCCTGCTCGCGGGCGCGGCGATGCCGAATGTAATGCTCAACGAACCGAGGCGCGTCCCTTACCGGGCCCCCGTGCCCCGGCAAGTAGATTGTTTCCGCTCGGCGCGCGAGCTTGGCGAGTGAGGCCATATAGTCGCTCATGGCGCCGTCGGGAGGCGCAACAACCGGCGTCGACCAGGCCATGACATGATCGCCCGAAAACAGCATGTCGGACCCGGAAACGGCATAGGCCATGTGATTGGCGGTGTGGCCCGGCGTTGCAATTGCCTCGATCCGCCAACCGGGCGCTTCGATGACGTCGCCGTCGCCAAGCGTCATGTCAGGCACGAACTCGAGGTCGCCGGACGAATCGAGCCGTGGGGCTTCGCCCACGTGGAGCGCACGCGCCGGACGATGCCGGCCCTCGCCGCAGGTCCGTGCGCCGGTTATCGCTTTGATCCGTGCAGCAGCGGGCGAATGGTCGCGATGCGTATGGGTGACCGCGATGTGGGTCACGGTCTCGCCGCGCACAGCCTCCAGAAGTGCAGCAATGTGAGCTTCATCGAGCGGACCCGGATCGATGATTGCAACCTGACCCTTCCCGACGATGTAGCTGACTGTCCCCTTGAAGGTGAAAGGCCCCGGATTGTTGCAGAGAAGCCGGCGCACACCCGGACGCAGCTCTTCAACCTTTCCGGGCAGAAGATCGAACGTCTTGTCGAACGGAATGTCGTCTGTCATCGTTGAAGTGGCGACAAACAATCTGCTGACGTCATCCTGAGGCGCGAGCGCGTCCCCCTTCGGACGCGCGAGCCTCGAAGGATGAGGCGCGAGTACGCAATCGCTTGATTGCGTACGAGCCTCGAAGGATGACGGCCGCCAAAGTGCGAGACCTGGGGCGTTCATCCTTCGAGGCCCGCGCGCCATAGCGCGTCCAAGACGCGCGTAAACGCGCTTGAGAAGCGCGCGGGCGCCTCAGGATGACGGGAAACACAGAGTCACTCGCGGCCACCAATCTGTCATTCCAGCTTTACGCCGCCGGTCTTGATCACCTTCTCCCATTTTTCCGTTTCCTCGCCGATCAGCTTGCCGAAATCGGCGGGCGAACCTGGAATTAGCATGCCTCCAAGATCGGCAAGCCGCGACCTGATCCCCGGGTCCGCCAAGGCGGCATTGACCTCCTTGTTGAGCTTCTCGATGATTTCCGGCGGGGTGCCCTTCGGCGCGCTCATGCCGAAAAATGCGCTCGCCTCATAACCCGGCACTGTCTCGCCCACTGTTGGGACGTCTGGAAGAGAGTCCGATCGTTTTGCGGTCGTCACCCCGAGCGCCCGCAACTCTCCGGCCTGAATATGCGGCAGCGATGAGGGCATGTTGTCGAACATGACCTGGTCAGTCCCGCTTATGAGGTCGGTGAGCGCCGGTGCTGATCCTCGATACGGCACGTGGGTCATGGTGACGCCGGTCAACATCTTGAACAGTTCTCCGGAGAGATGGATCGAGGTGCCTGTGCCTGAACTCGCCCAGTTGATTTTGCCTGGATTGGATTTGGCATAGCTGATGAACTCAGCGACGGTTCTCGCTGGGACTGACGGATTGACCTCCATGACGTTCGGCACTCGAATGAAACCGGCAACCGGGGCAGTATCTCTGATGAAGTTGAAGGACAGCCTGGCATAGAGCGTCGCATTGATTGCATTCGCCGGATTGGTGAGCAGCAGCGTGTAGCCGTCGGGGGCAGCGCGGATCACGGCTTCCGTGCCGATGTTGTTTCCGGCTCCCGATTTGTTCTCGATGATGAACTGCTGGCCGAGGCGTTGGCTCAGCCGCTGGCCGATGATTCGCGCAACGATGTCGGTGCTGCCGCCGGGCGGATAGCCCACGACCCAGCGAACCGGCCGGGTCGGATAGTCGAGCGCCAAGGCGCCCGCAATCCCTCCCGCCAAGAACGTGCAGGCCATGGCCAGAGCGATAATGTGGCGTTGCATGGGGTTCTCCCTGTGTGCGGCCGACAAGACAGGCATGCGCTGCTTTTAAAATATAGCGAAGCGCCGCCTGATGGGCAAAAATTGCCTTGCGCTGCCAAGCCGAGGGCCGAGGCGCTATAAGCTCAACAGGCGCGCCAGGCGCGCAAAGGCACTCTGCATGCTGACCTACGCGATCGGCGATATCCACGGCTGTTACCTGCAGCTGCGGGCTCTTATCGGCCACTGCGCGGTGCATTCCGGTGCCGAGAGCCTCCGTTTCATTTTCATCGGGGACTACGTGGATCGAGGTCCGAACAGCGCGGAGGTCGTGCGCTTCCTGATGAAGATCCAAGCCGATGCGCCGGATCGAATAGGCTGCCTGCGCGGCAATCACGAAGCAATGTTGATTGAGGCCGCCAACGGCGGAGATGAACTCACCTGGATCCTCAACGGCGGCGATGCCACGCTGGAAAGCTATGGGATTACGGCTGCGGCCGAAATCCCCGCCGAGCACCTCGCCTGGTTCGAAGCGCTTCCGCTCACGATCAGTGACGACAGGCGCTTCTTCGTGCATGCCGGCATAAAGCCCGGAATACCCCTCGACCGGCAGCGCCCGGAACTAATGCTCTGGATCCGCGAACCATTTCTGTCCGATACGCGCGATCACGGCCGCTACATTGTTCACGGTCACACGCCAACCGAGACCGGTCAGGTCGAACTACGTCCCAACCGGCTCAATATCGACACCGGCGCCTGTTATGGCGGACCCCTTACGGCTGCGGTGTTCGATGAGGTCTCGACCGGTCCACTGGCCTTCATTACCGATGAAGGCGAGATTGTACCTGCGTCGCCAAACAGTGAATCGCCCAAGGTGTGAAGCGCCGCGACCTGCACGCGCTCCTCGGCACTCAATGGGGAACGCACATTGGCGATCGCCAGCTCTCGGGCCAGGATGGTGATCTGCTCCAGCTGGATGCGCAGCTTGAGATGCAGGTTGAGCAGGACGAGCAGGCTGATAACGACCCAGATGTAGAGCATGAGATCGACGCCGCGCCCGATGCCGACGAGAGCTGCAATCCGTGTCGCATGGGCCGGTACCCAGACGAAATAGAGCGCGGTAGCTGCAGCCAGCATGGATAGCAGTCCGATAGCCGGGGCGCGGCGATACTCCATGAATGCGTAAAGCAGAACGAAAGTCAGCAAGCCGGTGAGAATGATTTGCGCGATCATCGGTGCAGCCTTTGCGTCGACAAATCGACCAGGATGGCAAGCGAGTCGCCGAGCGTCTGTCCTTTGGCAAGCGAATAGGCGGTGTATTCGACGGTGACCGGCACCTCGACCCAGGAAAGACCGCTCCGGGCGATCTGGTCCAGAAACTCCGAGGCATGCGCCATGCGGTTCTGCCGCAATGAGATCCGGCTTGCGCCACGGCGGGTCATGGCGCGCAATCCGTTATGCGTGTCGCTGAGGTGTAACCCGGTGGTGAGACAAGTGAACCAGGTTGCCGCCTTGAGCAGGATGCGGCGTGAGAACGGAAGATCGATCGTGGCTCCAAGAAAGCGGCTGCCAAGCGCAAAATCGGCGCCATGCCTGTCGAGGGCCGCAAGCAAGCCGGCAATATCCTGCGCCCGGTGCTGGCCGTCGGCGTCAAAGGTGACGATGTAATCGGTATCGTGGCGAAGAGCGTATTCGATGCCGGTTTGCAGGGCAGCTCCCTGGCCGAGATTGATCGGATGCCGCAGCACGACAGCCCCGGCCGCGCCGGCCGCGCGCCCGGTATTGTCGCGCGATCCATCGTCGATCACGACAGGCAGGTATCCGCGCCGCTTCACGTCGGCGATCACGCGGCCAATGACCTCGGCCTCGTTATACGCGGCGATTACGATCAACACCCGCAGAGACGATTGCGACGGCATATGACTGCGCTAACCAGAGCGCCCGATGACAAAAATAACGTCGGCTGCCCGACTCGGAGCGCATTACCCCGCCACGAGAACAAGGCCGCAAAAAATCAGACCGATTCCAATAATCAGTCGGGTAGAAATCGGTTCCACAAAAACAAAAGCGCCGAGCAACGGAGTCGCGGCGAAAGCCAGAGCAACGAAGATATAGGCGCGCGATAAGGGCGTGAAGCTCAAAATCCATACCCACAGCACGGCGAGTGCGGCGTAGAGCAGAACTGCCGAGACGAAGAAGCCGTTGGCGAGCATTGCAAACAGGCGTTCGCCGGGCCGAGCCTCGGCGGCCGCACGCAAAGCCGCCACCTTGAAGAGCAGCTGGCCTCCGGTCATGGCTCCCGCATAGCCGATCAGAATCGCGATTTGAGCAAGCGATAGACCTTCATTCATGCCGGCTTACCCTTTGCGCAACACGACGCGCATCGCGTCGAACAGGTTGACAGGCAATCCCAGGCGGCTCGCCGCCGGCGGACTTGCCGGACGCATGCCGAGCATGCGTCCGATTTGAAACAGGACGAGCGACATCGGCACGACCTTCCAGGGATGTCCCGAAGATTCGAGGTGAAGATCAAGCCGACGCGCCAGATGCTCCATGCTCGCCAAGGTGAAATACCAGAGATGCTGCGGCGGCGTCATCAGCCGCCAATGCGCGCCGGCGAGCCTGGCAGTGAGCGACGCAAAATCGCCGGTCGTAATCACGACGATACCACCAGGATTGAGGTGCTGGGCGCAGAGCGACAATGTTTTGTCCGGGGCCGGCAGGTGCTCGATGACGTCAAGGAGGACGATGACGTCCATCATGCCCAAGCGCGCAAGCGTCGCTGCTTCGGCGATGCCGGTGAGCACGTTGAGCCCGTTCTGCCGCGCATGGCGGGCAGCATCATCCGAGATTTCGATGCCGGCGACATCGAAATGCCGCCGTGCCTCCTGCAGAAAGAAACCATAGGCGCAGCCGATGTCGAGCAGGCGGCCGGCGGGCTTGCGCCTGCGGATTAATTCGACGGTGCGGGCGAATTCGCGTCGCAAAACCGGCTCGGCTCCGCGGTAATCCGCATAGCCGTCGCTGTGCCCGCCCGAGAAATAATCGCGGTTGTAATAAGCCTCGGGTTCGAACGCCGTCGTCTGGGCCCGGCCTAGCCCGCATCCCCCACACTTGAGAATGTCGCAGCCGTTCTTGCGATAGAGGAAGCGATGCTCTGTGGCACAACCGCAGGCCGGGCAGGAGAGTTGCATCTACGAATGGCGCTCCTCCTTCGCGGGCGGAGGAGCCTTCGAGCCGACGGGGGACGACGGCGGCGCGAGAGGCAGCATGACGCTGCGCACGGCTTCGAGCCAGGTCATGCAAGCGCGCCGTGCAGCAGCCTTGCTCGATCCCTTGAATTTCGACAGTGGATGCCTCCATCTCAAAGCGAAACACCGCTGCGTGCAGTTGACGATGACTGATGATCTGACCACTAAAATTGTTGCCTGGGCAACCGAGACAGCTAGATACGCAGCGGCGCTTCCGTCAAGAGAGCGGCGCGAATCCTATCTGGCCGAGCGCCACCGGGAACTCCTGGCGGGAGCGATGGCGGAAGGGGCGCCCGAAGCCGATGCGCTTGTGCTGGCGGACGGATGCGTCAATGCGGCGCGACGGATCATGACGGAATTGCTGGCGCAGCGCGCCGGCGTCCCGCAGGGACACGCTTAACGCCATTCCCCTCATAGTAAGTGCGCCACCGGTTTCATTGAAAATTCCGCCGCCCCGCCGCCGCCATGGCGTCAGCGAGGGCGGCGAGCCGGGGATCATGCCGCAAATCTTCGAGCGCGACCGGCAAGCGGCGGCGCCAGTTGGGATGCTCGTCCACGGTGCCCGGAACGTTCACCTGCTCGACGACATCGAGCGCGTCCTCCATTGAGACGACGAGAAGCCGCGACGGCGTCGCGGCGAGATAACGCGCGACGGCGAGGAAATCGAAGCCGGCAACGCCGCGCGCGGCGAGCGCCGCCTGGAGAGCCGCGACCGCCGCGCGGCGCTGGTCCTCGGTTTCGCCGGGGTCCATGCCGAGCGCGCGCTTGAATGCGAGATCGGCGCCGCTCTTCCATCCGGCAAAGGTCGGCAAATCATGAGTCGAGAAAGTCGCGAGCGCGCTCTCGCGATAGTCCTGCGGCGCGCGGAAGGCGCCGTTCGCGCCGCGCTCGAAAATCATCACCAGATACGACCAGATGCCCCGGTCGGCGAGCGTCTCGCGAAAATTCTCCGGCACGGTGCCGAGATCCTCGCCGATGACGATCGAACGGTGCGCCATGCTTTCCTGCGCCGTCACCGCGAGCAGCGCAAAGAAAGGCGAAGCGACGTAGAGCCCGCGCGCCGCAGGCATTCCGCTGGGCACTAGAAACTGGCGCTCCAGCCCCATCACGTGATCGAGGCGGATCGCGCCGGCATAGCGCACGCCGGCCTGCAGCACGCGACGGAACGGCTCGAAGTATCGTGCCTCAAGCCCGACCGGATTGATGCCGGCAATTCCCCATTTCTGTCCCGCGGTATTGAGCATGTCGGGCGGCGCGCCGAGTTCGACCGTAGAGAGGATCGCATCCTGCTCGCTCCAGGCATCGTAGCCGTCGGCGCGGGTGCCGACCGCGATGTCGAGATAAAGACCGAGCGAGAGCCCGCGCCGGGCGGCGCGTTTGCGGCAGCGATCGAGCTGCTGGTGCGCGATCCATTGCTGGAACTCGAAATAACCGACTTCCTCTTCACGCTCGCTGCGCAGCCGTGCAAGCAAATTGTTATTTGGCTCTCGCCACTCGGCGGGCCATTGCGGCCACGGCTGCGCCAGGCTGTTGCGCAGGGTTTGAAAGCAGGAAAATTGTGCGAGCTGGGCGCCGCGGCTCTCCCGGAATTGTTCAAATTCACGCCTGCGCTCGGCCTCCCGGCTGCGGCGGAAGACCTCATAGGCGAGCCGCAGCGCTTTGTCCTTGGCGGCCACTACGCCCGAATAGTCGACGAGGTCGCGGCCGCGCAGCGCAGCGATTTGTTCTTCCAGCTCCGAGTCTAAGCCGGGAAATTCGGGAACGGCTTCGACATCGATATAGCGCGGATTGAGAAATTGCCGCGTATTCGGTGAATAGGGGCTCGCATCATCGTCGAAGAGCGCGTGCAGCGGATTGAGCCCGATGCCGGCGGCGCCGAGATCGGCCGCAAGGTCGATGAGGTCGCCAAGGTCGGTGAAATCGCCATGCCCCCAGTTGCGTCGCGAGCGCACGCCGTAAAGCTGCACCGCGAGCGCCCACACGCGTCGCGAGGGACCCTGCCAGCAGCGCGCCGGCGCGACCAAAAGCTTCGCGGCAGCGGGCTCGCCGCGGCGGTTACCTCCCTCCCCCTGCAAGGGGGAGAGTCGGGGTGGGGGTCGATCGAGCGCCTCGACGATGCGCGCCAGCGCTTCGGGATCGGCGAGCCGGCGCTGCCCCAAGCCATCGCGATATTCGGTGGTGATGCCGAGCCGTGCCGCCAATTCGGCCGCATCTGTGATGGTCTTATTCACGGATGAACGAGGGAATCGATTTCCTGGACCTGAGTTCCAGCCCCATGAGCGCGAGTTTCGGCAAAGCCAATAGCCGCGCGCCACCGGTGGGGCAACGGTACCCGAACCAGACCACAAATGTGATACGGTAGGCCCTACCTGCTGTTGAGAAACTTAAAAGCAGTGGAGGAATCCATGCGAAATCGTGCGCCAGCAATCGCCGTCTATGCCGGCCTGGCAATGGCCGGCGTTCTCGGTCTTATCGAGATGCGAACCTTCGCCCAGCCTGCTTCAACCGCGCAGGCAGGAGCGCCGGCCGCTCCGCCGGATACGGCGGCGCTGCGCGCGCAATACGAGCAGTGGCGAACGCAGTTCAAGACCTGGGGGCGGTGGGCGCCTGTGGGACAGGAATCCAGGGGCACGACCAGCCTGATCACGCCGGAAAAGGTCGCGAGCGCGATGCGGCTTGCGAAGGACGGGACAGTGGTATCGCTCGCGCATGCGGAGCCGCAGACAGTCGCCGCCGATGTCGCCGACGCCGGCCTTTTCCGCCGCACGATGATCCGCCTGACCAACGACGGGTCAGCGGACAATTACCAGGTGAGCTATCACGGTCTGACCGTCGCCCACATCGACAGCTGGTGTCATTTCTTCGAGAACGGGCAGATGTACAACGGCGTCTCGGTCAAGGAGAACATCACCAAGGAGGGCGGATGCCGGGAGGGCGGAGTGATGAACTGGCGCGGCGGCATCGTCACCCGCGCCGTGCTCTACGACATCGCGCAGCTCAAGGGAGTGGACTGGCTCGACCCGACGGTGCCGGTGCGGCGAGCCGACCTCGAAGCCTGGGAAAAGAAATCCGGCGTGCAGATCGGCCCCGGCGACATCCCGCTTTTGTATACCGGCCGATGGAAGCGCCGCGCGGCGCTCGGTCCATGGAACGGCCAGGTAGCGGGCTATTATCCCGATACGATTCCCTGGATGCACGACCGGCTGCCGGCCTTCATTGGCCACGATTTTAATATCGACTGGAATCCGCGGCCCGGCTGGGAAGGAATGCGAAACCCGATCCACGTCGCAGCGCTGATCTGGATGGGCATCAATATCGTGGAGAACCTCGACCTTGAGCAGATGGCCGCCACCGCGCGGCGGCTCAACCGTTACGAGTTCATGATCACCTTCGCCCCGCTGCCGGTCGAAGGCGGTACCGGATCGCCGGTCAATCCCCTGGCGATTTTCTAATGAGCGCACGCATGCGCGCCGACCGGCTGCTGGTCGAGCGCGGGCTGTTCGAGAGCCGCACCAAGGCGCAGGCGGCGATCGAGGCCGGCCTGGTCACAGCCGACGGGGCAGTCGTCGGAAAGCCCTCCGATGAGATCGCCATCGAGTCGGTGCTGCGGGCGCAGCCTGCCCACCCTTACGTCTCACGCGGCGGCGTGAAGCTTGCCGCTGCGCTCGATCATTTCCGCTTCGATCCGGCAGGCCGCATAGGACTCGATGTCGGCGCCTCGACCGGCGGCTTTGCCGACGTGCTGCTCCAGCGGGGAGCGCGCCGGATTTATGCGGTCGATGTCGGCCATGGCCAGCTGCATGCGACGCTGAGGGCGCGACCGGAAATCCTGTCGCTGGAAAAGACTGATATCCGTACCCTCACGCCCGATCGGCTGCCCGAGCCGCCGCAATTCGCGACAGTGGATGTGAGCTTCATCTCACTCAAGCTTGTTCTGCCTGCGGTGGCGAGGCTGATCCGGCAGCCGGCTTGGCTCGTTGCGTTGATCAAGCCGCAATTCGAGGCCGGGCCGGACCAAGTAACGAAAGGCGTCGTGCGCGACGCGGTGACCCATGCAGCAGTTTGCGACGAGATCGCCCGCTCCATTACGTCGCTGGACTGGACTGTCGCCGGGATCATTCCCTCGCCGATTGCAGGCGGCGACGGAAACCGGGAATTCCTGATCGGCGCGAGCCATCTCTATCGGCGATAACGGCGGCAATAGTCAACGATCGCCGCCGTGAAGACTTTTGCGGCCGGCGACAGCGAGCGATCGCTGAGCGTACAAATACAAAATAGCCAGGGCTCGACAGCAAATTCCTTGACCGCAATGCTGAATAGAGTTCCAGCAGCCGTCTCGCGGTCGATTGCACGTCGCGGCAGCAGGGCGCACAGACGGCCGACGCTGGCAACTTCCTTCACCAGAGCCACAGAATTGGTGACGCAAAATATTTCAGGCTTGAGCGCATGACGATCGAACATCCGGTCAATCTGCTGACGCAAGCCGAACGATTTCTCGGTGAGGACAAAGGGAAACTCGACAAGCTCACGCAATGATGCGGTTTTGCGCTTCGCCAGCGGATGCGTCGGGCCAACAGCCGCCACGATCGGGTCGCGAAAAACCTCCGTGCTGGTAATCGTGTCGCGCGGCGGCGGGTTGAGAATGAGACCTACCTCGGCGACGCCGTTGTTCAAGGCTTCTATCGTTGCATCGGTGCTGCTTACTTTCACGTTGAACACGACGTTCGGATATTGCACGTGGAAGCGGTGCAGCACCGGCGCAACGAAGCTTTCGATCGCGGTCTGGAAGCAATAGACATCGACTGTGCCGGCCTGGATATTTTGCAGGGCCGCGATATGTGATTTGACGCGCGAGAATTCGCGCATCATGCCTTCAAATTTCTCTTGCAGGATTTCTCCAGCCGGCGTGAGCGTCATCCCCTGGGCGCGGCGGTCGAACATCGGGGTGCGCAGCTCGTGCTCGAGCTTGGCGATCTGCCGGCTGATGGCCGACGGCGAAACATGCAGCCGTTCCGATGCGACGCGAATCGAGCGCGCATGCGCGGTCTCGCTGAAATACCGCAGTGCCGTGAAATCCATGCCCTCGCCTCCTGACGGGAACGCGTTGCGTTTCGAGCAACAGGATGATGCCGACATTGATATGGCGTCAATGCGGTTTTCGGGTCAGTTGTTGCCCCGCGACTGCATTCCAATCCAAGGAGACACGCCATGCCATTCCTGCACATGTTGCCCGACGTGGGCATGAACTACACGTTCAACCGGCCGCTGCTTGACGGCACGTCGCCGACGCGCGTCAAAGAGCTTGGCGCGATTGCGCCGCGAATCAAGGATTACGATTCCTGGTACACGGTTTGGCTTGAGGTCGCCAAAAAAGCGGAAGCCGAGAAGCGGTACCTGGACGCGGCTTCCTATTATCACGGCGCGGAGTTCTATCTGCCGGCCGGCGATGTGCGCAACGCCCTCTACGACGACTTCGCGCGAAACTGGGCTCTCGGAATGAAGGGCGTCGCCGGCTACGAGCGCATCGAAATTCCGTATCCCGGTGGACATCTGCCGGGCTTTCGACTGCAGGCCAAAGGCAAGGAACGCAGTACGTTCTTTTTCACCGGCGGATACGATTCGTTCGTCGAAGAGTTCTACAACTTCCTCCTTCCACTCACCGATCTTGGAATGACCGTCATCGCCTTCGACGGGCCTGGTCAGGGCGGCGCCCTGCGGCAGGGAATCTACATGGATCATGCCTGGGAGAAGCCGGCGAAGGCGGCGATCGATTATTTCGATCTCGATGCGGTGGATTGGCTCGGCGCCTCCTGCGGCGGTTACATGTCGATCCGCGCCGCTGCATTCGAGCCCCGCATCAAGCACATCATCTCGATGCCCACCTCGTATTCGGGTCTCGACATGACGCTCAAGCAGATGCGGCCCGGCAAGGCACAGGAGCTGATCTCGCTGTTCAAGGCCGGCGACCGCAAGGGCACCGAGGCGCTCGTGGCCAGGGAGCGCCTGCCGAGCTCCGTATTCGAATGGTGCATTGTCCAGGGAATGCACATCACCGGCACCAAGACGCCATTCGACTTCCTGACCTCGATTGCGAAGCAGTCGCTCGACGGAATCCTGCACAACGTCAAGCAGGACATCCTGCTGACCGAAGGCGAGCAGGACCATCTGTTCGATGTCGGCTGGGTGCATCGGACCATGCGCGAACTCGTTTGCGCCCGTTCGGTGACGGCGCGGATATTCACGGCGCGCGAGGGAGCGGAACAGCATTGCCAGGTCGGCAACTCGGCAGTCGCGCGTCACGCGATCGTACACTGGCTTGCGAGCTTCTACCCCGGCATGCCGGTTGGCGAGAGCACGACAGCAACCAAAATCGCGGCTTGATATCGTGAACTTCTGTCCCGTCATCCTGAGGCGTGCGCATGCAATCGGTTGATTGCATGCGCACCTCGAAGGATGAACGGCCAAGCCGCCGCGGCATCCTTCGAGGCTCGCGCGCGAAGAATGCGCGCTCGCTCCTCAGGATGACGGCGGCGGGATCCACACCAGACACGTCCTTGCAGAACGGTGATCGAAATGAACCTGTCATCCTTGTCAGCAACAGCCCTGGCCGCGGCGCTCGTCGCCGCGGCTTCCGTCCTCGCTTTCTCGGCCATGCCTGATCTGTTCGTCTGGGCAGCCTTCATCGGCTGGGCGAGCTATGACCATTCGGGAGCGACCCCGCGGGCGGCCTTACGCAGCTCGGCTGCCCTCGTGTTCGGCGTGATCATGGCGTGGGCGGTCGCTATCACGGTCGCCGCCGGCGCGATGCCGCTGAGCGCGCCGATGGCAACGGCCGTCAGCGCCGGTATCGCCTCGTTCCTGATTGTGCTCGCGTCCGCAAAGCGGATTCTGAGCATCGTTCCTGCCACATTCTACGGATTTGCGGCGACGTTCGCTTATCTCAGTCTCGTACCGGGGACATTTACGATCGGTGCGCTGACGGATCTAAATTGGAAGAACGTACTCTTGGCCATGCCGCTCTCTTTGCTGATTGGAACCGGTCTTGGCATTGCCCAGGGCTGGTTGGCGGGCGCGCTCAGAGCGGGCGAGGCGGGCGCCGCGCGCCAGCTTCGCCTCGATGGTTCGCCGGTCGCCCAGGTCAAATAAATCCGATGAACTAAACTGCGAACGTCGAACCTTTTGCAAGTGCATCCTCCAGTGAAATCGATCATCGTCGTGCCGCATCCTACTGACCTCATCCTGAGTTCCCACCGGCTGGCGCCGACCCGCTGCGAATGAAAACCAACTGCTGTCGTCCCGGCCAAGCGAGCCCGGATTCAATCCGGGCGAGCGCGAGCCGGGACCCATCTATCCGTCCGGGCTGTTGCCAGATGGGTCCCGGCTCTCGCGTCTACAGCGGCGCTAGCGCCGCTGTAGAGACGCTCGGCCGCGACGACAGCCAGTTTTCGTATTAGGTTGCTGTCGGGGTGGACGGGCATCGTGACCGCACATCTGGACCGATCAGCACTCGCTGGCTATCGCCCAGCCATGGCGGAGCGCCTGGAAATTACACGGCTCGGTTGGCGCGGAGACGGGATTGCGGAAACGGCAGAGGGAGCCGTTTACGTGCCGTACACGCTGCCGGGCGAAGTGGTGGACGTAGAGCCGTGGCCCGGCCACCCTGACCGTCGGCATCTGACCAGAGCCGAGGCCGCAAGCACCGAGCGCGTCGCGCCGATCTGCCCGCATTTCGGCGCCTGCGGCGGATGCGCGCTGCAGCATTGGAGCAGCACGCCTTATCGCGAATGGAAACGCGCAGGCGTTGTCGAGGCGCTGGCGCAGGCCGGGCTCGACGCCCCGGTCGATGCGTTGATCGACGCCCACGGCGAGGGCCGGCGCCGTGCCGTGTTTCATGCGCGACGCGGCGTGCATGACGTGCTGGAAGTCGGCTTCGCGGCGCTGCGCGCGCATCGCATCGTGGCCATCGACCAATGCCCGATCCTTGCGCCCGGGCTCGACCGGGCGCTCGAAGTCGCCTGGGCGATTGCCGAAGTGCTCGAGAAGACGCGCAAGCCGCTCGACATTGCGGCGACTGCAACCGAGTCCGGGCTCGATGTCGATATCCGCGGTTCGGGACCGTTGCGGCCGGCGCAAGCCGCGGACCTCGCGCGCATTGCCGAGCGCTGCCGGCTGGCGCGGATCACCCGGCACGGCGAATTGATAGCTCAGCGCGCGATCCCGATCGTCACGATGGGCCGCGCGCAGGTCGAATTACCGCCGGGCAGCTTCCTACAGGCAACCGCAGCCGGCGAGGCGGCGCTTGCCGCTCTGGTAATCGAGCACTGCGGCTGCGCCGCCGATGTGCTCGATCTCTTCGCCGGCGTCGGCCCCTTCGCGCTGCGGCTCGCCGAGCGCGCGCGGGTAACGGCGGCCGACAGCGACGAGGCCGCCATTGGCGCGCTGCAGCGCGCCGCCGAGACAACGCCGCGCCTCAAGCCGATCGAGTCGCGTGTCCGCGACCTCTACCGCCGGCCGTTCGTCCCCGCCGAACTGAAAGGCTTTGCGGCCGTGGTTTTCGATCCGCCGCGCCAGGGCGCGCAAGCCCAGGCACGAGAGCTGGCCGCTTCCGCGGTGCCAGTCGTCGTCGGCGTGTCCTGCAATCCTGCAACCTTCGCGCGCGATGCCCGCATCCTCGCCGAGGGCGGATACCGGCTTGCCCGCGTGACCCCGCTCGATCAGTTCCGCTATTCGCCGCACGTCGAACTGGTGGCCAGGTTCGAGCGGTAGCCCGGATTGCGCGAGGCTCGACAGGGAGCCACAAGGGCAATGGGGATCCGTAATACGGCATCAGAGGAGTTTCCGTAGGGTGGGCAAAATCGCATTATTGCCCTATCCACGGGTTGAGATGCGAAAGGCGATTTTGCCCACGCGGTCGACTCCCTCGTGCCGAGACCGCGTGGGCAAACGCGCGCAAGAGCTGTGCCCAGCGGTGAGTGTTAGCGATGCGCGTTTGCCCACCCTACGAAGGTTGTGACAGTCTGCAAGACCACGGGAGGAAGAAATGAAAGTACCCAATGCGTCCCAACCCACATCGGTCGCCATCATGGCGGCTCTGGCGTGCGCGCTGCTCGCAAGCACTGCTCCCGTTCGCGCCGCAGATGTGACCTACGAGCGCCTGCTCAATCCGGAGCCGCAGAACTGGCTGATGCATCATCACGATTACGATGCGCAGCGCTATTCGCCGCTCCAAGAGATCAACAAATCCAACATCAAGGATCTCAAGCTCGAATTCGCAGTGGCGCTTGCCGGCAAGTCTGCGGCCGACAGTCTCGAAGCGACGCCTCTGGTCGATGACGGCTTCATGTACATGGTCGACAGCTGGGGCGTGGTTTACAAGCTCGATGTGCGGTCCGGCAAAGCCGGCACGATCATGTGGAAGATGGACCCCAGCCTCTCCTACCAGGACCGCAACCGCGGCGTGGCGCTGTGGGGCAATCTCGTCATTTCGGTCACCGGCTATGCCGGGCGCGTCATCGCCACCGATCGGGACACCGGCAAGGTGGTCTGGGACAAGAACCTCCTCGATCAGGCGGACCTCGAACTCACTGCCGCTCCGCTCGCGCTCAAGGATTCCATCCTGGTTGGCGGCTCCGGCGGAGATCGCGGACTGCGCAACTGGGTCGCAGCGCTCGATCCCAAGACCGGCGACCTGAAATGGAAGACCTATTCTATTCCGGCGCCCGGCGAGCCCGGCAGCGAGACCTGGAAAGACAACCACAATTCCTGGGAGACCGGCGGCGGGGCGTTCTTCGGCACCGGCGCTTACGATCCCGCGACCAATCTGACCTATTGGGGTTCGGGCAATCCGGTCCCAGCCTACGATTCCAGTTATCGCCCCGGTGACAACCTCTACACCAACAGCGCCATCGCCTTCGATGCGGCGAACGGAAAGATCAGCTGGTATTTCCAGTACACGCCGAACGACAATCACGACTATGACGAGATCGGCAGCCACATGCTGATCGATACCAAGGTCAACGGCGAGAACCGCAAAATCATCGTGCATCCGGCCCGCAACGGCTTTGGTTACATGCTCGACCGGCTCAACGGTCAGTTTCTCAAGGGGACACAGATCGTCAAGGAACTGACCTGGACCAAGGGCCTCGACCCGAAGACCGGCCGCCCGCTCGATTACGATCCCGGGCGCGATGTCCAGGTCTATGCCGAGGGCGCCGGGTCGGTGGCCGACAAGAACACGCATCGCATCTGTCCGAGCGCGACCGGCGGCACCAATTTCTGGCCGTCCTCCTACAGCCGCAAGACCGGCTACGTGTACATACCCGCAGCCGAGGGCTGCGGGCAGGTTTCGGTCGATACCAGCGCCCACGTCAAGGGAAAGTTCGGCGGCGGCGGCGGCGGAGGCAGCGAGCGCATCACCAGTTCGTTCACGATCCTCGACCCCGGCTCGGGCGAGATCAAGAAGCGCGTCGAGCTGCCCTATCCCAATTCCTCGGGCGTACTTTCGACCGCGGGCGGAATCGCGGTGACGGCGCTGCTTGACGGTTCAATCATGGCCTTCGACGACCAGACGCTCGATTTGCTGTGGCACATCAATGTCGGTTCCGCCTTCAATGCGCCGCCGATGAGCTATTCGATCAACGGCAAGCAATACATTGCTATCGCCTCCGGTCCGTGCTGCGTGCGGCCGTCCGGACAGATCGCCAACTCCAAATCGCGCATCGCGCGAACCCCGGAATTGCGCGACATGTCGCAGGCGACGGTGCTTTACGTGTTTGGCTTATAGCCGCATTGCAACAACGTGGCCGTGCTTGCCGCTTGCTTGCGGCAGCCGGTCGCGCCGGAAGGTCAAGCAACGTCCGAGAAGGAACAACAATAAAGGAAGATCCACCTTACATGGAGCAGCCCGATTGAGCATCTATTCTTTTTCCCAGACCAGGGTTCCTATGACCATTCCGCCCGGTACGTTCGGGTTCGGGATAGGAGCCGTGGTGATGTATAACTTTCCTGCTTCTACTCGCCAGAAGCGCACCTGCTCGGTGCCTGTCCATCCTTCGTTCCACGCAACATCGACCTTGGTGATGAACTTGTCGCCTTCAAGCCGATATTTTCCAGTATATGCGATCATGGAACGGAAGGCCGCGGCTTGATCGTCCGGTGTTTGTGGCGGCTTGCGCCCGTCCGCCGCCACCAATGCGAAGAACCGGCCATCCGGCGTGAACCCGATATGTCCATTCGGATGCGCGCCATAAAGGTCATTGCGCTGCTTACTCTGGACGTCCTCCGTGTAGAACGAGACAAGTTTCCAATTGCCAAGCAGCTTTTCCCTATCCTGGGCAGCTGCGGGTATGGCAAGGAAGCACAACAGGTACAATTGAGTCATCAGTACTGCGACGGAACGCTCAACGGCCCTCTTCATCGATTGCTCTCCTGTTGCTTTAGCGTGTGTCCAGCGCCGTGCGCGCAGACACGTAGTCCTGCGCCACCTCTCCCCGCTTGCGGGGAGAGGTCGATTTCGAGCGCAGCGAGAAATCGGGTGAGGGGCATCCGCCACGGTCCCGGCTTGTCAAGGAGCCCCTCACCCGGATCGCTAACGCGATCCGACCTCTCCCCGCAAGCGGGGAGAGGTAACAGAGACTACGGCACGGCAAGCGAGTCCACTCCTGCAATGCGAATTCATCGGAATTCGCTCTACAGGCCAAACACCGCCACGATCGCGGACGGCTGATAGAGCACGGCGCCCCGCAGCCCGGCTGCGCCGCCCGCCACCACCGCGATGTATTGCTTGTCCCCGACGCCGTAGCTCATGGGCGGCGCCGTAATCGGCGTGCCCAGGCCAAAGCTCCACAGCTCCTTGAGGCTATCGGCATCGTAGGCAGCGAAGCGCCCGTCGTGATGGCCGGTGAACAGCAGATCGCCGGCCGTGCTCAGCAATCCGGACTCGTTCGCGATCGGGAACTGCTCCTTCGCAATTACCTTTCCGGTGCGCACATCGAGCGCCCATAACGCACCGTGCGCGCTGGAGCGGCCGACCGCCTGACAGCACATCCGCTGACCGACCCAGTCCTTGGTCTCGTCCATCGGGGTTTTGATGATATAACCCGCGGTGCAACCCTCGCCGCCCGCCACATAGGCGATCATGCGTTTGGCATCGAACGTCGGCGGAAAGAACGTCGGCGAGCCGCTCCACCAGGGACAGGCTTCCTGGCCCGGCTTGTTTCGCAACGTTCCGATGCCGGCGTAAGGCTGAACGTCGCGCGCCGGATCGTAATCGATCGGCTTGCCGGTCTTTGCATCGATGCCGCGCGTCCAGGTCACCTTCTCCTGATACTGGTCGGCGCGAATGAACTGGCCGTTCGCGCGATCGAGCGTGTAGTAGAACCCGTTGCGCGAGAAATTGGCCACGACCTTTCGAGTTTCTCCATTGATCGTGGTTTCGTAGAGCATTTTCGGGCTGGGCGTGTCGAAATCCCAATGCTCGTTCGGCGTCTCCTGGAAAAACCACGCGATCCTTCCGGTATCGGCATCGAGCGCGATGGTGCTCGCGGTATAGAGATTGTCGCCCGGCCGGAATTCCGGATCGAAAGTCGGAAAGGCGTCGCCGGTGCCGTAATAGACGAGATTGGTCACCGGATCGAAGGAGGCGGTCTGCCAGACACTCGCGCCGCCGATTCGCCAGGCGCTGTGGTTGTCCTTCCAGGTCTCCGAGCCGGGCTCGCCCGGGGCCGGTATGGTGAAGGTTCGCCACGCGAGCTGGCCGGTGTTGACGTCCCAGGCGCCGACCCAGCTCCGCGTTCCCATCGAGCCGCCGGTGCTTTCCCCGGCAAGCACGAGTTCCTTGCCGGCGCGGGTCTTGAGCGTCAACGGGGCGGCCGAGAAGCCCTGCACTTTCGAGGGCGTGCCGGTTACCGGGTCGGTCGGCGCCGCCCCCTGCACCTCCCAGACCACCTCGCCGGAATCGCGATTGAGCGCGATCACGCGCGCATCGTAGGTGGTGACGAAAACCTTGTTCCCGTACATGGCGATGCCGCGGCTGGTGCGCGCCCGCGTGATCTTCGGATCGTAGCGCCACAGCGGAATGGCCTCGGTGCCGCTGCGCACGTCAAACTTCGTCACGCGGCTCCAGGTATCGGCCACGTACATGAATCCGTCATCCACCAATGGCGTCCCCTCCTCCTTGCCGCGCTTGGTGCCACCGGTCGACGTTCCCCCGATCGAGACCAGGAATTTCAGCTTGAGGTCCTTGATATTGGTGCGATTGATTTCGCTGAGCGGCGAGTGGCGGGAATTGTCATAGTCGCGGTGGACCATGAGCCAGTCTTGCGGCTCACGCGCTGAATCGAGCAGGCGCTGTGGCGTGACATCGGCCGCAGAGGCTTCGAGCGAGACAAGCGCAAAGGCGATCGAGCAGAGGCCCGCGAACAACTTCGACATGTCCTTCCCTCCCGTCTCATTACGCCACGCGACTTAATTCATTTTACATGCAAACAGCCGTTCATGTCTTGTGATTCGAGGGGCACGGTCGACTCTCTCTCGCCGTCATCCTGAGGCGCTCGCCCGGCGTCTTCGGCCGGGCGAGCCTCGAAGAGCGTCATCCTGAGGCGCGCGCGCCCCCTTACTTGGGCGCGCGCCTCGAAGGATGAACGGCCCGGGTCGCGCAATTTGCGGCGAGTTGTCATTCGTCATCCTTCGAGGCTCGCGCGCGAAGGTGCGCGCTCGCGCCTCAGGATGACAATCAGAGAGAGCGCCTGGCGCCTAACAACGCAATAAACGTTCGTTGGTGAAAAGCAATTTATGCGCTTGCTGGAACGCCGAGCCGCCGATGTTCAACGGATCAACAGCTTGTCAATGGCGCAAGTCGTAATTGCCCGAACGCAATTACGGCCGGCCACTGGGGCCGGCCGCAATCGAAGGGCGTTGTCGGGACGGCCGGACGTAAGACCATACGACGGTATTGGGACCCTCATCGGGCGGAGGCAGAAAGCAACCTATCGAACCATTCAAATAAAGCGAATCGCCCCGCTACTCTGCCGCAAGCATTCTGATACGAGGCTCGACTTTTGGCCAATCGGTCGCTCGCGCGCGCCGCAAGTCGTAATCGGACTGCAGGTTCATCCAAAGCTCAGGGGTAGTGCCGAAATATTTAGCCAGTCGCAGCGCGATCGATGCAGTGATAGACGAGCGACCGTGCACGATGCCGTTGATTCGGGCAGGACTTACGTCAATGTCTCGGGCAAGCCGATTCTGGCTGAGGCGATAAGGTTTCATGAACTCTTCGGCCAAGATTTCGCCGGGAGGGATAGGCTCCAGCTTCTTTGGCTTTGCCATATTTCTTCTCCTTAATGATAGTCGACGATCTCGACGTCCTCGGCATTGCCGTCCCGCCATACGAAGCAGATGCGCCACTGCCTGTTGATCCGAATCGAATGCTGCCCGGTGCGATCACCTTTCAATGCTTCAAGCTGGTTGCCGGGCCGTGACCGAAGATCATTCAACGAGCCGGCGCCGTGCAGGACCAGAAGTTTTCGCCTGGCCGAACGCTCAATGCCGCGGAACCGCCGCACGTCTTCATCTGCAAATAGCCTTGCTGTGGCGGCGTCCTTGAACGATCGAATCACCAATATGCACGTATTCTATGAGAGAGAATACTGCAAGGAGAATGCGACCAGAGGATAGCGCGCGCCGCTGCTGGCGCACTGGTTCGCTCAATATTGGATGATCGAAGTCAAACGCCATCGAAAGCGCCTCGGGACCTGGAGACTCCCTGAGACCCTCATCATGAGGTGTTCGCCCCGCATCTTCGACCGGGCGAGCCTCGAAGACCGTCATCCTGAGGCGCGCGCGCCCCCTTACTTGGGCGCGCGCCTCGAAGGATGAACGGCCCGGGTCGCGCGAATAACAATTTGCGGCGAGTTGTCGTTCGTCATCCTTCGAGGCTCGCGCGCGAAGGTGCGCGCTCGCGCCTCAGGATGACGATCAGAGAGAGCGTCTGGCGCCTAACAATGCAATAAACGTTCGTTGGTGAAATATGCGCTTGCCGGAACGCCGAGCCGCCGATGTTCAACGGATCAACCGCTTGTCAATGGCACAAGTCGCAATTGCCCGAACGCAATTACGGCCGGCCACTGGGGCCGGCCGCAATCGAAGGGCCTTGCCGGCATGGAAATCAATCGCCAAGGTTTTCCCGGATGCCCTGATCCTGAATCTTCATGTACGTCTGCTCCTTCGCCGTGTTCGCCGAGCGCACCGCAGCGAAGCTCAGGTAGGTGCCTGCCGGCACCTGCCGGGCGGTCGCGGAGGGATGACGGACGGGGTGCTTGGGAGCCGCGACGGAGGCGGAAGCGGTGGCGAGAACGAGCGCAACCGCAAGCGCGATCTTCGACGTGGTCAACATGGCAGTGTCTCCTTTTGTGCCGAGATCAAGGACCTTCCTTGATTGCTATGAACACAGACATGTCGGAAGGCACCGGCGCTTTCTATTAACCAGAGGTCTTGTTTGGACTGACAGAAGGCTGAGCACGAGCGGGACCGGCGTGATAAGGCCATCCAAAGGTACTGCTACCAGTAACAGATGCGTGACGCCGGCTTGCAGGCTAAACTGCGACCCGAAATCGGAGGTTGTGGATGAACAAGACTTGGATCGGCCTCAGCATACGGGAACGGAATTTGCTTCTCGATGCATTACAGGCACTACGCGCCGCGCGACACGATCGGATTTCGTCAATCGACCGCTTAACCGCCAAGCTCGTTCATGCGGCGCAGTATCCGGAAATTACTATTGGCGTGCGCCGCGGACAGGTCCAATGGGTCAAGGGCAATCCGTTTCCAATTCGCGTCCTGGACTACGACAACGATTATTGCGACGCGCCAGACGTCGATGAACATGGACAAAGGTGCTGGTTGTCGATTGAGCCCCGCGACAGGCGGCACGCGGCCCGCGCTTCGTCATAGGGGTAAGCAATTGCGGCGTCCGCGTCTGCCGCGTGGCGCGCGCTTCGGACACACAAAAGATTCGGAAATCATTGGCGAATCGGATATCTGGACAATCGGTTGCTCCTCAGGTATGTTCTCGTTATGTTCTCATCACCGGGCGCCCGACATGGTTGCAATCGGACTTGATCTGCTTGGGTTTGCGGGCGAGCGCCGATTCGCGACGATCCTTGCCGATCCGCCATGGCAATTCACGAATAAGACGGGGAAAGTCGCGCCCGAGCACAAGCGGCTTTCCCGCTATGCCACGCTTACGTTTGCCGAGATCGCTGACATTCCGGTCGGAAAGGTCAGTGTGGCAAAGGCTCACTTGTACCTTTGGTGCCCGAACGCCTTGTTGCCGCAAGGGCTTGAAATCATGAAAGCGTGGGGCTTCACCTACAAATCCAATATCGTTTGGCACAAGGTACGCAAGGACGGGGGTTCTGACGGCCGTGGGGTAGGCTTTTATTTCCGCAACGTGACAGAACTAATTCTATTTGGCGTGCGAGGAAAAAACGCGCGCACGCTGGCGCCGGGCAGGCGTCAGGTTAATCTCCTGGCTACGCGCAAGCGCGAACACTCGCGCAAACCGGACGAGCAGTACGACATCATCGAAGCGTGCAGTCGTGGGCCCTACCTTGAGTTGTTCGCACGAGGGACGCGCCGAGGTTGGGCGACCTGGGGTAATCAAGCGGACGACGGATACCGCCCGACGTGGAAAACATACGCTAATCACTCGCAGGTAGTTCGGATTGCGGCGGAATAGCTGTTATTCGGTGTCGTCTTCGAGGGCTTTGCCTCCCTCTTCAATAAGCTTCCTGACCTCTCCGGGGTCTTCGCCAAAAGTCACAATCGAATCCGGTAGCCCAATCAGCACGAGCGGGCAGGGATTGGCCACCCCCCGCTTGATGCGGTCGTCAAGCTTTCGCCAGTGTGTCGTCGAGGCGCCAAACTTGTCGGAAACAAACTGAGAGGTCCAGGCCTCCCGAAATGTAAGAGGGTTTCGCTTTCTTTGAACGCGCTTTAGGACCTCGTTCCGTTGGCGGGCAGTCTGTGAGTATCCTAAGTCTCCGAGCTGGTCAAAGCTCTCAATCTGATTCTCATCGGCCCAGCGTCGGACAAATTCTAACATCTTGTCCTGAAGCGATGCTCCGCGGGTGATGATGATTCCGACTGAAATAGCGCCTTCAGCGTGCAGCCGCTTAAAATTATCCAGATCGCGGTCAAAGAACGGGTCCTTATTATTCCACTCGATCTCTAACGCGATGCGATATCGCCTTCCATCCGGCCGGTCGAAAACTCGAACATGATCTAGCTTATGGGAGATCGACTCACGCGGCTCATCGTTAATAGTCTTTTTAATTGTAAAGGTCTCCTTCCGCCAATTTTTAGCGGCAAGGCCATTTCGAAGGCGTTGCGTGCCCTTTGTCTCTCCCCCGCCTGACCCGATGATCTCCTCGATCGGTACCGACTGACTTAGAATGACCTCTTCGAGTTCAACCGCGGCATCTGGAAAATCAATCTGCAAGATCGCGAACGCATGTGACACAAAATCAAGTTGGTAGCCCTTCTTTCTAAGCGCGTCGAACATGCAAAGCCGCTCCCGTCCAAGGGAGCGATATCAGATCAAGCTCACGGGATCTATCGAAGTTGACGCCGTTCGGAGCTTACAGTCGATAGAAGCAACGTGGGATGCAACCCCTCACCCCGCCGCGCTGCGCGCGGCGACCCTCTCCCGCAAGGGGAGAGGGTGACGGAGCGTGCCGCGATAGGGTGGGCCAGCCCGTTCGGCCGTGAAGTCCGCCATCGGCTTTCGGCGCCGCTTGGGCACCATTTTGCATAAAACGGTGCCTTACCGAGCTGTCGTCTTTGGTCCGCGGCGCCGCATCGTGTAGTGTGCACGTGGTTACGTCGAATTGCGCCCGGAGCCGTGTCTTGGCCGCCGTGCTCATTTTTCTCGAGGGAAACTGAGCCGAGCGGCGCGATCGGTCACCGCGTGAAGCGCTGCCGCCCTCAATCAATAATCAGGAACACGATCAGGAACATTTGAAATAAATTTGTTCCTCGGGAACACTCTCGGGAACATTGAAAGAAAGATGTTCCTGAGCCGAACTAACCGTTGACGCGGCAGCCTGCATCATGTACGTTACATATGGTTATGTCGAATTGCGCCCGGAGCCAGCATTGGCCGCCGGGCGTTTTCGTTTTTACCGAGGAAAACGCGTAGCCCGATCACTCGTGGACGCCAATCCGGCCAAAAACTCAGGAACACTTTCGGGACCATTGTAAAAAAACATGTTCCTGAGCGTGGGGGTTCAAACCCGCCCCGCCGGCGGCCTGCTTCGGCCAAAGTGGAAGGCGCTTGTATCGCTGAAGGTGCCTATCTCCACCTCATCCTGAGTTCCCCACCGGCTGGCGCCGACCCGCTGCGAATGAAACCAACTGTTGTCGTCCCGGCCAAGCGAGCCCGGATTCAATCCGGG
Organism: Xanthobacteraceae bacterium; assembly: GCA_036557705.1. GTDB lineage: Bacteria > Pseudomonadota > Alphaproteobacteria > Rhizobiales > Xanthobacteraceae > VAZQ01. The sequence goes on from DATBHB010000087.1 coordinate 33,615, forward strand.
CGAGCGCGAGCCGGGGCCCATCTATCCGCACGGGCTGTTGCCAGATGGGTCCCGGCTCTCGCGTCTACAGCGGCGCTAGCGCCGCTGTAGAGACGCTCGGCCGGGACGACAGCCAGTTTCGTATTAGGGCGTCGATCGTCGCCACTTGCCGGCATCGACGCGTCTCGAAGGACGAGGTGGCCTCGGGGCGGGCCGGCCCCATGGTTCGAGACGTCGCCGCCATATAGCGGGCGCCTCCTCACCATGAGGGCGGATTAGACACCGAACCATTCAGTTAGAGCGAAGCGCCCGTACTAATAGAGCCCCACACCGTCTCGCAGCACTCCGAATCGAAAATTCCTCAGAGACGCTGACCTGGGCTCGGTCAGAGAGTTCGAAATGCAACGTGCGGTATTACCTCCGTAATTTGCAAAACGAACTCGGTCGCCGCCCTGAGCGCGGTTAGCGCGGCGGAAGAGAGAGCAAAGCAGCCAATCAATCGTACGACGCCCAAATCGCGCCCGGAGCCTGACGGCGGCCGGGCGCTTTTCTTTTTGGAGGCCCCCGATGCTTAGCGAACGAAAGCTCCGCCTGACGGCGGAGCAGGTCCGAAAGCTCCTTCACTACGCCCCGGAAACGGGGCTTTTTTATTGGCGCGTGTCCAGGGGAGGCGCGGCGGCGGGAACGCAAGCCGGCAGTCCTCACGCGCACGGATATGTCGTGATCAGACTTGACGGCGTTAATCATTACGCCCACCGGCTCGCGTGGCTGTACGTCCATGGCGAGCATCCGACCGAAGAAGTCGATCACCGCAACGGTAATCGCGCGGACAATCGGATCGCGAATTTGCGCCAATCCTCGCGTGCACAGAATGCGCAAAATACCTGGCGGCGCTATCGCACGACCGGGTTCAAAGGAGTCGACTGGCATCGCCGCAAATGGAGGGCACGAATCGTCGTCAGTGGGACTCGCATACACATTGGGTACTATCCAACCGCAGAAAAAGCTGCCGCGGCCTATGACGAGGCCGCCCGCCTCCACTACGGAGAGTTTGCCAGAACGAACGAAATGGCCGGCCTGCTGCCGCCGCGCCGTTGTGAATCTGAATCGGTTACGCCCTGCGCTCCAGTGCGGACCGAGCCGCAGCGCCGCACGATCGGCACCGGGGTTCCGCCCGAAGCCGACTCACCGCCCCCGCGGCCGCCAGCCGCCGCGCATGCCGGGGCGGCCGGTGGTTGAGCGCGGGCCGCGGTAGGGGCGCGATTCCTTCGCGGGGCCGGGGCCCATTTCGTCCAGCGTGGGTTTGCGCGGGGCCCAGTCGCGCCCCCTCACCCCGCCGCGCTCCGCGCGGCGACCCTCTCCCGCAAGGGGAGAGGGTGTCGGCGCTCGTGGCTCGACCGTGCCCCGATTGCTGGATCCCGTTGTGTCCAAATGCTTGGCGGTGGGGTCGTCGATGACGGCAAGCTCGGTCGAACGCAAGCGCTTGACCTCGTCGCGCAGCCGCGCCGCCTCTTCGAAATCGAGGTCGGCCGCGGCCTCGCGCATGCGCTCTTCCAGGCCGGCAATCACCGCCTCGAAGTTGTGCCCGATGGTCGCAGCCTGGTCGAACTCGCCGCCGGCGCCGGCGCCGGTCGCGATCAGCACATGGTCGCGCTCGTAGACGCTGCCGAGGATGTCGTGGATCGAGCGCTTGATGCTCTCCGGCGTGATGCCGTTCGCCGTGTTGTAGGCCGCCTGCTTCTCGCGTCGACGATTGGTCTCGGCGATGGCGCGCTCCATCGAGCCGGTGATGCTGTCGGCATAAAGGATCACGCGGCCGTCAACATTGCGGGCGGCGCGGCCGATGGTCTGGATCAGGCTCGTCTCGCTGCGCAGGAAACCTTCCTTGTCAGCGTCCAGAATCGCGACCAGCGCGCATTCCGGGATGTCGAGCCCTTCGCGCAGCAGGTTGATGCCGACCAGCACGTCGAAGGCGCCGAGCCGCAGGTCGCGGATGATCTCGATCCGCTCGATGGTGTCGATATCGGAATGCATATAGCGGACGCGGATGCCCTGTTCGTGCAGATATTCGGTGAGATCTTCGGCCATGCGCTTGGTCAACACCGTGACCAGCGCCCGATAACCGCGGCGGGCGACCTCGCGGGCTTCGCCGACGAGATCGTCCACCTGGGTGCGCGCCGGCCGCACATCGACCGGCGGATCGATGAGCCCGGTCGGACGAATCACCTGCTCGACGAAGACGCCGCCCGACTGATCGAGGTCCCACGGGCCGGGCGTGGCCGACACGCACATGGTCTGCGGCCGCATCGCGTCCCATTCCTCGAAGCGCAGCGGCCGGTTGTCCATGCAGGACGGCAGCCGGAAGCCGTATTCGGCAAGCGTCGCCTTGCGCCGGAAGTCGCCGCGATACATGCCGCCGAGCTGTGGAATGGTGACGTGGCTTTCGTCGACGAAGACGAGCGCATTGTCCGGCACATATTCGAACAGCGTCGGCGGCGGCTCGCCCGGCTTACGGCCGGTGAGGTAGCGCGAGTAATTCTCGATCCCGGCGCAGCTGCCGGTCGCCTCCATCATTTCGAGATCGTAGAGCGTGCGCTGCTCGAGCCGCTGCGCTTCGAGCAGACGGCCGGCAGCATGGAGCTCGCCAAGCCGCCCGCGCAGCTCCTGCTTGATGCCGTCGATCGCCTGCAGCAGCGTCGGGCGCGGCGTCACATAGTGCGAATTGGCGTAGACCTTGATGAATTCGAGTTCGTCGGTTTTCTGCCCGGTGAGCGGATCGAATTCTTCGATGGTCTCGACCTCGTCGCCGAACAGGTTCACCCGCCAGGCACGGTCCTCATAGTGGGCGGGAAAAATATCCACGGTATCGCCGCGCACCCGAAACGTGCCGCGGGAAAAGTCGCCGGCAGTGCGCTTGTATTGCAAAGCGACGAGGTCGGCGAGCAGCCGGCGCTGGTCGATGCGCTCGCGGCGCTTGAGCGTGAAGGTCATCGCCGAATAGGTTTCGACCGAGCCGATACCGTAGATGCAGGAGACCGAAGCCACGATGATGACGTCGTCGCGCTCGAGCAGCGCGCGCGTGGCGCTGTGGCGCATGCGGTCGATCTGCTCGTTGATCGAGCTTTCCTTCTCGATGTAGGTGTCGGTGCGCGGCACGTAGGCTTCCGGCTGATAGTAATCGTAATAGCTGACGAAATACTCGACCGCATTGTCGGGAAAGAACGATTTGAATTCGCCGTAGAGCTGGGCGGCGAGCGTCTTGTTGGGGGCGAGAATGAGCGCCGGCCGTTGCGTGCGCTCGATTACCTTGGCCATCGTGAACGTCTTGCCGGAGCCGGTGACGCCGAGCAGGACCTGGTTGCGGTCGTTGCGGCCAATCCCCTCGACCAGTTCATCGATTGCCTGCGGCTGATCGCCTTTGGGCTCGAACTGCGACGTGATGACGAGGCGGCGCCCGCCTTCGGTCTTGTCCGGACGCGGCGGGCGGTGCGGCGTCCACGGTCTGTCGGCGAATTCCGGGCGGCCTTCGCGCAGCAGCCGTTCGAGCGAACGCGCCGTCGCGGCGACTCCGATCTCGCCCTGAAAAGGAGAGGTCGATCGCGCAAACCGCGAGGGAGCCGGCCTCGGCGGTGAAGCCGTGGGCTCGTCCGGCTCGGCGGTCACCCCACCGCGGCTCGCCCCGACCGAGCGGCGCGGAGCCGACCCCCGGATCACGTCCGCGGCAGGCTCTCCCCCTTCAGAGGAGGGCGGGGCCGCGTCGTCGTCATCGGTGATCCCGAAGGCCTTCGCCAAATCGGGGTCGAGCGGACCGAGCGATTTTGCGGTGTAGCCCGCCTGCCGCGCCTCGCCGAATCCGCGAACCGTCGATTTGCGTGCCGTATGGGCGGCGGCGAAGTCGGCGCGCCGATCGAAGGAATTGTCCGGCGGCGGCTGTAACCCGGTCTGCGAGCCCGGCCCGGCGCCGCCGCGGCCAATGGCGGGATTGAGCAGATCGGCAAGCGCCGGCTCGATCGGCGGCAGGTCCGGCCGCGCCGCCTTGGCGCGAGTCGGCTTCGCCGGGTCCTTTTTCGAATGCTTGGCCGGATCGCGCTTGGGATTGCCAGCGTCCGAGGAACCGGGGGATTTCGCCATTCATGCAATATGGGCCGGCAACTGGGGCGGGAAAAGGCTCGCGCGATCCGAGGCTCGATGAGCTGCACGACCGGACGCCGAACGGCCACAAGATCACGATCCCTGTTGGACCAATGACCAACTCGACGGCCGGGCACGCCAGGCTGCATTATGCTGCACGATACGTCGCCGTTCGCCGCGATCGATGCTGCGAGTAGAAGCCGAGAAGCGCGCAACATCATCGGCAAGGCGTAACTGCGGCGGGTCAGGCGGCGGCAGCGAGGGTTGCGACGGTAACTTCTCCATCGGTGACGTAGTGGTTGACACGTCCGATTTGCAGACGCTGGCGCGCGCTGACCAACCTGACCTCGTCGACGAGTTGAGCTTTGCTCAGCTCGCCGACGATATAGTCTCGCTCCGTATTGGTATCCGAATCGGTGGCATGGGTAATCTGGAACGTGAGCCTGGTCAAAGACAGGCCGGTATCCCGGGTGCCAGCGCCTACCCAGAGCACGTGTTCCTTGTCCGGTGGCGCGTCGGTGTTGAGCCAAAAGCCGGCTGTTCCCAATGTGGCTTCCGCGCGCTTGAGGCTCAAAGCCCAAAATCGAATGTGGTGGCGCTTTCGCGGGCTGTTATCGATGGCCTTTTGAAAGCCGACGTCCTGCACGCGCCCAAAAAGATACAAACTGCTGAACGGCGCCGTTGGATAAGGAGAGTTGAAAACGAATGCCCGGACCATGCGCCATGAGCTCGCCAGGCTCAACCGATCTGCCGCTGACCAACCGGCGGTCCCAAAAGCGGCGTGAAGCTGCTGGCGCGTGCCGATAAGCACGAGGTTGACCGGGTCGCCGGGCATCCCATCGGCAGTGGTTGTGTAGCTCGGCACCCGTTTGCGCTTCAGAATCTTCAGGCTCATGCGAACCGTGAACGGGAGAATGAGATAAGCCGCGACTCCGTAGGTAAACGCCAAAGCCAAAATCCACGGCAGCCTGCGGTCGGCAGTTTCGAATACTACGAATACAATCAGCCAGATGCTGAAAATACCCAATCCGAGTACGAGCAAGCGCTGCAGAATGCGTTTCAACAGTCGCGGCATCTACCCCACCGCTATTTGTTCGCGGCTCGCATCAGCGCGTCTTTGACGCGCTATGTGCGCTTTGTCCAGCCTGCGCACTGAGCAGAGCTTTCAACGCGTTCCTCGTATCGGCAAAGACGCCGCCGGCGCAGCCGCACCGGGACGGGCCGGTGCTCGAACCGGCCGCTCGGCTGGATTGTTTGCAGGCCCGGCGTTTCGAGATTGCCCCTGGTCGCCGTCTCGCTCCTTGGCGGCGGCCGGCTGAGGAATCGCCGGTTTGGGCTGCGGCAGCGGCATCGCCTTTCCGGCCTCGATCATGTCGAGCTCGCGCGGAAGCAACATCACGAATTGCGCCTGCTGGCGAATGCGCCCTGCGACGCGGCCCGGGAGGTCGCCGGCGCCCCAATAAATATCGGCACGGGCCGGACCAACGATGGCTGACCCGGTGTCCTGGGCAATCATCAGGCGGCGGAATTTGATGGCGGGACCGCCGGTCGGGAGCGGGAGATCCGCCTCGATGAAGAAAGGCGTACCGAATACATGGACCGCATCGACCGCGATCGAGCGCCCAGGAACGAGCCGCGAGCCTTGCGCGCCGGTCGGCTGATCTTGGTTGTCGAGCCCGGTTATCCGGAAAAACACGTAGGAGCGGTTGACGGCGCGCACTTCCCTGGCCTCCTCGGGGTGGGCCGCCATCCACTGCCTGATCCGCTGCTTCGACATTTCTTCGGGACGAATGAGACTGCGCTCGACGAGCAACCCGCCAACGCCTTTGCGCGCGAACCCATTGTGGGCATCATAGTTGAGGCGAAGCAGCGTGCCGTCCTCGAGCCGCACCCGGACCGAGCCCTCGATCTCGACCGCCATCGCCTCGAACGGATCGCGGAGCCAGCAGATTTCGAGGTGTTGTCCGTCAAGCGCCCCGTTCTCGATCGCTCGGCGGTCGTAGTAGGGCTCGACTTGATTCTTGGCGTTGAGCCGCCCCACGGCCGCGCGGTTCGGAACGCCGGCGGCCGGAGGCTTTTTGCCGTTGACCAGGAGATCGCGCGGGCGGCGGTAAAGCGGCCAGTGAAATTCGGGATTGGGAAAGCGCGAGCCTTCGATGATCGGTTCATAGTAACCGGTGAGCAGGCCGGTTGATTCTCCCAGCTTGGCAATCCGTACCGGCCGGAAATTGTCTTCGAAGAATTTGCGCGCTCCGTCATCGTCGGACGGAGCTGTGGCAGCATCGCGGCATGCGCGCCAGAGCCCGGCATAAAGCGGCCTGGGATCGGAGGGCCGCGCCACAGCGAGAAACGGCTTGCAGCTGGCCAGAAAAGCCGCCAAGGCCGCGGTGTGATCGTCGACGCCCCAGCGGTCGAGATCGGCCCACTCGACCGGCTCAAGCTGAGCATCGGGGATATTCAGCGGATCGACGCCATCCGCGTGCGCCGCCGAAGCAGCGCTCGCAATCAGAGCCGCGGCGGCGCTAATGCGTACAAGCGACAGCAACTGACGCACCGGTTCGCCTTCCGCTCCGATTGTTGCTCGGGTTTCGCCCCCAGCTTCCAATGGAATTGCGCAAGTAGACGTCGCGCGCACCCGACACATCGGTCGCCTTGGTGACTTTTTCAGGGCCGGAAAAATCATCAACGGCGAGGACTTGTCGTTACCTCATGAAAAAGGCCGCTCTCGGAGCGGCCCTTTCGCTCGCGAGGGCTTCGTCGCCTACCAACCGTAATAAGGATATGGGGCGTAACAGACATTCACCCAGGCCCAGCCGTTCCAGGCCCAGCACGAGGAGCCGTAACCCCAACCCGCGGCGGCAACGCCGACGGCAATTCCTGCCGCGACGGGCCAGCCCCAGCCTCGACGCCAGCCCCAGCCTCCCCAACCGGCACGCCAACCCAGTCCCGGGCGGACAACACCAATGCCGATTCCGCGACGGACAAACCCGGCACCGCGAAACCCGCCAATGCCGACGCCACGGAATCCGCCAATGCCGCCCACGCGGACGCCGCCGAACCCACCCACGCGGGCGGAGGCTGCATCCGAAAGACCGGATGTCAAGATAAGCGCTGCGACACCAACACCCAACCACAACCGTTTCATGCATTCCTCCTTGACGGATCGTTGATTTCGTTTTGTCCGACCCGTGATAGTGAGCGCAGCTCCTAATAGAGCGCTTTCTCATAGTCTGGAGGGCCGGACGTCCATGATGCTGCCGGTTGGTCGCGACCGCTATTGTACTTAAGGACAAGTGAGGATCTGCCGCCTTCCCGCGGCAGCACCCGCCAACCTTCGAGGCCCCCGCGCGCGAAGAACGCACACTCGTGCGGCGCATAGTAGCAAACAAACTAGTGTGGCGGTTCAGAAGTCCGCATCATTCTTGCGGCGAGTCCAACATGCGGACTTCTGAACCAAAGCCACACTAGATCAATAACTTGCTAGTGTCCTTCGATTCCGAAGTTCGCAAACCCAGGGTGCCGCACAATAAAGCGAACTTCGGAATCGGGACACTAGAGAGTAAATTCATCGCCGCGGCCGCACGCTCCTCACTGCGTGCGCCTCTCGACAGCAAATTTTTTACACTCGCGATGCCAGCGGTATTGCAGGACCTCTGACTGGAGTTCAGGTGTATCAAATCGGTACAATACGCGCGGCGCCATATTTGCACGCGCGGCAGCGATGGGTAATAGTTAGATTTGGGATCGGGGGCTCGCAAACGGGAGAGTCAAATGAGCTACCGGTCACTTGCACTCGCCGTCGCAGCATTCTCATTGTTGCACGGTGCAAATGCCGATGCGCAGCCTGTCTACGTGGCGCCTGGCGGCGTGTATATTGGAGGCGGCCCGGTCTACGTGATTCCGGCGCCAAATAATGCACTGCCTTACGCCACGCCCAGCTTCGGATTTCCATACGGACCGCCGGCTGTGCTGCCAGCGCCGCCCCTCGTGGGTCCGCCGGCAGTGGTCGCTCCGCCACCCGCGATCGTGGCTCCAACCGCGGTCTACGGACCTGGCGCAGGCTACTACGGTCCGGACGCAGGCTACTACGGTCCGGGCGCTGGTTACTACGGTCCGGGCGGAGGTTACTACGACCCGCCGCTCTCAGCCTATGACGCAGCGTCTCGGCTGCGCCCCCCGGCCCCTATTCCCAATCGTGTGAACGGACGTTGCGTTGCCCGCCATGGTTACGACCAGCATCGGCCAGTCTGCTATTGACAATAATTCAGCGAAGTAGGGTGGGCAAAGGCGCATGGCCCACCCTGCGCAATTGCTTCTGATCGACTAAACGGGCTATGCCGCAGCTTAGCCCCTATTTGACATATCGATGGGGCGGCGGAGCAAGCAGAACCTGGGGGGCTCGCACCCACAGCGTGCCGCCGTCGAATTGGATGGTCGATCCGTCCGGCGAATAGATCGCGCCTTGCTGTACCGCCTCGAACCAAACACGTCCGCGGTAATTAATCCAAGCCCGACTCGGCTGCCCCGCTTCATTAAGCACGTTGGCCTCCCACCCGTTCTGGGTGATGAACACGAAGCCGCCGGGCGGGGCGAAGCAATGCGCCACGCATTGGTAGCGGCCGTTGAGAACGCCGGGGACCTGGGCCGATGCGCTGGTCGCCAACAAGGCTGCCGACGCGAGAGCAAAGGCAAGGCCGTAAAGCGTGGTTCTCATTTGAGGTCCTCCTTCGCGATGGACTGGCTGCATCCAGCTTCACCGCTGGTTGTACACCCGCTCCGCACCGCCATTTAGTAGAAATGTCTGGTATATGGCCATCCGCAACCAGGCGGTCTTCGGAGATTGAAACTTCGGCATCGTGACACCGGCTGACACAAAGCCGATATTGCGCTCAGATACCTGAAAGGAACTATTACTCTGTGGCACTGTTGTGTCATCCATGCTCGAACGAAGGGACTCGATAAAGACCCACACCTGCTGCAAATCGAGGGAATGGGTGGCGAGGAGTTGATGACGTCCGCGAGCAAACTTGATCGTCGGGCATTTCTAGTCCGGGCAAGCCTGGCGGCGGGCGGTTTGGCCATCCAGTATTCAGCGCCGGCTAATTCGAGCCTGCGGCATGGTTCTCAAGCGCAACCCGAACTCACCTGCTGGATGGTTATTGCAACCGACGATGCCGTGACCATTCGCGTTGCCCACGCCGAAATGGGTCAAGGCTCCTCCACCGGGCTTGCCATGCTGGTCGCCGAGGAACTGGACTGCGATTGGACAAAGGTCCGCATCGAGTTCGTATCGCCACAGGAAAACCTGCGCCGCGGCCGCGTCTGGGGAAGAATGACGACCGGCGCCAGCCGATCAATCCCCAGCTCACAGGATCACCTGCGCCGCGCCGGCGCGATTGCGCGCACCATGCTCGTTTCGGCTGCGGCTGCGCGCTGGAATGTGCCGGCAAGCCAATGCACTGCACACAACAGCATCATCAGGCACGCTCGTACAGGGCAGACTGTGAGCTACGGAGCGGTGGCCGAAGCGGCCGCTAAAGCTGCGCCGCCTGGCGAAGTGAGTCTCAAGGACCCGCGCGATTGGGCGCTCCTCGGCACACCGCAGCGTCGTCGCGACGTTTATCAGAAGATCACCGGCCAGCCTGTCTATGCGATAGACGTGCAGGTCCCCAACATGCTTCATGCGGGAATCGTGCACTGCCCGGTTTTCGGCGGATCGCTGAGGACCCTCGACACGACGTCAGCAGCCGCGATGCCGGGCGTGCGCCAAATCGTGCGCTTGCCCGCTGCGGTGGCCGTAATCGCCGATACGTGGTGGCGCGCCAAGCGTGCTGTCGAGGCACTGCGGATCGAGTGGGACGACCGCGGCAATGGCTGTCTTTCCACCGAGAAGATCTGCGCACACATACGTTCCGGGCTCGACGCGCCCGCAGCAACTCTTGGACGCTCCAACGGCGACGTGGCTCGTGGCCTCGCAAGCGCGGCGCAGCGTATCGTGGCCGAATACGCTGTGCCATTCCTTGCTCACGCGACCATGGAACCGCAGACGTGCACGGCACATGTGCGGTCCGATGGCGTCGAAATCTGGGTCCCGACCCAGGATGCCATGACGGCGCTGGTGACAGCGGCTGACGCTGCGGGTGTTGCGAACGATCGCGTCACGGTGCACACGACACTTCTCGGCGGCGGCTTCGGCCGGCGCGGCGCGATCCAGGATTATGTCCGAGAGGCCGTGCTCATCGCCAAGGAAGTCGATCAGCCGGTCAAACTGCTCTGGACTCGAGAAGAGGATATTGGCCACGATTTCTATCGGCCGATCGGGATGGCGCGTCTCGAAGCCGGCCTGGATGTGCGGGGCATGCCGCTCGCCTGGCATATCCGGCTCGCGGGTCCATCATTCGTGGCCTCACTCGGACCGATCCACCTGGTTGACCGCACTTTCGTCAGCGGCCTCGCCGAAGAAATGCCGTACGATGTACCAAATTACCTCGTCGATTTCGTCGTCCGGCAGAGCGCGGTACCGCCCGGACTGTGGCGCGGCATCAACTATGTTCAGAATGCCTATTACCGAGAATGTTTTATCGACGAGATGGCGCACGCGGCGGGACTCGACCCGGTCTTCTACCGGCGGAGTTTGTTGCGTAACAGCCCGCGAAATCTAGCCGTCCTCGACGCAGCAGCGAAACGGGCGAACTGGAGTTTGCCTCCGCGTCGCGGCGTATTTCGGGGCGTGGCGCTCAATGCGGCCGGCGGCAGCTATTGTGCGCAGGTCGTCGAGCTATCCGTCGTGGATGGCGACCTGCGCGTGCATCGCGTGATCTCGGCAATCGACTGCGGTCATGCAGTCAATCCGCTTTCGATCAAGATGCAGACCGAAGGCGCAGTTGCGTATGCTTTGACGGCTGCGCTCTACGGCGAGATCACGATCGAGAATGGCAGAGTGGAGCAATCCAATTTCCACGATTACAGAATACTGCGGATGAACGAAATGCCGGAGGTGGAGACGGTGCTGGTACCGAGCGGCGGCTTTTGGGGCGGCGTAGGCGAAATGCCAGTGCCGCCGCTGGCGCCGGCGCTCTGCAATGCGATCTTTGCGGCTACCGGACAGCGCATCCGTTCATTGCCGGTCCAGAACCACCAGCTACGAAATCACGGCAGGCCGCGATCGGTGCCCCCGGCGAATGCCGCTATGGCGTCCAGCACCAATGCCAACCGCTAGGTTCGTATGTGCATCGTCTCCCGGTGAGAGGGTTCACATAGACGGGGTTCACAATTACTGGGGCTGCATAAGGCGTTGGTACCGGGGCTGCATAGGGTCCTGGCCCGTAGGCGTAGCCCGGCGCGACATACGGAGCCGGCGCGACGACGGTACCACGGTAGGCGGCAGGTGGAGGAGCATAGTAAGGACCGGGCGCATACTGGGCCCCCGGCGGAACGAAATCAGCAGCAAATGACGCTCCGGCGGTGATCAAGACTGACATGCCGGCGACTGCCGAAAGCGCCAATCGCGAAAGCTGGACTGTTCGATTCGTCATACGCATCTCCCTTACTGGACCGCAAGGTGGAATATCGAGCCAACGTGCATAATTATCTGAAGTTCCGCGGCAAGGAGCACCTGGCGGAGTGCCGGGGACGGCTACTGGACCTGTCCCCGGCGTGCCCTTTCGGGGCGGATCAGGTGAGAAGCGGAGCAAGGACTCCGCCCCGGTCAGGCGCGAGCGAACGGAATTGCGACAAACCTGGTCATATCGGCCGACTTCACCCGCATCAGCACGGCGCGTTTGCCATTCTTGTGCGCATCGGCGACCGCGTCGCGCACATCCGTCGGAGTGGCAACCTTCTTGCCAGCCACTTCCAGGATGACGTCGCCGGTCTTGAGGCCGTGTTCGGCCGCAAGCCCGTTGCTGTCCACCTCGGTCACGAGCACTCCTTCGGAGCCGCTGCCGGCGACCTGGCCGGCCGGCGCGAGGGTAAGCCCGAGTCTCGGCACGTCGGTGGCTTTGGAGCCATTGTCCGGCGCGCCCGCCCGCGCATCACGATCCTTCGGCAACTCGGCGAGCGCGAGCGAGAAATTCTTGGCCTCACCCTTGCGCCAAACCGACAGCTTGACTGTGGCGCCGGGCGCCATTGCACCGATCTGCCGAGCAAGATCGTGAGCGTCCTTCACGCTCTGGCCGTTGACCGCCGTGATCACATCGCCAGAGAGAATCCCGGCTTTCGCAGCGGGACTGCCGGCTTGCGGCTCGGTGACCAGCGCGCCCTCGGTTCCTTTCATGCCGAGGCTCTCGGCAATGTCGTCGGTGACCGGCTGGATTTGTACGCCCATCCAGCCGCGGCTGACGAAGCCATTATCCTTGAGTTGGGCGACGACCGACTTCACCGTGTCGGCCGGAATGTCGAAGGCGATGCCCACCGATCCGCCAGAGGGCGAGAAGATCATCGTGTTCACCCCGACGACGTTGCCGTCCATGTCGAAGGTCGGGCCGCCGGAATTGCCTTTGTTGACCGGCGCGTCGATCTGAATGAAATCGTCGTAGGGGCCGGCCCCGATGTCGCGGCTGCGGGCCGAGACGATGCCCGCCGTCACCGTCCCGCCGAGGCCGAACGGATTGCCGACGGCCACAACCCAGTCGCCGATCCGCGGCGCCTTGTCGGCGAGCTTGACGAAGGGGAAATCGCTGCCGCCCTCGGCTTTGATCACGGCAAGATCGGTGCGCGGATCGGTGCCGATCACCTTGGCGCTGTAGGTCTTGCCGTCATCGGTCGTGACCTCAACGGATTTTGCTTTATCCACGACGTGATTGTTGGTCACCGCATAGCCGTCGGCGCTGATGAAGAAGCCTGAGCCCTGGGCACTAACCGAGCGAGGAACGGATTGCCGTTGGTTATCCGGCAAATCTTCGCCAAAGGGCATTCCGAAGCGGCGGAAGAAACGCTGCATTGGCAAATTCTGCGAGAACGGCCAATCGTCCTGGAAGCTCATCGTCTGCGCGCCGGCATCCATTTTGACGCGTACCGAGATCACGGCGGGTTTGACCTTCTCCACGAGATCGGCAAACCCCGCGGGGTGTTGCGCGCCTTCCGCGGCGCGTGCCGGCGAAGCCGTCAACAGTGCTGACGGGGCGAAACCGCCGGGCCCGATTGCGAGCGCGGCGATACCCATCGTTGCAGTCGTGGCGAGAAGAACCAAGCGACGCGGCGAAACACCGTGCGGCCAGTTACGTGCTGCTCTCATGATGACGTTCTCCAATTGCTTCGACGCCGGAAGGCGGCGTCGCTCTGCCGGGATAAATGGCGGCGGCTCTCTTACGGCGAGGTGGCTGCAAAATTAATTTTCAGCAATCAAGACCCAGAACACGCCTGTGTGATGCCGCCGTATGAAAATCTATCGCGATGTTGACATATCAAATTGCGCAATTTTTGACCTTTCATGCCCGCGCATAGTGCATCGAAGACGCGCGTGAACGCGGCTGGTGTCGCGGGCATCCACGTCTTTTTTGTCATGGCCTCATTTTGCCTAACCCTCAGGAGCATCGACAGTCGGCACTTGCCAACTGTGGATGCATCTTGACGGATGAGGTGGCCCGATCTGCGCGCAGGAGCGCAAGCGCGCACCAAAAGGCCTGAACGCTGAATTTACCAAGAGAGAATTTCGCCGGATGCGATAACAGCGATGACATCCGCCGGCTGATATTATGGCGTTTTCCGCGGCTCCGATACCTGAACCAAAGGACAATATCGGCGGTCGCGGTTTGGAGTCATCATCGTCATGGGGGTCACTGGGGGTCACTCAAACCGGCGCCGAGAGCATGACCCACCCGATTGACCGTCCAAGTGTTGGGCTCAGTATCTATGTGACGCTCTGTTGCGTCGGGGCTACGGCGTTTGCCCTGTGGATGTATGCGCTCCTGGTGCCGATCCGAGCGGATAATCCCGGCTTGACCGCTTACAAGCCCCCGCCCGCCGCGGTCGTCAATTACAGGCCCGCCGCGCTTCCTTCGGCGCCGCCGCGCGACGCGCTCAAGGTGGCGGATCCCAAGCCGCCGCTTTCGAGCAAGGAGATGAGCGCCGAGGTCGCTGCGGCGCCGGCGCTGCAACACCCGGGTGACATGAAAGACACACGCACCACGGCCATAAGAATGAAAAGAGCCGCTCCGAAGCGGCAGGTCACAGTCCGTCGAAACGACCCGCGCCAAAAGCGCAACGAATTCGCTTTCCAGCCCTTTTTCGGCGGCGGTTTCCGGCCTTGGAATTGAATCGCCGGCGAAATCCGATTTGTGTGGCGCACCTCATGACGCGTCTGCAATCGCAGGTTGCACTTTATTTTTTGTGCCAGCGTGAGCCGCCATGGCCCAATCGAAAGCTGGTTCTGCGCCGCTCCGTCGTCATGCTTCGCATGATTTAACACCCTAACGGCTATTCGTTTTTGCCATTGATCCACATCAGTTCATTGGATTAGGGTGACCACGCTGGGCTGGGCTCGCGCGAAATTCTTGTGCGAGGGTATTGGGTATGAGGCGGTTCTCGGCGTGCCTGGGCGCGGCACTCCTGCTTTGTGTGGCATTCGCCCCGGCAGCGGCGGAGCCCCGGCGGGTCTTGCTGCTGCACTCGTTCGGCCGGGATTTTGCACCGTTCAGCGATTTCGCCGCCCATTTCCGCGAGCTGTTGGTCAAGCAATCGCGAGAGCCTATCGATCTCTACGAGGCGTCGGTCGAGACTGCGCGATTCAAAGCTTCCTTTGAAGACAAGGCTCTGGTCGAGTATTTGCGCGCGCTATTCGCAGAGCGCAGACTGGACCTGATTGTGACGCTGGGCGGTCCGGCCGCACAATTTGTCCAGCAAAATCGGCCGCGATTGTTCACCACCACGGCTGTCCTGATGTCCGCGCTTGACCAGCGGCGGGTCGATTTAGCCGAATTGACTGCCCAGGACACCGTCGTCGCCGCGACAATCGATCTGTCGGTGCTTGTCGATAACATTCTGCGCTTGCTCCCGGACACAGCCGAAATCGCAGTACCGATCGGCGCTTCTCCATTGGAGAAGTATTGGGTCGGGGAAATGCCTCGGGAACTCCAGCGGTTCACGAAGCGTGTCAAATTCACTTGGTGGGACGAGCTGTCGTTGGACCGGATGCGCGCGCGCGCCGCTGCGCTTCCGGCACGCTCGGCCATGCTGTATTTTCTGATTACCGTAGACGCGGACGGCGTTCCCTACGAGCAGGATCGCGCACTCGACGATCTCCATGCGGTTGCCAATGCTCCGATCTTCGGTTTCGCTGCCGGTGCCTTCGGCCGAGGCATCGTCGGCGGCCCGCTGCTTTCAAACGAACAGCTCGCGCAGCGTGCAGTCGGAGTGGCGCTCCGCATTTTTAGCGGCGTGACGCCAGGCGACATCAAGACCGAGCCCCTCGGGCTGGGCCAAGCGATATACGACTGGAGAGAGCTGCAGCGCTGGGGCATCAGCGAAGCCCGTCTGCCCGGCGGCAGTCTCGTCTATTTCCGCAGCTTGACGGTGTGGGAGCGATTTCGCTGGGAGATCATCTGGGTGGTTTCCGTTATCGTGCTGCAATACGGGATCATTCATTGGTTGTTGTTCGAGCGCCATCGCCGCCGATACGCTGAATTGGAATCCCGCAGCCGTCAGCGCGAAGTCATCCACATGGATCGGGCCACCGTGGCAGGCGCTCTCTCGGCATCTTTTGCCCACGAGCTCAACCAGCCGTTGGGCGCGATTTTGAGCAATGCCGAAGCGGCAGAAATGCTGCTTGGGGCGAACCGGCCGGACCTCGATCAGGTGAAGGCAATTCTCGCCGACATTCGCCAGGCAGATCTGCACGCCGCAAATATCATTGGAGATTTTCGCAAATTGCTGAAGCAAACGGCCGAGTTCGAGCTCCAGGACTTTGACCTTAACGAGGCGATTTCCGGAGCGATGCGGATGCTTTCTCCGGAAGCCCGGAAAAGGGGAATCGTCCTGCGCCCAAATGGCATGTATGCCGCTTTGCCGGTGCGCGCCGACCAAATAGAAGTTCAGCAGGTCCTGTTGAACCTGGCAACCAATGGCATGGACGCGATGGGCAACTCCGCTCCGGGGGCGCGAGAGCTTGCGATTGAAACCGCATTGAACGGAAGTTCTGAGGTCGAAGTATCGGTGAGCGATACTGGGACCGGCATTCCGAAGGACAAGCTCAAGGATATCTTCAAGACATTCTATACGACCAAGCAACAGGGCACCGGGCTGGGACTCTCGATCGCACGCACCATTGTCGAAAGCTACGGCGGGAAGATTTGGGCGGAAAATCGCATCGGACGCGGTGCGGTGTTCCGGTTCACCCTGCCCTTGGCCAAGCCGCAAGCGGCGTAGACCCGATTGCGGCTGTTGTCGGCTGCACCAGGCTTGCAACGTTCCGGGGGAAACTGCACCAAAGGACAATGGTGCTCCAATGCTCCTCGTGCATATCATCGCGAAAACCGATGGAAATTTCTGCATATGATTGGGCCGAAGACGGTTGCGGTCGTCGACGATGAAGCGGCGATGCGCAAGGCGGTGGTGCGCCTGCTGAGCGCAAACGGGTTTGCCACGCGGGATTATGCTTCGGCTGAAGAATTCCTCAACTGCCCGGCGGCGCGCGAATCGGCTTGCCTCGTCGTCGATATCAATTTGGGCGGCATATCCGGCATCGAGCTGCGCCGCCAACTCAAGGCATCGGGATCGAAGCTTCCCGTCATATTTATCACCGGCATTGATCGTACGGCTACACAAAGGGAAGCCATGGAAGCAGGATGCGTCGGGTATCTGCCCAAGCCGTTTGCTGGAAACGTGCTGATCGCCATGATCGCCAAGGCAACCGAGTAGTCAGGGACGCTGGTAAGCGCTTGTAGTGTATTTTTTTAGCCACAGGTTCCTACTTTGTGCGAATTTGCGTCCAAATTCGAATAATGGGTGGCGCAAATCAGTTTAGAATGCTCCTTGCCCGGCGCTGCGGCGGCGGACCGTTTCGCTCAGGGGAATGGGTCGGGAGTGCCATTATGATAGAATTGCCAGCCGCCTCCCAGGCGAGAAGCCGCCGGCCGATGGCTCTCGGGGCGCTGGGTCTGTTAGCGATCGCGATCACATCACTGCCGCGCGCTGCTCAGGCCGACGAAGGCGGCGTGAGTTTCTGGATTCCGGGCTTCTTCGGGAGCCTTGCGGCGACTCCGCAGCAGCCGGGATGGTCATTTGCCGACATCCTTTACAATACCTCGGTCAAGGCCGGCGGCGACGTCGCCCTGGCGCGCGAATTTCAAATCGGCAACGTTCCACTGCATTTTTCCGGGAGCGCGAGCGCCAGTGTGAAGGCCGATGTGGGCATCGACGTAGCCATTCCGCAATACGTCTTGGCCACGCCGGTGCTGGGCGGCCAGGCAAGCGTCGCTCTGTTGGGCATCTATGGCCGTAACGACACGACGCTGGCCGGGATGCTGAACGGTACAATCACTCCGCCCGGCGTCTCGTTCATGAAGTCCTTTAATCTGAGCGACACGACGTGGGGATTTGGCGACCTGATACCGCAGGTGTCGCTCCGCTGGAACAGCGGCGTAAACAACTGGATGATATATGGGACAGGAGACATCCCGGTCGGGGCTTATCAATCGACGCGCCTGGCGAACCTCGGCATCGGCCATGGCGCGGTCGATGGCGGCGTTGGCTATACCTATTTCAATCCGCAGACCGGTCATGAATTCTCAGCCGTGCTCGGCCTCACCGGCAACCTTGAAAATACGTCGACCAATTATACCAACGGGGTCGATATGCACCTCGATTGGGGTGCGTCGCAGTTCCTGAACAAGCAAGATATGATCGGCTTGGTCGGCTATGTGTACAAACAGATCAGTTGCGACAGCGGTTCCGGCGATCACGTCGGATGCTTCGAGTCGCAAGTGGTCGGCATCGGGCCGCAGATTGGCCACATCTTTCCGATCGGGAAGGACCTCCAGGGGTATTTGAACCTGAAAGCCTATGGGGAATTCGCCAACGAGCACCGGCCGGACGGCTGGAACGTGTGGCTTACCTTCGCGATCTCACCAGCGCCTCCCGCGGCTGCGCCATCCAAACCGATGTTCACAAAGTAGCTCAGCCGGTTTGCGGCCGGCCAGCCCGCCCTCAACTCCCAAACCGGACAGCCGGCTCACTCCGTTTGGGGCGCGATTTGGCAAGGGAAGACGGCCCAGCGTTGAGAGCGGGGCTGGCCAGGGCTCAAACCGGCCGTCAATTGCGCCTCATCAGACCAATGGATGAGGTTCGCACGCGGCTTCCCTGTACTTTAGTACAATAGCCACCTGGGCCGTCATTAACGTATTAGTAACCTATTGGCGCCTCGGGGTGGCGCCTTGACAGTACAACGGGGGGTTACTGGACGTGAAAGAGACGTCTTATGGTTGCATTGCGTCGAACTGCGCCCCGCGCCGCCGTGACCCTGGGCGGCATGCTTGCGTCAGTGCCCGCTGCCCTCAAGACGGGGCAAACGCAGGTTGCCAGCACCTCTAGCTCCGATCAATCCTCGCTGCCCTGCGACCGGCAGCTACGGTCCAAGGCCAGTCGTGCCTGCCTCCCTTCGGGTGCAGCCGGCGAAGGTGATTGCGCCTCTGCGCTCTCTACCGGCAGTGATCTGACCGCCTTCGCCAAGCGCTCCGAGCTCCGGCGCGGGAGGCAGTTGTCATGAGCCATTCCATGTACAGCGCGAGTCGCGGCACGCACCTCAAAGTGGTCGTGGTCAGTCTCATTTGCGCAACGGTTGTTGCCCTGCTGGGCGTTCTGGCCAGAGCGGGCGACGTGAATGCGGAGCGAGCGTTGGGCCGCACTGACACAATCGCTCCCGTGATCCGCGCCGGCGGGCCGAAAACGGTAACGAGTTATGAACACAATACCATCCGCTAAGGGCCTCACCCCCCCGATACCCCCCCTTGGCGATGGTCGCGCGCGCCCGAGAAGGGCGCGCGCACTTCTTCCTGATGGGCAGGGCAGCCAGGTCGCGATTAATCCAGCGGCCGGCGATCAGTCCTTGTCCAATCTAGCCGGATGGGAACCCACCCGCCCGTCCGCGCGACGAAATATCCGCTCCGCTGGCGGCGAAACGGTCCAGCGGGTCGTCCAAATGCGATCGCATACGCAGGGGGTCATGATGGTCAACACGCGCGGCAAATTGAAATGGGCCGTGATGGCGGTCGGCGTGATCGCCGTTGCCGATCTTGGGTTGCACGGATGGTCGCTGTTGCAAGCCGCAGCGGCGCCGTCGAGGGTTGCACCTCGTGTCGAGGCGGTTGTCGCTCGCGCTGAAACGCCGTTACAGGCCGGTTTGATCGATCGCTCGCGAAAGAGAGATCGGCTCCTGCCCGCGGCTCCGGCTGCCAAAGTCAGGCTCCCGCCCGGGTGCGAATCTCAGTCCAGCCCATTGGCGAAACTTGCGCCGCCGAATTTGATCCGAGAATGCGTGACCTAATCTCACTACGTAGGGTGGGCAAAGGCGCAACGCGCCCTCGCGCGTGCTGCCATAGCCCGCGAAGACGGGCGTCAACGCCCTTTACGCCCACGCGGACGTGCGCGCGTGGGCACGGCGCTCTTTTCTACGTGTGGCTCGGCTCGTGCGCGTGGACCGCGCCCACAGCCCGTCGAAGATGCGCGTTAACGCGCTTTGGGCCCACCCTACGGGAATCTTGTCAATGCCCGCCATGCGCAGCATAGCTTTCGCTCTGATTCTGATCGCGACCTGTTCAGCGCGTGCCGATATCAAGCGTCACAGTGCGATTCCAGACGCCTATCTGGGGACGTGGACGGCGGCTGATCGAGCATGCGAAGACCAGGCCAAAGCGGCCGTGGTGCTCTCCGCCAAGGGCTATGTCACCTCCGGCGCGAACTGCACCGTGGATTTTGTGAGCGAAACGGCAAGCCCGCGCGGCGCCGTCTTCTCGGCTCGGTTGCAGTGTTCGGATCCCGCAGCCAAGGCAAAGGCAAAATCAATCCGCAACATCATAATCCGGCCCGACGGTGCCGACCGGATTTCGATGGGTGCGAGCTTCGATGGCCTCGCGTCCTATCAGCGATGCTCGCCGACCGGCGCTACGCTGAAGCAATAGCGTAGCAATGCGGGCGCGATTCGGTGACTAATCGATCCGCGAGACCGACCGGCCCCGTCGTATATTAATCTGAGCGAAGCGGCCAACTATAGCCGTCTAATGTCATCAATGCCGCCGAAACGGCCGATCAGCGCGTTCGCTCCAATGGCGATGACGAACAGCACGATCAGGAGCGAATACATCCGCGGCATGTTGAAGAGGCTGTAGGCCTGGATGATCAGGAATCCAATGCCGCGGTTGGAGAGCTTGGTCTCGGCAAGGAGCGTGCCGATCAGCGCCACGCCAAGCCCGAGGCGCATCCCGTTGATGATCGGGTGGCGCATGGCGGGCAGGTAGATCTTGGTCGCCATCTGCCAGGTATTGGCGCGAAAGCTGCGCCCGACCCGGATGAGAACTGAATCGATCTGGCGCATTCCGCCGGCGGCATTGAGCGCAACCGGAAAGAAGCACGAGATCGCTCCCATTGCGATCTTGGAACCGGGGCCGACGCCGAACCACATGATCATTACCGGGAAGAAGATGATCTTGGGGCAAGGGCCGAGGTAATAAAGGATCGGCTCGTAGGCTCGCCGCAGTATCCGACTGCCGCCAAGTACAATCCCAATGATGAGCCCGGTAAAGCCGCCGAACACCATGGCCAAAGCAATTTCATAGAACGTCGTGGCGAGATGCTCATAGAACGCCCGGTCAGCGAGCGTGTGGTAGAGCGCGGCCGCAATTGCTCCCAAGGACGGCACGACATCGCGGTAAAGAAGGCCCGAAGTGGCGAGCGCCTGCCATCCGGCGAGCACGGCGACGATGATGGCGATGCGCAGCGCCGTCACCGGACGCAGGACAGGGGGCACTGCCCGAGTCTCGATGTCTAATCGGCCGGCCTCAGCCATCGCTCGAGCCTCTCCATCAGCATGAACACCCCGATGCTGACCAGGATCACGAAACAGATCGCCGCGTAGGTACCAGGGAGGTCGTATCGCTCCGCCAGTTCGTTGATCAGCTGGCCGAGCCCGCCGAAATTGATCAGGAACTCGACGCCGACGATATTGATCAGGGCGAAGATCAGACCAAGCCGCAGGCCGACGAAGATGGTTGGCAGCGCCGCCGGGAACAAAATTTTCCAGAACTGCTGCGAAGCCGTGAGATTGAAGCTGCGCCCGACATTGATCAGCACGCGGCGCGTGCCGGCGAGGCCTTCGAGCGTCTTGAGGATGACCGGAGCGAGCCCGGCGGTAAAACCCATCATCACGATGGTGACGGCGTTGCGACCGAAGATGACCAGATAGAGCGGATAGATCAGCACCAGCGGCGCAGCTGCGACCGCCGCCACCCAGGTTTCGGTGGCCGCGCGCAACAGCCGGTAACGGTGGAGCAGCACGCCGCCGGCGACGCCGAAAGCCGCCACCAGGACGGCTGCGGCAAGGGACTCCGCGCTCGTGAGCAGAAAACGGCCGAACACGTCCTCCTCGGTTATCATACGAGGGAAGGCGCCAACGATTTCCGACGGCATCGGAACGATGAAGCGATTAATCAGCCCGCCGCGAATGAGCGCCTCGATCACGATGACGAAAACCACAACGGAGCCAAGGCCGAGCGCGGCCGGAAACCACCGGTTTTTGGCAAGAGCGGCGGTGCTCATGGGTTCTCGCCTCGGGCGAGCTTCGCAGCCTCATCGTCATGCAAGCCCCGGCTCGCCTCCTCGCGCAGATCGTTCCAGATCTGCGCCACGTATCGCCCGAAGGCTTCGCTCGACACGATCTCGGAGCTGCGCGGGCGCGGCAAGTCGATCGTGACCACGCGTTTGAGCCTTCCCGGCCGGTAGGTCATCACGAAGATGCGGTCGGAGAGCTGCACTGCCTCGGTAATGTTATGGGTAATGAGCAGCGTCGTCTGCCGAAGCTGCTGCTGGATCGCCAGCACCTTATCGCCGAGGAGAAGCCGGGTCTGCTCGTCGAGCGCCGCAAACGGCTCGTCCATCAGCATGATCTTTGGCTGCGCCGCCAGCGTCCGCGCCATCGAGACACGCTGGCGCATTCCGCCGGAGAGCTCGGCCGGATAGCGCCGCTCAAAGCCTTCGAGCCCGACCATGGCGACGAATTTTCGCGCCCGTTCGTAACGCTGTGATTTGGGCATTCCGATTATTTCCAGCGGGAACGCCACATTGTCGAGCACCGTGCGCCAGGGAAAGGTCGACTCCTCTTGGAAGATCATTCCGATCGATGGATGTGGGCCGCGGACGACCTCGCCGGCGACCCGCACCGCTCCCTGGTAGCCATCAAGCAGCCCGCCGATGATGTTGATAAGGGTCGTCTTACCGCATCCGGACGGGCCAATGACGCCGACGAACTCTCCGGGAGCGACGGTGAGCGAGACGTGATCGAGCGCGAGTACAAGGCCGTCCGGCGTCGCGAAGCTCTTGACGATGTCCTCGACCACGAGAATGGCTTCGGCGGGCTTTCGCCCGGATACGCCCGCGGTCGTCTCCGGCATCGCGACCACAGCCATGCTGTTACTCGTTCGCGCTGTTACTCGTGCCCAGCGTTATTCGTCCCGCTTTATTCGTTTGCGGCGAACGGCCGCTCCGCGCGCCGGCACCAGTTTTCCCACGCCCGGTTGATTGTATAGGGACCGGTGCGGGCCGCCACCTTATCGACCTCGCCCGCGGTGAGGAATTTGATGTCCCCCATTGCCATCGCCTGCATCTGCAGCTTGGCATTGACCTCGAGATAGATCGAGATGAACACCGCTTGCCGCACATTCGCGCCGACGATGGTGGCGCCGTGGCCGCGCATGAGGATGGTGCGGTCGGAACCAATCGCGCGGGCAAGATCGCGGCCCATATCCACGTTCTCGACCAGCAAGGCGGTATCGCCGAATTTGTCGTGCGAATCCCAGGTCGATACTTCGTGGCCGATATTGGCGCACATGTGCAGGAGCGGCTTGAGCCTCTTGTCCGTCACTCCGAACGGGATCACGCTCGGGCTATGGTTATGGACCACCGCGTGCACGTCCGGCCGCGCCTCGTAGATGCCGCCGTGGATGAAGCGCTCGAGATAGGGCGCTCGGGAGCGCGCGTCGACCGGCTCGCCTTCCAGGGTGAACTCCATGATGTCCGCCGCCTCAATGCGCTCCGGCGCGCGTGCCCGCGACAGCAGGAAGCGCTGCGGATTGTCCGGATGCCGGGCGCTCACATGCCCGAATGAATCGACCACCCCCTCGCGGGCGAGAATGCGGTTGGCAGTGACGAGTTCTTCCAGGAGCGGTTCAAGTTTGGTCATCAGGTTGCCTGCGATCTATAAAATGAAGCTCACCGAACCGAGCGATCCGAGCTCATGGGCATCGATATGGACGCGCCGCTCCTTGATGCGGAAGCCCTCGCCCGCCCGCTTGAGCACGTAGCTGTATGAGCCGACATATTCGCGGATGCGCTCATAGCGGCGGAACCGGTAGCAGACGAAATTGGCGGCGACGGTAATGAGATCGCCGTCGACCGCCAGGATGCGCACGTTCGAAATCATCCTCCGGGTCCGCGATTTCGGCGACTCGGCGTGGCAATTGGGATCGTTGATGCGGATGACCCGCTGGCGGATGCGCTCGCGATCGTCAGCGATGAGAAACAGAGTGGTGCGGTGGTCGGCCTCCAGATGATCGTTCGGCGGCACGTAATAGGCGGCGTCCTCGGTCAGGAGGTTCTGCCACTCGTCGAGCTGCCAAGCGTCGAGCAGGGCGGCCTCGCGATAGAGGAAGTCCTCGACCTCCGCGCGCGTCACCACGTTTCGCGCTGCCACCGTCACGCCTCGACCCCCATCAGTTCGTTCCAGCGCCGCCAAAAAATGCGCAGGTGGTGCTCGTCGCTGTTGAGCTGCTCGCTCTCGCGTCCCATGCCGCGCGACATTTCCGACCAGCGGTCCTCGGCCCAGTTGGCCAGCCCCTGCTGGACGAGTTCGAGCGCCTCGACATCGTCGGGAGTAGCGAAACCGCCCGGACCGTAGAAGGTGAGAAAGGCGTCGAGCCGCCGCGCTCGCGCGCCCGCGCTCTCTTCGACCGGCCCGAGCGCCCACGCGGTCACATGCATCCTGGCGACGCCTTCCGGATAGAAGGTGCGCACCGTCACCGAGGAGCCGTCGTTGATCACGAGATTGGGAAAGATCACGAGATTGCGGTTGGTATCGGCAACCCGCGCGGCGCGCTCAGGACCCAACCGTCCGACGAGTTCACTGCGGATATCGTCGATCTCGGCCTGGGCGGCTTCTCCGTAGAGCGGAATCCACTTGGCGACCGGCCGGCCGCGGAAATTGATGTTGTCGGTCGTGAAATGGCCGTTGCCGAGTTCGACGGCGAGCCCCTTGGTGGGCAGGACCAAGCCTGCCTCCTTCTTGGGCGGCTGAATTTTCACCCCCGAATTGGCCATGAAATTGAGCCACGTCGAATGCGTCGAGGGCAGGTGGTAATCGTCGACGCTGTTTTCGACCATCAGCTTCCAATTGGCGGCAACGTCGTATTCCTGAACTCCGGCGATGATCTCCATCTGCCCGGACGGCGACTGGTCGAGGACGAGGTCGATATAATCCTTGGCGCGGCCGAGATAGGCGTCGAGCGGCTCGGCATTGGGGTCGAGGCAGAAAAACCAGAAGCCGCGATAGTTCTCGAAGCGCGCCGGGCGGCGCAAGCCGTGATCGGCTTTGGCGAAGGCTTCCCCATAGGCCTCGTCGCCGGGCACACGGATGAGCTTGCCGTCGTTGCTGTAGGTCCACCCGTGATAGACGCACATGAAACGGCGGGCATTGCCTTGGCGCTCCGTGCACACCATGGCGCCGCGATGGCGGCAGGTGTTGAACAGGCAATGGAATTGCCCGGTTTGATCACGGCAGAAGATGACCGGCCGCCCGACAACCTTGCGGGCACGAAAATCGCCCGGGTTCTTCAACTCCGAGGCATGCCCGACATAGACCCAGCAGCGGCCGAAAATACGGGCCATTTCCCGGCGCAGGATATCTTCAGAGACGAGGACTTCGCGGTCGAGCAGGAAGGTTTTTTGCTCACGGTCATCGATGATGTAGGAGCGCGCCGGCATTCTCGTTTCGTAGGCTCCGAGAAACCAGAACTCAAGCCCGAAGGGCCGGATTTCGCGGCGCGGCTCACGTACTTTCCCCGCTTGCGAGGAGCCTACGCACGGCAAAATCCGGAGCTTTAGCCGGGCCCCGGATTGGCAAGCGCCAATCCGGGCTACACCCCTCTTGCGATTTTCGGCGCCGCCGCTAAAGCACGCCTATATCTCTGTTCCTTCCCGAAAACGAACGCCATGGCAGAAGTTAACGTCTGTGCCGTAGATGACGTGCCGGAAAACAGCGTCATCAGCCGCGAGGTCGGCGACGAACTCGTCGCGATCTACAACATCAATGGTGCTTTTTACGCCACCGAGGCGCGCTGCACCCACGCCATGGCTGACCTCGCCGAAGGCACGCTGGACGGTGAGGAAATCGAGTGCAGCTTCCATTTCGGCAAGTTTCACGTGCCGAGCGGAAAGCCGACCGAAGCCCCTTGCTTTGTCGCACTGAAAACCTACCGGACGGCCGTTCGCGACGGTCAGGTTTTTGTGGACCTCGATCAGCCAGCTGAGGCGGCGGCGTAATCCGGTAGGGCGGGTCGGGCGGCGGCCCTTTTTTGCCCAAATCATCCGGCATTTGGGCATTGTTCATCGAGCCGGTGCTACTACCGGCCGCGCATCGATTTGCCAGGCTTGGGGGCCAGGGAGCCAAAAACCTTGAGAGGGCCAGGGGGCCAGAATCCTTGAGACCAGGAATCCGATCAGCGTTCATCGCCGCGCTCGCTTGTGCGAGCCTGCTAACGATCACCGATGCCGTCGCCGCGAAGACGACACACAAGGCCGCCGGCAAAACCGGCACCGCTCACGCCAAGGCCGGGAAGTCGGAGGGCAAGAGCGCCAAACGCTCCGGCAAAAAGGAGACGACGGCGAACTCCGAGCACGGGGACAAAAAGAAATCGAAATCCCACAAGGACACGGCCTCCGTGCCAATCCCGGCGGGTCGACCCGGCGCATCGAGTAGCTCAATACCTTCGACCCCGGACGGGGCACCCGCGCCCGAGGCGCAACCTCCAACCCCCGAACTCTCCGATCCCACCGCCGCGGCGGCCAAGCGAGCCATCGAGAGCGTGCACAGCGGCGGAATCGGCAATGCGACCCAGATCGAGGGCTCAATTACCGAGGACGCCGCGCGCAAGCTTGTCGAATGGATCATTCTCCGCAGCGAAAACAGCGGGGTTGGCAGCAGCCGCTACCTCGCTTTCATCGCCGCCAACCCCAACTGGCCGGGGCTTGCAAACTTCCGCCGCCGCGCCGAAGGCTTGCTGTGGGCTGAGAACCCGAAGCCCGCCCAGGTGCTGCGCTTGTTCGCCGATTCGCCCCCGCAGTCGGCGCGGGGCCGGCTCCTGCTCGCCCGTGCGCTCATCGCGAAAGGCGACACCGAAGGCGCCAAGGCCCAGGTGCGCCAAGCGTGGCGGAACGATCCGATGTCGGGCGATCTCGAAAAACAGGTGCTCGACAGTTTTTCCGCCTTGCTCAGCCGCACCGACCACAAGGCGCGAATGGAGGTGCGGCTCTTTGCGGGCGATCACGAGGCGGCTATGCGCGCCGCACATCGCCTTGGCGAAGGCCAGGTGGCGATCGCAAAAGCGCGCATTGCGCTCGCCGGCAAAAAGAATACCGGCAGCAAGCAGCTCGAAGCCGTTCCCGACGAAGCGCGCCAGGATCCCGGTTACATTTACGCCCTGGCCCGGGCGCTGCGCCATGACAACAAGATCGCCAAAGCCGCGCAGGTGATGCTGGCTGCGCCGACCGATATCGACCAGATTGGCGACTCCGAGGGGTGGTGGCTCGAACGCCGCGACCTCGCCCGCAAGCTCCTCGACATCGGCGATCCGATGTCCGCCTACCGGGCGGTGGCGGACGCCGCCGAGCCGACCTACGAAAACTCCGAAGTCGAGCGCCATTTCATGGCCGGCTGGATCGCCCTGCGCTATCTCGACGATCCGGCGACCGCGAAAACGCATTTTGCCCGCATCCAGAAGGTGAGCATTCATCCGACCTCGCTCGCGCGTTCCCATTATTGGCTCGGCCGCACCGCCGAAGCGCTCGGACGGGCCGATCAGGCGCGCGCCGAATACGAGTCGGCAGCGCGCTCTTCGGCGGCCTATTATGGCCAGCTGGCGCGGGCGCGGCTGGGGCTTGGCGTGCCGACGGCCTGGCGCGGCAAGCGCGACGCGAACGCACCGGCGCAATTCCCGGAATTGGTGCGAGCGCTGGAAATCCTTTACGAGCTCAACGAGCGCTCGCTCGCCATCTCATTTCTCACCGGTGCCGGCCGCACTCTCGACGACGTCGGTACGCTCGGCGCGTTAGGCGAGCTTGCCGAGCGGTACCGAGATCCGCGCGGGATGCTCCAGCTCGGAAAGGCTGCGGTCGCGCGCGGGCTCCCGCTCGAATATTATGCGTTTCCGACGGTCGGCGTACCGCGCTATTCGGCGATCGGCCCCGGCATCGACACCGCGATGCTGTTCGCCATCATTCGCCAGGAAAGCGCATTCGATCCCAACGACTTTTCCGCCGCGCATGCGATGGGTCTGATGCAGGTGACGCCGTCGGCCGGCCGCGACACCTGCAAGCGGTTCGGCTGCTCCTTCGACGTCAAGCGCCTCAAGAGCGACATGGCCTACAACCTCCAACTCGGCGCCGCCGAACTGGGGAGCGACGTGCAGGATTATCGCGGCAACTTGATCCTCGCCTTTGCGGCCTACAATGCCGGGCGAGGACGCGTGCAGGAATGGGTCGGCCGCTTCGGCGACCCGCGCGACCCCAAGGTCGATCCGCTCGACTGGGTCGAGCGCATTCCGATCATGGAGACTCGCAATTACGTGCAGCGGGTGATGGAGAACCTCCAGGTCTATCGGGTGCGCTTCCTGGAGCATGCGCAGCTTACCATCGATACTGACGTGCGCGGGCATGCGCGTCGGAGCGACACCGCACGGCAGTAATCCGGCGTTCTGTCGAACGCCGGCGGAAACACCTCGGACGCGATTTTGCCTACCCTGCGCGCCCGCCGGCAGGTTGAATGTCGGCGCACATAGATAGAAAATGCCACGCCCAAAGGCGCAAACGACAACGGAGGAAACCCCATGCACCACTCGCTTGCCTTGCGCGCGCTCGTCTGTGCAGCTGCGATAGCGGGCCTCGCTTTGCCGGCGGCGCACGCTCTCGCCCAGCAGCCGTACGGGCCCAACGATGCACCAAGCCTCTACAAATTCACCTATGGCTGGGCGAAACTCCCCGACCGGCGCAAATTCGGCGCGGTTGTCGGCCTCGACATGGATCGCGACGGCAAGAGCCTGTGGGCCTTCGACCGCTGCGAATCCGCGACCGACTGCTCCACCTCGAAGCTCGACCCGATCATGAAATTCGACGCCAGCGGAAAGCTGGTGAAGAGCTTCGGCGGCGGCATGATCAATTATCCGCACGGACTCTACGTCGACCGCGACAACAACGTCTGGGTCAGCGACGGCCGCGCCATGAACAACGGCAAGGGCCACACCGTCATGAAGTTCAATCAGGACGGCAAGCTCTTGATGACGCTGGGCAAGCCCGGCATCGCCGGAAACACGCCGGATTTGTTCAGCGAGCCCTCAGACGTCCTGGTCGCGCCAAACGGCGATATTTTCGTTGCCGATGGCCACGGCGGCCCGCAAGGCAACAACCGCATCGTGAAATTCGACAAGAACGGCAAGTTCATTAAGGAATGGGGCAAGAAGGGCTGGCAGCCCGGCGAATTCAACGTTCCGCACAATCTGGCGATGGATTCCGAAGGGCGGCTGTTCGTGGCCGACCGCGGCAATAACCGCATCCAAGCGTTCGACCAGGACGGCAAGTTTCTCTTGGAGTGGCGGCAGTTCGGCCGGCCGAGCGGCCTGTTCATCGACAAGAACGACACGCTTTATGTGGCCGACAACTCGCCGGACGAGACGAATCCCCCCTACCGTTCGGGCATCCGCATCGGCAGCGTGCACGACGGCATCGTACGCGGATTCATTCTGGAATCCGTCGAGGTCAACGGCCTCGAAGCGGTTGCGGTGGATGACGCGGGCGATATCTTCGGCGGCTACACCAACACCCTCAATCTGCGGCGCTGGGCGCCGAAGAACGCGCCGCGCTCGTGAGCGGCTGCCGGCGCACGTAAGCCTCAGCCGAAGGGGCGAGATTGAAACCCGCCCCTTCGGCCCCGCCCAGTTAGCTCACAGATGATGTGATCCGCGCAAGGGAGATGACGGGTGCGAATGCAGGACATTGTTCCAATGCTGCAGACCAACGATATCGGGCGGACGCGGAAGTGGTACGAAGACGTCCTCGGATTTCGCTGTGAGGCTCAGGAGGATGGTTGGTGCCGCCTCGCGAGAGACGATGTCACGCTCATGTTCATGAGCGACGAACAGTGGGGAA
This sequence comes from Xanthobacteraceae bacterium, assembly GCA_036557705.1. GTDB lineage: Bacteria > Pseudomonadota > Alphaproteobacteria > Rhizobiales > Xanthobacteraceae > VAZQ01. The sequence continues at coordinate 63,339 of DATBHB010000087.1, forward strand.
GTCCGTACGCAACCGCTACGCAGTACATCTACGTTGACGATATCCAAGAACTCTGGAACGCGATCAAGGATAAGTGCACCGCCGAGTGGGGGCCGGAGAAGATGCCGTATGGAATGATAGAATTCGCCGTCAAGGATCCGAACGGCTATCTTCTCAGCTTTGGCCAGCCTGTATAAAGATCAACCTTTTCGTCGTGCGGATCACGCCTGCGGCGAAATCGGCTTCAGCTCGTGCCGACGAAGCTGCGCACGTGCGCAATGAAAGCTTCGGGCGCCTGATCGGGGACGTCGTGCTGCGAATCGACGGTAACGATCGGGATGTTGGCGTGATCGCGGGCAAGCCGCTCGAGGATTGTCGGATTGGCCCAGCGGTCGGAGCGTAGCCCGCGCACGATCACGGCCCGCGGCTTGATCGCGGCGAGATCTTTCCAGACATCGCTCGGCGGGCGCCGCGGGATCTGAGCACCCTCGCCGACTGGTCGCACATTGCCGTTGTCGGGATCGCGCTTGAGCATGTACCCGCCCTCAAGCCGGATGAGTGCATTCCCGGCACGCTCGCGGTCGTGCGAGATGCGCGGCGGGTTGCTGAGCTTGGCAAAAGTCCCCATCGCGGCCTCGATCGAAGCGTACATGGTCGGCGGATTGCCGGTCGCCTGCCGCGGCGGAGCGCCGGGCGGCGGAGGCGGAGGGATAAGCTGCGGGTCGACAATCACGACGCCCGCCATTTTGTCGGCGAAGTTGGCGCCAAGCGCAATCGCAAGCCGCGCCGAGGCCGAGTGGCCGATGAAGATCGGCCGCTCGAAATTCAAGTGCGCGGCAACCGCCAGCGCATCGCTCATATGGGCGTCGAGCGAATAGTCCTTGCTCGGGCTCCAGGTGGATTCGCCCCAGCCGCGGCGGTCGAAGGCGACCACGGCGCGATCCGCCGCAAGCGCTCCGGCAACGCCGATCCAATCGTAGGAATCGAAATAATTGGCGCCATGCATGATCACCAGCGGGGTACGGCCGCTGCCGCCGAAGGCGCGGTAGAAAATCGATACGTCGCCGGAATTCACCCGCCCGGTCTTATGCGGCACGTTCGGCAAGGCCATTTGCTTTCCTCCTCATGGGCGCTGAGACGAGATGCTCGTAGCCCGGATTGGCAATCACCAATCCGGGTCCGCGGATTAAACCCCGGATTTCGCGGCGCGCAAAGGTCCTCGCACGCGGGGAGTACGCGAGCCCGCCGCTCAATCCGGGCTACGCAAGAACTCGTATTCACTGAATCGATCTCATTCTGAGGTTCGCGTCAATGCAGGCGCGGCGCCTTCAGGAATCGGCGGCGGTCGGCAGACGCCACTTTCACTTGCATGGTGCGGCCGTCGCGATTGATGGTCATCGGCACTTCGACGCCGGCAGTCCCGAGCGACCAGATGCGGCGAAACAGGCCGGCAAGATCGTTCACCTCGGCGCCGCCGACGGCGAGCACGATGTCGCCGGTGCGCAGATCGGCCTTGCGCGCCGGCCCGCGGTTGGAAATGCCCACCAGCACGACGCGGTCGTTGACCTCGGTGGCGTAAAGCCCGAGCCAGGGGCGCGGCGGGCGATTGCGGGTGCCGTAGCTAACGAGATCGTCGAAAATCGGCTTGAGCAGATCAATCGGCACACTCATGTTGAGATGATCGTTGCCTTGTTCGCGCGGCTGTTCGAGTTGGAGCGATCCGATGCCGAGGAGATCGCCATGCGGGCCGATGACGGCGGTGCCGCCCCAATTGGGATGCGCCGGTGCGGTGAAGATCGCCTCGTCGAGCACATATTCCCAATAGCCCGCGAATTCCTGGCGGGCGGCAATGCGCGCCGCGACCGAATGATGACGCCCGCCGGCGCCGCCGACCACGACACGCTCGCCGACGCGGGCCTCGCTTGAAGAGCCAAGCGACAGCGCCGGAAGCTCGACGCGGGCTAGCGCCTGAACCAAGCCGAAGCCGGTCTCCTGGTCGTAGCCGAGCACGTGGCCCGGCGCCGGGCGGCCGTCACTGAATGTGAGCCAGACCTGCTCGGCTTCGGTGATCAGATACCCAATGGTGAGCACCACACCGTCTTCGCGGATGAGCACGCCATTGCCGGCGCGCTCGGTGCCGAGCGTCTCGGCTGAGAACGCATCGCTTGGAATAACCGACCTTACTGCGACAACGGAAGCGAGCGCGCGGTCGAGATCGTACTCGTAATCCTGCGGCTTGGGCTGGACGGCGGGCTGGATCTTCCACTCAGACCGGGGCATCCCGAACTCCTCTTTGCTTCCCCGCCTCGGCGCCCGAAGCCGTTGCGCATCGAGGCGAGGGTAGCACTTATGTAGGATGGGCCAAACGGCGGCCGTAGGGTGGGCAAAGGAGCAATGCGCTTTAGCGCGTGCCACAGCCTCCGACAAGAAGGACGTAAACGCCCCTTGAGGCCCACGCGGAGACACGCGCCGGCACGGCGCTCTATTTTATGCGTGTGGCGAGGCTCGCGCGTGCGGGACTGTGCCCTTAGCGCATCGAAGGCGCGCGTCGACGCCCTTTAGGGCCCGCCCGAAGATCGGCATTCGATCGAGCAAGCGTGGTACAGCTGGGTGGCCTCGAACCACCGACCTCCGGTTCCACAGACCGGCGCTCTAACCAACTGAGCTACAGCTGCACGTCTGGCGATGCCGCGCTGGCGAGAAGGCATCAGAACCTAGGAGCAGCCTCGGCTTTTGACAAGAGTAGCGCATTCCTCAAGGAGGGTGCGGCGTACTTCACTTCTCAAGCCACCTTCTTGAATGCCCTGTTGAAGCTTTCCTTCACCGGCTCGGCAGTTTCGGTGGTGAGCTTCTGCGCGAGGGCGGCAAGCTCTTTGGCCTGGGTGCTGAGCGCATCGAACTGCTTGCGGGCATGCGCGGTGGAAAGCTCGACCGCCTCGGAAAGGGAGCGCACGGTGATGAACTCGCTGGCGAAGTCGAAGGCCGCGTTGGTGTTGGCACGGGCAGCTTCGAGCACTTTGAGGCCGTAATCGGCTGCGCCGCGGCTTGCGGTCGCGTAGGTGCCTTCGAGCAGGTCAGTTGCCTCCTCGGCCGCCGTCTTGATCCGCTCGTAGCTCTCCTTGGCCTGGGAGACGCTCTTTTCCGCCAGCTCACGAAATGCCGCAGGGATTTCCATCATCGGCATTTCAAGTTTGGGCACTTCGAATTTCGGGAATTCGAATGCCGGAGCCGGCGTGCTGAGCGACTTAGGCGCGGTATTCGTGATTTCAGTCGTATCGTTCATACGCTTCGTCCTTCCGATCCTGGGCGGCGTCCCGGCCGCCGCGAACCTGCCGCCCAACGCCGGTTCTGGCCTGCTTCAATGCGCTCTCGCGGTCCATAAAGGGTTGTCACCCCGGTCGGGGCGAACTGAGCGATAATGTGTAGCGCGTCTTCTGCTGCAATGCAACAAAGCTATTGCGTTGCACAATCAAGAGCTGTCGCTCTGCCGCCCTGAGTCGCGAGGCGGCCGGGGCCCATGATCGCATCAGGGTTTTTTGGCGGCATCCCTGGCAAGCCTAGCCGTCGTTTCGCCGAGTTCCTTGGCCTGCTGGGTGAGGGTTTGAATCTGGGCAGTGATGTAGTCGGACTGCAGCTTGACCATGTCGTTGACGTTTCGGGCGCGTACCAGTTGCTGGGCAAATTCGAACGAGCTTGCGACGTTGCGCTCGGCGAAGGTCATCACCTGCTGGCCGATGTCCTTGGCGCCCTGACGGGTGGTCTCCGCCTGGTCGCCGAAGGCATTGATCGTGTGATGCGCGGTGGAGAGAAAGCTCTCGAAAGCCTGCCGCGCCTGTTCGACGCTCTTCTCGGCGAATGCCCGCATTTCCTGGGGAATTTCGAATTGCTGACCTGCATTCCTGTCCATGGTCGCCTCCTTCGACGGTTCTCCGCCACACGTGTGGCGGATTTGACGTTCCTACCAGCCTTGCCGCGAGTCCTTCGTAGGAACGTCAAATAACCCATCGGCAGGCTTTTGGGGTCCGCAAACATTCCTCGTCTAGCGCGCCGACCCTATGTCGGGAAGCCGGAAAATGAGCTAAGCTTCAGCAAAGCTCGGCGGCGAATGCGCGGCCGGGCACCCATGAGGAGCTTAAACCATGCTGCGGCTCATATGCTCGCTCGCACTGTCGCTGCTGGCGATTTTATCGGCGACACCGCCGATACCGGCGTCAGCCGCCGAAGCCGTCGATCTGCTGCTGGTGCTGGCGTCAGATGTGTCGCGCAGCGTCGACCATCCCAAGTTCCTGCTCCAGCGCGACGGTTATGCGGCTGCGGTTTCGGATCCGCAGGTGATCGAGGCCATCAAGTCCGGTCCGCATGGGAAGATCGCGCTCTGTTTCGTGGAGTGGTCCGGTTTCGGCGCCCAGAAGCTAGTGATCGATTGGGTGGCGGTCGACGGCGCCGGAACGGCGCGCAAATTCGGCGATCTCGTGGTCGAGGCGCCGCGCTCTTTCGCCGACCGCACCTCGATCAGCGGCGGCATCGATTTTGCGCTCGCGCAATTCAACCGCTCGCCTTTCGAAGCGCCGCGCCGCGCCATCGATATGTCCGGCGACGGTACCAACAATGCCGGGCGTGACGTGCGGCTTGCGCGCGACGAGGCAGTGGCGCAGGGAGTGACGATCAACGGGCTCGTCATTCTCAGCCAGCCGCAAGCGCCCTGGAATGCCGAGCATACCAACCCGCCCGGTGGGCTCGAAAATTATTACCGTGACAATGTGATCGGCGGGCCCGCCTCATTTGTAATGGTGGCGGAGGATTTCCGGTCGTTCGGCCGCGCCATCGTGCGCAAGATGATCGCCGAGATCGCCTGGAATGCGCCGGCGCGACACATCCTGCTGCGCTGATACCAAACGGCTCAACATGCGATTCGTCATGCGCGGGATAGCGCGTCGAAGACGCGCATAAGCGCGCTGATGACCCGCCGCGCATCCATCTTCCTTCTTTGTTGGATGGATTGCCGGGTCAAGCCGTTCAAGCCCGGCGAGGACAACGTCCTCAGTTCATCGATTCCGCCGAGAAGCCGCGCCCCGCCGCGCAGCCGCGTGCACGCCCCCTGCCAGACTTTCGACCAGGTGACATACGGCCTTGACGGTCTTCGCTGTCGCTCTGCCGTTGCGGTCGAGACTGCTGCGCACAGCCTCGACCAGCGCGGATCCGACCACGACGCCATCGGCGCCCTGCGCGATGGCGCGGGCTTGCGCCGCGGTCTTGACGCCGAATCCGACTGCAACCGGCAGCCTGGTATGGCGCTTGATGCGGGCCACGGCCGAGGTCACCTGCGCGGTGTCGGGCGAGGCCATTCCGGTAATGCCGGTGATTGAAACATAATAAACAAATCCCGAGGTATTCGCGAGCACGGCCGGCAGGCGTTTGTCGTCGGTGGTCGGGGTCGCCAGCCGAATGAAATTGAGACCTGCCGCAAGCGCAGGAAGGCAGAGTTCATCGTCCTCCTCCGGCGGCAGGTCGACAACGATGAGTCCGTCGATACCCGCCGCTATCGCATGGTCCAGAAATTTTGCGACCCCGTAGACGTAGATCGGATTGTAGTAGCCCATGAGCACGACGGGCGTCGCGTCGTCCTTTCGGCGGAAGCTTTTCACCAGCGCCAGCGTGCGCTTGACGGTCTGTCCGGCTTCGAGCGCGCGCAGCGAGGAAGCCTGTATGGCGGGGCCGTCGGCCATCGGATCGGTGAACGGCATGCCGAGTTCGATCAGGTCGGCCCCGGCCTTGGGCAGCGCTTCGAGGATCGCAAGCGAGGTCGCGGGGTCGGGATCGCCGGCGGTGACGAACGTCACCAGCGCGGCCCGCTCCCCTTCGAGCGCAGCAAACCGCCGACCAATCCGGCTGTCGATCAAATTCTGCTCCCGAGGTGCTCGGCGACAGTAAAAATATCCTTGTCGCCGCGGCCGCAGAGATTCATCACCATCAGGTGGTCCTTCGGTTTTTTCGGCGCGAGTTCGAGCACCTTGGCAAGCGCGTGTGCGGGCTCCAGCGCCGGGATGATTCCTTCGAGGCGAGAGCAGAGCTGGAAGGCTTCGAGCGCCTCTTGGTCTGTCGCCGAAAGATAATTCACTCGCCCGGCATCATGGAGCCAGGAATGCTCCGGCCCGATCCCCGGATAATCGAGGCCGGCCGAGATCGAATGCGCCTCTTTGATTTGCCCGTCCGCGTTCATCAGCAGATAGGTGCGGTTACCGTGCAGCACGCCCGGGCGGCCGCCGGCGATCGAGGCTGCGTGCTGTCCGCTCTTGAGCCCGCGACCGGCTGCTTCGACGCCGAAGATTTCTATACCGGTGTCGTCCAGGAAGGGATGGAACAGCCCCATGGCATTGGAGCCGCCGCCAATGCAGGCGACCAGCGAATCGGGAAGCCGGCCCTCCGCCTCCAGCATTTGTTCGCGCGTCTCCCTGCCAATGATGGATTGGAAATCGCGCACCATCATCGGATAGGGGTGCGGCCCGGCCACGGTGCCGATACAGTAGAACGTATTCGTGACGTTGGTGACCCAGTCGCGCAGCGCCTCGTTCATTGCATCCTTGAGGGTTTTCGAGCCCGACTCGACCGGCCGCACCTCGGCGCCGAGCATCTTCATGCGAAAGACGTTCGGCTTTTGCCGTTCGACGTCTACCGATCCCATGTAGACGACGCATTGGAGCCCGAACCGCGCACAGAGCGTCGCGGTGGCAACGCCATGCTGGCCGGCGCCGGTTTCAGCGATAATCCGCGGCTTGCCCATGCGCCGAGCCAGAAGGATCTGGCCGAGCACATTATTGACCTTGTGCGCGCCGGTGTGATTGAGCTCATCGCGCTTGAAATAGATCTTGGCGCCGCTCTCGGATGCCTTTTTGTTCCGGCAATGCTCGGTAATGCGCTCGGCAAAATAAAGCGGAGAGGGCCGGCCAACATAGTTTGTGAGATAGCCGTCCATCTCGGTTTGAAAGGATGGATCGGCCCGAGCCTGCGCATAGGCTCGCTCCAGATCGAGAATGAGCGGCATCAGGGTTTCGGCGACGAAACGGCCGCCATAGAGACCGAAATGGCCGCGCTCGTCAGGTCCGGTGCGGAATGAATTCGGCCGATGGATGGTCATCGTCAACTCGCAATCTGTTCGCTGCCGCAGCTGACCGCCGCGCGGGCGGCGCGGATGAAGGCACGGATCTTGTCGGGATCCTTCGTTCCGGGTGTGCGTTCCACCCCGGACGATACATCTACCGCGGGCGCTCGGGTAATGCGAAGCGCCTCGGCCACATTGGCTGCATCAAGGCCGCCCGAGAGCATGAACGGCACACCGGGATCGATGCCTTCGAGCAGCCGCCAATCGAAGGTCGTGCCGAGCCCGCCCGGACGCGTCGCAGCGCGCGGCGCTCGCGCATCAAACAGGAGTCGATCCGCGACGACAGCGTAATCACCTATCGGATCGAGATCGCCGCGGGTTTCGATCGGCAGCGCCTTGGTGACCGGAAGCCCGAATCGTTGACGCACGGCGGCGACACGCTGCGGCGGTTCCCGGCCGTGGAGCTGCAAGGCGTCGGGCCGCAAGGCCTCGATCGCGGCGGCGAGCCATTGATCGTTGGCGTCGACCGAAAGCGCGACTTTCTGGGCGCGCCCCCCCACCCGGCCGGCAAGGGCGCGCGCCTCCGCAAAGTCGAGGTGGCGCGGCGAGGGCGGGAAGAACACGAATCCCACCATATCGGCGCCCGCTTCGAGCGCAACGTCGAGCGTGTCCGCCGTCGTCAGGCCGCAGATTTTGATGAGGAGGGTCATTACTGGGTCCGCTCCATCAACGAGATCAGTCGATAAGCTGTCGCTTTGAGAGGTTCCAAATCGCTCGCGATCGTATTCGCTACAATCCCAAAATCGATCTGCCAATAACCATGAATGATATGATTTCTCATATTCTTTATCGCAATCCATGGAATTTCAGGCGCCAGGGCTAAAATTTCACGCGGAAGGGTGGATGCGATTTCTCCGATGATCGCAATTCGAAACAATACCGCGTCACGTTCTTGATTCGCTGCCGCCAGTGTGTCCGACTTGAGACCAGCAGCATATCGAGCCGCGAGGTCTGCCGAATAGAGGATGTCCTTGAGCCGATCGAGAACTGATCGGCTCATATCGCTTCCGCGATCCGTGGAAACTCTTCGGCTTCTCGTCCTTGAAGGCCGCTGACAAGCACGATCCCGACCGGCCGGCCCAATCGTTCCGCGAGATCGCCCTCTGCTTCACAGAGCTCCAAGAGTGAAAGGCCAGGCTTCTTATTTGCGAGGAGGTCCAAGGCATCTTCACCGGAAACGTGGCCGGCGCTTCCACGCGGCAACAGTCCGATGATCTTGAGCGGATGTTTCGCCTCAATCGCAGCCACATGCATGCGGAGGATCGAGCGGTTGATGATCGGGACGTTCATGATGGCTTATACCACGGCCCGATTTTTCATCGCCATGGCCCAACGAGGACCGTCACGCCGGCGGAATCGCCAGCCGCGGCGCCTCGTTCGCCGATGGGGACAATGCAGGAAATGCAGCGGCGCCGGCCCGCAGCCGCAGGCGTTCGTTCTCAGCCCGAAGCCGGCGGACCTCGGCCTCGAAGCGCCGCGCACGCCAACGCCACTTTGCTTGCCGCAGCCAGGCAGCGGCACCGCCGAGGATGACTCCGCCGAGGATGAGCGCAAGCATCAAGGCAAACAGCGGCAGCGATCCGGTAAGGGCGGGATGCGCCGCATCGAACGGATCGAACGAAAGCACAACCCTCTGGCGATTGGCGACGGCTAGCGCGATCAAGACGATCCCCGCCGGCACCAGGATCAGCGCCGTTGCCAGCTTGCGGATCATGAATTTGATGGTCTCACGGCGATGGTGCCGGGCGGTTGAGGCGCTCGCGCATTTCCTTGCCAGTCTTGAAGAACGGCACGCATTTCTTGTCGACTGCCACATGCGCTCCGGTACGCGGATTGCGTCCGGTCCGGGCCGGACGGCTCTTGACCGAAAATGCGCCGAACCCGCGCAGCTCCACGCGGTCGCCCCGCGCCATCGCGGCGACAATCTCGCCCAGGATCGCATTGACGATGTTTTCCACGTCGCGCTGGTAGAGATGCGGATTCTGCGCGGCGATGCACTGGACGAGCTCCGACTTTATCATCGTGCTGCCGCCTTCCCCGATGGCGATCAGCGGCAGGCAACCTGCCGGACCGCTCTATTGCGCTCCCGAAGGGTGCCAAAGCGCCAGAAGACCGTCAAGGTTGAGACGGTCGATCGCCTGCACGGTTCCCCAGTCCTCGATCTGCCGTGCGAAGGAGCGCAGCCCTACCGCATCGAGCACGGCGATTGCCGCCGTATGCAGAAACGGAAGATCGCTGAACCGGTCGCGCAGCTGGAAATCGCGCACGGGGGTTTTGGGATCGACGCTCTTTTCCTTAGCGAGCCATGCAACCGCCGTCTGCTCGTCGCCGAGCTCGTCGACGAGGTGCAGACCCACGCCCTGGCGGCCGGTGAACACGCGTCCGTCCGCAACCTGCTGGAGCATTGCGTCGTCGAGGTGCCGCCGGTTCTTTACCAGATCGCGGAACCAGGCATAGGAATCCATGACAATCGCTTCAATTGCGGCGCGCGCTTCCGGACTGGTCGGTTCGAAGCCGTTCGGCGCTGCTTTGAGCGGCGAGGATTTGATCTCCTCCACCTGGATGCCGAGCGTCTTGAGCGCTCCCGAGACGTTCGGATACTGAAAGAGAACGCCGATCGATCCAACAAGCGACGTGTCCCCTGCCACGATATGATCGGCTGCGAGCGCCGCGATATAACCACCCGATGCCGCCAGCCCGTCCACCACGACGACCATCGGTTTCTTTTCGTTGAGGCGCTTGAGCGAGTCGTGCAGTTCCTCGGAACCAGCCGTCGTGCCGCCGGGGCTGTTGATGTGCACGATGACGCCCTTGGTCGAGGAGTTCCCGAGGCGTTCGAGCGCTTCTACCCGCTCGCGATCGCTGCGGATCAGGCCGGTAATGCTCACCCGGGAAATCGAGGCGCCGGGTGCGCCGGTGAACACGCCGGTCCCCGGCGCGCGCAATGCCGCGGCGACCGCGATAATCGCGCAGATCGCCAGCAGGGCAGCGAATACGCGCCAAAAGGTGAGCTTGCGCCGCATGCGGCGACGATCGACGATGGTATCGGCGTCGAGCGACATGGCTCACTCCTTCTTTTCCGCCGCCTCTTCGCCCTTGCGCTTGAGCGCAGTGCCGAGAATGTCGCCGAGCGTTGCGCCGGAATCGGAGGAGCCGTATTGGGCGATCGCCTCCTTTTCCTCCGCCACTTCGAGCGCCTTGACGGAGACTTGAATCTTTCGGGCACGACGGTCGAACTGAGTGACCCGGGCGTCGACCTTCTCTCCCACCGCGAAGCGCTCCGGCCGTTGCTCGCCGCGATCGCGCGCAAGTTCCGAGCGCTTGATGAATGCGGTCAGATCGGTGCCGACAATGGCCACATCAATGCCGCCCTCTTTGACCGCGAGGACCTCGCACGTGACGACGCCGCCCTTCTTGACGTCGCCGGCGCCCTCGGACGCGAACGGGTCGCCTTCAAGCTGCTTGATGCCCAGAGAGATGCGCTCCTTCTCGACGTCGACGTCGAGCACCTGAGCCTTGACCTTGTCGCCTTTCTTGTAATCGTCGATGACCTGCTCGCCCGGCCGGTTCCAGTCGAGGTCCGATAGGTGGACCATGCCGTCGACATCGCCGTCGAGGCCGAGGAAGAGACCGAACTCCGTCTTGTTCTTGACCTCGCCCTCGACAGTTGCGCCCGACGGATACTTTTCGAGGAAAACCTCCCACGGGTTGCGCATTGTCTGCTTGAGGCCGAGCGAAATTCGGCGCTTGACCGGATCGACTTCGAGAATCTGCACCTCGACTTCCTGTGACGTGGAGACGATCTTGCCTGGGTGAACGTTCTTCTTCGTCCACGACATTTCGGAGACGTGGATGAGCCCTTCGATCCCAGGCTCCAGCTCGACGAAGGCGCCGTAATCGGTGATGTTGGTGACCCTTCCCTTGAAGCGGGCGCCGACCGGATATTTCGCCTCGATTCCCTGCCACGGATCGTCCTGAAGCTGCTTCATGCCGAGCGAAATGCGGTGCGTCTCATGATTGATTTTGATGATCTTGACCTTGACCTGCTGGCCGATGTTGAGCACCTCGGTCGGGTGATTGACGCGGCGCCAGGCGATGTCGGTCACGTGCAATAGACCGTCGATGCCGCCGAGATCGACGAATGCGCCGTAGTCGGTAATGTTCTTGACCACGCCGTCGATGACCTGCCCCTCTTCCAGATTCTGCACCAATTCCTGGCGCTGCTCGGCGCGCGTTTCTTCGAGCACGGTGCGGCGGGAGACGACGATATTGCCGCGCCGGCGATCCATTTTGAGGATCTGGAACGGCTGCGGCTGGTTCATCAGCGGCGACACATCGCGGATCGGGCGGATGTCCACCTGGCTGCGCGGCAGGAATGCCACGGCGCCGTCCAGATCGACTGTGAAGCCGCCTTTGACCTGATTGAAGATGACGCCTTGAACTTTTTCGTTGTTCTGGAACGCCCGCTCGAGCTTTCCCCAGCTCTCCTCCCGGCGCGCCTTGTCGCGCGAGAGGACCGCTTCGCCGAGCGCGTTCTCAACGCGCTCGAGATAGACCTCCACCGTATCGCCGACCTTGATTTCCGCCTGCCGGCCGGGCCCAGCGAATTCACGCAGCGGCACGCGCCCCTCGGTCTTGGCCCCGACATCGATAACCGCAAGATCCTTCTCGATGCCAACGACCGTGCCTTTGACGACCGATCCCTCCTGCAGATGCCCTTGGCCGAAGGACTCTTCGAGCATTTTGGCGAAATCTTCGCGCGAGGACGAGGCGGAAGTGGAAGCGGCGATGCTAGCGGCTGTAACCATGAAAACTCCTGACGCGGTGGAGCGCCGAGCATGGTGGACAAGCGTTTCGATCGCGCGGGCCAAAGCCCCGCAGAGCTTCAGCGGCCGTCATGCGAGGTCTCATGCAACAAAATTGATGCAATGACCTGCGCTGGCGGCTCGGCGCGACAACCGAGCGGTCGAAACGGTGCTTCAAATCCGGCGCGCCGTCAGGGAAGCGGGCGGAGCAGGCTCCTCCTCCACGCGGAAGTGCGGTCATCCGCGCTTCCGGCCTGCTCGGACGGCTTCGATGATGTCGACGGCGGCCCGGAACGCGGCGTCTATATCCAAATGCGTGGTGTCGAGCAAGTGCGCGTCCGGCGCGGGTTTCAGAGGCGCCGCGGCGCGTTTGGTATCGCGCTCGTCGCGGTGAAGAATGTCGGCCAGGACTTCGGCTTCGCTTACGGGGTTACCGGCCGCTTTGAGTTCGGCGGCGCGCCGACCGGCGCGCACCTGTGCGCTCGCCGTTACGAAAATCTTGATGTCGGCATCGGGGAAAATCACGGTGCCGATATCGCGCCCGTCGAGGACGGCGCCGGGCGGAGCCCGGCCGAATTCGCGCTGGAACGCAACAAGCGCAGCGCGCACTTGCGGCAGCGCCGAGACGATCGAGGCTGCTTCCGCAATCTCGTGGGTTTTTAGGATCTTGTCATCGAAAGCGGCCGGATCGAGCGCCTGCGCGGCAGCGGCGGCCTCCTGCTCATCCGCCAGGTCACGGTTCGCGTCGATGAGCGCCTTCGCAACTGCTCGATAGATCAAGCCGGTATCGAGGTGGCGCAGCCCGTAATGGAGCGCGATGCGCTTGCCCAGCGTGCCCTTGCCTGAGGCCGCCGGTCCGTCAATGGCGATGATCATTCCGCCATGTGAGGCGGGCGGGTACATGGGGTCAAGCGTGGACGAATAAGTTGGCTCGCTCGACGGGCGAGACATAGATCGAAGTGCCAACAGCAGATGAGTGCCTTCCGGTCGCGTCGGTCGCTCATCTGTAAAAATATTCCGCGATTTGAACTCTCCCGGGCTCGCGTAGGACAAGTAACTGCGTAGTCCATGGTCCTCGAAAGGGCAGGTATGCCAAGCATGTTCGAGATAGCGATTGCCTTCGAATGCCCATTTCGGAATGAGCGAGAGGCGATGCTGCCGGGCGAGATACTCGGCGACAGCGCCCGCCAGCGCATCGAGTTTAATATCGCCCGTCAGGGGCGGTGCATCTTCGAGCGCGCTGATGAGTGCGTCGACGCTCGAAGCTCTGTCGAAGGCAAAAAAGAACTCCGCGAGCGCGGCCTCCGGTGACGAGCCGGCGATGATGTTTTTGTATGTGTCTGCAAGGCTGATCAATCGAAGACCGCCCCGAGGCTTCGCATCATCGGCACGAAGCTCGGGAAACTCGTGGCAATAAAAGAAGTGTCATCCACCGCGACCGGCCGCTCGGTCGCAAGCCCCATCACCAGGAACGCCATGGCGATGCGGTGATCCATGTGCGTTGCCACCAGCCCGCCGCCCGGCGGGGCGCCCTTGCCCTCGACAATGAGATCATCGCCCTCGATCGCGACGTCTACGCCGTTTGCCTTGAGGCCCTCTGCGACCGCGGCAAGCCGATCGGATTCCTTGACTCGCAATTCCTTGAGTCCGCGCATGCGGGTCGTGCCGCGCGCGAAAGCCGCCGCAACCGCCAGGATCGGATATTCGTCGATCATCGACGGCGCGCGGGCGGCCGGCACCTCGACCCCGCGCAGAGCGGATGCGCGCACCCGGAAATCCGCCATCTCCTCGCCGGCGTCGGCGCGGATATTTTGCGCCTTGATATCGGCACCCATCTCGCGCAGCGTGGTGATGAGACCGGTGCGCAACGGGTTGGTCATCACGTCGGTGAGGAGGAGATCCGAGCCGGGTGCCAGGAGCGCCGCAACCATCGGAAACGCCGCCGATGACGGATCGGCCGGGACCACAACCGGCGCCGGAACCAGTTCCGGCTCGCCCTTGACCGTAATCCTGCGGCCGTGCTTGCCCTCCGGCTCGACCGTGACCGTGGCTCCGAAATGGGTGAGCAGCCGCTCGGTATGGTCGCGGCTCGCCTCGCTCTCGATCACAGTGGTGGCGCCCGGAGCCGCGAGGCCGGCAAGCAGCACCGCGGACTTGATCTGCGCGGAGGGAACCGGGGTACGGTAGACGATCGGGACCGCATCGCGTGCGCCTTGCAAGGTGATCGGCAAGCGCCCGCCGTCGGCGGCGCTTACCGCCCGCGCTCCCAAGCGCATCACCGGATCGAGGATACGCTGCATCGGCCGCTTGCGCAGGCTGCGATCGCCGTCGAACGTGGCCTCGATCGGGCAGCCGGCGACGGCTCCCATCACCAGGCGGCAGCCTGTCCCTGAATTGCCGAAATCGAGCACCGCTTCGGGCTCGCGGAAACCGCCGACACCGACACCGTGCAGGCGCCACTCGCCGTCGCCCACCCGTTCGATGATCGCCCCGAGCGCGCGCATTGCCTTGCCGGTATTGAGCACGTCCTCGCCTTCGAGGAGCCCGCTGATGCGCGTCTCGCCCACCGCGAGTGCGCCGAATATCAGCGCGCGATGGGAAATCGATTTGTCGCCGGGCACGCGGACGCGCCCTTTGAGCGCGCCCGAGCGGCGCGCGGAAAGCGGCGAGGTTGCAGCGTCATTCACGGCCAAGCCTCGTACCATGACGGTATTGACAGCGCCAAGGCGAGCCGCCAAGTCAGGCACCTCAATTTTCAGACCTGCTCAAGGAGCCCGCCAACGTGGCCAAACCCGAGCTCGGCACCAAGCGTCTGTGCATCAATTGCAGCGCCAAATTCTACGATCTCAACAAGACCCCGATCATCTGCCCGAAGTGCAACACCGTGCTTGAGATTGCGATCCCGCGCTCGCGGCCCGAGCCCCCTGCAGCGCGCGCGCCGGCGCCGGCCGAGGAAGAGGCCGCGGCTCCGGAGGCCGCCGAGGCCGAGTTCGTTTCGCTCGAAGAGGCGGACGCCGAGACTCAAGGCAAAAAACCGGCCGAAGGCGAGGCGGTCGAGGGCGCCGACGAGGAGATCGAAATGGACGAGACCCTCGAAGACGAGGCGCCCTTCATCGAGGAGCAGGAAGAGGGCGACGAGGACGTGACCGACATCATCGGCGACGTCGAGGACGAGGAGGAGCCTTGAGCGGCGTTCGGGGCACAAACTTTGTAGGGTGGGCAAAGGCGAGCGCTGTGCGCGAGCCGTGCCCACGCGCCTTGCGGGTCGCGCCATGAGGCGCGCGCTCTCGGCCGCGGGCGCGCTTCTGGCCAGAACGGGATTTAATCGCTACATTTGGCAGGTAAGCATTTCAGCAGCATCGACGCGGGATTCCCAAACCCGCGTACCATGATGGGGCCATAGCTCAGTTGGGAGAGCGCTTGAATGGCATTCAAGAGGTCAGGGGTTCGACTCCCCTTGGCTCCACCAATAAAATCAGATACTTAGGCAATACCAGCAAATTCCATTGGCACTGATTTGGCATCGTCACATGGCGGTAGCATGATGTTGTATTATCGCGGTCAATGTGATTCGCCGGACGGCGAATTCCGACCACGAGAAAAAATTTTCAAAATGGAGTGCTTTGCATGCGGAGCGACGTTTGCCGAAGGGCTGCATTCGCCGGCCGATTGCCACCCCGGCATTGATTGGTGCGAGCCGAGTCCTGTGGTCATGCCGCATGGCTCGCATCCAGAACCCATCGGGCCTGAGCCTCCGACGACCTTCCGAGTATCAGTTGTCACGAGCACAGCGACGACTACGATCGCCGGAATATATCGCTGAAGTCGAGTGGATGGTTTCGGAACGGGCGGCAGGAATGCCGCCCGTTTTGTTCTATGGTGTTCATGGTGCGACGATGACAGAAGAACGCAACAGGAGTTAGCCCCGATGCTCAGCCGCCGATCCTTCTTCCTCGGACTTCCGTTCATTGCGACACAAACCAAAGCCGAAACCAAAGGCGTGCCGTAGCTGCCACGTTCTAGCACGGATAAGCCCGGTGCCCACAATGCTATGAGCGCCGGTGGGCCGGGGCTATAATGGTGCCATCGTCGCGGACATGATCTTTCGTATCGGGGGGCGAGTTGGCGCGAAGGACATTTTTCTCATTCCACTACGTGCCGGACGTGTGGCGCGCCTGGAACGTCCGGAACTGTTGGGTACTCAAGTCTGAAGAGAAAATCGATAGTGGTTTTTTCGACAGCAGTGTATTCGAAGCTACGAAAAAGAAAGGTGATAATTCCTTGAAGGCCTTTCTCCGCCAAGGGATGGACAACAGCTCCGTAAGTTGCGTACTCGCCGGCAC
>DATBHB010000088.1:0-9046 GCA_036557705.1 Xanthobacteraceae bacterium
GCCGTGACCTGATCCGAGATCTGGATGTTCCAGATTTCGCTGTCGCCCTGCGCGACGAAGTCGGCGAACAGTTTTGGGATGACCGACACATCGCGGATCTCGTGGCCGCGCAGGCCGAAGCCGCGGGCGATGTTTTCCAGCGCGGGGCGGCCGAACACGGCCAGACTGTCGTCGAGACCATCGGCACGCAGCTTGTGAAACTCCGAGCCGTAGCCGCCGTCGTTCATGGCGCAGATCAGGATGCGAAAGCCTTGACGCTTGAGCGTCTCGAGCTCCTGGATGTGGAATAACAGCCCGCCGTCACCTTCGAACAGCACGACCTTGCCGTCGCGGCCCTGCCAGCGCGCCGCCGCTACGCCCAGCGCATACGACAGGCCGTTGCCGACCGCGCCGAATTCACGGACCGTGGTGTAGCGCTCCGCCGGCCGGCCGCGCATCTGGGTGTTGAAATAGGCCTGATGACCGCCGCCGACGACGATGTCCCAATCCTTCGGAATGACCGCGTCGAGCGCGGAGATCACCTCGCGCGGATCGAGCACGCCGGGCTCGATATCGAACGGCATCGAGTCCGCCGGCTCGGTGGCGATGCGATGCGCGAGCTCTTTGGTGCGGATGGACGCCGCCGTCGGTTTGCCGGCGCCCAGCTTCTTCTCAAGGCCGGCAAGGATAGCCTCGACGCCGGTGAGCGCGTCCGATCGCACGTAGATGTCTGCCGCCTTCTGGCCATCGCGCAGGCCGCGCGGCGCATCGTCGAGCTGGATCTTGCAGGCCTTGCCCCAGAAGTGCCCGACACCGGTGTAGTAGGACAGGCTGGTGCCGACCGCGAGCACGACGTCCGAAGACTCGTACATCTCCCGGCCCAGCGACGTGAAATAGCTGCCGGTGGTGCCGAGCCCGAACGGATGGTCGTGGAAAAGGCCGCGCGCCGGCAGCGTGTTGGAGAGCAAGGCGCCGCAGCGATCGGCGAGCTTGATCACCGCATCGCGCGCGCCGGACCGCAGCACGCCACGGCCGCCGAGGATGATTGGCCGCTTGGCCGCGGCGAGCCGCTCGACCGCCTCGGCGACGAGCTCGGGATCGGGCTGCATGCGCCCGACCTTGGGCCGGTACATGGCCGAGGTCTCGTACGGCTGGTTGGCCATATGCTCGACCTTCTGCAGGTCGTAGGGAATGCCCAGCACCACCGGCCGCCGCTCGTACTTGGCGATGTGGAAGGCCTCGCGCACGTAGTCCATCATCCGCGGCACGCTGTGGGCGGCGATGTAATGGGCGCCGGTCGCGGTCACCAGCGGCGCCTGCTCGATGTACTGGTTGTAGAACTTGGCGTTGATCGGCGACTCGCCGGCGAACACCACCATCGGCAGGCCGGCGCGCACCGCGGTCGGCAGCGCCGTCATCAGCTGGGTCACGCCGGGGCCGCAAGTGACCGAGGCTACAGCGAGCTTGCCGGTCGCGACATTGTAGGCGGTCGCCGCCGCCACGGTGACGTGCTCGTGCCGGACGTGAACGGTGCGCACGCCCGGCAGTTGGGCGAAGGCGGTGGACCAATGCATGTTGCCGTCGCCCATCAGGACGAACTGCGTGTCCACTCCCTCCGCAACAAACGCTTCGGCGAGGGCTTCGTAGAGCTTGGGCATGGGCGCTGTACTGCCTGGATGATGAGGTGGTCCGGTACGCAACAAGCATGACCGGCAGCGCCCGGTCAGTCAATTGATTGAGAGCGTGGAATAGATCTCGTTCGACCCCGAACCAGCTTCCCGCTTTGCGACCGGCCTCGGATGCCGCTGAGGTTTTACTAAAAATTATTCCGTGCGGCAGCGCTGAAAAAAGCGCAACGACATCATCGAACTAACAAACGCATCTTGCGGAAACGCGGCTGTGTCACCATTTTGTACTTGCAATTTGCTCTCAGATGTGGCACACGCGGCGCCCTAACGGCTAAAAGCCGAACAGAGAAACCGATGCGTTCGATACGTTCATACACGACAGCGACCTCCGCGCGGCCGGGCTCCCGGCCGAGCGATTGGTCGTGCGCGTTCGCGGTCGGTTTCATCCAACCGATGAATAAACCCGAACCAGGGTTAGCAAGACCGGACTAACCGGCGGCAGGGCCAAAAAACCCTCCGCCAAACAGGCAGGAGGGCAAGAACGGCCCAGATTATCGCAAGAAACACCATCGCAATCGTGACGACGTTCGTGCTGCGCGCATGAGATGCGCGCGCATGGTCTGCGTCGCCGGCTCGACCGCGTGCGCATGCGCATGGGGCACGGCGGAGCTTTGCCTGAGACTTAAAATGCGATCCGCAAGGATCGAGTTGTTTGACATCGTGAACGTCCAAATGAATTGGACGCGGCATTGTGCAACTGCCTCCCGGTTTTGGGATGCGAAGCAGAACGCCCGTCCATTTGTCAATTTTGATGAGTCGGAATGCCGGCATAGTTCAGTGACAGAACACGCCCCTCGTAAGGATGAGACGGAGGTTTGATTCCTCCTGCTGGCTCCGCCCTTGAAGCATTGGCGACGATGCAGCCGCCTTGTAAGCGGCAGAGCGGGGTTTGATTCCTCGCAGGCGCACCAAACAAAAGGCTGCGTTAGCTCATTCGGCAGAGCGCCGAGGCGGTATCTCGGAGGCGCGTGGATCGAAGCCACGACGCAGCACCATGGCCTCGTAGTCCAATAGGCAGAGACGATGTCCTCAGAAGGCATGCGTTGGGAGTTCGAATCTCCCCGAGGCCACCAATTTGCTCGCGTAGTCCAACGGCAGAGACAGCGGATTCAAAACCCGCTCGGTGGGTGTTCGAATCACCCCGCGAGCACCACGCCGCAGTAGCCCAATTGGCAGAGGCAGCGGGCTTAAACCCCGTTCAGTGCAGGATCGTAGCCTGCCTGCGGCACCAGGCGCTTAGCTCAGAGGAAGAGCGTCGGTCCTACAAACCGAAGGTCGAGATATCGTAATTCTCAGCGCCTACCAGATCGCGTGCGTCTTGAGTAGCGAAGGCTGCAAGACGCACCAAAACAACGGCGCCTCCTGTAGCTCAATGGCAGAGCAGCCAGCCGATAACCGGCAGACCGGGGATCGTTACCGTGCGGGAGGACCAACAATGGAGACCGACATGATGGACCCGCACAAACGCGGGGTCTTATGGACCCCGAGCGTTCAGCCGATTGGATCGGCAGTAGACTTTTAATCTACCCGCAAGAGGATCGTAACCTCCGGGGTTCGCGGACACCTAGCTTAATCGGCAGAGCGGTTGACTCTTAATCAATCAGGTCCCGGATCGTTGCCGGGGGTGTCCACCATTTCGCTTGGAGCGTGATCTTTTCGGATCGCGCCGCCACGTGCACGTAGCCCAATTGGCAGACGCGTTGCCCCGAGGCGGCATTCAATGGGCGCTCAATTCGCCGCTTTCACAACAAACAAACATTGCACACCAAATAAACTTGCAAACAAACTTGTAAACAAATTTGCGCCGTTACGCATCAGGAGAGGCGGCCGGTCTGTCGAACCGGTGAGGCGGGATCGTTCCCCGCACGGCGCGTCAACAGGGTGTAGCTTAGCCCGGCCAAAGCGCATGCCTCGGACGCATGAGACCGCGTGTTCGAATCACGCCACCCTGACCAACTCAAAAAACCGCGCCAGCACTGGCGTGCGGCTGGGCCTTATAAGCCCGGAGCGGCAGATCACCGTAGACGGCGCGGGTTCGATTCCCGGGCGCGGACCAAACATGTTCCCTTAGCTCATTGGAAGAGAGCATCCGCGTCCGAAGCGGAAGGTGCGGAGTTCGAATCTCCGAGGGAACCCCATTGACGATGAGGAGCGGTCGCCGACGGCTCGGCAGCGGGTTTTGAAAACCAGCGGCACGGCAACGTGCGGGGATCGACACCTCACCGCTCCGCCATTTTTTTGGAAGGCTAACCGACCGGGGTGTCGGCATCGCTTGGAATGCGACTGGTACGCTTTGCGCGTATGGGCATCGTGCGCTCAGCCTTCCGCCACATCACGGAAACGTAACCGGACAGGAGTCCGGCGCTCGTTCGAAGCGAGATGGATGGCCTCGCCATTGGGGATCAGGACCTCACGTTTCCGCCAGTTAGGACAGCGCAAAGGAAATTCTGCAGACCGCGGACGTACCGGCTGTACGCGATGGAGATGAAAAGCCTCGCACTGTTCTGCAGGGAGGTCCGGGACCCAGGCAGTCTCATAAGCTGCTCAAGGTCGGTTCGACTCCGATCCCTGCAACCAAACGCAACGATCGGGAAGTGCAGGTAAGGACAGGCTGGTGCCGTCGCCGCGCTGTAAACGCGGTCCCTTCGGGCAAGCGGTTCGATTCCGTCCGCTTCCCACCAATTTAGATTTTTGATTGTCGCATTTTCTGCGGAAAACCGGCGTCCACTTTTCCGGAAAATGCTCCCGCGGGTGTAGCTTGAAGGTCGAGCAGATGAGCGCCACTCATCAGGTCCGGTTTCGATTACCGGCATCCGCGCCAACGCGCCTGGTAAGCTAATCTGGTGAAAGCGCCGCGCCGAAGACGCGGAGAGCGTGGCTCGAAACCACGACCAGGCACGGGGAAGGCAGCGGGCTGCAGCTGATCCTTGCAAGATCGGCGTCCCGGGTTCGACTCCCGGATTCTCCACCACTTATTCCCATCAGGCGAGCAAGGTGCACGCGGCCGGCCGTTAACCGGACTTGAGGCAGGTTCGATTCCTGCGATGGGAGCCAATCGGTGCTATCTCCCCGTAGCTCAACCGGATGAGCACTGCGCTACGAACGCAGAGGCATGCAGGTTCGAGTCCTGCCGGGGAGGCCAAATTCGACGACGACGGGGCCTCGCGCCCCGTTCGCCATCGCGCGCCGGCCGAGCGGCAAGGCGGCGGATTCTGAATCCGTTTCAGCCCGGTTCAACTCCGGGACGCGCTGCCAACTTGACCAGATGGCCGAGGGGTCAGGCACCGCTCTGCAAAAGCGGTTTTTCACGTCGGTTCGAATCCGGCTCTGGTCTCCACGCTTCGCGCCCGTGGCTCGAGCGGATAGGCACCGGTCTTCTAAACCGGCATCTCATGCAGGTTCGAATCCTGCCGGGCGCGCCACTTTGCGATTTTGTACGACACTGTCGCCGATTGGCCGCAAGGGCCCGCACCGAGCCGCCGATAACCGCGGCGGCACCGGCAAGCCCGTCAACCGAAGAAGCCATGTCGCAGCAGCGCGGCGGCCGCGGCAATGACGGCGATCAGCACCAGCTTTCTGAATGTCTCGGGCGCAATCTTGTCGCGCATATGTTGCCCGGCGTACATGCCGATGAAGACTGGCAGCGTCGCAGCGGTCGAGACTGCAACGTCAAGCCAACCGAACTCGTGGCTGGCCGTCAGAAGAATGGCCAGCAAGCCGGAGGAAAACACGAGATACAGCGATGCTTCCTTTGTGAACGCCTTTCCGCGCAGTCCCTTTGCCAGCAGAAATATGAAAACAAGCGGTCCCGCCATCGCTGCGGTGCCTCCCATGATCCCGCCGAAAAATCCGAAGGTGACGCCGGTTGGTAAAACCATGCGGGGCTGAATCTGTAGTTTCGGCGCGAGCAGTGTGACGACGCCGACAGTCATAAGCACCAGGCCTGCGATAATCCTTGCAACGTTCGCATCGACCGCCAACAGGACTCGAACGCCAAGGAAGAGGCCGGGGATCATGCCGATAAGCACCGGCATCAATTGCACCAGGCACCGTCCAGTCTTTCCGCCCTCCAGCGCCTGCGGCAAATTGCTGAAGATCAAAGGCATGCTCAGCAGCATGGTCGCAGATTTGACGTCAATGAACAGAGACAGCAGCGGCAGCGCGACGATTGGCATGCCGACCCCGATTGTTCCCTTCAGGAGGCCAGCGACGACTAGGCTGCAAACCACGGCAGTAATGGTACTTGCGTGCTCGGAATGAAGGATGCCGATCAGCATGACGTTCCGCACTGGTGGTCTCAGATGCCTTCGACGATGGCGATGTCCAACTCGCTTGCACCGTCTTTCTGGCGGTGCGCGGCGGCCTGGAGGTACTCGGGCGATTCGTAGCAGGCGACTGCTTTCTCGAAGTTCGGGAACTCGATCACGATGAAGCGGCGGAATTTCTCAGAACCCTCGAGGATCTTGAATTTTCCGCCGCGCGCTAAAACCTTGCCGCCGAACTTTTGGAGGATGTCCGGTACGAGCTCGGTGTACTTTTTGTACTGATCGGGATTGTTGACCTTCGAACGCGCGACCCAATAAGCGACCATCACATCCTCCATGCCAGCCGAGAGCACCCTCGCTGGACTAGGACCAACCCGCATTGTTTCTGACGGTTCGCGATTGTCTCGCGCGGGCAGTTCGGCCGATGCCAAACTGGTTCCAATTGACGTTTTTCCGTATCGGCCATAGGGCTAAAGCATGGTCGCGGCGGCAAATCTGGTGGAAGTGGCCGCTCTCGTGGGTGACACTGCGCGAGCGACGATGCTCAACGCCCTTATGGGCGGCCAGTCGCTGACGGCCACTGAGCTTGCTTACTGCGCCAATGTCTCTCGATCGACCGCGAGCGGCCACTTGAGCAAGCTGGTTACCGCGCGGCTTTTGACTGTCGTTCGCAACCGCGGCTTCAGCTATTATCGGATCGCGTCGCCGTTGGTCGCGACAATGCTGGAGAGCATGAAGGTCGTCGCCGCCATAGAGTTGCCGCCGCGCCTGCAGCCGCGGTCGGCAAACGATGATGCGCTCCGTTTTGCCCGAAGCTGCTACGATCATCTGGCTGGCCAGATAGGCGTCGCCGTTACCGATGCCCTTGTGGGCATGGGGCACGTCGCACTCACCGATGAAGGCGGAGAGGTCACGTCTTCGGGCGCGAGCTTCCTCTCCGGGTTTGGTGTCGATCTGACGCCGCGGACGCGGCGGATTTTCTGCCAGCCGTGTCTCGACTGGAGCGAGCGTCGTTATCACCTCAAGGGACTCGTCGGGGCTCGGATTCTGGATCGTCTATTGGAGCTCGGATGGCTCAAATCCGTATCGGGCAGCCGTGCACTCCAATTAACGTCGTCTGGAAGGGCGGGCTTGTCCGAAATCTTCCTGATCGAAATCAGCGACGAGGGTGCGCTAAGCCGTCGACTGTACGACGCGCCACGGCTGACGGTTTAAGACGCACAAAGCGTCATCTCCTGCAAGTGCTGCGGGTCACCGTTTCCACTTGTCAATGGTCTCCGGGTCGGCCGGGGAACGGCGAACCAGCAGTGCCCATCTTCATCGACCGTGGCGCGCCAATGTTCAAAATCTTTCCGGTCACGTAGCTCAGCGGAGAGAGCGGCGAGTTCCCACCTCGCAGGTCGGGTGTTCGATTCATCCCGTGATTGCCAATGTATGTTTGGTTCTTCTCAGGAGAGCTAACCGGCCGGGGGCCGGCGACGCCTGCTAAGCGCTCGGTGCCCTTTGGGGCATGAGAATCGTGCTCTCAGCTCTCCGCCAATTGCGGGTCTGGCATAGATCGATGTGCGCCAGTCTTCCAAACCGGACAGGCGAGATCGTTGCTCGCGGCCCGCTCCAAATTCGGGGCGTTAGTTTACCGGCTAGAATCTCGGTCCTTCAAACCGAAGAAGCGGGGTCGGCACCCGCACGCCCTGCCACTTTTTTTGCTGCCTCTTTGCTGCCCCTTGGCCGATCGGTGAGGCGCCGGATTTTGAATCCGGACAAGCCCGGTTCAACTCCGGGAGGGGCTGCCAGCCAAAGCCGAACCGGATACGGCGCCTGCGCCATCGACCGGTCGGTACAGGGGTGTAAGACAACGGCAGTCGGCGGGTCTCCAAAGCCCTGCAGTTCGGGTTCGAATCCTGACACCCCTGCCACTTTCATGCGGACGTTCACGACCGTCATCACGCAGCATCCGCGCGGCGGCCGCTAGCCGGAAACCAGATCGAACATTTGGCGGCCGTAAGTGCCGCGCGCCTCATCGAGCAGCGGCGCGACGGCGGCGCGGAATGCGGCGTGCCGGTCGGCGGATAATTCGACGATCTCGCAGCCGGCACCGAGGATCGCGGCGCGTGCCTCACGGTCCTCGTCGATCGCCAGCTCGCGCTGGAAGGCGACAGCGCGGGCGACCGCGTCGCGCATGGCGTGCTGCAGCTCCGCCGGCCAGGCGTCGAAGCTCAGGCGGTGCAAAAAGATCGGCCGCGAAATGTAGAAATGATTGCTGACGGTGTGGAAGCGGTGGAATTTGTGCACGCCATAGGTCACGGTGTTGGCGAACGGATTTTCCTGGGCGTCAAGCGTCCCGGCCTTGATGCCGGCGATCGCCTCGGTGAGGTCGCAGCGCACCGGCTCGGCGCCGAGAAGCGCGAAGGTCCTGGCCTGCACCTCGCTCGGCAGCACGCGGATGCGCATGCCGTTGAGATCGGCCGGCATACGCACCGGCCGCAGCCGGTTCGAGATCTGGCGGAAGCCGTTCTCGAACCAGCCGAGGATGCGGTAATCGGCGCGCCGCTCGATGGCGTCGGCGAGGAAGCGGCCGAGCGCGCCATCGATCGCCGCACGCGCCGCATCGCGCTCGGCAAACAGGAACGGCAGATCGACAAAGCCGAGCTCGGCGACCCGGTCGGTCAGATAGCTCGACGATTGATAGCCGAGCGTCAGCACGCCACGCTCGACCAGCCACAGAATCTCCTCGGCGCGATAGCCGAAATCCATGATGTTCCAGACGTAATGCACGCGCACCCGGTCGCCGAATTTTTCTTCGAGCGTGTCGCCGATCAGCTTGAGCCCGCGCGAGAACGAGGTGGCCGGCGGCCCGTAGCCGCCCATGCGGATCGAGATCGGATCGGTCATGAAATCTGCCCAGCCGTTTTGGAGAACTAGCCGCGCAGCTTATCGCGCAGCTGCTTGGCGGCGGCAATCGCGGCGTTGCGGAGGCTTTCCAGCCGCTGCGCGGACCAGAACGGCGCCTGTGGGCGTAGCGCCACCATGAGGTCGCAGAGCGGCAGGCGCTCGCGCCAGATATGGTCGATCATCGGATGGTCGGCGGTGGCACAGGAATCGGCGCACACCACG
>DATBHB010000089.1:0-2940 GCA_036557705.1 Xanthobacteraceae bacterium
CAATGAACGAACCCGCTTCGCGGGAGGGGGCTGCGGGCTGGCCTAGCCGGGAATAAAGGCCGACAGGGGATTTGATGAGAGCTTCGTGAGTTCGACGATCGGAGTGTTGCAACCTTAACAAAGGAGCACTCCGATGCACGACGAACCGATCAGCCCGTTGCGCCAGCGCATGCACGACGCCATGGCGGTGCGCAATTTCAGCGGCAAGACGCGCCACGATTACATCCGCAACGTCAAGAGCTTTGCGTCATTTCTCGGCCGCTCGCCCGATACCGCAAGCGCCGACGATCTGCGTCGCTTTCAACTGCATCAACGGCGCAACGGCGTACAGCCGTCGAGCATGAACAGTGCGGTGTCGGCACTGCGCTTTTTCTTCGGCGTGACCCTCGACCGACCCGATATGGAGCGGCACCTCACCTTCGTACGCGAGCCGCGCAAGATCCCTGTGATCTTGAGCCCGCAGGAGATCAGCCGGCTGCTGGAGGCGGCGCCCGGGCCGAAGTACAAGGCGGCGATGAGCGCCGCCTATAGCGCGGGTCTGCGGGTTTCCGAGGTGGTGGCGCTGAAGGTCGCCGACATCGATTCCAAGCGCATGGTGCTGCGCATCGAGCAGGGCAAGGGACGCAAGGATCGCCTTGCCCTGCTGTCCCCACGGTTATTGGACTTCCTGCGCGACTGGTATTGCATCGCCCGCCCCGCGGTGTGGCTGTTTCCCGGCCGCGATCCGATGCTGCCGATGACGACGCGACAACTCACTCGCGCCGTCCATATGGCTGCCAAGCTTGCCGAGATCAACAAGCGGGTCACACCGCACACGCTGCGGCACAGCTTTGCCACCCATCTGTTGGAGCAAAATATCGATATTCGCCTGATCCAGGTTTTGCTTGGACATGCGAAGTTGGAGACGACCGCGCTTTATGCGCAAGTCGCGACCAACGTAATCCGTGCGGTTACGAGCCCGCTCGATCAGCTCACACCGCTGATACCGAAGCCCAATAAGCCGCCGGCATAACGCCACCACACGCGTGCCTCGTCCGGCTTTGGAGGTCGCGGATATCTTCCGCGCGCATGGCCAAGCATGGCGTCAAGCCAACGCCGGCCATGTCAGCCTCGAGCAACTGAAGGTGATGAGCGCGATCGAGCGCTGCCGCACGGCGGCGCTCGGTGGCCATGTCGAACGCTGCGAGGACTGCCACTACACCAGCATCGCCTACAATTCCTGCCGCAACCGGCATTGCCCGAAGTGCCAGGGCGCGGTGGCGAAGCAATGGCTGGCCGAGCGGCAGGCCGAGCTGCTGCCGGTCCCGTATTATCACGTGGT
This sequence comes from Xanthobacteraceae bacterium, assembly GCA_036557705.1. Taxonomy (GTDB): domain Bacteria; phylum Pseudomonadota; class Alphaproteobacteria; order Rhizobiales; family Xanthobacteraceae; genus VAZQ01. The sequence continues at coordinate 1,322 of DATBHB010000089.1, forward strand.
GTTCACCGTCCCAGCGACGATCGCTGAGATCGCCTATCAGAACAAGGCGGTAGTGTACGATCTGTTGTTCAAGGCGAGTGCCGAGACCATGCTCACGATTGCGGGTGACCCCGAGCATCTGGGCGCTCGCATCGGCATCACATCTGTGTTGCACACCTGGGGCTCGGCGCTCGTCCACCATCCGCATGTGCACATGATCGTGCCAGCTGGCGGTCTCTCACACGATGGTCAACGCTGGATCGCCTGCCGGCCCAAGTTCTTCCTGCCATGGCGTGCGCTATCCAAACTGTTTTGCCGGCTGATGTTGCAAAAGCTTCTCGCCGCCCATGCCGCCGGTCAATTGCAGTTCTTCGGCCGCAACCGCCGTCTCGATGAACGCGCGGCCTTCGCCGCCTTTCTAGCGCCGCTGCGCAAGATCAAGTGGTACGTCTACGGCAAGCGTCCCTTCGGCGGACCCGCGGCGGTGCTAGCCTATCTCTCTCGTTATACCCACCGGGTCGCCATCGCCAACAGCCGGCTGATCGCGGCCGACCACAGCAGCGTCACCTTCAAGTACAAGGATTATCGCGCTGACGGCTCCGCCCGATACAAGGTGATGACGCTCGCAGCAGAGGAGTTCATCCGCCGCTTCCTCATTCACGTCCTCCCCGCCGGCTTCCACCGTATCCGCCATTACGGCTTATTCGCAAAAAGCGCGCGCGCGGAGAATATCGTGCGAGCGCGAGTGCTGCTCAACGCGGCTTCCCAAGATCATGGCGCCGATGACGATGAACAAGCGACTCTTGCGCAGGTTTGCCCCCACTGCGGCGGCCGCATGGTCGTTATCGAGACCTTCGAACGCGGCCAGACGCCTCGCCATCGGCCGAGCGGCCCAACGGTCGCCGTCAGGATCGACACCTCATGACATCAGTGCTGTTACCAGGACTACCCGCCGCGTCTTATCGTCGATCTCAGATCGGCCGCGACGGCGCTCGTCGCCTTGCGCAAAATAACCAGTAAACTCAGCCGTAACCAGCATGCTCGCCGATCATTGCAATCATCATCGCGTGCTGTTGCGCGCCGGCAGACAGGTCATCGGCCGCGTTAAAGCTGAGCACGGCCAACATCACCCAACTTCCGCATCAGCCTAATCCCCATAATCAGCGCGCCCGCCCCCCGTGCACCACCGACCGCGGGTTCGTTCCTTGACGGCTTTCGGACGCCGGCCAAGCGCACGCGCCCAACTCACTCACGGCCGGCATCCGAAACCCTGTACAAAACCAGACATCAGATAGCGGTGAGCGCGCGTCTTAGCTTTCCCGCAGCGCCTGCTCGATCCTGCGGTCGGGAATGAGCCAGATCAGTGCGACCAGCACATAGATCGCGATCGACAGCCACGGCAGGGCAAAGGCGAGTGCGATTCCGGCGGCATAGAGCAGCGGCGATAGTTTGCCCTTGATGTCGCTGCCGAGCGCCCGGGCGAGCACAGAGTGCGCACCCTGTTTGCGCATGATCGCCTTCTGCAGCAGATAGTAGGCGATGGCCGGCATCAGCAGGACCGCGCCATAGACCGCGGCCGGCAGCGGCGCGGCGAGATTTTCACCCAGCCAGCCGGTCGCCGCCGGCACCAGCGACAGCCA
>DATBHB010000090.1:0-46415 GCA_036557705.1 Xanthobacteraceae bacterium
TCGGACGCTCAGATGGCGACGCTGAACCTGTCCCCTCATCGTTTCCACGGCGAATGGAATTACAGAATATCACCAGCCCGAATACCTTCGTTACGCCGACGTCAGAAATCGAATTGACTGACTTATTTATGGACGCGCCCTTAGCGGCTGCATGCTCGCGCCTCAGGATGACGGGTCACAAGTTTAGGTTCGGAGAATGTCATGAGATATATTCCACGTAGAGCCTTTCTCCACTTCGCGGCGGGCGCGGGCGCGCTCGCGGCCGTGCCGCGCCTTGCCTTCGCGCAAGCCTATCCGGCACGGCCGGTGCGCATTATCGTCGGGTTCGCGGCCGGCGGCCCGACCGACATTCTGGCGCGGCTGATCGGAGCGTGGCTCTCGCAGCGGCTCGGCCGCCAATTCATCGTCGACCCCCGGCCGGGCGCGGGCAGCAATCTGGCGACCGAAGCAGTCGTGAACGCGCCCGCCGACGGCTACACGCTGCTGCTTACCGCGGTCGCGAATACGATCAACGAGACGCTCTACGGCGATCTCAAATTCAATTTCATCCGCGACATCACGCCGGTGGCGAGCATCATGCGGGCGTTCTTCGTGATGGTGGTGCCGCCTTCCTTTCCCGCCAAGACCGTTCCCGATTTCATCGCCTACGCGAAAGCCAATCCGGACAAGATCAACATGGGAACGGCCGGCACCGGCACGCCGCAGCACGTCGCTGGCGAACTGTTCAAGATGCTCACCGGCGTGAAGATGGTGACGGTGCACTATCGCGGCGCGGCGCCGGCGGCTGTCGATCTCATGGCCGGGCAGGTGCAGGTTGTGTTCGACAACATGGCCTCTTCGCTCCCCTACATCAGGGCCGGCAAGCTGCGGGCGCTGGCGGTGACCACCGTCGAGCGTTCGCCGGCACTGCCCGACGTGCCCACCGTTGGCGAGTTCGTCCCCGGCTTCGAGGCAAGCGGGCTGTTCGGTCTCGGCGCGCCGAAGGCGACGCCGGCGGCGGTCATCCAGACACTCAATCGCGAGGTGAATGCAGGGCTTGCCGACCCGAACATCCAGGCGCGGATCGCCGACCTCGGGGGCGCCGTGGTTGCGACAACCCCCGCCGAATTCGGCAAGCTCCTCGCCGCCGAAGTCGAGAAATGGGGCAAGGTGGTGAAATTCTCCGGCGCCAAGCCGGAGTGAGGGCCGCGCTCCTCACCACGAGGCGCAGAAAGAGCCGCAACTCCAACCGGGTTCAACAAACAGAGAGCAGTTCCGTGTTTCGCAAATTACACGCTATCGGATTCGCTGTCGCGCTGGCGGGTTTCTGCCTTGCTGCGAAGGCGGCGCCAGCGCAGGAATTCCCCACCCGGCCGGTAAGCATCATCGTGCCGTCAACTCCCGGCGGCGGGACCGACATCATTGCGCGTATTGTCGGCGATCAGCTGTCGAAGCAGCTCGGCCATCCGTTCATCATCCAGAATGTGCCCGGCGCCGGGTTGATCGTCGGTACCGTCGCCGGCGCGAGGGCTGCGCCGGACGGTTACACACTGCTGACCGGGCTGACCGGCAGCATGGCCGTCAATTCGAGCCTGTTCTCGAATCTGGCTTACGACTCGATCCGCGATTTCGAGCCGGTGGCGATGCTCGCCAGATATCCGTTCGTGCTGGTGGTGAGCAAAAATTTCCCGGCGCATTCTGTGAGCGAGTTGATTGCGCTCGCCAAATTGCGGCCGGGCGAGATCAACTACGCGTCGGCCGGCAACGGTACCGGGCAACATTTGTCGGCGGAGCTGTTCAAGATAATGACCGGCACCAATCTCACCCACGTACCCTATCGCGGCGCTCAGCCAGCCTATACCGACGTTATCGCCGGGCAGGTGCCGCTGTTCTTCGATAATATAGCGAGCGCGCTCGGTCAGATCGAAGGCGGCAGCGTGCGCGCGCTTGCCGTCACCGGCTCGCAGCGCTCGCCGCAGCTGCCCGACGTGCCGACGATCGCCGAATCGGGCGTGCCGGGCTACGAAAACTATGTGTGGTTCGGCCTCTGGGCGCCGAAAAAGACGCCACAACCGATCCTCGACAAGCTCAATGCCGAAGTGAAGAAGGCGATTGCCGATCCGAAGGTGAAGGAGCGGATAGCCGGCACGGCAGGCGAATCTTTCGACATGCCGCGCGACAAGATCGAGCCCTTCGTCAAGGCCGAGATCGCGAAATGGGCCGAGGTGATCAAACGCGCGGGCATCACGGTTCAGTAATTTTGAGGCTTGGCAAGATTCATGACCCGTCATCCTGAGGCGCGAGCATGCAGCACTGTCGCTGCATGCTCGCCTCGAAGGATGAACGGCCAAGGCCGTGCAGATCGCGGCCTTGCGGCACCGTGGCGCCCTCATCCTTCGAGACTGGCCCGGCCATAGAGGCTGCGAGTATCAGGATGAGGTCGCGCGACGTCTACCCGCTCTTGCCCGTGGCGAGCAATCTGCGCACGTAATCGAAAATCTCGGGCGGTGCTCGCGACATGTCTTCGATCGTGCGGCGCAAATCCGCCGCGCTCACAGGACTGACATCGATGCCGGCTTTCTTTGCCTCGGCGAGAAATTGGCGGTCCCGATGCGCAGCCAGGAAGGCCTGTTGCAGGGCCTCGGTGCGATCCGCCGGCACTCGCGGCGGCGCCGTGTAGGGCCATGCCATGGTGAACGGCGCTTCGGTGAATTCGATCAGCGCGCGCGCCTTCTGGTTTGGCGCGAGTTCCCGCGCGGTCGGCACGTCGGCAAGGCTCGCGAGGCGCGTCGCCCGCGCATATTGAAGCAGGATTTTGAAGTTGCTTTCCGGCAGGAGCCAAGCGGGACGCGTGGACTTGATCGAGGAGAGTTCGACCGTGCGGCCGGCCACCTCGCCGTTCTCCATGGCGAGGAAGATCGCGGCGCTGTCGCGATAGCCCGCGACAAGCCTCATATTGAGCCCGATAGTGTCATGCAGGATTTTCGGCACATCGCTGCTGCCGCCCCCGGCTGCAGTGCCGCCGAGGACGAGCGGGGGGCGGTCGGATCGAAGCGCGTCCTCGATCGAGACCGCCGGTCCATCTTTGCGTACGATCAGCACATAGGCGTCATCGGAAAAATCCGAGGAGGAGCCGAGCCAGGTGAATTGGCGTGGATCGAAGCGGACGTTGGAATTCCTGCCGAGCAGTCCGAGGAGCGGCATGTTGCGGGCGATGAGGCCGAAGGTGGCGCCGTCTCTGGGGGCGAGATTGTAGAGATAGTTTGCGGCCAGCAGGCTGCCGGCGCCCGGCATGTTCTGCACAACGACGCTCGGATGACCAGGAACGTATTTTCCGATGTGGCGGGCGAGCAGGCGGGCGAACACGTCGAAGCCGCCGCCAGGCCCATTGCCGACAATGAGAGTGAGAGTTTTGCCTTGATAGAATTCTTCGACGGTCTGCGCCTGCGCCGACGGCGCCAGCAGCAGGGCGGCAGTAAGATAGATGGCGATGCGGAGCGGCGAGGTCATTTGCAGCAAAATCCCGATCTGATTGCATCGGTTTCGTAGGTGGGCAAACGCGTTACGATCCCGAGAGATTGTGCAAACTCCTACGCGCGTTTGCCCACGCGGTCGTGAATCTCAGAAGTCGACCGCGTGGGCAAAATCGCCCATCCGCGGTGCCATATTCAAGCGGTCTTGCAAGGCGATTTTGCCCACCCTACGACGCAGTAAGATTAGCGCAAGCCTATTTCGCCGGCTGCGGCACCTTCGCCTTCGCGCGCTGCTGCACTTCGCGGGCGATGCTCGCATTGACGTGGCAGCCGAGCGGCAGGCCGCGCGGCCGCTCCTGGTTGCACAGATCCATCGCAATCCGTGCGTAGACACGCGAAGCATTCACCAAGTCCTCGATCTTGAAGCTCTTGCTTGCGGCGTGGCTTGCCGAGCGCGGTCCATAGCTCAGCGCCGGGATGCCGAGCTCGTTGAAGGCATTGGCGTCGCGCCACATGCTCGAAACCGACGGGCTTACTGTCTGCGGCGGCGTCGGAAATACTTTTGCGTGGCATCGCCGGATCGTATCCACCAGCGGTTCGATGCCCTTGGCCTCAAACCCCGGCCGATAGACGAACAGCTCGACCTCGCCCGGCACTCCGACCTTGCGTAAGAGGTCGCGCAGCTCATCGCGCACGTCGAGCGGGCTCGCGCCCGGCAGAATGCGCGTGTCCACGTAGAAGCTGCATATTTGCGGCGTGCTGGTGAGATTGAACGGATAACCCGAGCGCATCGCGTTGATGCTGGCTTTCGGCACCACGGTGCCGCTCTCGCCCTTGTAGGTGTTGCGCCCCTGATACTCGTAGGCCCATTCCTCGAAAGCCTGGATCACGGCCGTGGCGCGAATGATTGCGTTCGGCGCGTCGGCGATGCCGGTGGGCCGCGGCAGGTACGGCGAGTAATAGCGCGGCTGGTCCGAATAGACGGTCACCTTGAAATGTGCTTTCCCCGGCTCGATCCAGACGATGCCGAAGCCGGTTCCCTCAGCGATCAGGCAGAAATCTGCGACCGCCCCGTGCGTGACCATGAAACGGGCGCCGAGATCCTTGCTCAGGTACTGCCAGCCCTGGAATTCCTCGACCGGCTCGCGCGAAATTTCGCCGGCCGCCGCGCTGACGATGAGGTCGCCGCGCAGCGGATACCCGGCCTCCTTGATGGCCTTGGCGGCAACGAGGAATGCGGCCATTGGGCCTTTATCGTTGACCAGACCATCGCCGTGGAGTTCGTCGCCCTGGATCCAGGCCGAGTGATAGAGCGGATCCTGCGGGTCGCGCGCCGACCAGATCGCATCGGGGCGGAGCGTCGTATCGAGATGGCTGTTGAAGATCAGGTTGTAACCGCCGCCGCTGCCGGAAAGCCAGGCGGCGACGTTGAACCGTTCCGGGGTCAGGGCATATTTGCGCGGCCTGAAGCCGTTCTTGCTCAGCCAGTCGTACACATATTGCCCGGCCACGCCCTCGCTGCCGGTCGGGCTGTCGATATTGCCTAGCGCGAGCGCAAGATCGATCACCTCCTGGCGATCGATCCGTTTGATGACATCGTCCGGCGTCATTCCTTGTCACTCCATTACATCACGAAAAAGCTCTCGATGGGCGAACTGCGCGGCAGCCGCCCGACTTCGACGAACATGTCCATCTGGCGCTGCGCCAAGCGCCGCTCGGCATCGGTGAAGGTGAACTCCATCCGTGGATAGCGGGCGGAGATCAGCAGCGCATCGCGGTCCCCGCCATAGGTCCGCATGAAGACCTCCGCTACCTCATCCATGTGGCGCTCGCTATAGGCGAACGACTCGCGGAATGCCGCAAGCAAGGGGTCACGCATCGTGGGGTTGTCCCGGATCAGGCTCGAAGGAGCCGCCACCATGTGCTTGATCATCTCGTCGAACCCGGTCAGCGCTTTCCAGGCCTCGCCGTCGGTATAGAGGCAGGCGAGATCGCTTGCCTGCTCGCCGTGGTGGAAGAAGTGGTCGAGCAGCACGACGCCATCGGCCTCGCCGCGGCGCAGCATTTCGATCAGCGTTTCCTGCGGGCTCGCCGCCCATTTGAGCGACGATAGGTCGACACCGTAGGTGTGACTGAGCAGGTACTGGTGAATGGCATGGCGGCCCTGGTGGGTGGCGAGGCGCCGGCCTTCGAGCTCGGCCGGTTTGCGGATCTCATCTCGGCGCACGAAAAGCCCATTGCCCTTCCCGGTCGATTTCCATTCGGTGCACAGGCCGACAATAGAGGCGCCAGCGAGCCGCCGCTCGAGGAAGTTCGGCAGATAAATGTTGGCGAGATCGACATCCCCGCGGATCAGAGCATCCTCCAATTCACGGCTGGGCGGGTCGGGCACCTCAACGATTGCGAACTCGATGCCGTCCGCCTTCACCAGACCCTGGCGCAGCGCGAAGTAGGTTCGGAACATCGAGAACCGATTGCGGTAATGCGCGAGCTTGAGCTTCATCGAAAGAATTTCCCCTCGCCCCAAAAGGCGTGGGACGAGCAGTACTGATTTTCTGGCTTCGCCTCAACCTAGTAGCCCGGATATCCGCTCGCGCTCAAGCGCGAGCGGATATCCGGGGCAGTCCCGGATTGGAGCTTGCCCTGCATCGAACGCTCACATGACCGCGGTTCTGCTTGGCAAGCTCCAATCCGGGCTACGCGGAACCAGAGCCAGCGTGCTTCGTTGCCAGTCAAAGTGCGTGCGGCGGGGAGGGCCCACGGCCAGGGTGCGCGCGCCGATGATCGACCACAAGGAACTTATGCCATGGGCATTTTTTCGAAAGACATCAAATCAATGGATGACCTGTTCGTGCACACGTTGCGCGACATCTACTACGCTGAGAAACAGATCCTCAAGGCCCTCCCGGAGATGATCGATAAGTCGAACGATCCGCAGCTCAAGCAAGGGTTCCAGACGCACCAGAGCGAGACCAAGAACCACGTGACCCGGCTCGAGCAGGTGTTCCGGCTCCACGGCCAGGAGCCCAAGGGTCTCGACTGCCCGGCAATCGACGGCATCATTGAGGAGGCCGAGGATGTGGCCGGCGAGGTAGAGGACAAGTCGGTTCTCGACGCTGCGCTCATTGCTGCGGCGCAGGCTGTCGAGCATTATGAGATCACGCGCTACGGCAGCCTGATCGCCTGGGCGAAGGAGCTTGGCCGTAACGACTGCGCGGCGCTGCTGCAGCAGAATCTCGATGAGGAAAAGGCGACTGACAAGAAACTGACTTCGCTCGCCGAAAGCAGAATCAACCGCATGGCTGCGTAGCGGCGTCATTGCCGGGCTTGACCCGGCAATTCCGTCTACAAGAAGAAGTCTTCAACGCGCTATCCCGCGTAAGATGCTGGGTGCGAGGGGTTGCCCGGTAGCACGCTCGCGCTGTCATAGCGCGTCCAGACGCGAGTAAACGCGACCGTTAAATCTCGAGCCCCACTCCGGCGGCGTGGGCCTTGTCATGCGCGAGCCGGGCAAGCGCCATGAAGCCGACGCCCTGATCGGAATTCTGCTTGAAGACGGTGATCTCCTCGGCTGAGTGCCGCCCGGAAGCCTTGCCGCAGACGAGTTCGCCGAGGTCGGCGATCCGGTCCCACGAAATGATGCCTTTCGACACGGGCTCGAACAGGTCGGCCTGCTCGTCCATGACCGCCTGTTCCTTGAGGGTCGCAACCACACGGTCGGCGCGCACGATCACCGCATCATCGAATTCGCGACGCGGACGTGCGACCGAGCCCTGCGCCAACACCCCCTTGTTGCTGGCTACGATCGAGGTGACGTGTTGGCCCGGCGAAAGCCACTCGCCGAAAAGCACCGGCACGTTGCTGCCGGTCGCAAGACAGATCAGATCGGCGCCCTGCGCCGCTGTCTGCGGCGCCTCGACAGCGATCAGCCGTGCGCTGACCTGAGGCTGCATGCGCGCCACGAAGGCCGCGCGATTCTCCGCATTGCGGCTGAAAACGCGCACTTCCCGGATGGATGGTCGGATCGTGCACATCGCGATCAGGTGCCGGCGCGCCTGCCGCCCGGTGCCATAGAGCGCAAGCGTGCGGCAGTCCGGGCGGGCCAAGATATCGGTACCCACGGCGCTGGTGATAGCGGTCTCGGTGCCGAACCAATCCTCCGGCGGCTCGTCGAACAGCGGCAGCGAGCCGACGATGATGGTCTTGAGCGCCGCCGTCTCGCTGTCATAGGCCACATAGACCCGCTTGCCGGCCTTATCATATTGTTGCGCTCCGCCGTGGAACGTGAACCGTTCCACGTGGATGAACATGCCGGCCACTCCGAGGTTATGGCAGCCGCCGGGATGCACGCTTACCCGGCGATCCTCGTGCTGGATGCGAATGCGCGGCGCCGAATAGGCGGGCTTTTCGCCTTGATCGCGAAAACCGTCGCGCACGGCTGCGATCGCCTCCTGTATCGAAATGAGACCCTTAAGCTCTTCGGCTCTGATGAGGAGAGGCATTGGCTTTTTCTCCGCAGGGTGGGCAAAATCGCGCCGGCGGCTGCGCGCGAGGAAAGGCTTGCAAGCGCGATTTTGCCCGCCCTGCGGAGAATAGCATGCTGCTGCTCAACAACGAGGATGTCGCGAAGGTCCTCGATATGCGCCTGTGCCTCGAAGCGTTGGACGGGATTTTTCACGAACTGGCGATAGGCGAAGCAGCCGGGATGGGGCGCATCGATGTTTATGTGCCCTCGGGCGTCGAAACCGCGCCCTATTATCGCTGGGCGGTGATGACAGGAGGAAGCAAACGCGATGGACTCCTGTGTGCGCGCATGTTGTCCGACATGGTCGCTTGGCCGCGTGAATATGGGAGGGTGAGAGAGAACAAGTATGCGCGCACACCGGGTACGTTCTGCGGGCTGCTGTTTCTGTTCAGCGCAGGCGATGCCACACCGGTCGCGATGATCAACGATGGCCTTCTGCAGCATGTCCGTGTGGGCGGCGGTGCGGGCTTGGGCGTTAAATACATTTCTCGTCCGGACAGCGAAACCATCGGAATGATTGGCTCCGGCGGAATGGCCCGCACCTACCTCGATGCGTTCTGCGCCGTCCGCGCCGTCAGGAAGGTGAAGGTTTACAGCCCAAACAGGGATAACGTGCTGCGATATGTTCGAGAAATGTCAGACCGCCACGGTATCGAGGTCGAGCCGGCAGCCGATGCACGCGAGGCGGTACGCGGCGCCGATATCGTCTCGATATGCACATCGACCAATGAGCCTGTGTTCAGGAATGAATGGATCGAGCCGGGCATGCACGTCACCAATCTGACTTCGGCCGATATCGAGCCTGATCTGCCTCGCCGCGTGGACGTTGCCGTTCGCGCCGGGGAGGCAACCCCGAAGCTGCATGCGACCACCGAGCAGGCGTTCTATGCGCGCGCCGGATTCCTGGGCTACGTGGCGGGGAGCGCAGAGGAGCGAAGGCTCGTCCCCAAAGTCGATTTGCCGCCGGCAGTGATCGACATGCCGACCCTCGTGGATGTCATCGGCAATCGAGCAGAAGGCCGGACCCAGGATCGGCAAACGAGCTTTTTTCTCAACGTGGGCGCGATTGGCGCCCAGTTCGAGGCGGTGGCTTCGGCAGTATACCGCAAGGCGAAGGAGGCGGGCCTCGGCCATGAGATCCCCAGCGAATGGTTCCTTCAAGATATTCGCGATTAAGTAGGGGCGGAGACGCAGGATGGGCCAAATCGCTTGGCAATGACGTCGAACATGGGGCAGCATCTGAGCGATTTTGCCCACGCGGTCGGTCTCACAAACTGGACCGCGTGGGCAAAGGCGCAACACGGCTGTGCGCGAATAGCAAGTTATGGTAACGCGCCTTTGCCCACCCTACAGCACCGTGCCTGATTACCACCCGAGCTTCATCCGCAGCAGCGCGCCAAGCACGTCGGAATAATCGTCGGTCCAGGGCACGGCGCGAGCGGTCCTGATCGCAACCCAGCCCGGCCGGTTCGGCAGGTCTCCAAGATCGTCCACCGAGCGCGCGAGAACCGCAACCAGCGCATTCGACCGGTAATCGACAGCCGTATCGTTGGCGCGATCATCCACCTTGGCGATCGCGACGAGCCCCTCCGCGGCTGCTTCAGCCGCAACCACGGGGAGAAGATCGAGATGCCGGTTGGAGATGTGGAAAAGCAGGGCGCCGTGCGCCGATAGCCGTGAAAGATAGCCTGCCATTGCCTCTAGCGTGAGCAGGTGCACGGGGATCGCATCGGAAGAGAACGCATCGAGCACGATCAGGTCGTATTGCGCATTCGATGCGGTGAGTGTCAATCGCGCGTCGCCGAGCACGATCGGCGGAGGCTCGCCGCAATCGGAAAGAAAACGAAACAGTCGAGGATCGCGGGCGATGCGCACCACCACCGGATCGATTTCGAAGAACGTCCACTTCTCGCCGTCGTTCCGGTGACAGGCGAGGGTGCCGGTGCCAAGTCCGATGACGGCGACCGCATTCAGCCCCTCCTGGGCGGAGCGCGCAGCTTTGATGGCCTCGGATATCGGGCCCCCGAAATAATAATAGGTCAAAGGCTCCGGCCGGATCGTCACCGGCGTTCCGTCGGCTTGCGCAATCCGTTCGGCGCCGTGAATCGTGGTGCCGTGATAGAGAACGCGATAGATGCCGTCGGCAGTCTGGGTTTCAACCACCTGGTGCACGCCGAAAAAGCTACGCGCAGTTACTATTCGGGCGAGCCCTGGCCGCCACAGTTGCGTCATCGCGAAAGCAAGCACGACCAGGCCGAAGAACCGTGCCGGCCGACGGCGTTGCAGCAGCATGAACGCGGCGAGCACAACCAGGCCAGCCTGAAAGGCAGTCGCGGCGCCGCCGGGTAACTTGAGATCAAAGACGAGGTTAACTGCAGCAATCGCCGCCGCAACCATAAGCGCGGGACCCGCCTCGCGCAGGAACGTTCGCCCATCGCCAAGACCGCTCCCGGTCGCAAGCAGCGCCGCTGCAATCAGAATCGGATATTCGTAGGTACCGCTGAAAATTGCGGGCGCGATCAGACCGGCGAAAATGCCGCCGAGAACGCCGCCGACGGACACGAAGAGGTAGAACTCGGTGAGCCGCGCCGGGTCCGGCCGGCGCCGATAGAGCGCGCCGTGACAGGCGAGCGCCAGCAGCACGAAAGCCGCCAGGTTGACGATGACGACCGCGAGCCAAAAAGTTTTCGCACCGCCAAGGAGGCTGATCGCAACAGGCGCGACTGCAAACGGCAGAAGCCTCATCACGAGTGGCTCGCTGATCCACGGCCTCTCGCGGAACAGCGCCACGAAGGTGAGGAGATAAAGCGCAAGCGGCGCCACCCAGAGAAATGGCGCAGCTGCCACGTCCGTCGTCACATAGACGGTGACCGCGATGACAAGGCCGGCCGGAACTGCCGCCAGTGCCATCCAAGCCAGGCGGTCCGACAGCGGGGTGCGCGCGGCCGTCACCATGATTTGCGCCTTGGCCTTGGCGCCACGCGCCGCAACGAGACCGCTTGTTCCGATCAGTACCGCGAGCAAAGCATAGCCGATGGACCAGAGAGCGCTCTGATCATGAAGGCGCAACAGCGGCTCGGCCAGGAAGGGATAGCCGAGCAGTGCGGAGAATGAGCCGAGGTTCGAGGCGGCGTAAAGGACGTAAGGATTGTTTGCCCGCGGATGGTCGCTGGCCGCGAACCAGCTCTGAATGAGCGGTGCGCTCGCCGCCAACGCAGTAAAGGGCAGCCCGATCGATGCCGCGATCATGCCGAACAGCCAGAGGACGACGCGGCCTTCCGGCGGCTCGGCAAAGCCTTGCGCAACAGCAATCGGCAGCGCCATCGAGGCGGCCGCAAGCACCGCAACGTGAACGAAGGCCGCAGGCAGCGGCCGTAGCGTCCGGGCCAGGAAATGCGCATAGCCATAGCCGATAAGCAGCGCCGTCTGGAAACAGACCATGGCGACCGACCACACCGCTGGCGCCCCGCCGAGCCGCGGCAGAATCATCTTGGTGAACATCGGCTGCACTGCAAACAGGAGCAGCGCCGAGAGGAACAGCGTTCCGGCGTAGAGCGCCGGCGCTGCCCGCAGAACCCAAGGTTGGGACGCACGAGCGAGCCCCATTGTTGGGGCGCTTGCCTCAAGGGACGTCATTGACGGGTGATCCGGTTTGCCGCCGCCGATCTTAGTCCCAAAGGGTTTAATCCCCGCTTACCCGCGGCCGGGGCGGTTGCGCTGCGGCGTGAAACTCGCGAAACCGGAGCTTTCGAGCGCCGTTGGAAATTGTTATCGTGGCTTCACTCGCGTGGTCCACGAGAGGGAGGAGAAGAAACGATGCTTTACCGAAATTCGATCCGCGCAATCACGCTCATCGGCGCGCTTTGCGCGACGATGGTCTGCGCCTTCGCCTGGGACGACTCGAAATATCCGGACTTCAGCGGCCAATGGCGGCCGATCGGCGGTCCAGGCCGCTGGGCTCGCGACCAGAAGGCGCCGCTGACGGCCGAGTATCAGGCGGTTTTCGACTCCATCAAATCCGAGGGCGGGCAGGGCACGAGCAACATGACTTATCTGTGCTACTCGCCCGGCATGCCGCGCGTCACCAACGGTTATGGCGAGATGGAATTCGTGATCACCCCGGGGACGTTCCATATCCTGGTCGACCATGTCTACGACAATCGCCGTATCTTCACCGATGGGCGCAAGTGGCCGGATCCAATCGTGCCGACGCTGCTGGGCTATTCGATCGGCCAATGGATCGACACCGACGGAGACGGCAAATACGATGTGCTCGAAGCGGAGACGCGCGGATTCCGCGGACCGCGCGCTTACGACGCCACTGGGCTTCCTCTGCATCGCGACAACGAAACCGTCATCAAGGAAAAGTTCTACATCGATCCCAAGGATCCAAACGTGTCCCACGACGAAGTGACCGTGATGGACCATGCGCTCACGCATCCATGGACGGTGGTCAAGAACTACCGGCGCAGCTCGAATCCGCGCCCGCTCTGGACCGAGGAGAACTGTCCCGAGACCAATCGGCATGTCCGTGTCGGCACCGAGGATTACATGATCAGCGCCGACGGATTCCTGATGCCCACGCACGCCGGCCAGAAGGCTCCGAATCTGAGGTATTTCAAATAGCAGAGGACAGAGGACGGACGGCGGATGACAGATTCCGGTTCCTGCCGGGTCTGTCATCTGTCCTCTGTCATCTGTCCTCTGGGTCCCCCTTGCGCGCCAAGCCGCACTGCGGCATGTCTTGGCGGGGCTCCGTCGCGGGGGTCGTGGCACTCCAGTCAGGGTAGGGTAGAAACATGATCAACAAACACTATGCGGGAATAGTCGGCGCACTGGTTATCGCCGCTGCGCTTTCCGCGCCCGGAAACGCGCAACAGGGTGTCGAGGCGAAACTGCAAATCTGCAGCTCGTGCCACGGCGCCGAAGGCCGGCCGATCAGCCCCGGCATTCCAATCATCTGGGGGCAGACGGAATATTTTCTGACCAAGCAGCTCCATGACTACATCAGCGGCGACCGCGAGAGCCCGATCATGAGCTCTCTGGCGAAGACGCTTACCCAGCCGGAGCTGCGACCGGCGGCGAAATATTTCTCGGCAAAGCCATGGCCGGCAAAGACCTCCCAGGCGGCGGCACCGGCGGCGCCCGAGGGAATTGCGCTCTGCCAGATTTGCCATCAGCAGGGATTCGTCGGCGGGCTTCCCGCCCCGCGGCTTGCCGGCCAGAGCTATGAATATCTGCTCGACGCGATGAAGAGCTTTGCCGACGGGCGGCGGACCAACAGCGAAGACATGATGAAAATCATGCAAGGGCTCCAGCCTGCTCAGATGGAAGCCATGGCGCGATATATTTCGAGCCTCTGAGCTGAGCTTGTGCCGGATAGACCCGCTTCGATATGTCGGAAGCGGGTCGACTGCTTATTGCCCGGGCTATTTCGTACGCCTCCACGGTAGCCGCACCGCCGCTGGAACAGGCGGGGTGAGGATATTCAGTTAGTCTGCGGCGCCCGAGAAATTCATCCGCTTCTGATCGCTTCCGGTCCGTTTGGAAAGGTGCCGCCTTTAATGCGGAAAATTGGCTGCGAAACCCCTCCTCGCGGTCCCCATTCGCAGGGACCGGCAAATGGTGAGTTATTGGGAAGCCTTGCTATAGCTCAGATTGGACGCCATCTTTGAGCTATACGACTGCGTTCACTCGCCATGACCGAATCCGCGGTAAACTAAATGAGCGTCAGGAGAAAGCGGTGGCGCGGATATTCCGCGAAGGTATTGACGGGTTTAAGGGCGGTCTGAGTGCGGAGAACTATATCAGCATCACCCACGCCTCCCGCGCCACGGCTACCCGGGATTTGCAGGATCTTGTCGAGAAGGGCGCCCTGAAGAGGACAGGAGAGTTGCGCCACACCCGGTATTATTTGAATCTGTCTGGCCAGGAATGATGCACAAGCAATACGGCCTGCGAACGTGCCGATGCCGCCGCCAATGATCGCGATTTTTTCGAAGATGCATGGTCACGCCTGCACAAGAGGACGAAGTTCGCTCGCCGACCGCAGATCTTCGATCTCCCGGACTGTCGCGATCAGCTGCTCGGCCCGCGCCTCGCCGATGACGGGAGCCATGAGATCGAGTGCCTTGGCCTCGATCTCCTGCGCGCTCATCGGGTTGTCCGGAGTACCGCGGACCGCTTTGGCATGGTGCCGGACGGTCTTTCCGTTCTCCAACTCGATCTCGACGATGGCCTGCCGTGCCGGAATGGCAACCGTCAGTTCCGGACTGGGAATGAGCGTCATGCGGCCGCGCAGAGCCTGCACGGCTTGGTCGTGCATACGTTTGACGTCGTGAGCCGCCGCGAACCCAACCGTGCCGTCGAGGACTGCAATTGCGGCGAGATGCTGCACGCAAACGTCGGGCATGGCGCGATCGTCGACGATGTGCATGCGATCGTGCGGCATGGTAATGCGGATCGTGCGCACGTCATCGGCGCAGATCCGGTGCTGCGCGACCAGCGCCGTTGCGGCGTCGAGCATTGACTGGATCGGCGAGCCCACGCACCATTTCTTGATCGATGCAGCCGCGATCTCGAATCGGCTGCCGAGTTCGCGCGTGAGTTCACTCGGCGCCGGCTTTTCTCCGAAGGCAGTGAAGAAATGATTGCGGCCCGAGAACGGGTCGTCGATCCCGGAAAATCCGGCATCGACCATCAGGGCTGCGGCGACGCCGTTACGCGCCCCCATGCCGCCGAAATCGAAGGCCTTCTCCACGTGCTCGGCGTCGCGATGCCAATAGGGCACGCCCGAGGCCTGCTGCGCCGCGTAGGACAGGACATGCCGGACCCGCCTGGGATCGAGCCGCAGCAGCGCCGCTGCTGCTGCCGCCGCGCCGAAGGCGGTGCCGAGGCTATGCGTGCTGTGGCCCGGCCGATTATTGGGATCGCTATAGCCGAGCGCGAGATTGAGGCGTGCTCCGACGTCATAGCCGAGCGCGGTCGCGCGCAGCACCTCGACCCCGCCTAGTGCCCGCGCCTCCCCGACCGCAAGCACGGCCGGCACGATCCCGCAGCCCGGATGAAATCGGCCGGCAAGGTGTGAATCGTCGGTCTCGTCGGCATGCCCCGCGATGCCGTTCGCTAGCGCGGCGAATTCGGCCGGGACGGCCAGGGGCGTGCCGACGACGGTTGCTTCGCCGGCACTGCTGGCGAGGCGAGCCACATAGCCGGCCGCGAGCTTGCCGGCGCGAAGCCGCGAGCCGGAGATCATCGCCGCGATCGTATCGAGCAGGTGATGTCTGGTTTTTTCGGCCACGGCTGCCGGCAGGTCGCGGTCGACGGCGCCAGCAATGTATTCGGAAAGGACGCGCGCCTCGGTCGATATGGAGCCGCCGGATTGGCTGTTCATGCTGTCCACGCTATGACCTGACGCGGGCGCATTCTGCCGCCATTTGTGCACCGACGCCAATCTCCGCTTTCGCTTTGGCGAGAGGAGAGTGCATGAGGCATGCGCGCTCAAGGAAGATTGCTGCGGAGGTTTTCTTGTCCCAAGAACGACCGCTTGAGGGTCAGGCAGCCATCGTCACCGGGAGCGCGCGGCGCATCGGCAGGGCAACGGCGCTGGCGCTGGCGCGCCAAGGCGCTGCGGTGGTCGTCAACGCACTCTCATCCCGGCATGAGGCGGAGCGTGTGGCGGCGGAGGTTGTGGACGCCGGCGGGCGGGCCCTCGTCCACCTCGCCGATGTCAGGGACGAGACGGCGGTCGGGCGCATGGTGGATGCCGCGGTCGCGGCCTTTGGGCGGATCGATATCCTGGTCAACAACGCCGCAGTGCGCAGTGAGCGGCCGACACTCGAAATGTCGCTCAAGGAATGGCACGACATTCTTGCCGTCATCCTTGACGGCGCCTTCCTGTGCTCGCGCGCAGTGCTGCCGCACATGCTCAAGAACCGGCATGGCCGCATCATCAACGTCGGCGGGGTCACCGTTTATCTCGGTGCTCCGGGCCGCCTGCATGTGACCGTCGGCAAGAGCGGTCTCGTCGGCATGACCCGGGCGCTGGCATCGGAATTCGCCGCCCATGGGATCACGGTCAACTGTGTGGTGCCCGGCCGGATCGGCGGCGAGCGTTCCGCCACTGCCGGCCGCGGGCTTGCGGCGCACACCCCGGTGGGACGCGAAGGCACCCCCGACGATGTTGCGGAGATGATCAAGACGCTGTGCCTGCCAGCGATGAGCTATATCACCGGGCAGACGATCCATGTTAGCGGCGGGCTATTCATGCCGTGAGCGGCTGTAGGGTGGGCAAAATCGCGCTCCAAAATCTCTCGCGCGCGACCACGTTCCGCGCGATTTTGCCCACGCAGTACCATTTCTCGGGTGCAGACCGCGTGGGCAAAATCGCCCTGCGACATTCCCGTGAAGATAGCGAACGACCGGGCGATTTTGCCCACCCTACGCCTCGAGCCGCTCCAGCACCCAGCGGGCACAGGCGAACAGGCGTTCGTCCTGATAACGCCGTGCGACAAGCTGAATGCCGACCGGCAGGCCTTTGGGGCCGCGATGCGTCGGCAGCGACATGGCCGGAACGTGAACCGCGGTCCACAACTGCTGCAATGCTGGATCGCCGGTGTGGCCGAGACCGGCGGGCGCCTCGCCCCTCACACACGGCGCGACGACGGCGTCCATTCCTTCGAACAGCGCGTCAATCCGCGTGCGGCAACGCTCGAGCAGCCGAAGCGCGGCAACGTAATCCTCATGCCGCGCTGCCATGCCGAGCTTTATCCGATCCCCCAGGACCTTGCTGATGCAGCTCGCATGTTTGGCCCAGTCTGCGGACATTGATTTGGAGCGCTCGTAATTGTTGATCGTCTCGCGCGCGGCATGATGCAGTTGCGAGAATTCCTCGGGCAGCACGATTTCTGTGACCGCTGCGCCGGCTGCCGCGAGCCGCGCTGCCGCGTCCTCGACGGCCCGTTGGCTTTCCGGCTGTGCCGTCTCCCAGAGCGGCGTACGGCAGAGCCCAAGCCGGGGCGCCGATTCCAATTTGTGGAACCGCGGCGATCTGTTGACGAGGACCGCAGTGATCAGTTCCACGTCGTCCACAGTGCGGGCCAGGAGGCCGATCGTGTCGAGGCTCTCGGCGGCGAATTTGATTCCGGCGCGGTTAATCAGGTTAAATGTCGGCTTGTACCCGATCACGCCGCAATATGACGCTGGCCGCAGGACCGAGCCGCCGGTCTGGGTTCCGAAAGCCGCAGGGACCATGTGATCGGCAACCGCGGCGGCCGAGCCGCTCGACGACCCGCCGGGTGTGTGCGCTCCATCGTGCGGGTTCGCTGTCGGCCCAGGAAACATTCCGGCAAATTCAGCGGTGACGGTCTTGCCCAGGATCACGGCGCCGGCTGCGCGCGTGATCGCAACGCAGGCCGCATCCGAGAACGGCCGATTGCCTGTGTAGATCTCCGACCCCATCTCGGTCGGGAGGTCCGCGGTGTCGATGATGTCTTTTATCCCGACCGGCACGCCGTGAAGCGCCCCGCGGGTCGGGCCGCGGTCGAGCGTGCGCGCCTGCGTGATGGCCAGTTCCGGATCGATTGTCGCCCAAGCCTTGACCACCGGCTCGCGCGTCTCGATGCGCGCGAGACAGTTTCGCACGACGGCCTCGGCGGTGAATTGTCCGGCCGCTATGCCGTGCGCGATCTCGCTACAGGAAAGCTCATTGAGTCCGCGCGGTACGGTACTCAGGGTTGTGGCGGAAAATGCCGGTTCGGCCCGCTGGTCCATATCTGTGTTGTTAGGGCCAATTCCGTGAGATGGCAAACAGGCCGCAGGAAATCGCATCGTCCTAAGATTTGCCCATGCGGCGGGTAAACCACTGCTCGATCAGATAATCCAGTGAAAACGGGCCGGGCCCCCGCGTGAGAAGAAATACCAGGATCGAGGCCCAGAGCAGATGCTCGGTCCAGGCCTGCGGGTACACGAATATCTCAATCACTGCGATCATACCGAGGAGCGGCAAAGTCGCCAGCCGCGTCGCCAAGCCGATAAATAGAAAAACAGGGAATACAAGCTCGTTGAAGGTGGCGATGCGGGCCGCCGTTTCCGGATCGAGCAGCGGGACCTTGTATTCATCCTGGAACAGCTTGATGGCAAATTCCCAGGACCTGATCTTGAGCAGGCCCGAGTTGAAGAACACCGCGCCGATAGCAATGCGCATCGCAAGCTGGATGATCGAGAGCGGGAAACGTGCGAGCCATTCTCTTGCAATCACGAACCACTCGCGAACCGACAGCGCTGACCGGCGATTTACTTGATCTATAGCGGTCATGTGGGCGTGCCTTCACTTTGCCTGATTGCTACCACGAGGCCCTCCGTTATCGCCTTGAGGAAAGAAGGCCCGACATCGAAATCGGGATCTGCTTCGAGTGCCAGTTCCGCCGCAGCACCGATCGTGCATTTCGACCGAAGCCCGTTTCGGAAAGCAAACTCGCCGCTATCGAGGCGGTTGATCTGAAAAGCGCCGCGGGAGCCGCGAATCTCAAAGCGGAATTCGCCGGGGCTTAGCTGGAGGGTGTCGGGCGCCTTCTCTTGCAAGTATGTCTTCATCAATTCGTCAACCGGCCACGACGTCGCAAGATAATGGACGCCGCCCTGTAGGGTCAGTGTCGCGTCGCACAGTACGTCGGGATTGAGGCCGCCCAGAGCGTCGGGCGCCAAGCTCGGCCGATCGGTTGCGATCGCCGCGTGGCCGACGCACCATTCGAGCTCTGCAAGCTCGCGCATATAAGGGACGCGTTCGGCATGCGGGCGTGTTTCCAGATGCCGCGGAAAATCTTCCCCGTATTGCGCAATGCAAGGGGAGCGCGGGGGCCGACGGCGGATGAACTCTCTTGCGGCTTGGCTGAGGAACCCCGGCCCGACCAGCCAACCGGTGGCGGGAAACTTGCCCAACAGCGCGTTGACGAGGCTTGTCTCATAATTGCGCTGATGGATGGCGAGGCGCTTCGCCGGGTCTCGCCCGCCTCTGAGCATTGGTCCGATGTCGGCGAGATCGCCGGCCACGACCGCGCGGCGTAGATGCGCCTGAGTCTCAGCCAGCGGCGGCATGTAGCGGCTTTCGGACCAAGGTAGCCGCGGCTATCAGATCGGCGCGCGCGGCCTCGGCCACAAGCGTCGCGAGCGGCGGAATGTCATTGTCCCATTCAATCAGGGTTGGCTTCGCGCCGAAGCGCCTAATTGCATAGGCGTAGAGGTCCCAGGCGGGCTCGGCCACGACATTGGCATGGGTGTCGACGAGCAATTCGCCTCCCGGCTGCGCCTCGTCAGGTTCCGGCGTAAAGCCGCCGAGATGCAATTCGCCGATGGCCTCGGCCGGCAATCCGTCAATGTAACGATAGGCGTCGTATCCCATATTGTGAGCGCTGAGGTGGACGTTGCTCACATCGCACAACAGCCGGCATCCGGTCCGCGCCACAAGCTCATTGAGAAACTCGATTTCGGTCATCGTGGACGTGCCGAACCCGACATAGCTCGACGGGTTCTCGACTAGGTAGCGACGTCCGAGTCCTTCCTGAACCTCATCGATATGCGTCGAGAGCAGGCCGAGAGTTTCCTCGTCGTAGGGCAATGGCAGAAGGTCGTTGAGATATTCACCGGAGTGCGTCGACCACGCCAGATGGCCAGAGACGAGAAACGGATCGATTAGCTCGATGAGCGAACGCACGCGGTCGAGATGCTCGCGGTCGATCCCGCCCGCGCTGCCGATCGATATGCCGACGGTATGGACGGAAATAGGGTAATGATCGCGTGCTGCGACCAGCAACTCGGTCGCATGCGGGTTGGCGAGGAAATTTTCCGGGTGAATTTCGAGCCAGGGCAGGGGAGGGAGGGTGGCCACGACCTCGGCAATGTGCGGCAGCCGAAGCCCAATTCCGGCGCCGGTCGGCATGTCGCTGATTACTTGCGAGAGCATGGCCACCTCGCGGCAGGAGATCAGGCCTTGGGTGTCTTGCTGCCGCCGACAATGCGGTCGCAGTAGCCGGTCGGCACGTAGATCCACGCCCGCGGATCACCATTGACTTTCACGCTGCCGCCGCAGGAGTTGTTTCCGGTCGAAGCGCAGTCGTTTCCGCCGGCCTTGGCAATGCCATAGCACTTTTCCGCGGACCAGCTGGGCGCTGGAACCGGCTTCTGCGCCAAGGCGAGGCTCGGAGCGGCGACTGCCGCGGCAAGTGCCGAAGCGATAACAACACGTTTGCTCATCGAGGATCCTCCGCTGATGGTTGGTATTTGAGTCGCTGGCTGACAGCGCTCGCGACAAGCCCGCCCGGCTTGCCCTCAAACAAGTTCGGACGCGCAGGCAAAAGGTTACGCTCAGCCTCGGAAAATGTTTCCGTGGTGTTCACGTGCGCGTGTTCGACGCGGAAGCAGCCATCAGCGCTTGAACCAATAATCCGAATTCTGCTTGAACATCGCCTTCGGGATCGCGCCGTATACCATCTGCACCGCATCGACGGCTTCGCCTACATGAAAGTCGACCCCGACGCTCGCGAGGGAGTAGGCATCCGCGGCCGAGAGAGCCTTGCGCTCGCGCAGGAAATC
Source organism: Xanthobacteraceae bacterium (assembly GCA_036557705.1). Classification (GTDB taxonomy): domain Bacteria; phylum Pseudomonadota; class Alphaproteobacteria; order Rhizobiales; family Xanthobacteraceae; genus VAZQ01. The sequence goes on from DATBHB010000090.1 coordinate 20,566, forward strand.
GACGGTTTCCTGCGCGGCATTGCGCATCGCCGTGTCGAGATCAATATCCATGCCCATCGTATAGTAATGCGTCGCATCCTCGGCGCGCGGCCAGCGCATGGCGCCCCCGGCCCCTTTGTGCACGATAAATTGGAACGTTCCGGTCAGCGACGCCTCGATCGCCGTGCCGTTGATCTCGCCGTCGCCCTGCACGGCATGCGAGTCCCCGGTGAAGAACTGGGCGCCGTCGTGGAACACCGGCAAATAAAGCGTAGCGCCCACCGTAAGCTTGTTGAAATCCATATTGCCGCCAAACGCCCCAGGCGGGCGCGAGCTGATCATCCAGGTGTTGCGCGGCGGCGCGACTGCCATGATGCCCATGAAGGGCACCAGCGGCACCTCGATCTCGGGGGAGAACAGCGCAACTTTGCGGGCGAGATCGAATTTGATGACTTTGGGCGTCGGAGCGCCGAGCAGGTCCGGCAAGACGCCGGTGCCGCGGTTCGAATTATTGACGCCGTAAGGAACGCGATTCTCCAGCGCGAGAATCCGTATTTCGAGCATGTCGCCCGGCTTGGCTTCATCGACATAGAGCGGCCCGGTCAGGATATGGGCGCTCGCCCCCTTTGGCCGATGGACCCTCTGGTAAATCTCGGTCCCGTCTTTGAGCACCTCCTCGGGCGCGATTCCGGCCTTGCCGAAAAAGCTCACCGGGTCCTGTGCGGTATTGAGCCCGCCATGCGAGACCGTGTCGATCCGCACCGTTTGTCCGGACTGGATGCGCAGTGCCGGCGAAATATTGGCCGCGATGTAGCCCCAGACGACCGTATCGGGGGTCGAGCGCAACACCGCATCCGGCTTGTTGGCGGCTGGCGGGGGCTGGGCGGCAGCCCAGGAGCCAGAGGCAGCGAACGCAGCCATAACAAGCCATTTAATCGGGATCCGAGACATGACATTCCTCACCACGCATGTTTCGCGCCGCTCCGGGCACGCTCGCTCACATCGGAGCACGGCCTGATTGCGCTGTCACCGCTTCCCGTGTATTGATGGCATTGATTGCAGTGCAATCATATGCCGAAAACAGCCCATGGCCAGCATAACCATCCGTCAACTTGACGAGGACCTCAAGAAGCAGCTGCGTCTGCGGGCGGCCCGCAACGGCCGCTCGATGGAGGACGAAGTCCGCACCATTCTCCGGGCCGCGACGGGCGGCGACGGGAGCCCCTCTCCCGCAATAGCCTTCGGCGCCCCGAGCAAGCCTACCGGGCGGCTGGCGAAGCCGCATCCATCTTCCGCCGCGGGACGGGTGCTGCTGATCATCGGCGGCGGCATTGCAGCCTACAAATCGCTCGACCTTATTCGCCGGCTCAAGGAGCGCGGCCTTGAAGTGCGCTGCATCCTTACCGCTGCGGCTCAGCGGTTCATCACCCCGCTCTCGGCGGGCGCGCTCTCCGGGAATGCAGTGATTACCGATCTCTTCGATGCTGCGAGGGAGGCGGAGATCGGACACATCAGGCTCGCGCGCGAAGCAGACCTCATCGTTGTGGCGCCCGCCACTGCCGATCTGATCGCCAGGATGGCTGGCGGCCATGCGGACGACCTGGCAACGGCGGTCGTGCTGGCTTCCGGCGGACCGATTCTGCTCGCGCCGGCGATGAACCCGACCATGTGGATGCGCAAGGCCACCAGTCGCAATGTCGCTCAGCTGGTCGCCGACGGCGCCCGGTTCGTCGGTCCGGCGGAAGGCGAGATGGCCGAAGCCGGGGAAGCCGGCGTTGGCCGTATGGCCGAGCCCTTGGAGATCGCGGGCGCAGCCGAGTCTCTCATCAAAGGCGGCACGAGGCCCCTGGTCACACGCGGCACCGGGCCTCTGGCGGGCAAGCGGATCGTAATCACATCGGGTCCCACTCATGAACCCATCGATCCGGTGCGCTACCTGGCCAACCGCTCCTCGGGCAAGCAGGGGCATGCCATCGCGGCCGCAGCGCTTGATGCCGGCGCCGACGTGATGCTGGTCTCCGGGCCGGTCAACGTGCCCGATCCCGTCGGGGTAACGGCGATCAAGGTTGAAACTGCGCAGGAAATGCTGGACGCGGTCGAGCTGGCGCTGCCGGCCGACTGCGCCATTTTTGCTGCAGCAGTCGCCGATTGGCGTATTGCGGCGCCAAGCCGGGAGAAGATGAAAAAACAAAACGGAAAGGCGCCCAGTCTGATGCTGGCGGAAAATCCAGATATTCTGGCCACCGTATCGCGGAGCAGGCGAAAGCGGCCGCGGCTCGTAATCGGCTTTGCGGCGGAAACGCAGAACGTCATCGCCAATGCGCGCGCCAAGCTCGAAGCCAAAGGTTGCGACTGGATTGTTGCCAATGACGTATCGCCGGAGACCGGGATCATGGGCGGGGATCGCAACGCGGTGCACCTCATCACCCGCAGTGGAATAGAATCCTGGCCGCCGCAATCGAAAGACGAGGTGGCCCGGGCCCTCATTGCGCGCATAGGTTCCACGCTTGACGGAGGGTGCTGATGCAAGCAGTCGGGGTTCGCGTAGTGCGTCTGGGACATGCGGCCGATCTGCCGCTGCCGGAATATCAGAGCGAGCAGGCGGCAGGCCTCGACCTCATGGCCGCGGTTCCAGCCGAGGCGCCGATCACCATCGCGCCGGGAGAGCGCGCCATGATCCCGACCGGCTTCGTCCTCGCCTTGCCCCCCGGCACCGAAGGCCAGGTACGCCCGCGGTCAGGTCTGGCATCGCGACACGGTGTCACTGTTCTCAATGCGCCGGGGACGGTAGACGCCGATTATCGCGGCGAAGTCCGTGTCATCCTTGTCAATCTAGGACGCGACCCGTTCACCGTTGAAAGAGGAATGCGCATCGCGCAATTGACGGTCGCAGTCTCGCTTCGGGCCGTCCTCTGCGAGGTTCCGAGCGTGGATGAAACAACGCGCGGAGTTGGGGGTTTTGGTAGTACGGGCCTCGCACGCGGAGGAACGCGAGCAACAGCTAAACCTTGACCAGCAAGGAACCGCTGTGACGCTCGCCGGTATGTTGTTCGCGGGTCTGTCATGCCGCTCCTGCCTCGGAAAAGTGTTCTTGCCGTTGCGGCGGTAACCGATATTGCCCTCAACGCCCGCAACCGCCCGGTTGCCGCCAAAGCATTGGCGTCCCGACATCGCCTGCCGCCGCGACATCTGGAACCCGTCCTGCAGGCCCTGGTACGCGAAGGTATCCTCAAAGGGGTGCGCGGGCCGCGTGGCGGGTACGAGCTTGCCCGCGAACAGCGCCGGATCACCGTTGACGACATTCTGCGCGCTGCCCGAACCGCTGAGGATGGCAGCGAAGAACCGGTCACGGGATCCTCGCTGCTGAGCCAGGTTGTGGCGCCCGCAATCGCGCAGGCGGAGCACGCATTCTCGAATGCGCTCTCCCGGATCAACGTCGAGGATCTGGCGCGCGCCGCCGCCGCCCTGCGCAAGGCAGGCGAGTAGGCAGCCTCACTTCACCAGCTTCACACCCGTCATCGCCTCGAAGTTCTTGTAATAGATCTTGTCGCGGTCGGCTTGCGACATCGGCAGACTGTCAAGGATTTTGAGTGTTTCGCGCGGGTACATCGTGCCCTTCTCAGGATCGAAGGGGCAGTCCGAGGCGAATATCACCTTGTCGAGCGGGTAGAAATCCAGTCCGCACACAGTGGCTGGGCGGGCCGTGAAAACCGCGGTGTCGGCATAGAAATCCTGCTTGAAGTAATCGAGCGGGCGTTTTTTGAGGCTTTTTCGCAAGCCCACATAGTCTTCGTCCGTGGTGCGTGAGCCGAGCACGTCCCAGCCCGGACCGAGACGGCCCTCGAGCATCGGCACGATGCCGCCGAAATGGTGCACCAGGATTCGGAGCTTTGGATAGCGGTCGATGATTTTTGAAAACACGAGCCGCGCCATGGCGCAGGCGGTCTCGTAGGACCATCCCAAACCCCACCAGATTTCATAGAGCGATTTTTTCTCGTAGAGCGGATAGTCCGGCGTCTCTGCGCCGCGCGCGGGATGCAGCCAGACCGGCTTCCCGATATCGTTCATCTTGGCCCAGAACGCTTCGTATTCGGGAAGATCGATCGGCTTGCCGGCGACATTGGTGTAGACCTGAACGCCGAGCGCGCCGAGCTTTGTGATGGCGCGCTCGGCCTCGCGGGCGCCTGCATCCGCTCCGGCGAGTGAAACCTGCGCCACCCAGCCGGGAAAGTGGTGTCGCTCTTTGACGCAGAGCTCGGCGAAGCCGTCATTGATCAGTACGCAAAGCTCGTCGATTGCTCGCCCCTGCGCAAGCTTTTCGATCGGCGGCTGCGGGTATGAGAGTATCTGCGCATAATCCGGATAAAGGTCGACAATCTTCTTGCGGTGGTCGAGATCGAACAATGCCGGGAGCGCGCGCACGCGCTTGCCCATGTCTTTATAATCTCCCGCGATCTCATTCATCCTGTCGAAGAATTTTTTCGGAAAGAAATGGGTGTATGCGTCGATGCGCATCGAGGGTTCTCCGGTTTTTGGCTAGGCTACTTGTTCAAGACGCCCGTGGCCGGTGAAGCGGTGTTAGCTTGTCGCGACCAGCCTGTCTATGACGCCGCCCCGGCAACAAGATCGGTTCACCTTCACCGCTTTCATGAGACGCGCCGCTGCGCTAGGCTGGGGCGAATGCGGAGCACCAGTGGGATTAGATGGAAGTGATCACATGGACCGAAGGCGTATCCTACTCTGTATCTCGGCGAGTCTGGTGTCGGCTTCGCTGCCGCGCGGCGGGTTCGGCCAGGCGCCGCCTGCGTCCTGGCCGCAGCGGACGGTCCGGTTCATCGTCTCGCTGGGACCGGGCAGCGGCTCCGATATCAGCGCGCGGTTGTTTGCGGATCGGCTTACCGGCCGCTGGAAGCAGCCCGTGGTGGTCGAGAATCGCCCCGGGGGCGACGGCGTAGTAGCCATTAATGCGTTCATCGGAGCCCGTGACGATCACATCCTCCTGTTCACTCCGACCTCGTCGTTCACGGCGCATCCGTATCAGCTCGACCGAATGCCCTACGATCCGCGCGAGCTTTCACCGATCGCCAGGGTCTCGAACACGGTTGTGGTCTTGGCAGTTCCGGCCTCCCTGAATGTCGGATCAGTCGGGGATCTGATGAACCTCATTCGGGCGCAGCCGGGTAAACTCAATTACGCTTCAGCGACAGGGATGACCGATGTCATCTTCGACGGTTATTTCAAAAGCGCCGGGCTTTCGATTACACGCGTTCCCTATCGAGACGTCGTCTCGCCGGTGACGGATCTCGGCGAAGGACGCATTCAGGCTTATGTGGGGGCTTACGCGATCGTGCTGCCGCATCTTCAGGCCGGAAAGGTCAAGCTCATCGCGCTCACCACCAGCGAGCGGCCGCCCTTTCTGGCGCAAGTTTCGACCGTCGCCGAGCAAGGTTATCCGCAATTGACCTTCGATGGTCTCGTCGGCCTGTTCGGGCCGCGGACGATGGCGGCGGGCATTCGCGACCGCATCGCGGCCGACATCAAGGCTGTCGGTGCCGATCCCGTAATCGTCGATCGGCTCACTGCAACCGGGCAAGTGGTCAGTCCCGGCGGTCCTGCCGAGTTTGCCGCCTCGATGGACGCTCAGCGCAACAAGCTCGCCGCGATCGCGAAGGAGCTCGGACTCAAGCCGGCGCAGTAGTCCGATGGCGCGATTTCTGTCTCTGGCCGAAGCGGTCGAGGACTGCATTGGCGACGGCGACAGCGTGGCGCTCGAAGGCTTCACCCATCTCATTCCCTGTGCGGCGGGGCACGAGATCATCCGCCAGCGCAAGCGGCGCCTCACCCTGATCAAGATGACGCCCGACCTCATTTTCGATCAGCTGATCGGGATGGGGTGCGCCGAGAAGCTCGTATTTTCATGGGGAGGTAATCCGGGAGTGGGTTCCCTCCACCGCTTCCGTGACGCGGTCGAGAACGGCTGGCCGGCGCCGCTCGCAATTGAAGAACATTCCCACGCCGCCATGGCCAACGCCTATGAGGCGGGTGCAGCCGGCCTCCCCTGCGCGATTTTTCGGGGCTATGTCGGGGTCGATCTGCCGAAGGTGAATCCCCGGATCGGACAGATCACGTGTCCCTTTACCGGCGAAACGCTCGTCGCCGTGCCGGCGCACCGGCCCGACGTGGCAGTGATCCACGCGCTCAAGGCAGACCGCGCGGGCAACGTGCTCCTCGAAGGCATTGTGGGCGTGCAGAAGGAAGCAGTGCTTGCTGCGAAGCGCTCGATCGTCACCGTGGAAGAAATCGTGGACGATTTCGGCCCGCGCAGCTTCAACGCCGTGATCCTGCCCGGCTGGACGGTCGGTGCGATCGTGACCGTCCCGGGCGGGGCCTATCCCTCCTATGCGCAAGGTTATTACAAGCGCGACAACGCATTCTATCTCGCCTGGGACCATATCGCGCGTGAGCGCGAGACGTTCCTTGCCTGGATGCGCGCGAATGTGCTGGAGAAGGGGCCGGAAGTGTTTGCTGAGCGTGCCGGCGTGAAGCGCGGAGCTTGGATTGCGTGAGCGTGCCGGCATGCTTGGCAAACAACAGCCGCTCGGGCGCGATCACGCAATCCGCGGCGGGGGTGATCCATCGCAGATAGCAAATAGAGAGGATGGGTGCGCTGCCATGGCTGAGAGCTGGGAGCCGAGTGAAATAATGACAATTGCGGCCGCGCGCGCTCTCCGCAACGAGGACGTCTGCTTCGTTGGAATTGGGCTGCCTTCGGCGGCTGCGAACCTGGCTCGGTTCACCCATGCGCCCGACATCACGCTGATCTACGAATCCGGCACGATCGCGACTCGACCGGACGTGTTGCCGCTTTCGATTGGTGACGGCGAATTGTGCGAGACCGCGCTTACGACCACGACCGTGGTGGAAATGTTCCGCTACTGGCTTCAGGGCGGCCGCATGAGCGTCGGCTTTCTTGGCGGTGCGCAGATCGATCGTTTCGCCAATCTCAACACCACCGTGATCGGCCCCTACGACAAACCGAAGACGCGGCTTCCGGGCGGCGGCGGCGCGCCGGAAATCGCCAGCGCCTGCGGCGAGATTTTTATCGTGATGAATCAGTCGTCGCGAAGCTTCGTCGAGAACCTCGATTTCGTCACTTCCATGGGACATGGCGAGGGCGGCGACCACCGCGCTCGGCTCGGGCTCAAGACCAAGGGACCGACCAGATTGATCACTGATCTGTGCATCTTCGAGCCGGATCCGGCGACGAAAGAGATGATGATCACTTCGATTCACCCGGGCGTCACCCGCGAACGGATTGCCGCCAGCACCGGCTGGCCGGTACGCTTCGCGGCGAACGTCGCCGTGACACCGGGACCAAGCGGTCAAGAGCTTAGAACCCTGCGCGATCTCAAGGCCCGCACTGCCAGGGCGCATGGCCAACCCTGAGTTTTTGTACGGTGGGCAAAATCGCGTTACGAACGCTCTCCACGCGCACCACCTCGGCCGCGATTTTGCCCACGCGGTCGACTTCTGCGAGTCATGCCCGCGTGGGCAAACGCGCGCGACCGTGTGGACGACCTGAGAGTCTCGTGCGGCGCGTTTGCCCACTCTACAGCCTATCCGCTATTCGCCTGCTGACGAGGCGATCTAAATGATCGAGATCCGCGACGCTTTCCTCTGCGATGCCATACGCACGCCGATCGGCCGCTATGGGGGCGCCCTTGCGCGCGTGCGCGCGGATGATCTTGCCGCCATTCCGATCAAGCGGCTGATGACACGCAATCCGAACGTCGACTGGGAAGCGCTCGATGAGGTCGTGCTCGGCTGCGCCAATCAGGCCGGAGAAGATAACCGCAACGTCGCCCGCATGGCGCTGCTGCTCGCCGGATTGCCGGCTTGCGTACCGGGCGTCACCGTTAACCGTCTGTGCGCATCGGGGCTCAATGCGGTGGGCGATGCCGCGCGCGCGATCCGCGCCGGCGAGATCGATCTGGCGATTGCGGGCGGGGTCGAGTCGATGACGCGAGCACCGCTGGTAATGGCAAAGCCGAGCGAAGCATTTCAGCGGAACGTCGGCCTTGAGGACACGACGATCGGCTGGCGCTTCATCAATCCTCTGATCAAGCAGCAGTACGGCGTCGAAGCAATGCCGGAAACCGCGGAGAACGTCGCGGAGGATTACCAGATTTCACGCAAAGACCAGGATGCTTTCGCGTTCCGCTCGCAACAGCGGGCACGCTTGGCGACCGCCTCCGGCTATTTCGCCGAGGAGGTCGTGCCGGTCGACGCACCGGGCGGCAGGGCAGGTCCGGTCGTCGTCGATCGCGACGAGCATCCGCGTCCCGAGACGACGCTCGAAGGACTTGCCAAGCTCAAGCCGTTCGTCCGCAATGACGGCACAATCACCGCCGGGAATGCGTCCGGGATCAATGACGGCGCGGCGGCGATGATTCTTGCATCCGAGGCTGCCGCAAAGGCCCACGGTCTCGCGCCCCGTGCGCGCATCCTCGGCATGGCCAGCGCCGCGGTGCCGCCGCGGGTGATGGGCATCGGCCCGGTGCCGGCAACGCGAAAGCTCATGCAGCGACTTGGGCTTGCAATCGAAAGTTTCGATCTGATCGAGCTCAACGAGGCCTTCGCGTCGCAAGGACTCGCCTGCCTTCGCCAGCTCGGGTTGCCCGACGATGCCGAGCAGGTGAATCCGCACGGCGGCGCGATTGCGCTTGGGCATCCGCTCGGCATGTCGGGCGCGCGGCTGGCGATGACGGCAGTGCATGGCCTTGAGGCGTGCGCCGGCAAGCTTGCGCTCGCCACCATGTGCGTGGGCGTCGGCCAGGGCGTGTCGCTGGCGCTGGAGCGGGTGTAGGAGAAAGGCGGTCGTGGCAAGGAGCCGTAGGGTGAGCAAAATCGCGTTCCGATGCATCTCCGCGCGGGCAACCGTTCGTCGCGATTTTGCCCACGCGGAACTAACTCGAAAACCGACCGCGTGGGCAACGGCGCTTGGCGAGGTTCGCTGGGCGGAACGACAGCGGCAGCGCGCCGTTGTCCACCCTACAATCTCGTGTGAGGAACCTCCGCCGTGGCGATGAGCCCAGGTTATATTCCGTTTCATCCCAATCCGGCGAAGCCGAAATACCGACCGCCGGCGGGCGCCGTCGATGCGCACTGCCACGTGTTCGGTCCGGAGACGAAATTTCCCTATGCGCCCGAGCGCAAATACACGCCCTGCGACGCGCCGAAGGAAAAGCTGTTCGCGCTGCGCGATTTCCTCGGCTTCGACAAGAACGTGATCGTCCAGGCCTCCTGCCACAGCAAGGATAACCGGGCGATGATCGAGGCGCTCGAATCGTCCAACAACAAGGCGAAGGGGATCGCCTTCGTGGGCGAGGAGATCACGGACGCTGAACTGAAAGCCATGGACCGCGCCGGGGTCAAGGGCGTGCGTTTCAATTTCATCAGGCGTCTTGTCGATTTCACGCCGCGCGATGTGCTGGAGCGGATCGCGAGCCGGGTCGCCCCGCTCGGCTGGCACATCGTGGTCTATTTTGAAATGCCGGATCTTCCCGAACTGGAGGCTTTCTTCGCCGCGCTGCCCACGACTGTGGTCGTCGATCACATGGGCACGCCGGATGTACGCAAGGGAGTGGACCATCCGGAGAATCAGCGTTTCCACAGGGTCATGGACAAGCACCGCAATTTCTGGGTCAAGGCGACCTGTCCGGAACGCATGACCATCGCCGGAGCGCCTTATGACGACGTGGTGCCGTTCGGGAGGATGCTGGTCGAGCGGTTTTCCGACCGCGTGCTCTGGGGCACCGACTGGCCGCATCCCAACATGAAGAAGGAGGCGCCGGACGACGGACAGTTGGTCGATTATATTCCGAAGATCGCGCCTACCGCTGCGCTCCAGCAGGCGCTTCTGGTCGATAATCCGATGCGGCTTTACTGGAGGTAGGCGCCCTCGTAGGGTGGGCAAAGGCGCAACGCGCTTCAGCGCGTGCGCCGTGCCCACGCGGTCCTACGCCCCTAGATCACGACCGCGTGGGCACGGCGCGCAAGAGCGCGCCTTTGCCCACCCGACGGAGCTATCTGACGCCGCGGCGCCCAACCCGCCCTACAATCGCGCCGCCTTGCGTTGCACCCGCTGCTTGCGTTGTATATCTCAAACGAGACCGCTGCATTGGGAACTCATCCGATGGCACGCACCCCCCGCGATTACGACGATATCCCAGGCACCTTCGTATTCGACGCGGAGCGCTCGCGCCAAGGCTACGGCATCAACATGTTCTGCATGTCGCTGATGAAGGATAAGAACCGCAAGGCCTTCAAGGCGGACGAGGCGAGATACCTTAAGAAGTTCAATCTCACCCTGGAGCAGAGCGAGGCGATCTTAAAGCGGGACTATAACCGCATGCTGGAACTTGGCGGCAATATCTATTTCACCGCCAAGCTCGGTGCGACCGACGGCCATTCGTTCCAGCATCTCGCGGCCGAGATGACCGGAGCGAGTCAGGAGGACTATGCCAAGATGATGCTCGCCGGCGGCCGGTCGGTTGAGGGCAACCGCAGCAAAGCGGGCGCCAAACCGCGCTCCAGCCGGCCGGCTGCATCGCCGCCGAAGGCAAGGTCCGCAGCGAGCAGCAAATCGAAGTCCGCAGCGAAACGGAAGTGAACCGTGGCAAAGATCATCGCAGGCGTGGGCTCCTCGCACGTGCCCGCAATCGGCGCGGCGCTCGATAACGGCCGTACCGAAGAGCCTTACTGGAAACGTGTTTTCTCCGGCTTCGAGAAGTCACAGGAATGGATGCGCAGGACGGACCCGGACGTCGCGATCGTCGTCTATAACGACCACGCTTCGGCGTTTTCAGTCGATATCATTCCAACCTTCGCGCTCGGCTGCGCCGCCGAATTCCCTCCGGCAGACGAGGGGTGGGGCCCGCGTCCAGTACCGGTGGTCGAAGGCCATCCGCAGCTTGCCGCCCATATCGCCCAGTCGGTGATCCTCGACGAGTTCGACATCACCGTCGTCAACAAGATGGAGGTCGACCACGGGTTGACGGTGCCGCTCAACCTTCTGTGCGGCAAAAAAGAAAAGAAGGAAAAATGGCCCTTTAAGGTAATCCCCCTCGCCGTCAATGTGGTGATGTACCCGCCGCCGACCGGCCATCGCTGCTACATGCTCGGCAAGGCGATTAAGAAGGCGGTGGAGTCCTATCCTGAAGATCTGAGCGTCGTGATCTTCGGGACCGGAGGCCTGTCGCATCAGATCAGCGGTCCACGCGCCGGCCTCATCAACAGCAAATGGGACAAGAATTTCCTGGATAATTTGACGAAAGACCCGAAGAAGCTCACCCGCATTCCGCACATCGAATACATGCGCGAAGCCGGCGCCGAAGGCATCGAGATGGTGATGTGGCTGATCATGCGCGGCGCGCTCGATAATCAGGTCGAGGAGGTCTACCGCTTTTACACGGTGCCGGCTTCGAATACGGCGGTCGGACATATCATTTTGGAGAACAAGCGGCGCGCGGCGGACAAAGGTAGGCGTGCCGCCGCGCCGACAAAGCGCGCGGCACATCTCGCGAGCGCTACAGTGCGCAGGAGCAAATGATGAAAATCTGCGTTGCCGGCCAGGGCGCCTTTGGCCAGAAACATCTCGATGCGCTCAAGCGCATCCCCGAAGTCGAGGTCACTTCCCTCGTCGGCGGCAATCAGGATGCGACCGCGCAGGTGGCGAAGAAATACGGCATCCCCCATTACACCGGCGAGCTGAGCGAAGGCATCAAGCGTGCCGACGCCGTGATTCTCACCACGCCGACCAAGATGCATTTCCGCCAGGGCGAGCAGGTGATGCGCGCCGGGCGTCACGTGCTGGTCGAAATTCCGATCACCGACAGCGTCGAGGACGCCGAGGCCCTGGTGAAGATTGCGAAAGAGACCGGCGTCACTGCCATGGGCGGCCACGTGCGCCGTTTCAACCCGAGCCATCAATGGGTGCACAAGCGCATCCAGAAGGGCGAGTTGAAAATCCAGCAGATGGACGTGCAGACTTATTTCTTCCGCCGCCGGAACATCAACGCGAGCGGCAATCCGCGCAGCTGGACCGATCACCTGCTCTGGCATCATGCGGCGCACACGATCGATCTGTTTCAATATCAGGCCGGCGATCTGATTTCCGACTGCTATGCCGTGCAGGGCCCGGTCCATCCCGAGCTTCACATCGCGATGGATATGGGCATTGTCGCCAAGGTGCCATCGGGGGCGATTCTCACGCTGTCGCTCTCGTTCAACAACGACGGGCCGCTCGGTTCGTTCTTCCGCTACATCTGCGATAACGGCACTTACAGGGCGTTCTACGACGACCTGAGCGACGGCAAGGACAACAAGATCGACGTTTCCAAGGTCGATGTATCGATGGACGGTATCGAACTCGAAGACCGCGAATTTCTTGCGGCCATCAAGGATAAGCGCGAGCCGAACGCAAGCCTTGCGCAGGTGCTTCCCTGCATGCGGGTGCTTGGCCGGCTTGAACAGATCATCGATCCACAGCGCAAAGCGCACGCGTAACAGAGGACAGGTATCAGAGATCAGGTATTAGAGGTCCGGGCGTTACCTCGCCGGAAACCTGATTTCTGATCCCTGGTTTCTGATGCCTGATAGACGTATGCCACCGTTCCGCGCCGATCATGTGGGCTCGATCCTGCGCAGCCGCGCGATTAAGGAAGCGCGCGCCAAGCGCGAGCAGGGGAAGCTCAGCGCCGAGGAGCTGCGGCGGATCGAAGATCGCGAAATCGAAAACATCATCCGGAAGCAGGAGGAGGTTGGCCTCAGGCTCGCGACCGACGGCGAATACCGGCGCTCATGGTGGCATTTTGATTTCTATTGGGGCCTCACAGGCTGCGAAAAGGTGATCCTCGATCACGGCATCACATTCCACGGCATCGAGACGCGGCCCGAGAGCATCCGTATTTCCGGCAAGCTCGATTTCCCCTCGGACCATCCGATGCTCGACCATTTCCGGTTCCTCCGAGCGCACACGAAAGTAACGCCGAAGATGTGCATTCCGTCGCCCACGGTGCTGCATTTCCGGCTGCCGAAGGACGGCGTTCCAAAGAATGTCTACCCGGACATGGACGCCCTGTTCGACGATCTCGGCGCGACTTACCGCAAGGCGGTGCGCGCGTTCTACAACGCCGGTTGCCGTTACCTGCAATTCGACGATACCGCCTGGGCTTATCTCTGCTCACAGGAGGAGATGCATAATGCACGCGCGCGCATGGGGGTCATGGCCGATCGGCTGGCGGAAATTTATCACCACGTGATCAACGCCGCGCTCAAGGGCAGGCCCTCCGACATGGCGATCACAACCCACGTCTGCCGCGGCAATTTCCGCTCGACCTGGGTGGCGGAGGGCGGCTATGAGCCGGTCGCCGAGCGGCTCCTCGCCGGAGTGAATTTCGACGGCTATTTCCTCGAATACGACACCGAGCGCGCCGGCGGGTTCGAGCCGCTCCGTTTCCTTCCCAAGGGGCCGAAGACAGTGGTGCTCGGGCTTGTCACGTCGAAGAGCGGCACCCTCGAGAAGAAGGACGCGATCAAGCGGCGCATCGAGGAGGCCACGAGATTCGCAAACCTGGAGCAGCTCTGCCTGTCGCCGCAATGCGGCTTCGCCTCGACCGAGGAAGGAAATGTACTCGCCGAGGAGGAGCAGTGGGCGAAGCTCGCGATGATTGTTGAGCTTGCTCACGAGGTGTGGGGATGAGCATCCTCCGGCGGCTAGTCGGCCCTCGACGAATATGCGAGTTCCCTGACTATGCGGTCCGCGTGGTAAACCTTGGCCAAGGCCTCGCGCAACGCGCCCACGTTGACCGCAACGGCACGATTGACGGCCGGATCGTAGCCGTAGGTACCGCCGAGCGACAGAATATTGCCGTCGAAGATCAGTCCGACGACTTCGCCAGCCTTGTTCACCACCGGCGAGCCGGAATTGCCGCCGACGATGTCATTCGTAGTGACAAAGTTGAATGGTTGGCGCGGATTCAAGCTGTCGCGCGCCGCGAGCCAGCTATCCGGCAATTTGTAGGGATCGGCGCCGGTCGCGCGTTCGAAGGCGCCGCCGATCAGCGTGATGGGCGCAACCTCCTTGCCGTCCTGCTCATAGCCTGCAACCTGGCCGTAGGAAAGCCGCAGCGTGAACGTCGCGTCCGGATAGGTCGAGGTGCCGTAGACCTTGAACATCGCCTGAGCGACTTGCGTCGAAGCCTTGCTCAGCGGCGCATCGATCGTGTCCTCGACCTCTTTGCGCATGGCGCGCAGGTCCGGATCGATCGCGCGGGCGAATGCGATCATCGGATCGGCCGATGCGGCGATCGCCGCCTCGTCGGCATCGAGCAGCCGCTTGCGAACCTCAACGTCCGCAAGGCCGGTGCCCTCGACAAGCTCCGTCGCCAGCTGGGCGGGCGATTTCTTCCCTAAGACCTTTTTGACGAAGGGATCGTCGGGTCCGAGCGCTTCGCGCATCTTGGTGAGCGAGAACGTCAGTGTCAGCTTTTCCAGGCTCGGATAGATCGGCGCATTGGCGGTTTCCGACTGCCGCGTGAAGGGAAAGTTCGCTTTCGTATATTCCGGCAGGCGCGCTTCGTCCGGCTTGGTTTTCTCCTTCGCGTAGCGCACCAGCGTGAGCGCGTGCCCGAACAGCCGCGACTGAAAGCTGTGGCCGCCGACAAAGCTGAGATGATTCCAGTTGCGGCGCTCGGCATCGAGCGTGCCCTTGATCGTATCCCAGGCCGTGCCGTATTGCGCGCGCAGGGCCGGATCGGAGTCCACCTTGGCGCGCAGCTCCTGTTCCGCGCGAGTTCGGTTGTTGATGATGGTGGGGTCGACGAGGGCCTCGAATTGTCCCTTGCTCGCTTTCAATGAGTTCTCGATGCCGAACAGCGATCGCCTGGCGATGCGTGCCTGCTCCGGCCCCTCGCTCGCGAATTGCGTGAGTATGCCCCGCAGCTCCGAGCGTTCGAAAATGCTGCGCGGCAGCGACAAGTCGCGGCGGAATTCGAGGTCGGCCACCGTATCAAAGCGGCGTGTCGAGCCGGGATGGCCTGAGGTGAAGGTCAGCTCGCCCGCCTCCACGTCCTTCCCCGCATAGGGAAGGAAATTCGCGCTGGTGTCGAGCGGATTGCCGCCCTGGTAAACCCGCAGATAAGTGACGTCGAGGTCGTAGCGCGGAAACTCGAAATTATCGGGGTCGCCGCCGAAGAATGCGATCGCGTCCTCGGGCGCGAATACCAGGCGCACGTCCTGGTAACGGCGATATTTGTAAAGCTTGTACAGACCGCCGTGATAAAGATCGACGACATTACAGCGGACGGCTTCATCATTGCGCGAGCATTCGCGCGCGATCGCCGCCCGTTCGGCCCGCATCGCCTGGGCAAAAGCCGCTCCATCCGTGCCGGCGACAGCCTTGTTGATGCGCTCCGTCACATCGCCGATGTCGATCAGCTGATTGACCTCGATATCCGGGCACTTGATCTCGTCATTCTGCTCGCGCGCATAAAACCCCTTGGTCACCAGGTCGTTCGCTTCGGTTGAGAGCTGCGCGATGCAGCCAGCGGCGCAATGATGGTTGGTCTGCACCAGACCCCGCGCCGAGACAAAAGCGCCCGAACAGCCGCGCGCAAGCCGCACCGACGAGAGGCGCAGGTGATCGAGCCAATGCTGGTCGGGCTTGAACCCGTACGCCCTTTGGACCTTGTCGGCGGGGAAATTATCGTAAGTCCACATACCCTCGTCGGCACGAAGCGGCGCTGCGGCAAGGAGAAAGGCCGCCAGAATGATGCTTGCGCGATACATGCTTTGCTTCCCTGCTTGGTCTTGGGTGCATTATAGGATTTCGTAGGGCGGGCAAAGGCGCCCCGGTTGGCTGCGGAGCTGGGGGATGCTCGACCACCTAACCCGCCCTACGACATTTACAACGTGCCGTCGCTCACTATTATGCGTCGGCCCGCTCGACATTATGCGTCGGCCCGCTCGACGCCGCCCTTCTCCTGGAGACCCTCCGATGGCATCCCTCCTCGCCGAAGCTCCCGCCGAAACGACAGTCAGCTACCGCGGTCTGCGCGGCTGGCTCGACCAGGTCAGCCGCATGGGCGAGTTGCTGCACGTCAACGGCGCCCACTGGGACGTCGAGATGGGCGCCATCACGCATATGCTCACGGAAAAATCGAGCGGCACCGCGCCGGCGATCCTGTTCGACGAAGTGCCGGGCTACCCCAAGGGTTTTCGCACCCTCTACGGCCATTTCTCTTCGATCCGCCGCGTCGCGCTCACGCTTGGCCTGCCGCTCAAACAGGAGCGCAAGGTCGATATCGTCCAGCGCTATCACGAGCGCATGGCCGACCTCAAACCGTTGCCGCCGCGCTTCGTCAAGGACGGCCCGATCCTTGAAAACGTGCTCGAAGGCGATGCGGTGGACGTGCTCAGATTTCCGGTGCCGCGCCACCACGAGCTGGACAAGGCGCGCTTCATCGGCACCGCGGACTGCGTCATCACTCAGGACCCGGACGCCGGCTGGTTCAACCTCGGCGCCTATCGGGCGCAGGTCTATGACGGCAAGAAGGTTGGGTGCCAGATCACCGAGGGCAAGCACGGCCGCATCCACCGCGACAAGAATTTCGAGCGCGGCAAGCCGATGAAGGTGGTCATCCTTTGCGGCCAGGACCCGCTGCTGTTTCTCCTCTCTTCAAGCCCGCTGCCGGAAATAAGCGAGATCGATATCGCCGGCGGATTGCGCGGCGAGCCGATTGACGTCGTTCGCGGCCCCTTTACCGGCTTTCCAATCCCGGCCGACTGCGAGATCGCGCTTGAAGGCGAGACAGTGCCGGGCCAGGTCTTGCAGGAGGGACCGTTCGGCGAGTGGATGGGCTACTACTCGGACGACACGGTGCCGCGGCCCTACGTCAGTGTGAAGACGATCCTCCACCGCAACGACCCGATCCTGTGCTGCGCGCCGCAGCACAAACCGGTGGACGAGACCGGGCTGCTAAAGGGCATCGCCGGCGCTGCGCAAATCTGGCGCTCGCTCGACGCCTGCGGCGTTCCGGAGGTGCTGGGCGTCTGGAATCACGAGGCCGGACCGGCAACGCGATTCACCGTGGTGCAAATCCGCCAGCGCTATCCCGGCCATGCCCGGCAGGCGCTGCACGTTGCCGCCTCCTGTCAGGGCGGCGCTTACGCGGGAAAATGGACCGTGGTTGTCGACGAAGATATCGATGCCGGCGAGCTCGATCAGGTGCTCTGGGCGATGTGCACCCGCTTCGATCCGCAGACCGATATCGATATCATCCAGAAGGCCTGGGCATCGAAGCGCGATCCGCTTTATCTGCCTGGCAATTTCAACAACCGCATTCTCATCGACGCCTGCATTCCCTATGACAAGAAGCTTGCCGGCACCTTCCCGGTGACCGTCGACGTGAGCGGCGACTTGCGGACAAAGCTTCGCGCCAAATTCCCCCACATCTTCCCGCCGATGTAGCATCATGCCGGCGTCAGTGAGCGACCCTCTGTGCCTAACGACCGCAATTAGCAATGCTGTCGTCCCGGCCGAGCGCATCCAGCCTGCACGAGCAGGCTGGATGCGCGAGAGCCGGGACCCATTACTCAGCGCGCATGGAAAGATGGGTCCCGGCTCGCGCTCTCCGCGGGCTAATGCCCGCGGCTCGCTTGGCCGGGACGACAGCCAGTCCAAATCGGCCCCACAGGTCGTGGCCGCGCTCTGGGCCGCTCTGATTTTGTTCGCAGCCCCGACGCATCTCGCAGCCCAGACCGTCGAGGATTTCTACCGCGGCAAGACCATCAACCTGATCATCGGCTACGGAGTCGGCGGCGGCTACGATGTCTATGGCCGGCTGCTTGCGCATCACATCGGCAAGCACATTCCCGGCAACCCGAACATAGTGCCGCAGAACATGACCGGCGCCGGCAGCCTGCGTGCCGCCCAATATCTCTATTCCGTAGCGCCCAAGGACGGTACCGTCATCGGAACGTTCGGCCGCACCATCGTCACCACCCCGCTGCTCACGCCGGCTGCTCCTCAGTTCGACGGCACGAAATTCGCGTGGCTCGGCAGCGTGACGAACGAAGTTTCGATGTGCGTCACCTGGCATAGTTCGCCGGTGAAGAAATGGGACGACATCCTCACTCACCAGATCACGCTCGGTGGCGAGGGCCCGGGCGCCGATCCGGATATTTATTCGCTTCTCTACAAGAATGTATTCGGCGCCAAGATCCGGCTCATCACCGGCTACAGCGGCACGAACGACATCACACTGGCGATGGAACGCGGCGAAGTCGAAGGCCTCTGCGGCCTCTCCTGGAGCACCTTGAAGTCGCGCCATCCCAAATGGATGAAGGAAAACACGATCAACATCATCAATCAGGCCGCTCTCAAAAAGCAGCCTGAACTGCCTGACATTCCGCTGGCGAGCGAACTGACGCAAGACCCCGAGAAGCTGCAGATTATCAAGCTGTTCCTCGCTACCCAGGAGACGGCGCGGCCGTTCGCCGCGCCGCCCGGTATCCCGGCGGACCGCAAGGCGGCGTTGCTGGCGGCGTTCGATGAAACCATGAAGGACATCGATTTTCGCGTCGAAGCCAACAAGCTCGACATCGACATCAACCCGCTCGACGGCAAGGCTATGGACCAGATCGTTCGCGATCTCTACGCCACGCCCAAGGCCATTCTCGAAAAGGCCGCTCAGGCGGTCTCGAAATAAATGCCTCTGATCGGAGCCCGCGTCCCGCGCGTCGAGGACGAGCCGCTGCTGCGCGGGCGAGCGCGGTTCATCGACGATCTCGATGTGCCGGGATTGCTGCATGCGAGCTTCGTGCGCAGCCCGCATGCCCACGCCGCCATTCGCAAGGTCGCGACGGATGCCGCTCTGGCGCTGCCGGGGGTACGCGCGGTGCTTGCTCTTGATGACATCGCGCCTGCCATGGCCAAGCGGCGGATGCTGCGACAATCGAATTCCGGTACGCCGCTCGACCGGATGTGGCCGTTTGCCCTGGCCGACGGCGAAACCTCGTTCGTGGGCGAAACGGTTGCGATGGTGATCGCAGATGACCGCTACCGCGCCGAGGATGCGGCCGCTGCGGTCGAGGTTGATTACGATGTACTTGCCCCGGTCGCGGATTGCCGTAACGCAATCGAATCCGGCTCGCCCGCCGTTCGCCGCGAACTCAATTCCAACGTGATCGCGACCTACAAGATCGTTTTCGGCGACGTCGAAACCGCCTTCGGAAAGGCCGCCCATATATTTCACGAGGAGCTTTGGCAACATCGCGGTGGCGGCCATCCGATCGAAGGCCGCGGCATTCTCGCCGAATTCCGCCCAACCGACGACTCGCTGACGGTGTGGGCTTCGACCCAGAAATCCCACGACCTGTTTCAGTCGCTGACTTCGCTTCTCGATCTCGACGAAGCGAAGCTGCGGGTGGTGGCTCCCGATATCGGCGGTGGATTCGGCCCGAAGCTTTGCGTCTACTCCGAAGACATCGCGGTAGCCGCCGCTGCAAAGCTCATGCGGCGCCCGATCAAATGGATCGAGGACCGCCGCGAACATTTCACCAATGCGGCGCAGGAGCGCGATCAGTACTGGTCGATCGACATCGCAGTCGATGGCGATGGCAAGGTACGGGGCTTGCGCGGCCGCCTCGTTCACGAAGTCGGAGCCTACGCGCTCCAGGACGTCAACATTCCTTACAACTCTGCCTCAATGATGAGCGGGCCGTATATGGTGCCGGCCCTGCAGATGGACGTGATCGTCGCCGCCACCAACAAGACGCCGGTCTCATCAATTCGCGGCGCCGGTTATCCGCAGGCATCCTTCGCCATGGAGCGGATGATGGATCGGGTGGCGCGCGAGCTTCATCTCGACCGCGCCGAGCTGCGGCAGCGCAATCTTATTCCGGCTGAGAAGATGCCTTACACGAAGCCGCTCAAGGCGCGCTCCGGCGCCGCCATGCAGTACGACAGCGGCGATTATCCGGCCTGCCAGGCGACGGTGATCGAGGCGGCCGGCTGGAAGGACTTCCCGCAGCGCCAGGCTGCCGCACGTGCGCAAGGTCGTTACATCGGAATCGGCCTTGCGCACGGCATCAAGGGCACCGGACGCGGGCCGTTCGAATCCGGTCGCGTTCGCATTTCGAACACCGGCCGGGTCACGGTCTTCACCGGCGCCGCCGCCATCGGCCAAGGGCTGCGCACTGTGCTGGCGCAGATCGCCGCTGATGAACTTGGGCTGAGGCCGCAGGACGTGAACGTCGTGTCCGGCGACACCGCAGGTGTCTCGCTCGGGCTCGGGGCGTTCGCCAGCCGGCAGATGGTCACCGCCGGAAATTCGGTGCTGCTTGCCGCGCGCGCCGTGGCGGAAAAAGCAAAGAAACTCGCCAGCCATGTGCTCGAAGCCGCCGAGCACGATCTGGAGCTGGCCGGCGGCGAGGTGCGCGTGGTCGGCGCGCCGCAGCTTTCCGTCGGGCTTGCCGAACTGTCGCGCATTCTAAAAGGCGCGCCCGGCTACGGCTTTCCGCCGGGGCTCGACCCCGGCCTCGAAGCCGACGTCAACTGGCGCACCGACGCGCTCGCCTATGCGAACGCCTGCCATGCGGCTGAGGTCGAAGTCGATATCGAAACCGGAGGCGTTCACATTTTGAATTATCATGTGGTTCAGGATTCGGGCGTCCTGATCAACCCCATGCTGGTCGAAGGCCAGATCCAGGGCGGCGTCGCCCACGGAATCGGCAACGCGTTATTCGAGCGGATGGACTATGACGACTCGGCGCAGCCGCTGACGACAACCTTTGCCGATTACCTGTTGCCGACCGCGACCGAAGTCCCGAATATGAGAACGATGTTCAAGGAGACGCCTTCGCCGCTCAACCCGCTCGGCGCCAAGGGCGCCGGCGAAGTGAGCACGATCCCAACCGCCGCGGCCGTCATCTCGGCCATCGAGGATGCGCTGGCGCCGTTCGGCGTGCGCATCGGCCAAACACCGGTGAGCCCGCAGCGGCTCGTGGAGTTGATCAAAGCGAGCGGCAGTGCATGATCAGTAGCCCGGATGCGCGATGGTCGGGCTCGGCGCAGGCAGGCGGGCAACATTCCATCGCGCATCCGGGCTACAGCCGCGGGATCCATTTCCTTGCGTTTTCTGAAAGGATCTTTTTGCGGCCCTTCTCCGAGACCGCGGCGGTAAACACCCAGTTGAGCGGGTCGAACGTGGCGTGCGGCCAGTCGGAGGAATAAAGCAGCCAGTCCTCGGCATTGCACAGCTTCATGAGCAGCTTGAAATGCTCCGGATTTTTCGGGAAGCACATCGGCTGGCTTGAGAAGCGGATATTCGTTTCGAAATACTCGCTCGGCAGCTTGTTCAGGAACTTCTCGCCCGCCGCGATCTTGCGCTCCACGAGCTTGATGTCGCCGGGATGGCTCAGATAGTACTCGTCGGCCCGCGCCATGAATTCCGGCAGCCACCAGAATCCGCCTTCCTGTATAATGATGCGCAGGCTTGGATATTTGTCGAACAGGCCCTGCATGATCATCGAACCGACATAGGCGAAGCTGATGGACACCGCGGAAAGACCGACCAGCTCGGTCCAGGTCCGCGTGCCCTCTGAGAGCGGCGACGCCTTCTGCCAGAACGTTCCGACGTGCGAGGTCACAACGAGGTTATGCTCGACCGCGGAGTCGAAGATCGGATCGTGTCTCGCAGTTCCGATCGGCTCGTAATTCGCGCCGAACTCTGTGTAGACGCCGACGAAGCTCCGATGACTGCCGACGCGCCGGATTTCGGCAGCTCCGTCGGCCGGGTTGCGGTGATTGATCATGATCACCGCCTTGATCCGGGGGCTCGCGGGGAAGACTTCGTTGATCAGGAAATCGTTATAGGCGGCGGCAGTCGCCGTCACCATCGCCTGATGAAACATGCTCTGCGGGCGCGTGAAGCCCGGCGTCACGATGACGGTCTCGACCGCGATCTCATCGAGCACGCGCAGGATGTCGGCGGCGGTGCGGGCGCGGCCTTGCGTCTCCTGACCGGTGCCTTCGATTCCGATCGCGTATTTGGGCGAATAATCGCCGCCTCCCGGCGGGTAGCTCGTCAGCTCGCTGCGAAACGGCTCTTTCATGTATTTCCGCAGGTCCGACCATTCCGGCAGAATATGAAAGTCGGTATCGACCACCTTGTAGGCGTGGCCGCGCGCGTCGATCGGATCGGGCTTGATGCGCGCGGCGCGTTCGCGCTGTGGATTGGTGATCAGGTTCATTATCGAAATCCCCGTAGCCCGGATTGAGCGCAGCCCCGCCTCGGCGGGGTGCGCTCAATCCGGATCCGCGCTAGGCCGCAACACCGTTCCCGGATTTCGCTTCGCTGAATCCGGGCTACGTTCGTACGCACAACACTACTTCCTCACCATCGACCGCCACCTCGAACACGCGCGCGCGCTGGCGTGGATCGCTTTCGAGACTGCCATCGTCGAGGCGCCAGTTCCAATGATGCCAGGGGCAGCGGACGATCCGCGCCTCGGCGACGATCTCGCCGTCGCACAATGACGCCCCCTTATGCGGGCAGCGATTGTTGATGGCGAAAAACTCGTCTCCGACCCGAAACACGGCCACGGTGAGCCGGCCTGCCTGCACCGCAACGGCCGCTCCGGGCGGAAATTCATCCAACCTGCCGATCACATACTCTCTCATCACCTTCGCCTCGCCAGGCGCATAATCTTATTGGTCAGAAGACTTTCCGTAGGGTGGGCAAAGGAGCGGTCCAGGTGCACGAGCCCCGCCACACGTAGAAAGCAGCGCCGTGCCCATGTGTATGCGTCCGCGTGGGCATCAAGGGCGTTTACGCCCGTCTTCGCGGGCTATGGCAGCACGCGCTGAAGCGCTTTGCGCCTTTGCCCACCCTACCGAATCCAATTCATGCATCATCGCGCCAGGACCGACTTGAGCAGGGCGACCGCGCTCCTGGGCGAGGCAAGCACGCGCGCTACCAGTTGCCCAAGCTCCTGTCCGTAGACTGGTCGAATCTCGATATTGTTCTTGGCGGCATCGGCCAGAAATTCCGGATCCTTCATGGTTTCCGCAAAAGCTTGGCGGAGCGCGGCCACTCGATCGGGCGGCACGTCGGGCGCGGTCACGAACGGCCGCCCGATATCGGCGGTCAGGGACATCAGCTCGAAGACCGCTTTCACGTCCGGCGTCGTGGCGAGATCGATCAGGCGGGGAACGTCGGGCAGATCGCGGTGTTTTTCGAGGCTCATCTGCATCAGCGGGATGATCTTCTTCTCCTGGATCCATTGCGGGCGGGTCAATTTCCAGTCGCTCCAGGGATTGGACCCGTGGCCCTGCACCTCGCCGCGTTCGAGCGCGAGCTTGATTGCGCTTGCGCCCGCATAGCCGGTCACGATCTTGAATTTGGTTCCCAGAAGCTCATTGGTCAGTTTGGGATAGATGTAGTTGGTGCCGGTCGCGGTGGTCGCCCCGATCACGATGGACTTCTTCTTCGCGTCCTCGATCGAGCGCACGCCAGTCGTGTGCCAGACCACGAGCACATCATCGAGCAGGATGGCGCTGCCGATCCAATTGAGACGTGCGCCATCGTATTGCACGCCGCTCTCGCCCATGACCTGGGCCATCGGCAGGCTCTGCTGCACGATGGCGATGACCGAGCCGTCCTTCGGCGCCACGCCGTAGAGATAATTCGCTCCCAGCCGCCCCGAGGCGCCCGGCATCTGCTCGACGACAATTCTGGGGCTGCCCGGAAGGTGCACGCCGAGATGACGGCCGAGGAGCCGCGCGTTGCTGTCGTAGCTGCCGCCGGGATCGGCGGTGCTGAGAAGACGGACGGTCGTGTGGGCGTAGAACTCGGCCGCGGTTTCGGCATTGGCTGCCGCCGCCGTGAGGGCGGCAGCAATCCACGGAACAATGACCCAGCCATATCGCAGCTTTCCCATCGCGGCGCTCAGCCCTTGCTCGACAGCGCAGATTTAAGGAGATCGGTCGCGCCCGGGGGCGCGCCGAGGACGCGCCCGACCAGCGTACCGAGCTCATCAGCAAAAATCGGTCTGATCTCGATCTGTGATTTTGCCGCATCGGCCAGGAATTCGGGATCCGCCATTGTCATGCGAAACGCCTCGCGCAATCCGGCGAGGCGCTCGGGCGGCACCCCCGGGGCCGTGACGAAGGGCCTGCCGATCTCGCCGGTGATCGAGACCAGCTCGAATATTCGCCGCACCGTCTCGTTCGGCGCCAGGTCGATCATCAACGGCACATCGGGCAAGTCCGGATGCTTGAAGAGAGCCATCTGCATCAGCGGGATGATCTTGTGTTCTCGGACCCAGTCGGGCCGGGTCGCTTCCCACTCGCTCCACGGATTGGAACCGCGGCCCTCGATCTCGCCGCGTTCGAGCGCAAGCACGATCGGACCGCCGCCGGCGTAACCGGTTACGATCTTGAATTTCGTGCCGAGGAGCTCGTTGGCGAGCTTCGGATAGACGTAATTCATACCCGTAGGGCTGGTGGCGCCGATGACGACTTGCTTCTTCTTGGCGTCATCGATTGAGCGCACGCCGGTCGTGTGCCAGACCACCAGCGTCTCGGCGAGCCGCACCGGACTGCCGATCCAGTTGAAACGCGCCGCGTCATACCCGATGCCGCTTTCGCGCAGCGCCTGGGCCATCGGGATGCTCTGCTGAATAAGCCCGATCACCGAGCCGTCCTTCGGAGCGGAGCGATAGAGATAGTTGGCAGCGACGCGGCCGGACGCGCCCAGCATGTTCTCCGGCACGATGCGGGGATTGCCCGGAAGATGCCGGCCGAGATGGCGGCCCACGAGTCTGCCGACCTGATCGTAGCCGCCGCCGGCATCCGCCGAGATGATGAGGCGGACGGACGTACGCGCGTAGAACTCGGCCGGCGATTGGGCGAAGCTGCTGCCGGCAATGATAATAACAGACCCAAGAGCGAGCATCAGTGTAACAGGATTTGACCTATGAGATTGTCGTCCCGACCGACCGCTCCATCGCGGCGCCCGGCGCCGCGGGGGAGTGCGAGAGCCGAAACCCACCGCTCCGAGCGTTCGGAACGATGGGTCCCGGATCGCTTTCACCGGACCTGCGGTCCGGCTCAAGCGTCCGGCACGACAGCTTGTGTTGGCTCCCACGTTCGCCATCAGGTCGCGACCCTCGCTTCGTCCGGGGCCTCTACGTCGAAGCCGCGCCGGCGGCATTCCGCCACATAGGTCTGCCAGACGCGCCGCCGCAGCCCCGCCTCCAGATCATTGTAGCGCAGAACGGTGCCGCCTTCGGATATGTGCTTATGCGTCTTGTCAAACAGATGGTTGAGCGGATGCTTGCGGCTGCGCAGCTTGATGGCCAGCTGGATTGCGCTGGGGCCCGTTCCGAAATGGCCGTGCCACCACATGTTGGGCGGTACGACGACGCCGATGTCGTCCTCGGGCCAGTCGAAACGCACCTCCTTGCCGCCGTCCTGCCACATCAAGGTATAGCCGCTGCCGTCTCCGAGGGTGAAGACGAAGGCCGAGGGCCCGTGCCGGTGCGGGTTGTAAAAGCGCAGGCCGGGGTGCTCAGCGACGTGGACCGAGATGACGCTGTTCGCAAGTTCGAAATAGACCGTCTTGTTGCCCGAGCCGCGCTCGGCGAAACTCGTGCGCTGGACCATGAAAATGTCGCGTACGAACGCCGTGTCGTGCAGGTTGACCGCGGTGCGCTCGTGCTTGGCGTCGGGCTGGTAGAGCACGCCGTCGGCGAGGTTGGCGTCGGGGTCGATGCGGTCGTTGAACTGCCACTCGCAGCCGAAGATG
>DATBHB010000091.1:0-47768 GCA_036557705.1 Xanthobacteraceae bacterium
CAGTTCCTGATAGTGCTGCAGCGTCAACTGATCGAAGGAGCCATCGGGCTTCGTTGTGTAGAGGCTGGTAATGACGAGATAGAACGTCGGCGGCAGGATCAGAATCAACAGGAAGACCGTCAGGACTGCAACGAGAGGAGACACTCTCCAGCGCTCCTTGATGGCGTGGGCGCGTGCTGTGCCCATGAGCCGGCCGGCTTCGGCATCGTCCAGAACGGCCACCGGGTTCTACTCCTTGGCGTGTGTCCCGCGCTCAGCACCGCGCGGTTGATGGGACACACACGGCGCTCATCCTCGCACCCCTAAGGCATGTGCGGCAAATCGCAAACCCTCGCCCTGGCGAGCTTTCGCCTGCCCGGGCCGGGTGCTAGCCTGCTCGCCTATCGCCGACATCAGGCGATGTCAGCTCTACAGGGAGGTCAACGTGAGATTGATCGTTGCAGGTGTTTGGCTCGTTTCGAACCTCGTCGCCGCTGCGGCCTGGGCGCAACCATTCGCGCCCAATGCCGACGGCGTGACCATGGGACACTGGCATCTCAATTCGAAAGACGTCCAGGCCAACAAGAAAATCTTCGCCGCCATGGGCGGCGTTCCGAACAAGGCGGACGAGCGCCTCCAGCGCGTGGTGTTCCCGGGCGTGGTCGTAATTCTCAATCTGCCGTCGCCCCCTGGGCCCGCGACCGCAGGTACCGTGGGAAGCGTGATCAACCACGTCGGCTTCACGGTTCCGAACGTCCAGGAAGCGGCCGCGAAATGGAAGGCCGCGGGCGTCCCGGTACTCCCCGGAAACAACAATCGGACGGACCAGGCCTATGTGGTAACGCCGGACGGGCTACGGATCGAAATTCTGGAAAACAAGGCGCAGAAATTCCCGATCCAGCACGAGCATGTGCACTTCTTCCTGGCCGCTGCCGATATTCCGCAGAGCCAAGCCTGGTACACCAAAATTTTTGGCGCCAAGCCCGGCACGCGCAATAATGCTCCGGTCGCGGACCTGCCCGGGACGCAGCTGCGGTTCAACAAGTCCGATACGCCGACCGCGCCCACCGAGGGCCGGGTACTCGATCATATCGGCTTCGATATCAAGGACCTGCAGGGGTTCATCAAGAAGCTCGAAGCGAACGGAATCAAGCTCGATCGTCCCTACACCAAGCAGGACAACGGCGGCGCGCTTGCTTTCATCCATGATCCGTGGGGCGTGAAAATCGAGCTCAACGAACGGCCCAATTCGGTCTACATCAATTAGCTCTTGTAGCCCGCATGAGAGCGGAGCGGGTACTGGCGAAGCCAGTACTCGCTCCGCGACATGCGGGACAGCTTTGGATTTCGCGGGCGCCGGTACGGTGGGGGCTGAACCGCTTCATTTTTTCAGCGCATCAGCTCGTTACAAAAATTCTGGCGCAGGCTCTTCCTGTCGGGTTCTGGGGAATGTCGCGTAGGGGCACCCTATCGTTTCCCAATCTCTAGAAGCCCAGCCTCTCAGCCAAGGTCGGAGCCGATCATTGTCCAATTCAAAGGAGCCGTCGGGAAGCAGCTTTCCAATCGTATTCGCAGGATCCCGTAATGCCACCGTGCACTTCCCGATTCTCCCGTCCGCGCGGATCACGAAAGAGTTTGGTCGACTTGCGTAGCAAACGTCAGGCGCCGAGAACAACCCCTTTGTCCCTTCCTTTCCGTCAACGAGGATGCTCTCTAAACGGGCAAGAATTCCCGGCCGAGTCTCCTGCGGAACGACCTCCATCATCGCATCATTGGGGCCGCCAAGTCGTTCCACCGGCTTCAGAAGTACGCGAAACCTGCCATCGTTGAGAAACGTCTCCCGTATGCACAGGAGAAAGTCCGGCATTACGGGCAGGTTGTCGGGAGTTAGGTGGACGCGAAGGAGTACGTTGGCGGGCGTCGAACCGTCTCGGATTGCGAGCAGGTTAGCCCAAATCTGAGCGAAAGAGCCCTTTTCGTTCCGTTGGATACGTGTACGGTTGTGGAGGGGCTCGGGCCCGTCCAGCGAGACCTGATAATGCGCAATTCCGAGATGGACCAGCCGCTCAACGGTCGCAGTATCAAGCAGGAATCCGTTGGTCGTCATATCGCCTGAATACACCAGTTGTGGCCGTTCACGTGCAAGACAGACGACGTGCTCGGAAACCTCCTCGACGACTGAACGGGCTAGCAGCGGTTCGCCGCCGAACCAGGAGATGGAAAGCGAGTCAAGGCTTTCCACCCGCCGGTCGATGAGCCGCTTAACTCCCTCGATGGTCTCGGCGCTCATGCGCCCGATCGCGAAGTCCTCATAACAATAGGTACATCGGAAGTTGCACCGTTCGGTTGCAAGCAGAATCAGGTGCAGGCTATCGTTCCGGATCCAGGAGACCAACTCCTCCTCAAAAGGGTCCTTGGGGTCGGCTACTATAGACCCAGTGTGATCGCTCATACCACGTATCCTTATGTCGGGAATTCGTCGCTTCTATTTAACGATGCAGCCGCATTGTGGATAACTGTTCGTATGGCAACCAGTAATGTTGCCTAAAGAACCGCATTTCTTGCTGTTATTACAAGTACAGTTCGTATTAGACTTCGGCTTTGGCGTCACGCTCGCGGCGTGCAGACGTCTAGTGATCTGTCTATCTGCAATTGTGACCCGCCCTTCTCGATCTACACCGATGTCTTCGAGCGCGAGTTTCGGGGGAGGTGCTAACTGTATCATCGACCGTCACCTTTACACACGCTTGATGATGCAGCCACACTGCGGAGCAGTGTTCGGAGTGCAATCAACATTGGACCCACCGCACCCTTCTACGTTGTTACAACCTTTGCAATTGGTGTTGGGCTTCGGTTTCGGTTTCGGCGTCGTCGCCGCAGCCTGCAAGCGTCCAGCGATCGCCGCATTCGTAATGCGGACCCGGCCATCTCGATCGAGACTGAGGTCTTGGACCGCGAATTCCGCAGAGGGTCCTGGCTCTACCATCGACGATTACCTTTCCGCCCGTCCCTCCTCGATCTGCGTGCCTCCGCAGTTCTTTACGGAGTTTGTAGAACACCCGAAATTATGCGGAGCGCATCCCTCAACAGTATTGCAACCGTTGCAGTTGGCGTTGTCTGGAGCGGTGGGTGCCTTGGGCGGCTTCGGCTTTTTCACCGCAGCGTGCAGGCGTCCAGCAATTCTGGGATTCGCGATGCTGATCCGGCCATCTCGATCGAGACTAATGTCCTGAACCGTGAACTCCGCAAAGGGTCCTGGCTCTATCATCGACCGGTGCCCTTTACGTTCGACCCTCAATCTTCGTGCCGCCGCAATTCTTTACGGTATTCGTCGTACATCCCGAATTCGACGGACCGCATCCGGCGGTGGTATTACAACCGTTGCAGTTGCCGTTCGAGGGTTCCTTGGGCGCAGGCGGGTTGGGTCTTTTGGTTGCAGCAAGCAGGCGTGCGGCAACTACGGGACTTGTAATGATGATCCGGCCTTCCTTATCGAGACTGAGATCCTCGACCGCGAATTCGCCGGCCGGTGCTCGCTCTACCATCGCACATCCCCGTCCTTTGACTTCGTGGATTGCGAGATGCATCCGGAAAACGTAGTATCATGCCTCAGCTCGAGGAATGACGTCAAGGACATGTCCCTGGAGAATTGATGGGGGGCGACCTGAGAGGTCTTAATGGGTCTCCCAGGGCGGTGCAGCACGCGACGTGCGCTGGGGATCGTCAGGAGAAACACTCGTCGCGAGCAGCATACGTCCGCACTGCCCCGCGTTCACCGGAACAGTTGTCGGAATATCTCTTCCGAGCTGTCGGTATATTTGGTCAGCTTGTCAGGACCGATGAAGTTTTCCGGCACGCCGGCAATCCTGGGCACAACGGGTGCGAGCACCGGAGACGGCGGCACCTGTGGATCGGCCGGGAAGTAATCGGCGCCGGCAAGGACCTGTTGCCCCTCTTTCGATAGAATGAAATCAATGAGGAGGAGCGCCGCGTTCGGGTGCTTTGCTCCCTTCACGATCCCCATCGTGGCAGCCGTCGCCGCCACCGGATCCATGAGCTGCGAATTGACCGGCGCGCCCTTGGCTTTGCTGATAAGCGGATGGTGGGCGAAAATGTTCAAAGCGATCGGGTATTCCCCGGCAATGACACGGTCGACCAGCGTGCGCGCGCTGCCGGAGCCGAAATTGACGATCTTCTGCTCCTTGAGCTTCTCAAAATAAGCGTGGGCCCGCTCTTCTCCCCAGGCAAGCCGGAGATTGGTGATGAACAGCGGCGTTCCGCTTGAACTGCCGATGCGCCACGCCATCTTGCCCTTCCAGGCCGGGTTGAGCAGATCCTCATAGCTTTTGGGCACTTTGTCGGCCGGCACCAGCCGGGTGTTGTAGGCAATGCTGTAGTAACTCAGCCGCGTCGGCGTCCACAGATGGCCCGGATCGGTATATTGCGCCGGATAGGGCGCAATCGCGGGTGTGGAATAGGGTTCGAGCAGTCCGGCTTGGCCTGCGACCTCGCCTACGCCGGTGCCCTCGATGACATCACCCACGACATTGTTGGCGCGCACCTCGGCAGAAACCTTTTGCGCCATCTCCTCCGAATCGGCGCGCCAATGGGTGATCCTGACAAACGGATATTTCTTGCTGAACTTTTCCGCGATCGGCCGCAGCGCCTGGTTGACGATCATGGCGGAGTAGAAGACGACCTGCCCCTCCTTGCGGGCCCCCTCGATCAGCTTCTGCTGCCGATCGGGTCCGGTGTAGGAGAGGATGTCCGGCGGACTTTGCGCTGATGCCGGCACGGCAGAAAGCGCGACCACCACTGTGAGCGCCGCAAAAGAAAGTAGGGTGGGCAAAGGCGCAATGCGCGTTTGAGCGCATGCGCCGTGCCCACGCGGACCGGCGCGGCGCGTGGGCACGGCGCGGCGCGCGCGAGGCGCGTCCGCGCCTTTGCCCACCCTACAAAGCTGATGCACCATCCGGCGCTCCTTCTTTTCTCCGCGGCTCGATCAGCGCATCAGCAATGCGCACGCCCCGGCCTCGCGCGCAGACGAAGACCGGGTTGAGATCGATCGCCGCGTAGGCGCCGTCGGTGACGGCGGCAAATTCGCCGAAGCGGACACAGCAATCCACCAGCGCATCCACGTCTCTCGGCGCGGCACCACGGAAGCCATTGAGGAGCTTCGAGACCTTCAGCGTGCCGAGCACGGCGCGTACTTCCTCCGCCGTAACCGGCGGCAGCAGCACCGCCGCATCCTTGAATATTTCGACGGTAACGCCGCCGGCCCCGCAGACCATCAGCGGGCCGAACGTCGCATCATAGGTCATTCCGAGAATGAACTCGACCCCATCCTCGACCATCTCCTGCACCAGAACGCCGTCGATCGCCGCTCCGGGACAGTTGTGCCGCGCATTGTCCAATACCTGACGCGCGGCCGCCTCGACCTCGGAAGCACTGCGCGCTCCGAGATAGACGCCCCCGATATCCGATTTGTGGGGTATGTCGGGCGACTGGATTTTCAGCGCCACGGGGCCCCCCATCCCGGCAGCGATGCGCACAGCCTCGGCCGCATCGCGCGCGAGCTGTTCGCGAGTGACGGGCAGGCCGGCTGAGGCGAGGATTTTCTTGCTTTCGGCCTCGGTGAGCGTAGGGCCTGCGGCTTCCGCTTGCACCCCGATGGAAATGGGGGCGCTCCCCCGCGCCGGCCCGCGAACGCTACGCCGGAATGCAGCGTAATCGATGAGGCGGCGCACCGCCTTGAGGCCCCGATCGAGGTCTTCGACAAGCGGCAGCCCACGCGCTTTGGCGTATCCGCGCCAGTGCCGCGTCAGGCTGTTGCCCATGAAGGAGACGATGAGAAGCGGCTTGCCGGCGCCCCGTGCCGCGTCCGCCATGCGATCGACCAGCTCCTGGTGGGAGCCCCAGCCGTCGGCGCGCATCCCCAGCACGAGACCGATCACATCGACGTCTTCGTCATCGATGAGCGCCTGGGCCACGGCGGAGATATTTCCGTCGCGGCGCAAGCGCGGCAGTCCGACCGTATCCAGCGGATTGCCGAAGGCGCGCTCGACCCCGAGGATTTTCTGCACGCGCGCGTTGGTGGCCTCGCGGATCAGCGGAAAGTTGAGCCCAGCGCTCTCGCCGAGATCGCCGATCAGCGATGTGGCGCCACCGGAGACGGTCATCATCACGACGCGATCGCCTTTCGGCAACGGCGCGGCATCGAGCAGCGCCGCCGTCTCGAGAAGCGAATCGATCGACTCGACAAGCGCAACACCATTCTGCCGAAACAGCGCCGCAAAAGCCTCATGGCGGCCGGCGAGCGTACCGGTATGGGCAAGCGTCGCGCGCTGGCCGAATTCGCTGCGCCCGAGCTTGAGCACCACGAGCGGCTTGCGCGGGGAGGCGCGCTCGATCGCGCCGCGAAATCGGCGACCGTCCTTGGCTCCTTCGATGATGCAGGCGATCACCGTCGTCGCCGGATCGTCGGCGAGGAACTCGATGTAATCGGCCATTTCGAGGCCGGCCTCGTTGCCGCTGGAGACGAGATAATTGAGCCCAATTCCCCGGTTGTTGGCGAGTTCGGCGAATGAATTCATCAATCCGCCGCTTTGCGAGACGAGCGAAATGCCTCCGCTCGGCGCCTCACCCGGAATGTCGGCCATGGTGGCGGCGAAACGGTAGTGAAGGCTTGCGACACCCATGCAGTTGGGCCCGGCCAACGCCATCTTGGCTCCGCGGGCAACCTCAACGAGGCGCGCCTGGCGGGCACGGCCTTCGTCATTTGCAGCATCGGAAAAACCTTCGGATATGACGTAGGCCGCCGGAATAGCTGCCGCCGCGGCCTCGCTGACGACATCAAGCACAGCATCGGCGGGAACGGAGACCACCACGCAGTCGGGGCGCTGCGGCAACTCGCTCAGAGATTTGTAGCAGCGATGGCCGGCGATCTCGTCGTACCGCGCGTTGACCGGCCAAGTCGGCACATGAAAGCCGAAGCGCTCGCCGGATTTGAGGATGTTGGCGCCGGCGCCGCCCTTGGGCGAGACGCCGACGAGCGCAATGGAGCGAGGCCGAAGCAGCGCCTCGACAGGCAGCCTGGAGAGCGATGGCTCCATTTACTCGACGATGCGAAAGCGCGGCAGCGTAAAGCCTTCCGCCGGATGATCCTCGTACACCACCTCGACCTTCTGGCCGACGTCATAGATGTCCTTCGGCCTGCGATTGCCGACGAGGGTCGATGAGATGAGCGGGCCTTCATCGAGCTCGATGAGAGCGTAGACGTAGGGCACCTCGTCCTTGAAGCCCGGGTGGAAGGCCATGTGGTGGCGGTTGAAAGCAAATATCTTGCCGCGCCCGCTCGCCTCAGCCCATTCCATATTGGCGGCGAAGGGTTCATTCTCGTGATTCTGACAATAGGCTTTCGGCCAATAGGACGCACCGCATTTCTTGCAGCGCCATACCAGAAATTTGTGCCGCTTGAGGCCCTCGAAGAATTCTGCGTTGTCCTTGTCGATGTTGGGAAGCGGCTTTTTCCAGGGCTCGTTCGCGACAATCACATTTGCTTCGCTCACTGATACCTCCCGAGCAGCGTACCGGTATGAATCGAGCACATCCCGGGAGAGATCAGCTCGCCTCCGTGTCCCGTTGTCAGAACCACGTTGCAGTCCTTGATCTGCCGTTCGCCGGCCTCCCCGCGCAGTTGGCGGATCGCTTCGGCCATGCCCGTGAGGTCGCCGAGGTGATAGCAGGAGAGGAGACCTCCACTGGTATTAACCGGAATGCTGCCGCCGGGACCGATGGCGCCGGATTCAACAAACGGCCCGCCTTCGCCCTTCTTGCAGAAACCGTAATCTTCGAGCTGAAACAGCACCTCGGCCGTGAAGCAGTCGTAAAACTGTACGCAATCGACATCGTCGAGGGTGAGGCCGGCCTGCCCGAACGCCTGCTCTTTCGCGCGCGGCACCGCCATGTGGGTAAAGTTCTTCTTTTCCCACCACAGATCCGCGGAGACTTCGCCGAAGCCCTGGCCGAGGACGTAGACCGGCGGCTTCGGGCGATCCTTGGCGCGATCCGCCGTGGTCAGAATGAATGCAATCCCGCCGTCCGAAACCAGGCTGATATCGAGCAGATGATACGGCTCGGCAATCAGCGGCGAATTCTGGTGATCCTCGACAGTGATCGGGCGGCCGTACATCTTGGCTTCCGGATTTTTGCAGGCCCAGCCGCGCTCAGCGACCGAGATGGCGCCGAGTTGGCGGCTCGTAGTGCCATAGACGGCCATATGCCGCGCCGCCATCCAGGAATGATGGCTCACCGCGCGCAGGTCGCCCAGCGCCTTGCCCCAGTAGCCCGCTTTCTCGGCATGCTGCATGCCACGGTGGCCATGCTTGCGTGTTTCCTGCGCCTGCGACCAGTCGCTCACCGCGCCCATGATGCAGATGTATTTGGCGATGCCTCGATCGAGAAATGATAGCGCGGTCGCGATGCCGAGGCCGGCAAGCGCTCCGCCGCGCCCGACCACGAAATAGAAACAATTGTTGAGGCCGAGCATGCGCGAATAGGCATCGACATAGCTTGCGCGGTCGCCGCCGCCTCCGGTGCGACGGAGATCGATCGCGCCGTCGATCTCCTTGGGCATGAGGCCGGCATCGGCGATGGCGAGCCGTGCCGCCTCCGCGGCGACCATGCGCTCGGACCGGTCCGGCTGCTGCCCCGCGACCACGCCAAGGCCGATGATGGCATATTTTCCGGATGTTGGATGTTTGGGCACTGCAGGTCATCTCCTAAATGGTAGGGTGGGCAAAGGCGAGCGCTTTGCGCGAGCCGTGCCCACGCGTCAGGTGGGTCCACGTGGGCACGGCGCACGCGCTTGCGCGCGCTGCGCCTTTGCCCACCCTACCAGAACCATCACGCCGTCTTCGCAACCCGCTCCGCCTCCTTCGGGATCAGATGCACGCCTGAGCCCACGCCCGCCGGCAGCTTGAGCATTCCGTCCTTGGTTTCAATGCCCTCAAAGGGGTCGTCAAGCAGGCGGTCAAATTCGGCCAATTCGCACGCATAATCGATGCCGGGCAGAGCGCAGGCGAGATGGAGCGCCTGCGCGGCGAGAAGCCGGCTCCCGACCGCAGCGCCCAGTCGGTAGCGAATGTGCCCTGCCTCGCAGAAGCGGGCGGCCGCAACCGTATTTCGCAGCCCTCCGAGCTTGGGAATCTTCAGGCTTACGGCATCGACAGCGCGCCGCGACACCAAGTCGAATATTTCTCGCAGGGATCCCGCCGCTTCATCAGCCTCGACTGTCACCGGAACGGTACGGGTAACCAGCGCCAACCCTTCGAAATCCTCGGCATTGACCGGTTGCTCGACCAAATCGATGCGATGCTCGGCCATGCGGTTGAGCGCCGCGATTGCGTCTTTTGGCGTATACGCCTGGTTCGCGTCGATCGTGAGATGAATGTCATCTCCGACCTGCTTGCGGATCGCCGCCACTCGCGCGACGTCCTCGTCAACGTCCCCGTGTACCTTGATCTTGAGGTAGCGATAGCCCTTGTCCACGATCTTTTGCGCCTGGGCGGCCATTTCGGCCGGGGCCTTGATCGCGAGAATGCGCAGGATCGGAACGGAGTCGCGGACCGCCCCGCCGAACAGCACGTTGAGCGGGACACCGAGCGATCGGGCAAGGCGATCATGCAGCGCGCAATCGATTGCCGCCTTTGCCTGTGGGGCGCCGCGCAGCGCGCGGTCGAGCGCTTTGAGGATGGCCTCGATGGCGCGCGCGTCCTTGCCGATCAGCAGCGGGCGAAACAGATCAAGCTCGGCTTTGAGCGTATCCTTGGTCGAGCCCATGTGCGGAGTTGCGGAGGCGTAGCCAAAACCTTCGACTCCGTCCTCAGTCGTGACGCGCACCACGTGGCCGTCGGTAATCGGGCTTCCGCCGAGCGCAAACCGCCAGGCGGGATCCTCCTTGCGCATCGTGCAGGGTTCGATGTCGAAGTTGCGAATGATCATCGCGTAATCCTCCCGGTAGTTTCTGTAGCCCGGCTTGCGCGAGTGCAATTTGCATCGATTGGACGCACTTCGACGATCGCGCAATCCGGGTTACCCAAAGGCTCCCCGGATTTGCGCTGCCTGGCGATTTCGAGCGGTGACCGTCGTGTGAGCGCCAGCGCAAATCCGGGCTACGTGTAACAGGAGGCACGGCGTGACGCCAAGGGGCGCTATTGTGGTGCCGGAACTTCTCCCGCAACCCGCCGTTTGAAGGGCACGAGCTTCTGCCCCGCCGTTTAACGCCCGGCTTGGATGGCGGCTTCGTGAAGGAAGAGGTCCGTCATGACGATTACGCTCAACCACACCATCGTGCCGGCCCGCGACAAGCAGGCTTCCGCGGAGTTTTTCGCGCGGATATTCGGCCTCCACGTCGAGGAGAAGCACGGCCACTTTTCGCCGGTGCGCATCAACGACGCGCTCACCTTGTTATTCGACGAGGATTCCTCGTTCGAGAGCCACCATTATGCGTTTCACGTCAGCGATGCCGAATTCGATCATATCTTCCAGCGCGTGCGCGACGCCAAGCTTCCCTATGGCAGCGCGCCTTGGAGCCTCGACGACGGCAAGCTCAACGACTGGAACGGCGGCCGAGGCGTCTATTTCAAGGATCCCAACGGACACGTGCTCGAGCTGATGACCGTGCCGCAGTGATAATGATAATATCATGCGGCAACGGGGTTCGAATCGCACGCCATCATCCTGAGGCGCGAGCCTCAAGCGCGTCTACGCGCGTCTTCGACGCGCTATGGCGAGCCTCGAAGGACGGCGCGCGCACCTCACCATGAGGAGGCATCGGCATGATCCGGGTCGCGTTTGTTATCGGTGACTATCCGCCCGAGGAACGGCGAATCCGCGAAAACGTGGCCAAGAGCTATTCGACGACCGAGGTGGAGGTCGGGATTATTTCGGTCAAGCCGTCGCCTTATGGCGGGCTCACGCCGGCAGAGATCCAGCTGGTCGCACCCTATTTCCATGCCGCCTATATCCAGGCGGAGCGCGAAGGCTACGATGCGGTCGTCCCGCTCGGCACGCTCGATCTCGGAGTGGACGGCGGACGCTCGCTTGTCGATATACCGGTGGTCGGGCCCTGCGAGGCGATGTTTCACGTCGGCGCCCAACTCGGCGAGCGCTTCGGCATCATCTGCTATCACGAGTCGGTGATTCCGCGGCAGGTCACGCAGACTCGCTATTATGGCATGGAATCCTGGATTGCCGGCCGCCGCGCCTCCGGCTTCAAGCTCAAGGACATCAGCGCCAACAAGGATGTAATGGTCAAGAATTTCGTCTCGGCGGCGCGTTCCCTGATCGATGAGGACGGCGCCGACGTAATCATCGTGCACGGCATCACCCAATGCCCGGTCCACATGAAGCCGGGCTGGCTCGCTCGAGAACTCGGCGTGCCTGTGGTCGAAGGCATCGGGGCACCCATTCGAATGGCCGCAATGCTGGCCGGCCTCGGCCTGCGACACAGTCGCAAACGCTGGCCGAAATCGACCGCCACGCCTCAGGTCGGATGACAGCCCGCGTTGACAGGGCACCAATGGTCCGCCATAAGCAAGCGCCGCAAAGGCGGCTGAAATCCCAATCCGATTCCACCCTCACCCGCCCCGCTTGCGGGGGAACCCGGGGAGAAAGATGTTCGCAGTCATCAAAACCGGCGGCAAGCAGTATCGGGTCGCCGCCCAGGATGTGCTCGATATTGACAAGATCGAGGGCGAACCGGGCGCAGTGATAAAGTTCGAGGAAGTTCTCCTCGTCGGCGGCGATGCGGTGACGTTGGGCTCACCCACAGTTGCCGGCGCCTCGGTTGGCGCCGAGGTGATCGAGCAGGGCCGCGGGCCGAAAATCATTGCCTTCAAGAAGCGTCGGCGAAAGAATTCGCGGCGCAAGCGCGGGCATCGGCAGGAGTTCACGCGGGTGCGAATTACGCAAATACGCGCGGAGTGATTTCATCAGAACATGGCATTATGTGAGTGGACTGAAGGTTAACGGCTATGGCTCATAAGAAAGCAGGCGGCTCGTCCCGCAACGGTCGGGACTCTCATTCCCAGCGGCTCGGACTCAAGATTTTCGGCGGCGAACAAGTGCTTGCGGGCAACATCATTGCGCGCCAGCGCGGAACCAAATGGCATCCCGGTCGTAATGTGGGAATGGGGAAGGATCACTCGCTCTTCGCGCTAATCGCCGGCCGGGTCGAGTTCCGCACCAAAGCCAAGGGCCGCGTCTTTGTATCGGTTCACCCGATGACGGAAGCTGCGGCCGAATAGAAGGCGGACTTGAAACCCGAGGTCTGCCGGCACCCAGTCGAACCGGCGGACCTTGCGGGGTTCCATGAGGGGAGACGGGACGCCGGCTCCCCTCATCGCTTTTCAAAGCACGGAGCCCTGCTTATGACATTGGCGCAAGCACAGCGGCGGCAGCAATCCCGGGAGGGAATTGCCTCGGTAATCGAAACTCGGCGGCTCATTTTGCGCGCGCCGC
Organism: Xanthobacteraceae bacterium; assembly: GCA_036557705.1. GTDB lineage: Bacteria > Pseudomonadota > Alphaproteobacteria > Rhizobiales > Xanthobacteraceae > VAZQ01. The sequence continues at coordinate 12,502 of DATBHB010000091.1, forward strand.
GACTGGCGGACGCCGAGGCCATTGCGGCTGTTGCCAATGACCTGCGCATCGCGGAAAACACCGCCCGTTTGCCCCACCCCTACGGGGTCAAGGATGCCGAGGCATTTGTTTTCGAGGCGAGCCGAGGCAACTGCGAGGCCGCGTTTTTGATTACGCTGATGAGCGGCGAGATCGTCGGTGTCTGTGGAATTACCACGGCCGAGCGCCGCGGTCCCGAACTGGGCTATTGGGTTGGCGCGCCCCACTGGGGTCATGGTTATGCCACCGAAGCGGCGCGCGCCCTGATCGGACACGCCTTCACAAACCAGGGTCACGCCACGCTTTCCGCCAGGGTGAGAGTGAGCAATCCGGCCTCGCGCCGCGTGCTCGAGAAATGCGGTTTCCAATGGAGCGGGGTCGAGCTGCGGCGTATCCGCGCGATCGCCTCGGCGGCGCCGTTCGACCGATACCAGCTTGACCGCGGGCTTTGGGCCTCGATTACAGATTGGGGAAAGACGCTTGCCAGAGCGCACTGCTAAGGTCCTTTTCAGCTCGGGAGGAATCGCCATGACGGCTCCGTTCTCCATTCTCGGCATCGATCACCTCGTGCTGCGGGCCGCGGACCCCGCGGGGCTTGAGCGTTTCTACATCGATGTGCTCGGCTGCAAGCTGGAGTTGCGGCAAGGCAAACTCACGCAGCTGCGCGCCGGGCGGGCCTTGATCGATATCGTGCCGGCCGAGAAGGCAGGCCCTGCCGGCGGCACTCCATCGACCGGTGGCGCCAATCTCGATCACCTGTGCCTTCGCGTCGAGCCGTTCGAGGCCGCCGCCATCGCGCGGCATCTCGCCGCCCACGGCATCGGCTGCGGCAAAGAGGAATCGCGCTACGGGGCGGAGGGGCGCGGGCCATCGCTCTATCTTACCGACCCCGAGGGCAACGGGGTGGAACTCAAGGGCCCCGCTGCGGAACATGTTGCCAGCGTCGCGGGCTGAGCTAGGATGGCCGCACACAAAGGATAACCACACGCACGGGGAGTGAAGCATGCAATCCGTTGCAGCCACCAGAATTCTAACCGGCGCGGCGCTCGCGCTTTTGGCGATAGCCGGCGGAGCCTCAGCTCAGCAGCAGGCGCGCGAAGCACCAACGCGGACGGAGCCGGCAGCGCCGCCCAAGGATTACAATCAGCGTTCGCTTAGCATCTATGAATTCAGGAAGGCCGCGCCGAGCGGTCCCGCCCGCGGGCAGGAGATTTACTATTACAAATGTTGGATGTGCCATAACGAGTTCGCCCAAGGAGGCGCCCCCAAGCTCGCCGGCCTGTTCACGCGGCCGGCGCTGGTGACGGGACAGCCGCTCAACGACGAAACGGTGAGAAATCAGATCCGCAACGGCAGTGCCGGCATGCCGGCCTACAAATACGTGCTGAGCGATGCCGATCTCAATGATCTGGTCGCCTGGCTCAAGGACGAGAAATGCTGCTGGGATAACGATGCTCCACCGCACAACCCGCGCTACAAGGCGAGCTCCGCCACACCCAACGCGCCGGCGCTCTATGCCGCGCTCACGGCCGGACCGAAGGGTCGCGTCAAGGACGCACGCGGCGAAGCGATTGAAGGCATCATGGTGCAGCTCATCTCCGACAAGAGCGCAATCCGCACTACGGTCTTCAGCCACAGCGACGGCCATTACGAATTCCCGAAGATGCAGCCAGGCAGCTATACGCTGCGCATCGCCAAACCGCGCGAGTTCTATCCGTGGTCGAAAGAGAAAGTGGAGATCAAGGGCGCCGATACGCTTGACGACATCACGCTCCTGCGCATCACGCCGGGCGAATTCCTGCCGCCGTTCACGGAAGTCGCGGCGCAGCTCACCGGATCGGAATGGCTGCAAAATCTTGGCGGCACCGGCGAAGAGAAGAAGACGCTTCAGGTCTATTGCAACTTCTGCCATGGCTACCAGCAGATCTTCCGCAACCGCTACGACGAGCAGGGTTGGGCGAAAATCATCTTCCGCATGACCCATGGGGCGGGTTCGCCGCTCATCAACATTCGCAATCCGGGGCGGCTTACGCCCGCGGCGGAAGCAAAATTCGCGCACTGGCTGGGTTCGATTCGCGGCCCCGATGCCAAGGACCCGAATCTCGTGACCCAGCTGCGCCCGGAGGGCCGCCAGCTCAACGTGGTCATGACCGAATACGAGCTGCCGCGGCTCGAAGTGGCCACGCATGACGTGAGCGGCGACGCCCAGGGTCGGGTCTGGTATTCGACGCACCGCAGCTCCTATGTGGGCAGGCTCGATCCGAACACCGGCCACATCGAGGAATTTCACGTGCCGAAACCGGCGGACGGGGCGCTCCCCGGCACGCACTGGATCTTCGTCGATCCAAAGGGTCAGGTCTGGGGCTCGGAGAACTGGGCGCACAACATCTGGACGCTCAATCCGGAAACCAAAGACTTTCGTCGCGTGCATTGGAACGTCCAGGAGCCGATCAACTCTCCGATGGGCGGCAACTACGCGCTCGACGAGGACAGCAACATCTGGCGGCTGCGCGACGGCCAGGTTCAGCGCATGAGCGGCGCCGACGGCCATCAGATGGAGGCGATCAAGACCAAGAAATTCGCCTCGACCTATGGCAGCGCGCTGAGCTGGGACCACCGTTATTTTGGCGGCGGCGCCTGGCCAAAGGACGGCGTCGTCGTCTACGACCGCAAGACCGGTGAGCTGTACGAGGCCGATACCAGTCCTGATTCAGGCCCGGCGCGCGGCGAGTTCGACCCGCAAGGCAATTATTGGGCAGCCGGACGCGGCGGCTCGCTGATCAAGTTCGACATCAAGGAGAAGCGGGTGCACGAATATCCGCTGCCCACGCCCCACACTTCGCTCTACACCGCCAAGGCCGACAAGAACGGAGAGGTGTGGACCGGTGAACTCAACGGCGGGCATTATCTCCGCTTCAATCCAAAGACCGAGCAGTTCACCGCCTACGTGCTGCCAGAGCCCTATGGGATGGACCGCGAATCCTGGATCGACAATTCAACCGATCCAGTCTCCGTCTGGTACGTGGATCACGAGGGTTGGCTCACGCATATCCAGCCGCTGGATTGAACCTGGTTTACCTGCAGGCCGCATTAGCGCAGCGCCCGGCTAACTTAGCCGGGCGCAAGCGTAATGCGGGGAGCGAATCGGCCAACACTTATCGTCTTGTCCGGTGCCTTCTTGTCATGTGTTGCCTCGCCAGACACCGATCACCGTACCTGACCGCTTCTGGGCCATAGTGCTCCAGGGCATATCGCCTCGCCGCGGTATATCCGTATCTTGCCACTCCCTCCCTTACCTCCGCGCAGCGGTCCTGAGCGTACGAACCGTTCGGCAGAAACAGCGCGATCGCCATGGGGATCGCAGCCGCAAGTACAATGATCCTTGTCATGTAAACAGTCTCCTCGCTGAACGCCGCGTCAAGCCGGAGACCCAGTCAGTGGCGACGACACGCGCTGAATTTCAACGGCGGGGCGCACTCGCAAAGGGCAATGCCTTCACGCGATTACCGTCTTCGGCGAAGGGCAACATTCGTGGCCCGACATCGTTCCTTCAACTTGCCTGCCGAGAAGCCGATCCGCCGTTTTCATCTTTGGACGTCTCACTACAGTGTGTTACCGCCCCGCAGCCCGGCCTGGAATTTCTCCACGAATTCTCCCAGCTCCTCGCTGTTGAGATCGCTCACCGCCACAAGGTCGAGATCGCCGTCGGTCCAGCGGCGGATATTGTAGCCCGAAACGGAGGTCAGGCTAGGCGCCAAGGGCGCTGAGGGGAGCGCCTGCGCGACGAACAAATTGATGATGTGCGCGCGACGCTTATAGACGATCGCCGCGACCGGCCGCCCGTCGATGTAATCGAGCCGGCCGCCGATGAGGGTGAAGCCTTGTGCGGTGAGATCGACGACCGGCGGAGCAAGATCAAGCCGTCCGTTGAACCACGGCCGCACCACATGCTGATCGCTCGTCTCGACATCGGTCAAGTGATTGGCCTGCAAAGACCGAAGGTGCGCCGAGACAACATCGCCAAGGAGCCGCTGATCCTGGGCACCGCGATCGACGAACAGCACGAGGCTCGCCGCTGCCGCCGCCGAGAGCATGCTGCCCATGGCGAATCCCTTCAGCAGTGCGCGCCGGTCCGGCGCGAGCGGGCGCGACACCCGCAAAGAGTTCTCGATCCGCCGCCGTAATGCATCAGGTGCCTGGTACCGGAGATCGGCCGACGAAAGCAGCCCATGCAGCTCCCGCTGCTGGTGCAGTTGGGCTGCACAGCGGGCACAGCCCGAAACATGGACTTCGACCTCGCGGGCGTGCCCGGCATCGAGCTCATCGTCGATCAGGGCGTGCAGCAGAATGGTTGCCTGTTCACAGTTCATGTTACCCGTTCCCCTTTATCGGCCGCGAGCCAGGCGTCGCGCAGCATCGCGCGTCCGCGCGCGAGGCGCGACATCACCGTACCGACCGGCGCATCGATCACCTTGGCAATATCGCGGTAGGACAGGTCGTCGACTTCCCGCAGCACCAAAACTTCGCGGAACGTCTCCGGCAGCGACGCGAGCAGGTCGCGGACCGATTCGGCATCCTTGCGCGCCAGCATTTCCACGTCGGCCGGCTGCTGCGGTTCCTGCCAGAGCGGGACGGCCGAATCCGCAACCTCGCCGTCCCCGTCGTGAGCCGTCGCGCGCCGCCCGTATTCGGCGCGGCAGACGTTGCGCAGGATCGCCATCAGCCACGGCTTGATCGCCGGCCCCTGGAAGCTGGCGAAATGCCGTAACGCGCGCAGATAGCATTCCTGCACGGCATCCTCGGCATCGTCGGCATTGCGCAGCAGATAGCGCGCAAGCGAATAGACTGCGTCCATGTGCGGCAGGGCGGCATCGCGAAAACGCCGCGCCAGGTCGGGATCGACGTTCGCGCGATCCGCCGTTGTGCCGCGCGCTTCTTCCTTGCTGTCCCGGGCGCGGGACAGCAAGGAGAGGCTCCGACTTTCCCGCCACCGGCCCAGCATCATTGCGCCGCGTTGCTCCCCGTTGTGGCCTCGACCACGATCGTCCCTGTCATGTGAGGATGCAGCGAACAGAAGTACTCATATTCGCCCGGTGTCGCAAAGGTGAACGAGAACTTGTCGCCGGTGTCGAGCGCCTTCGACTTAAAAACCTTGGCGCTTGAGGCGACCGTATGCGGAATGTCGTCCTCGTTGTTCCAGGTGACGATCGTACCGGCTTTCACTGTCAGCCGCGGCGGGTTGAAGGTGAAATTGTCGATCATCACGGTTGCCTCCGCCGATCGGGCGGGCGCGGCTGCAAATGCAGCCGGCCCGAGCACGGCAAATCCCAGGGCAGCCGCGAGCACGCGGCCGCCAAAGTTGGTCCCTTTCATCGCTCGCCTCTTTCCTGTTCAGCCCTGGAGCGGGGTATCCACAATCGCAAGGCGCTGCTGGCCGGGCCTGAAATTGATGCTCGTCGTGCCGAGCACGGAACGCAGCCGGTCGTCCGCGACCTTCATCGGCCCGGGCGCCGGCGCTTTTCCCGGCTCGGGCTGCGGGAAGGCGGTCGAGCGCGCGGTGTGAAATGCCACGTTGCCTTCCACCTTTTGCATCACCTGATGGATGTGCCCGTTGAGCACGGTCACGGAACCGAATCGCTTGAGATAATCGAGCGCCCGGGCCCCATCATCGGTTCCCCATCCCCACTGGGGATAGACGATCCAGAGCGGGATGTGCGCGAAGACCACTATTGGGGTCGAAGCCGACCGGCCCTTGAGATCGTTCTCGAGCCATTCGAGCTGCTCGTTGCCCAGATTGCCGAGGCCGCCGGCCTTGAGATCGACGACATTCACCAGTCCGATAAAATGCACCCCGTTGGCATCGAAGCTGTACCAGCCCGCGCCTCTGGTGCCGCGGCCGTAACGATCGAGATAGAGCTTGTGCTCATCATCGATGACGTCGTGCTCGCCGGGCACATAGTGCACATCGAGGCGCGCCTGCGAAATGATCCGGTCGGCATCGTCGAATTCGCTGGGTTTCGACAAGTGCGTGATATCGCCGGTGTGAATCATGAAGGCGGGCTTTGACGGCAGCGCCTTGACCTTGTTGATCGCCTCTTCGAGCGTGCCGAGCGCATTCGGATTGGCAGGCCGGTCGAAGCCGACGTGGCTGTCGCTGATCTGGAGAAATGCGAGCGGCGCCGCGGGCGCTGCCTGCGCCTCGCCGACCAGACCGAGAGAACGGGGCACCCCGCCTGCGACGGTCCACAGAACCCCGGTTCCGGCCCAGGTCATGCATTCAAGGACCTTGCGCCGGTTGATGCCTTCGCCGCTTCCATTACCGTTGAATCTCATTTTCGTCTCCCATGAGCGTGGTTGCTCAAGGGACTAGATCGGGGATGGCGGGCCTTTATTCCGGCCCGGCACAAAAAAGTCCGGAACAGGCTCTTCGAGACGCAGGGCGAGGCGTATAGAGGCAATCGCTTCCGCGGACCTTCATTGGCTTAAACAGGCTACTCGGCCCGAATCGAAAACGGCCGGCGAATGCCGGCCGTTTTCGCTATCAGGCGAATACCCGATGGCCACTTGTGTAGCGACTAACTCTCCCAGTGGGCGAAACGGCCGATCAGGTACCCAATCGCAAGCGCGATTGCTGCCGTCGTATAGGGACGCTGCTCGATCGCGGTGCGCAGCACGTCGTCCATGTCGCTCGCGCGTGAGCGCACAACGTCCGCGGCGTCACTCGCCGTCTGCTTCGCCTGCCCGTATAGATCCTGGATCGTACCTTCCGCCTGCCTCATTCTCCCCTGAAGCTGGTTTTGTGCGTCGCCGCTTAAACGTCCGACGCCTTCTTGCACTTGACCGGCAAGCCTTTCGGCATTCCCGGCAATCCGATCTTCACTCATGAACGTGCTCCTTCAGATCGCCTGATGTCGTGCCCCGCTAACGAGCCCATATGGCCCCCAATAGGAACCCGAACGCTGCGGCCAAAGCGAGAGTCGTGTACGGACGCTTCTTGAGCGACTTGTCGAGGGCATCGCTCATGTTGTCGCGAACCTCGCCCATCGCCTCGACGGCTTCCCTGCCTCTGGCAACCGCTTCCCTTCCCCTGGTTTGGGCATCGGACACGACGCTCCGCACCTGACTACGTGTCGTCATCGTTCTCTGTCCTTTCAGGTTGGTGATTCCCGTCAGATTGGTGACTCCAAAACCGGAACCGGACCAAAAAGTTCCGTAGCGTACTTATTCCGCGGCCACCCTGAGCCGTGGCCCCGATGGCGGGCCAATGAGTTCGGTAAGTTCCTTCTCGTCCAGCGTCTCCTTTTCGAGGAGACGTCTGGCGCTGCGTTCGAGCACATCGCGCTTCTCGCGCAGAATGGCGAGCGCGCGATCCATCGCATGCTGCACGAGCGACCGCACTTCGCTGTCGATCGCAGCCGCGGTTGTCTCGGCGTATTCCTGCTCGCGTTGCGGCAGCGGAAGATCGGGACCGGTGAGAAAGGTTCGCGGATCGCGGTCATAGGCGACCCCACCTAGCCGCTCCGACATGCCGTAGCGGGTCACCATGGATCGCGCGATATCGGTTACTCGCCGCAGATCGTCCGCGGCCCCGGTCGAGAGATGGCCGAACACGGTCAATTCTGCAGCGCGCCCGCCGAGCAGAACCGACATCTTGTTCTCCAGTTCCTCACGCGTCATCAGGAATCGGTCTTCGGTCGGGCGTTGGATTGTATAGCCCAGCGCGCCGACACCGCGGGGAATGATCGAGACCTTTTGCACCGGATCGGCGCCCGGCAGCGAGACCGCGACCAGCGCATGGCCCATCTCGTGATAGGCGACGATCTCGCGTTCCTTTGGATTGAGGAGGCGATTGCGCTTCTCAAGACCGGCCACAATGCGCTCGACGGCGTTGGTGAAGTCCGCCATCGCCACCGCGACGGCGCCGCGACGGGTTGCGAGCAGCGTTGCCTCGTTGACGAGATTAGCGAGATCCGCACCTGTAAACCCCGGCGTCAAAGCTGCGACCTTTTCCGGATCAACATCCGGGCCCAGCTTGGAATGCTTGAGATGAACGCGCAGGACGTCGGCGCGCCCCCGTTTATCCGGACGGTCGACGAGGACTTGGCGATCGAAGCGGCCCGCGCGCAGGAGCGCCGTGTCCAGAATCTCCGGACGGTTCGTGGCAGCGATAATCACCAGACCGGTCTTGGAATCGAAACCGTCCATTTCGACGAGCAGCTGATTGAGCGTCTGCTCTTTTTCGTCATGCCCGCCTGCATAGGGGCCAATGCCACGCGCGCGGCCCAGCGCATCAAGCTCGTCGATAAAGATAATGGCAGGGGCTTTGCTCCGGGCCTGCTCGAAGAGATCACGCACGCGCGCCGCGCCGACGCCGACGAACATTTCGACAAATTCAGAGCCGGAGATCGAGAAGAACGGCACCTTCGCCTGACCCGCTACCGCTTTCGCCAGCAAGGTCTTGCCGGTTCCGGGAGGCCCCACCAGCAGCACGCCTTTGGGCATACGCCCGCCGAGCCGGCTGTATTGCGCCGGACTTTTCAGGAATTCGACGATCTCGCGCAGTTCGTCCTTTGCCTCGTCGACGCCGGCCACATCGTCGAAACGGACGCCGGTATCGGATTCGACATAGATTTTCGCCTTGCTCTTGCCGACCGACATGATGCCGCCGCCAAGGCCCTGGGTCATGCGCCGCGCGAGGAACATCCACAACCCGAAGAACAGGATGACCGGAACCACCCACGAGAGCAGATCCTGAACGAACGTGCTCTCCACCTCTCCCGTATAGGTGACGCCGTATTTTTGAAGCTCGTCGGCAATTTGCTGATTGACTCGAGTCGTAACGAACTGAGTCTTGCCGTTTGGAAGCGGGCTTTTGAGCGTGCCCTGAATGTAACGGTCGGAAACGGCGACTTTTTCAATCTTGTGATCCTTGAGCAATTGCTGAAACTGGCTGAAGGGAATCGACTGGACCTTCTGTGCCGAGGTGTAGAAATATTGCAACGCCAGGATGCCCAGGATGGCAGCGATCCAGTAAGCGATATGGAAATGAGATTGCTTGTTCATCTCGCCGGCCCTGCTCGATCACCAATTGATAATTCGGGCAAAGCCCCCAATCGGAGAAGCGGCGTTTCCATCGAATGGTCTAGGCGCCGAGATGCGATCCGAAGAAAAGCAGGTAGATTATTACAAATGCCAGAATCACAGCAGCCAAGCCGAAGCCAAGAACGTAACGCACGTTGTGGCCAGTAACGCCTTGCCGTGCATTGCGGGTGGACAGAACGGGGCGCACGCGAGTTGGCGTAGATTCCGGGCGAGCTTTGTTATGAGCGTCCATCTGATTGCCAATCCGGAAACGGGACCGCTCCTACCCTCCGGAGGCAGCCCTTTGCTGGGAAACAAACGCATCGTCGCGCAGGAATGTTCCCAGGGCTGGAACCGCCGGCGATCCGAGTGAATTGCAGCCACGAGCTTCCTTCCGAAGGAACCCGCGGGTAACCATATGCCCGGCGATGGCAGGATGCGCGCCGCGGTGCTGGTTGGACCGGGACGGATCCAGATCATGACGGTTCGCCGTCCTGTCCCAGGCGCCGGAGAGGTGCGCGTACGCCTGGAAGGGTGTGGAGTATGCGCCTCGAATCTAGGCCCATGGGGCGGTCCCGAGTGGATGAAATTTCCCACCGAACCGGGCGCGCTTGGCCATGAGGGCTGGGGCGTCGTTGACGCCATTGGGGAAGGAATTGAGGGTCTGGCGATCGGCGATCGCGTGGCCGCTCTGTCCTACAACAGCTATGCCGAGTACGACCTCTGCAGCGCAGACGCGATCGTGAAGATTCCTGATCGGCTTGCCGGACAACCCTTTCCGGGTGAACCCCTGGGTTGTGCGATGAATATTTTCCGCCGAAGCAAGGTCGAACCCGGACAGACAGTAGCGATCGTTGGCATCGGGTTCCTGGGAGCAATCCTCACTCGGCTCGCGAGCGAAGCCGGTGCACGCGTGATTGCGATCTCGCGACGCTCATTCTCGCTGGAGATGGCGGTCCGGATGGGGGCGGCCGAGACAGTTCCAATGAATGGCGGCGCCGGGATTGTCGATCAGGTGATGTCCGTCACAAATGGCCGCTTATGCGATCGGGTCATTGAGGCAGTGGGAAAGCAGCAAGCGCTCGATCTGGCCGCGGAACTCACGCGCGAGCGTGGGCGGCTGATCGTCGCCGGCTATCACCAGGACGGGCCGAGGCTAGTCAATATGCAGTTGTGGAATTGGCGCGGTCTCGATGTGATCAACGCGCACGAGCGGGATCCGAACGTCTACATCGCCGGCATTCAAGAAGCCGTCGCTGCCATAGCGGCCGGGCGACTCGATCCAGGCGCCCTTTGCACCCATACCTTCTCGTTGGACCGCCTGGACGCCGCGCTCAATGCCACACGCGACCGCCCGGACGGCTTCCTCAAGGCGCTCGTAAGGTTTCAATGACACTCGCCGCCAATGACTTGCCGCGCGCAAGCTCGACTTGCCGGCCGCGAGTCGGCTTCCTCGGCCTTGGTTGGATCGGGCTGCACCGGCTCAAGGCGCTCGTCGAGTCAGGTCTGATCGAAGTTGCCGCACTTGCCGATACATCGCCGGAAATGGCGGCGCGGGCGGCGCCGCTTGCGCCCACGGCAAAGCAGGGCGCGACATTCGACGAACTCCTCGATTTGCCTCTCGACGGGGTCGTCATTGCGACACCCACCGCCCTTCATGCCGAGCAGGCGATCCGCGCGCTCGGGCGCGGTGCCGCCGTTTTCTGCCAGAAGCCGCTCGGTCGAACGGCAGCGGAGGTGCGCGCTGTGGTGGATGCAGCGCGCAAGGCGGACCGACTGCTCGCAGTCGATTTGTCGTATCGGTTCACCGAAGGGATGCGCCGCATCCGCGATCTCGTTCGTAGCGGCGCTCTTGGGCACATTTATGCGGCAGATTTGGTCTTTCACAACGCCTACGGACCGGACAAATCCTGGTTCTACGACGCCGCGCTTGCAGGCGGCGGCTGCGTGATGGATCTGGGCGTGCATCTCGTCGATCTCTCGCTATGGGTGCTGGACTTTCCACGCATTGGCGAAGTGTCAGCACGGCTGTTTGCCGGCGGTGAACCCCTCGGCGGGCATTTCGAGCGGGTGGAGGATTACGCCATTGCGACGTTGGAGCTCGATACCGGAGCGGCGGTGCGGCTAGCCTGCTCGTGGCGGCTGCATGCCGGCCGCGAAGCAGTCATCCTCGCGGCTTTCCATGGGACTGAGGGCGGTGCCGAGCTCAGTAACATCAACGGCTCATTCTACGACTTCATCGCCGAGCATCATCGCGGCACGACACGACAGACGCTCTGCGCCCCGCCGGACGGCTGGTTCGGCCGTGCGGCGATCGATTGGGCAGCGCGCCTTGCTGCGGGCCAGCGTTTTTGTCCGACGGCCGAGCGATTTATCGATGTCGCCCAAGTGCTCGACCGCATCTACACAAGGCCAGCCGGCTGAGGCTGATTTCACCTACTTTGCGCTCGGTCCGCCGCTGGGCACGGCTCCCGGAGCAGCTGATCCATTGATCATGCGGGCATCTGCGCCGAGCAGCATAACCGAACAAGGGTCTGCGGCCGGCGGAGGGGTGCGCAGCGACGGGCGGGGCGTCCGTTGCGGCCGCCGCGCGGCGCCGTTGCCCTGCGTCGGGCTTGGCTTGGGGGTGAGCACCTTCAGGCAAAAATAATCGATGGTCGCGCGCAGCCCTTTGCTCAGCGCCACGCGTGGAGTCCAACCGAGCATGTCCTGGGCTCGGCTGATGAGCGGCTGGCGCCGCTTGGGGTCGTCCGCCGGCAGCGGGCGATGCTCGATCGGCGAGTTCGACCCGGTCTGCTCCACGATCAGCCGGGCAATCTCCAGCACGCCGCGTTCGTCGGGATTGCCGAGATTGACCGGCCCGGTCAAGTCGTCTGCGCTTTCCATCAGCAGCTCGAGACCGTCGAGCAGATCCTCGATGTAGCAGAACGAGCGTGTCTGCGAGCCGTCACCATAGACAGTTATCGGTTCGCCTCGCAAAGCCTGAACGACGAAATTCGAGATAATCCGCCCGTCGTCCTCCAGCATGCGCGGCCCGTAAGTGTTGAAAATCCGAGCAATCTTGATCGGCATGCCGTAGACGCGGTGATAATCGAAATACAAAGTCTCCGCAGCGCGTTTCCCCTCGTCGTAGCAGGCGCGCGGTCCGATCGGATTGACGTGGCCGACGTACTGCTCGGGCTGCGGATGCTGCTCCGGATCGCCGTAAATCTCGCTGGTCGATGCCTGCAGCACGCGCGCCTTGTTTTGGCGAGCAAGCTCAAGCACGTTGAAAGCTCCGAGAACGCAAGTCCGCAAAGTGCCGATCGGATCACGCTGGTAGTGCCGAGGGGATGCCGGGCAGGCGAGGCTGTAGATACGATCGATCGGATCGCGGATCGCCAGAGGATCGCGAACGTCGTGTTCGAGAAATTCGAAGCGAGGATGGTTCAGCAGCGGGCGTATGTTGTCAAACGTTCCGCTGAAGAGATTATCGATACAGAATACTCGATGGCCTTGCAGGATCAGCCGGTCGCAAAGATGCGATCCGATAAAGCCAGCCCCTCCGGTAACAACCACATTGAGCCTGGTGGGGGGACTGTACATGGCGTTCTCCTTCGCCGCTTTGATCCATCCCCGTCCTATCGCTCCAAGTCGGTGTATAAACGACAATTTCGTCTTGTTGTTCCGGCGAAGATTAGCAAGCGTATGACAGCAAAGCCTCAGCTTAGCTATGGTCGAATCATGCTGCAGCCTCCGCTCCGAGTTTCACCGCGGGTTTCGTCATCACCTCCTGCACATAGGATTCGAATTGGACCGCGCGCCGTTCGGCCGTATGCGCCTGAAGAACTCTTTGTCGCGCCCGCTCGGCGATCTCAAGCCGCTGCTGTTCCGGCAGCTCGCAAAGGCACTGGCGAACCGCGTCGGGCGAATCGGCCAGCAATATCTCTTTGCCGGGCTCGAAAAACGTCTCCAGACCCGGCCAGTAATCGCTGATCACCGGGACGCCACAGGCCGCCGCTTCGAACAAGCGAACGCTCGGTGAGAAGCCGGCGCGCGCCATGTCAGGCCGGGTGAGATTGAGCGTGTAGGCTTGGCTGCAATAAAACTCCGAATGCCGGTCGGGCGCGAGGTGCTCGATATGCTCCACGTTGTCCGGCCATCGCACAGCGCTGGGGTACTGGGCTCCCACGATTGCAAACCGGCGCTCGGGCAGCTGCCGGGCGGGTTCGATCAACAGACGCTCCAGCAGGGGCTGGCGGCCCTCGCTGAACGTGCCGATATAGCCGAGCGTCCATTTTACCGGGACCGCCATCGGAGCGTGGCTGTCCGGATCGACCGAGCAATATAGCGCGCGCGCCCGCGGACTGCCGTAAAGCTCCTCAATCAGCTGCAAGGTCGGCCCGCCAGTGAAGGATAGATAAAGGTTGAAACGGGGGATCAGTCTCGGGCTGATATATTCGGCGTTGCCGGCCTCGAGCCGCGCCAGCGTCACCGGCGTGTCGATGTCGTAAAAGGCGGTGATCCCGTGGGCGGCGCCGGTGATCCATTCTCCGAGCACGGCGCCATCGGGCACGAACGATCCCATGATCACGATATCGGCGGGCCGAACCAGAGACGTAAAGCGCGGGGGGACGGCATTCAGGCTGTCATAGAGCTCTATTCTGCAAAACGGAGAGCTGTGCAGGTCCCGGTGCGACCGATACCAGGGCACGTCGCGTTCGAGAAACGTGATCCGATGGCCGCGGGCGGCCAGTGCCTTGATCAAGGCACGATAGGTCGTGGCATGGCCGTTACCCCACGAGGAAGTCATCGACAGACCGAATATGACGATATTGAGCTTCATTCCGCTGCCTCTGTTGTGGCTATTGCGCCGCCATCAAGGACAGCGATCACCTGCAGGGCGCGATGATCGTAAGTATGTTCCGCCAGGATTCGCGATCGCGCAGCCCGGCCGATACGTCGCGCCTCCGCAATCGATAGGCGCATGATGATCTCTGCTACGGATTCGCCGTCGCTGGCCAGCAGCACTTCCGCTCCAGGCTCAAGAAATAACTCGATGCCGTCCCACAGATCGGTGATGATGCACGCGCCAGCGCCGGCGGCCTCGAAAATGCGAGTAGGAGGCGAGAAGCCAAATCGTGCCATGCTGTCCCGATTGATGTTGAGCGTCGCCAGCCCGGAACAGTAGAACGCGTTGTGGGAAGCGCTGCCTACATGTCCGGCGATTCGGATATTCGGCGGGAGTTGTTTGGTGTCCCAGCCGGCGCCGCCGAGCAGGAATGTCTTGTCGCTCAGGCTCTGAGCCGGCTTTATGAAGAACTCCTCGACGCGCGCTTCGCGATCCGGGAGCCGGTTGCCCAGGAAACTGAGGTCGCATTGATAATCGGGACGGCCGGGGACCGAATGATAGGATTGCGGATCGAGCGCATTATAGATCGGCACGCAGATGCGCGCGCCGAATTCTCCATAGCGCCGGACCACCGGATCGCCGCCGCCATAGGTGAGGACCATGTCGTAGCGGGGAATGACCCTGCGTAAATGATGATGTTCGTCGGCCGCCATGCACTCGAGCGTGGCAGGCGCATCGACATCCCAGTACACGGTCGTAATCCGCGGACCGGCGGCATCGGGAATGGCGCATTCAAGTTCGGCATCGAACACCCCGACGCCGCTTGCCTTGGCAATGAGATCAGCCCCGCGGATCGCCCTTTCCACCGCCAGCCGCCAGCCGTCCGCTGTCGCCGGATATACAACTACGCGAGCCCAGTCCGGATCGGAAATGTCGCGATGGCGCTGCCGTTCGAATGCATCCGGTTCATAGAAGGTGATCTCGTTGCCGAGTGTCGCAAGGGCTCTAAGCAGGCCGCGATAATAGCTCGCCGCCCCATTCCAGTACGAGGAGACCAGACTCGATCCGAAGAATGCGATCCTCATGGCACTGCCGCCCCAATCAATTCGCGAGGTAAATCTCCCCTTGCCGCAACTATGCCGGGACGAAGCATCCTTATGATGGCGAGCAATTCTTGCGCACGATGCCCGCAGGTGTGCCTGCCGGCGATTGCCTGCAAGCCGCTCGCGGCCAGGTGTGAGGCAACCGTACGGTCCTTCGCCAGCAACCTGAGAGCAGCCGTCGCCTCCTCGCCGGATCGCACTTTGAGATAGCTCCCTTCGGGAAACAAACCTTCGGTGTCATCCCAGGGTGCGCAGACCAGCGGAATCCCGCAGGCGAGTGCTTCGAAGACGCGAATCGTCGGAATTCCGGTGAGCGCATCGACATAAGGCCGGCGCGGTATGTGCATGGTCATGCGGGCGCGCGCAAAGGCTCGCGGGACTCGATGGTTCGGAAGCCAGCCGCCGTATTCAAAGCCGTCAGCGCTCAGCCGCTCAATCGTCTGTTGCGGATAGCGCACCCCATAGAGACGCGCCTTGAGGCCAGCCTGGAGGACCGGGCGAACCAAATAATCGTGCAATTCCCGGTCGCGCTCACCGTCGCCCCAGTTTCCTATCCAAATCGCGTCGCCGTCTTTTTCTACCTCCGGGTGCGGCTTGAACAGCCCAACATCAGCCGCCTCATGCCAGGTGAAAGCACGCCGCCCCCAGCCGCAATCGAGATACACCTGCCGCAGCACCTCGCCGAAAGCCAGAATGGCGTCGAAATGTTCAAGCGGGAAACGGCTGATTTCTTGTGCGGCCGTTACAGCCCGATGATGAGTGTCGTGGAACAGCAGCAGAAACCGGCCGCCTTTCGACCTTTGCTCGCCGAGCTTCGCGACAATATGGGTCTCGTTCCATTCGTGCACGATGACGACATCTGCGCCGTCCAGGACTCGCTCAGGTTCAAGCGAGTCAATATCATAAACGTTCAGGTGGACACCCGGAACGAGCCCGGCGGCTTCGGCCAGAACGGCGGCGCCGCCGGCCGTGAGCGCATTACGGCGGCTCCAGCCGTTTGCCGGCTCGCAGATCGTGACCTGATGGCCAAGCCGGATCAATTCGCGCGAGATACCGCGCAGGAAATGCGCATTGCCGTGGTTCCAGCACGAAACAAGGGAATGATAGAACAGGACGAATTTCATGACGCCCCCACCGCCAGATCGGCGCTTGCCGGCATTCGGACCGGCGCGGAAGCGTGCGCAACCGAGTTGTAAAGATCCGCATAGCTCTGTGCCATCGCGGCCAGGGAGTAACGTTGCGAACGTTCGCTCGCGCGCCGCTGGAACTCGCGCAGCTTGGGACTGTCCCCAATCAGAGAGGCGAGCGCGTCCTGCAACTGCCGGTCGTCGAGAGGGTCGATGAACAGCGCCGCCCCATCCCACAGTTCCCGAAAACTCGGCAAATCCGAGATAACGAGAGCGCAGCCCGCGCGCGCAGCCTCAAGAACAGTCAAGCCGAAGGGCTCGTAGAGGGCCGGCGCGACCAGAATCGCGGCACGCTGCATGACTTCGTCGAGCGCATTGCGCGACAACTCGCCCAGATATTCGAGGCGGCTCGACCTGCTGTCTTTGCAACCACAAGGCGGGTGTAAAGGACCGGCGACGCGAATAGGCCATTGCAGCCGTCCTGCAACGCGGCTCAGGATCGCAAGGTTCTTGGCCTCGTCCCATAAGCGGCCGGCAGCGAGAACGAACGGCTGCTTCGCCGTCGATCGAATGCGTGCCTCTATTCCGTTCCAGATCACACGACCGGCGGCCGGCGGCGCATAAAGCTGCGCGATTAGGTCGCGGAATGCAGCCGTAGGGGCAACCCATTCATTGGCTGCCTTAAGCCCTGCACCGACATTGGCGATGTAGTCGAGCCACTGCGGTTCTGTAGGATCTTTGCCGCGACAGGCGCGCCACCAGGATCGCACGCAGGAATGCGCGACCACGATTCGCGGCGCCTTCCAATTCGCGGCCGCTTCGCGAAACCCGTTGAGGTGCACGATATCCGGGTGGACCCGGCTTTCAATCGCGGTGAGCCGGCCGAAGCCGCGTTCGAGATCCCTTCCCTCGGGATCCATCCATTCGAGGGCGAGATCAGTCGCTTCGAAATCAAGGCCTTCGATGCCTTGCAGGTGGCGCAGTTGATCGTCTCGGGGTTCCGGGCCCAGAGTCACCAGAGCGATTTCAAAGCCTTGGCGGCAGAGTTCTCGCGAGAGCGCAGTCGCGTAGGTCCACACGCCGCCGACGGCATCCGCGGTCATGAGGATGCGCCGTGGCTGAGGCGGCGTCATGGCGTCACCCGGGGCGCAAACAAATGCACGCCGCGCAGTCCTCGGGGCTGAGCGCCAGGCAGGTTGCAGCTTGGATAAACGATGATCATGCCCGCGCCGTTTGCAGGTGGAGTTCGGGTGCGCTTGCCGCAATTCGGCTATCGAGCCACTGCGCGAGCGCGCGCAATCCTTGACGCAACGAGGTCCGCGGCTGCCAGCCGAGCGCCCCTGAAATCGCGGAAATGTCAGAGACATACCAGGGCTGATCGCCGGGGCGCCATTCGGCGAAGCGGCACTCTGGCCGCCTCCCCCGCAAGTCGCCGATCAACTCGATCAGTTCGCGGAGGCTGACCGCGTTTCCAGGGCCGCCGCCGAGATTGAAAATCCGGCCACTCACGTCTTCGATGCGATCAAGCGTCCTGATCCAGGCATCTGCGGCATCGCCGACGAACAGAGCGTCGCGCACCTGGTAACCATCGCCATAGATTGTGATCGGAGTCTCGCGGATCGCCTGCAGCAGGAAATGTGCAATCCAGCCCTGGTCTTCGTTACCGAACTGCCGCGGACCATAGATGCAGCTCATGCGCAGCACGACCGTGCGCAAGCCGAAGACCCGTGCATAGTCCCGGACGTATTGATCGGCGGTACCTTTCGAACATCCATAGGGACTGTGCAGATCGAGCGGCACGCGTTCCGAAACGCCGCGATCCAGTCCGACGGCGTTGGGAACGTATCGATGCTGGACCTGGCGGATGTCGTCTGGTTCGAACAGCGCTCCATAGACCTTGTTGGTCGATGCGAAGATGACCGCTGCGTCGGGATTATGGCGCCGCACCGCCTCCAGAAGGTTGAGGGTTCCGCGCGCATTTATTTCGAAATCCTCGATGGGGTCCGCGATGCTCGTGGTGACTGCAACCTGCGCAGCAAGATGCATGACCGCATCGACTCCCCGCACCAGCCTGTCCATGGCCTCGCGGTCGCGCGTGTCGGCGCGCTCGACAGCGACCTGCCTGGGATGGTGCTGCACCAGCCACTGCGCATTCTCCCGTGCGCCCGTGCGCGACAGATTGTCGAGGGCAATGACGCTGCGGCCCTTGCCGGCAAGTGCGGCCGCGATATTGCAGCCGAGAAACCCGCAGCCGCCCGTGATCAACACGCGCCCGGCAGCGCGCCGGCGGATGGGACGGGCGACGTTCATGCCACGAGTCCCCGTTTGTCGAGTTCAAGCATGGCGGCTTCGACCGAATCCTCTGCAATCTCATCGGCAAGCCATTCGGCCAGTTCCTGCAATCCCGTTTGGAAATCCACGCCAGGCGAGTAACCGAGCTGGGCGCGGCTCCTGCTTAGGTCGGCAAAGCAGTGTCGGATGTCGCCGGCGCGGTATTTTCCGGTTATGTGCGGCGCGAGATGCGGTTCTCCGATCACCCGGGCAAGATCGCTCGCTACCGAGAGAATCGTGCGGCTTTCACCAGACCCGATATTGAATACATGCCCGGCCGTCTTGGCCGTCAGGGCCAGCACACAGGCCCTCGCGACATCGTACACGTGTACGAAATCGCGCCGCTGATTGCCGTCTTCGAATACGAGCGGCGGCCGCTTGTTGAGCAGGCGCGAAGCAAATATGGCCAGTACGCCGGTATAGGGATTCGAGAGCGACTGGCGTGGCCCGTAGACATTGAAAAGACGTAACGCGACAGTCGGGATGCGATACGCCCTGCCGACGAGAAGGCAAAGCCGCTCCTGATTGTATTTATTAAGAGCATAGACTGAGCTGAGCGACAGCGGTTTGTCCTCGGGAGTCGGCAGCGGCTGCAGCGGTTCCCCGGTCTGATCCGTCACTTCCCATGCACCGCGCCGAAGTTGAGCGCCGGGCCGCTCGTCAGGCGCAACGATCTCTCCGTTCGACCGCTGCGCAAGCCCTTCGCCGTAGACGCTCATCGACGATGCGCAGACAAGGCGTTCGACTGGGTGACGAGCCAATGCTTCGAGCAAGACGGCAGTGCCGAGATCGTTGGTTCGCGTATAGGAGACGATCTCGTACATGCTCTGGCCAACGCCGACCGCGGCTGCCAGGTGAATCACCGCATCGACCTTGTGAAGCGCGGTCTCGACCGTCGACCCGTCGCAAATATCCCCGACAAGAAGCTCCGATTCTTTTCTTACGTGACGGGCAGTTCCACCCTTACCGTGTACCTGCGGAACGAAGAGATCGAGAATGCGAACCGCATATCCCGAGGCCAATAACAGATCGGCGACGTGGGAGCCGATGAAACCAGCCCCGCCCGTAATCAATACGCGTTTTGGCATTTTTGATCCTACAGAAAATCGCTGTAGGAACGCAGCCCGTGATTATTTGTTCCATTGTGTGAGTTAATTACGCATGGTATGTGTAAAAATGCGCTGTCCAGCGTCTCATACGTCCGCAACCGGACTCATAGCAACGAAAACGATTTTCCTGCCGAGGTTGGTGCAAGCCGCAAGTGAGTCGAGACGGTTGCAGCTACGTCGGCGAAAGTATCGCGGCGCCCGATGGGACCTGCACGAGTCCCCGCGCCGACCGCCAGGATCGGAACGGTCTCCCGCGTGTGATCCGTACCTCGCCAGGTAGGATCGCAGCCGTGATCGGCAGTGATGACGACGAGATCGCCGGCACGTATCGAGGTTTCGATTTCGGGAATCCTTCTGTCGAACGCCTCGAGCGCCGCCGCATAGCCCGCCGGATCGCGGCGATGACCGTGAATGGTGTCGAAGTCGATGAAGTTTGCAAACAAGAGCCCGCCATCGCCGAGCGCTTCCATCGCGTCGAGTGTCCGGTCGAACAACCCGGAATTATCGTTTGCCTTGAGCACTCGTCCGGTGCCGGAGTGAGCGAATATGTCGGCGATCTTACCGACGGTAATTACCTCGCGGCCGGCCTCGGTCGCGCAATCGAGCACGGTCGGCGCAGGTGGCGGAACGGAGTAATCGCGTCTGTTTGCGGTGCGGCCAAAGGTCCGAGCCGAGATACCGATGAAGGGCCGGGCAATCACGCGCCCGATTCTGAGCGGATCGACGAGCGCACGCGCAATGGCGCAGACTTCATAAAGCCGTCCGAGGCCAAAGCTCTCCTCGTGTGCGGCGATTTGGAACACGCTGTCGGCCGACGTGTAGCAGATCGGCCTCCCGCTTCGGATATGTTCCTCTCCGAGCTCCGCAATGATCTGGGTGCCGGAGGCGTGGCAATTGCCAAGAATACCGGGCAGATCGGCCCGCCGGCATAATGCTTCGACAAGACTGTCGGGGAAGCACGGCATGCTGCGCGGAAAGTACCCCCAGTCGAACGGAACCGGCACGCCGGCGAGTTCCCAATGGCCTGAAGGAGTATCTTTTCCCTTCGAGACCTCTACGCCGAACCCGTAGCAGCCGATGGGCGCTCCGGCGCATTCCATGCCGGGGGGTGTTCGCCCAGTCGCCATCCGGCAAGCCTCGCCGAGACCGAGCCGCACAAGATTGGGCAGGAGCAATGGCCCGTTCCGCAGACCTTCGCGAGCGGCGGCGCCGTGGATGCACGCCTCGGCAATATGGCCGACCGTATCGGCGCCCTCATCGCCGTAACTCGCCGCGTCAGGCGCGGCTCCGATTCCGACCGAATCAAGGACGAGTACGAACGCACGCGGCATTCACCGATCCCTCTTCTGCAGCAGGAACGAAAGGCCGTCCCAAAATTCCAAGTCTCGCGTTCCGTTACGGCGGACGGTAAGATCCAACTCCCGTGCGAGCCGCACGATATCGGCACGATCGAGTTCGTCATTGCCGCGATACGAGTAATTGAGCACGAGCAGACTGCCGCCGGGCTTGAGCACGCGCGTCGCCTCGCGGATGTGGAGCTCAGCCAGACCGGAGAGAAAGAGATAAGGAAACGAATCGACTGCGCACACGAGATCGAAAGCCTGATCGCGAAATAACCCGAGATCGAACCCCGAAGTCCTTACGACATGCGCGTTATCAAGCCTGGCTGCCGACCGGCGCGCCGCCTTGAGCATCGCGAGCGAAACGTCGACGCCGATGACCACCCGCACCTCATTGGCCAGCAGCGTGGTAATTCGCCCGCTGCCGCAGCCGATGTCGAGCGCCGCATGGGGCGGTGCGAGCAAGTCCCATTCGCGCATGCGCGCAAGAATCTCGTTCGTTGCCGCGAAAAGCAGGTCCGTTCGACCCAGCGAATAGAGAGCCACCCCGGCAGCGGGGGAGAGCCCGGCAGCACGGTCGAACGCGCAGCTCCAATCCGCAGGGCTCTGGGGCCATGGCGTGGGGCCGCGGCTGTGCTTGACCGCATCCAAAACGGCTTTCACCGTCGCGAACGCCTCCGGAGTCTCGTTCCAGAATTCGCGCAGGCGAAGAAGGCGATCGAGCCCTTCTCCGGGCCTTTCGCCCGAGTCCTGGCCGATCGCCTTGGTAATTGCGTCCTCCACCTCGAGCGGCCCGCATGCCTGCATCAGCAATTGGACAAGCGCCACATTGACGGGCAGCTCGCCGCGGGCGCAGCGCCAGAGCGGAGCATAGAGCCGATCAAGACGCGCAGGCATGGATCCTCATCCGCCGAAATACGCGGCGCTTATTCCAGCGATCGACTGCGCCCCACCCGTATTTGTAAGGTTCACGCCCGCGCAGGAAGTGAAACTCGCGCGCCCCATCTTTCAGCGCCTGCGCAATGACGTGATCGAGCAGGATCACGCTGGGGCTTTCGTACTTGTAGGCTGGATCAAACCCGGTCAAATAACCATAAGCGCGGCTCCGGTGGAGAAAGCCATAATAGGCGGCGGACATTTGGTCCGCGATCCGCAGCACACAGAGTCGAATAAGTCCGGCAGATAGCAGCCGCGGCACCGCGTCGCGATGAAACTGCTGTATCGGCGGATCGGCCAGAACACCGGTCTCCCCGCAGTCGCTCCATCGGGCGCAATGCAGCCGCACCAGTTCCTCGAACATTTCGACCGCCGTCTGCGCATCAGCTGAAGTTATTATAAGCCGACCGCGCCGTGCCGCACGATTCCGCGCCAGACGCAAGGACCTGCGCTTGCGCGCCGGGTAGGTCTCGCGCAACGCTTCGGGCCGATCCGGGAGAGCCAGCACCGGACATGCGCTCCCCGGCTCCACTGTTTCCACACAGCCGGACGGGGTCGGCAGGCGAAACGCCTGTGCGCCAGGCGCAATCTCGCCAAATTCCCATTCATCCCAGTCGGCCTGCGTCATTGAGGAAGCGAGCACAGCGGCCGCAGGGTCTGCGAATTCCGGATCAATCAGAACATCATGGTAATCGGTGACCGAGATGCCCATCGGCAGGATTCGCCGCCCGCGCGCACCGGTTTCGATGTAACAACATGCAAGCGCCACCAGCCTGCCGGCTGACCGTACGGCAACGACGCTGAGCTCGCCTGGAGCAAAGGCGCGCCACCAAGGCAGCAGCCAGGCGGGAGATTGGAACGGCGTGGCAGAGGGCACCCGGGTCCATAGCCGCCACCATTGCGTTTCCAGAGCCGCCAATGCAGTCGCATCGCGGATTAGCTCGCTCGTGAGTCCGTGGCTCATGCGGCGCCCCGGCTTGCCGAGGAGTTTGCCGGACGGCAAAGCGCCCGGTACGTTTCAATGTATTTCGAAGTCATCGTCTGCAGCGAGAAGCGGCGCGCGAAACGACGGCATTCCGACGGGATAATTGTCGGGGCTCTCGTAATTGCGTCGGCCATTTCGCGCTCGTTATTTACCAGAAATCCGGTCCGCCCGTGTTCAACCACCTCGGCGAGCGCGCCGCGAGAAAACCCGATCACCGCAGTACCGGATGCCAGCGCCTCGCGGGCTGCGAGAGAGCTGGTTTCCGGCACAAGGGAAGGCACGAGCAAACAGTGAGCCGCCGCCAGCAGTCGGCGTTTGCGCGCAAGACCGATCGGCCCGATGAAGCGTCGCCAGCGGTCCAGGCGCGGGCGAATTTCCGCTTCGAAATACTCCT
The DNA here is from genome assembly GCA_036557705.1 of Xanthobacteraceae bacterium. Lineage (GTDB taxonomy): Bacteria > Pseudomonadota > Alphaproteobacteria > Rhizobiales > Xanthobacteraceae > VAZQ01. The sequence goes on from DATBHB010000091.1 coordinate 35,757, forward strand.
GATGCTCCGGATAGGAGAAGACCTCGCCGGCAATCAGCAAGGGCACGCCGGCGCGCTGAGCAGCGGCGATGGCCAGATGCACGCCCTTCTCGGGGCAGATGCGAGCAAGCACGAGTGCGAAGTTGCGCTTGGCGTGACCAGACACAAAAAAATGATCCGCTACCCCGTTCTCAATCGGAGGGAGGAGCTGCGCATGCGGCCTACAGCCGGCATGTTGGGATTGCGAGACGCAGTTGACCCAGATGCCGCGGCCGGGGCGCAGAACCTCCGGCGGGTAGAAACTCAATGGAAGATGCAACGTGACGAGCACCGGAGCGGCGGTCCGCGGCAGATAATGAGGAAAATCGACGCCGTGCATGTGAACGACATCGACCTGCCAGCGTCCAAGCGCAGCTGCAATCACGCGGCGGTGGCGTGCGTGAGCCGCCGCAATGGCAGGCCCCTCAAGACTTCCGGTTTCACGTGAAACGGCGAGAAGCCTGCCCGCGACGCGCGAGCCGTCACAGGCCACGACCAACGAGCAATGGCCGGCGCGGACCAGTGCATCATCGATCTGACTGAGCACCTGCTCGGCGCCGCCGACGCAGTCCGGGCTCACCGGCGCCAGCGGGTAGGCAACGCTCAGCACGGTCAGTCCCACGGCGGAGTCCTCAGGCCAAGGTCAGTCACTGCCCGCTGCGTAAGTCGCAGCCAGTATGCGCCATTCATTCCCCAGTCATATCGCTCGTATACGAGCAGTCCCTCGTTCGGCAGCGAGCAGAAGTCGTAATGCGGCGCGCAGCGGAAGCATTCATGATTGATGCCGAACGGAATCAGCGTCTGGCGCTGCGTGCCATAGGCCGCCACCATCGCCCGCTTGAGGCGTTGTTCGCTCTCGGTCAGACGGACTGTCGTTGCGATTGTGGCCGGATCATCCGCAAAGCGCTGAATCAACCAGCCAGAGCCCGCATCGGCTCGGTAGAGCGGCATCTCGATCATCGAGAGGGGCTCACTTATGCGCCGTTTCAACTCGGCGGCGGCGTGAACCGCAAAGGCTGCTGCATCATGGTCCGGATGTCCGCCCTCATAGGCATGCGTCAGGACAATCCTGATCTGTCGTGCCTCAAGGAGGCAGTAGATCGCCTGCGTGAGTTCGACCAGGCGCAGTGCCGCGGTCTGGTCGGAGAATCCGAGTTCCACGACATTGCGTTTCTCGACCCGCGCCAATGCCATCGCAGCGCAGAATTCGCCCGAACGCATCGCCCCATAATCGTCAACGCTTGCGCAGCGGTGTTCCTGCGCGACGGAAAGCTTTCGCGGCGCGCCGTCGGTCACCAGGACGACAGTTGCGCCAAGGAGGCGCGGAAGCTGGGCCCCGCAGCCGATCGTCTCGTCGTCAGGATGCGCCACGATCACCGCGATATCCCGCGCCGGCACGGGCAACCGAGCGGGATCGGCGAGCCGGGATAAGAAGCGCCGGCCTTCGCGATCCTCACCCGGCGCATTCGCCCGCGGGATGCCAGGTGATTGTGCGAGCGCCATGACTTCGCCCATCGTCACGCGACCACCAATGGCAGCGTTACCGCTCGCGCGGCGGCATAGCGCCGGGTCATTGCTGCACAAAATTCGGCGAACTCTTCCTTGTTTTTGGGCGCACTGGTGTGGTGCGGCGCGATTCCGCGATCCTCGGGCGTGAAGCAGAAGGTGAGCGTCACGTCGAATTCGGCCAGAGCCTCCATTTGCCGATCGAACCAAGCGAGCGCGTTCGGGCGAAAGCTGTCGGCCCAGGACAATCCGGTCCGCAAATAGCGAACGCCGAGCCGGCGCAGCCATTGCACGGCCTCGTCAAGCCGATGGTCCTCGAAATGGAACCACTGGCAGATGCCGAGTTCCGGCGTATGGCGCGGAAAACGCGCGGCCGCGAGCTTGGGCGTTCCGTCCTCGCGGAGGATACCCATCGAGAAATGGCGGTAATAGGAGGAGCCCTCGGCTTCCTTGTGGCGGGTCGTCGCTGGCCAGGCGCGCGGAAGATCGTAGAGACTATACCAATGAATGCGGGGCGCGCAGCCGACCAACAACTCCGCGGTACAATCAAGTCCCCATGCCTGCACCTCCTCGGCGCCGAAGCTCGATACGCCGACTTCGGAGACCCAAACCGGCAGATCCGTTACTGCCTTGATCTCATCGAGCTTGGCGGGCCACTCGCGGATTTCCCAGAGGTTCCAGTCGAGCGGAAAACCGTGCACCGCGACCGCATCGAGATGATCGAGTACGCCCTGGCCGGTCATGTTGGCAATGAAGGCCGGATCGATCGGCGAAATTCCTCCAAGCACGCGGGGAATCGACGGATCGACTCGCCTGATTGCTTTTCCAGCAGCGATCGCCATCTCGGCAAAGAGCCGCCATTGCGGATCAATCTGCGGGTCCCAATGCGACTTGTTGTTCGGCTCGTTCCAGATCATTACGGCTTCGATCATGCGGCTTTCCTTGCTGGATAGACCGCGGCTGCTCCGGGAACCGTGTCCATCCTCCGGCAGATGAACACCTCGTCCTCGGGATGCGCGGTGATCTTGAACCCGGCACTGCGAAGCATGGCCTCAACGCAGGCGCGGTTCGGAATCCACCAGTTGGTCGGATCGCCTGCGTAGCGATTTTCCACGAAATGCAGCTTTGGATAGCCAGCACGATCGAACTGCTCTGTTTCCCAGAATTCATAATCGGTTTCTACCTGCTCGACCGCGCTGCTGCCGCGCTGCATCGACTGGAACATCAGGACGTCACGCGCTACGTGCTCGTGGATCAGATCCAGCGCCAGCAGCGGATGCCGCAGGTGATAGAGCACGCCGAGGAACAGCACGATGTCAAATGTCTCTCCCAGCAGCGCGACGTCATAGACGGACAAATTACGAAATTCGATCTCAAGGTCGTGTATATGGGCAGCGAATCGCGCCTGCTTGAGATAATCCTCGTCGGAGTCGATGCCCAGCACGCGAGCGGCGCCGCGGCGCTTCATCTCGATGGAATAGAACCCCGCATTGCAGCCGATATCCAGCACCGTGCACCCGGCGAGATCGGCCGGAATCGCTCCCGCAAAGCGCCGCCATTTCACCGCCGGATAGTCGCCGAGGAAGTGCCGGGGCGCCGTTTGCACGCCGCCAAGATCGAGATTATGAAACCAGGGCCCCAGCGCCTCGACCCGGCGCCGAATCTCATCGATGGAAAGGTGTTGCGCCTTCATGGCGCTTTAAAGCTCCAGTGCCGGATCATGCGGCGGGCGGAAAGGCCGCCGCGGCGCGAGGCGGTGTAAACAAAGGCTCGCCCGCGGCGTCGATATTACGCATATCTTCGGCAAGCAGGCTCACAGCGGCGCGATAGCCGTGCAAAGTGCCGACATCGACATAGGCTTGGCCGGCCTTGACGCCTATGGCCTCGCCGCCGGCGGCCAGATAGGCATTGACCAGCGTGCCAAAGTATTCGTCGCAGCAATCGCGGGCGCGCCACAGGTCCTGCAATCGAACATACACCAGGCCCGGCATCTTGAAGGCGCCCCAGATCCAGTTAGATGCGGGATTGCGCTGCTTGACCTGAATTTCCCGGACGCGGTGATCGGCTTCGAGCACGACTGCGTCGAAATATTCGGGGCGCTCGACCGGAAACAGCAGGAACGAGAGGATCGCGTCAGGAAGCGCCGCGAGCGCATCTTGCGGAAACCAGACGGTGTCCGGCAGTCCGATCACGACGGCGTCATCGGGGTCGATCACCGGAGCGGCGCAGAATACGGCGTCGCACAGCCCCTTCGGCTGCGGCTGCACCACATAGACGATCGGCTTCGATTCAAAGCTGGCGCCGAAATACTCCATGATGTCCGACTTGCCCGGCGAGATCACGAAGCAGATTTTGTCAGCGCCGCCGAGAATCATTCGTTCGATCAGGTATTCACTGACAGCGCACGGCCGTTCGACGCCGGCTTCCTTGCGGCTGCCGACGGGGAGCAGTTCCTTGGAGAATGCCAAGGGCTGGATGCGGCTTCCGCGGCCTGCGGCCGGCACAATTCCCCACAAGGTCAGACTCCTTCCAGTTCCGATGACTGCGCGCAGCGCGCTTCGAGCGCCGCAATGAGTTCCCGCGCCCGGCATTCGGACGTGTGCTGAGCGAGCGTCCGTTCCCTCGCAGCCGCGGCGACGCGGCGAATATCGGCATCGTCCGCGTCGAGGGCGGCCATGGCGCCGTCGCTGTCGTTGGCGGTAAAGATTTCCTGACCAGGGGTGAAGAATGCGTCGAGTCCTTCCCAGGTGTCGGAGAGGATAGCCGCGCCACAGGATGCAGCTTCGAACAGCCGGCCCGATGGACACCAGCCGAGCTGGGCCATCGGCGCCCGAGTAACATTCAAGGTCAGACGCGAGGAGGAGAAGAAAGCCGGGTGCTCGGAGGGCGGCAGGTGGCGGACGAAATAGAGATTATGGCACCACGGAAAATCCTGCGGATATTGGGCGCCGCCGATAAGAAACCGTCGCTCCGGAAACCGCCGCGCTGGGACGATCAGCAACGCGGCGAGCGCGTCCTGACGATCGGCCGAATAGGTCCCGAGATAAGATAAATCGCAGCGATAATGAGGCTTCGGCTCAACCGGCCGGTGGATCTGCGGGTCGACATGACCGTAAAGGGGAACTACGCGTCGCGCCCCCAGTTCACGCCGCAGCACGTCGAGCGCGAGGCCGCCGGTGTAGCTCAATACCAGATCGAAGTCGGCAAGCCCCCGCCCCCCGATATAGGGAATTGCCTCGCCATGGCGCAGGCGCGAGAGCGTCACCGGAGTATCGAGGTCATAGAAGACGCTGAGACCGCACCTCTCGCCGAAGATCAGATCGGCTGCCGCCACCGCATCGGGACAGTAGGAGGTGACGATCGCCGCGTCGGCATCGGCAAGCTCGGCCTTGGCGCGGAATCGAATGCTTTCCCAATCGTCGTAGAGCACAAGGTCGCCGCCCGAAAGATCGAACAGGTCTCGGTTTCCCGCGTAGTAGGGGGTATCGTGCTCGAAGAACACCACCCGATGCCCTTGCCGGGCAAGAGCTGCACACAGGCCGCGCCAAAGCGTGGCGTGACCGTTGCCCCAGGACGAGCTGATCGTCAAACCGAACACGGCGATCTTCATGCAGCCACCGCTTCATTGAGAGCGAGAAGCTCGGCGCGGTCGCCCTCGATCAGCAGCGTAGTGACGGATGCCGGCGCGATATCGATTCGCCAGAACTCTTCGAGCGGCAGATTGAGGACGTAAAGAACCGCCGCGCGGATCGGCTCGGCGTGGCTCACGACGGCAATGCGGCCACCCGGATCCGCAGCGGCAATCTCCGTGAGATGGCGAACGATACGTGCCTGCAGCCCCGGCATGCTTTCACCGCGCGGCGGGCGCACCGAACCCCGGTTTCGATTCCAGAGCTGCCACAGGGGATCGTTGCGCAGTGCCGAGAACGACAGCCCGGTCCAGGCTCCAACGTCGAGCTCGTCGAGCGCAGCGGCGATTTCGACCGGAATGCCGGTCCGCCCCGCTATGATCACGGCAGTCTCGCGAGCGCGCAGCTGCGGGCTCGATTGCATGGCAGAAATGCCGCTGCAGGCAAGACGATCGGCAATCCGGCGCGCCTGATGACGCCCTTCTTGGTTCAGCTGCGCTCCGGCTCGGCCAACGAGGACCGAATCGATGTGCATGTGAGCCGCATGGCGGGTGAGAAAGAGGGTCGTCACGGCTACAGCATCCGTTCAGGGATCTCCCCAGATGAACTTCAAGGTGCGCTTCCGCGCCTCGTGATCGGTGAATTGACGCGGCGGCGATTTCATGAAGTAGCTCGACGGGCCGGCAAGTGCGCCTCCGATTCCCCGATCGAGCGCGAGCTGGGCGCAGCGCACGGCGTCGATCACGACACCGGCTGAATTCGGGGAATCCCAGACCTCAAGCTTGAGCTCGAGGCTGATCGGCACATTACCGAAGGTGGTGCCTTCCAGCCGGATGTAAGCGAATTTGCGGTCGGCAAGCCAGGGCACGTGATCGCTTGGCCCGATGTGCATGTTGCCGGACGCAAGCGGCACTTCGAGCTGGCTGGTCACCGATTGCGTTTTCGAGATCTTCTTCGACGCCAGCCGGTCCCGTTCCAGCATGTTCTTGAAATCGGAATTGCCTCCGAAGTTGAGCTGATACGTGCGATCGAGCCGCACTCCGCGATCGCGAAACAGGTTGACCAGCGTCCGATGCACAATGGTGGCGCCGACTTGGCTTTTCACGTCGTCACCGATAAGCGGAAGCCCACGTTTCTCGAATCTTCGCTGCCATGATGGATTGGAAGCGATGAAAACCGGGATGCAATTGACGAATGCGCAACCAGCGTCGAGCGCGCGGCTCGCGTACCATTCGGTCGCTTGCTGCGAGCCGACCGGAAGATAGGAGACGACGACATTCGTCCGCGTACTTGCGAGACGTTCGCTGACATCGACGGGAGGCTGTTGGGATTCCTCGATATCCTCTCGCAGGTAGCGTCCAAGCCCGTCCATGGTCGGGCCGCGTTCAACGAGAATGCCTGTCGGCTTTACGTCGGCGAATCGGATCGTATTGTTTGGTCTGGCGTAGATCGCCTCGGCAACATCGCGGCCGACCTTCTGGGCATCGATGTCGAAGGCAGCCGAAATCTCGACGTCTCCCACATGGTAGCCGCCGAGATCAGGGTTCATCAGTCCGGGTACCGGCTCGTTTCCGCGAACCCCGTTATAAAAGGAAAGGCCCTGAACGAAAGAGGAGGCACAATTGCCGACGCCGACAATGCCGACGCGGACCTTTCTCGATGACTGGATGGCGTCCATCAGGATAGCGATGCGCGATAAAAATATTACAGCAGGAACGCGGCTTTGCAGTATTGGTTCCGCCCGAGACCCGACACTCACAGGAGTTCGGTAACAAAAATAACGGAGATGATGAAGATGATGATGATGATGAAGATGATGAAGAAGAAGATGATGATGAAGCCTCTCGCCCTCAGTCCTGCTTGATGCGATCCAATTTTACGGCAGTTTCGGGCTCGTGAGGAACGAGGCCGCCGAAAAAAGAGCGATGCGGCCGGGAGCCGGCCCACACCTAAAAAGAGCGCCGTGCCGTTCGCGCGGCACGGCGCAAACCCTCAAGCAGCTTGCGCCTTTGCCAAGCCTGCGCAGGTTTATCCCGCTGCTTCCTTGGGCACACGCGAGAGCCTCTCGCTGGCCCTCGTCTGCATGCGCTGCTGCTCCTCGGCGAGACGCAGCCATGCCTGAGCCTCGTCGGCAAAAATCTTCTTGAACTTTGGTGAGTTCGTCTGGTCGGCCAGATCATGGCACTGCGCGGCGCGCTGTCGACATTCCTCGGCTGTCATGACATTCCTCCATTCTGTTTTCTTTTTCGGCCCATCGGGAACGTTTCAAATACGCCCAGTCCGGGGCTGTTGACTTTTGCATGAGGGCTGGAGTCTAGCGCCGTCGCACGGGAAAGACACCCCTTGCGACGGTACGTTGGTACTGGCTGAAGCAATTATCGGCTCGCCGGCACGGGAGCTGTCATCGAGGCTCCCTTCGCAAGGCATATCCTCGCGATCCAGTATGACAACAGCATGGTGGCGGTCCAGAAAACGTCGCCGTTCAACGTGTTGTGGAAGAACGGCAGCGCCGCAACATAACAGGCAATCAGCCCGTCGATATGGCGTGGATAGATTCCACTGAACAGCCAGACGGCAAAATTCGTCTCGATGAAGAAGAATAACGAGCACACGGCTGCTGCCGGCAACAGCAATGCGAGGTGAAACCGGCGGACAAACAAGCCGAGCCAGGCGGGCACGGCAAGGCCGAAATAGACGGCGGCCATCGTTGGCCAATCGTAAAATCCGAGTACGCCGTCGCTGAGCGCCATCGCCGCGAGCGGCACGGCAAGCGCCAATATCCGCGACCGCAATACCGCTCCGGCGAACAGCCCCGATGCCGCAATGGCGGTGAAATTCGGCGGATGCGGGAGCAGTCGTGTCGCCATGTCCAGTCCGATCAGCGTCGCGGCCATGCCAAGATCAAGGAGTTCGGAAGAACCATGCCGCCTGATTTGATGTGATCCGATCATCAGCGTTATTTCCCGTTCGGTGTAGTAAAGCGCCAGAATACCGTATCGGCTGGGTCGACACTGTACACCGCAAAACTGCGATCGGCATAGGACGTATTCACCCAGTACTGCCAATTCCTGGCAGTGGCCCCGCCGCCCTGATTTGCAACATCGTCGATTTTGGCGACAAACGCGCTGGCCCCCTGACCCGTGAAGGTGAATGTAATGCCGTGTGGGCTCCTCTGTGCCGCTTCCATAACGTCGAGCACGGTGTTGCCTCGGGCCCAGGGGAGACGATCGAATATCTTGAGAACCCCATCGCCGTAATCAATTACAAGCCGGACGGATTGTGCCGAGGATTGAGCCTTTGCGGCGGGCGCGACCGCGGCGAGCCCCAGCAAGAACAGCGGCAGGATCGACCCGATCAGAATCCGCCGTCTGCTTGGACATGCCCGCAGTGCCCCGCTCATCCTCGATCCCCTCCCGCGAACGACTGCATTTGCGAGGGGTGCATCCTACGGGGTGATTCCCGCCCTTTACAAGAGCTTACGGAACTCATGAACTGCGTATCACACGGACAGCAAAAAAGCCGGCGCGCCGTTGGGTCAGGGTGGCTAAAAGACGGCGCGCCGGCACAGGATCGGACCAGGGCTCTCCCCCAGTTTGCCCGCCAGGCCCGACCATGTCCCGTTATTGCGCGAGGGTCTTTGGCTTCTCGCCCTGACCGTTCACCAGCGCTTCGACCCTCTTGAGGAAGGTCGGCATCTCGACCTCCGGCAGGTCAGCGCGGGGGGCTTCCCGCCGCTGCCGATAGGTTTCCTGCTCTGCGCGCTTTACCACATCGTCGATGGTCTGGCCGACCACATCGAGCCGAGTAATGATCTCGTTGGCGAGCGAATGGTAGTGCCGGCGTTCCGCGCGCTCCTGATCGAGCGAGAGCTTGAGCGACTGCACTTCGCTTTCGAGATGAAGATTGGTCGCCTCGAGCGATTTGACTTGATCGGTCAATCGCTGGTTTTCGTCGCGAAGATTTTCTACGCCCAGGATCGATTCGCGAATTTTTTCAGTTAGCGGATCGCCAGACTGCAAGTCCGTATTGGTTGAAACGCTCTTAAGTGCCATAGCCACCTCCCACGCACGCTACAATAACGAAGGCGCTCGCCTTCAGGAGGTTGAAACATAACGGCATTTTTTTGACTTGATGAAATAAAATCAGGATTATAACAATTGCTGCGTGCGGTGTGACCAAATTACACTATTTGGCTGCGTCGCCAAAGGAGCATAGGCATGATGTCATCGTATTTACGACACAATGAGGCCATTTTGGTTTCCCGCCGCAGATTTCTGCAGGTCAGCGCCGGTGCTGCCGCCCTGTCGGCGGTGCCGCACGCCGCCTCGGCGCAAGTCTACCCGTCGCGGCCGATAACGATGATCGTTCCGTTCGCGCCCGGCGGCGGAACCGACGTTGCCGCCCGCATTGTCGGCGAGCACATGGGGCGCACACTCGGCCAGCAAATCGTCATCCAAAACATTGCCGGCGCAGGCGGCACCATAGGGTCGACCCGGGCGATGCGAGCCGAACACGATGGTTACACGCTGCTCATGGGTCAGATGGGGACGCACGCGACCGCCGTCGCGCTCTATCCGAATCTCGCCTACAGGCCTGATGCCGATTTTGCCCCGATCGGCCTCGTCTGCGATGCCCCGGAAATGGTGGTGGCGCGGAAGGATTTTTCGCCCAAGGATTTTGCCGAATTCATCAGTTTCGTGAAGGCCAATGCCGACAAACTCAATGTCGGGCATGCCGGCGTGGGCTCGATATTTTTCTCGACTTGCCTGATGCTCAATTCCATCCTGAACGTAAAGCCGACAATGGTGGCCTTCAACGGCGGCGCCCCGGCGATGAATGCTCTGGTAGCCGGTCAGATAGACTACATGTGCGCCGATATTGTTACAGCGGCGCCGCAACTCCAGGCGGGCACGATCAAGGCCTATGCGATCGCATCCGCTGCGCGACATCCGGCAATACCAACCGTCCCCACCAGCGACGAAGCCGGGCTGCCCGAGTTTCACGTGTCCGGATGGTTTGCTTTGTTCGCCCCGCAGGCAACGCCGAAGCCGATCCTCGACAAGCTCACCGACGCGCTCGACCGGGCGCTCGACAACGAAACCACGCGCAAGCGCCTGCTCGAACTGGGCAACGACGTTCCGGAAAAACCGCGGCGCGGTCAGCAGGCGTTGCGAACGCTGCTAGGAAGCGAAATCAGGCGCTGGACGGCAATCATTCAAGCCGCCAAGGTCAAGGCTGAGTAGGGCGGGGACATACCGGAGTAAATGCCGCCGGGCTACGCGCCCTGGAGGCGCCGGCTTGGCGCTCGCCCTACGCCTTTCCCAAAAGCCTATCGTATTCCTTCGTAATCGAACGGTAGCAACCACAAGCGGCAGATTCCAACCCCTTTCGGTCTATAACCGTGATGATGCCACGCGCGTACTGAATGAAGCCTGCCCTTTGCAGCATACCGGCCGCAACCGAAACCGTTGGGCGATGCACCCCAAGCATCTGTGCCAGAAAATCTTGTGTGAGCGAAAAGCTGTCGTCAGTAACGCGATCATGGCTCATCAGAAGCCAACGCGCACACCGTTCATCGACCGTGTGGATTCGGTTACAAGCGGCGCTCTGCGCAATCTGATTGAGCAACGCATGTGTGTAGCGCAACAGAAGGTCGTTGAGTTTTGGAGCGTCTTTGAGGAACCTCTTGAATGCGCTGCTCTTCATGCGCAGGCCCTCGCCTGGAATCTGCATGAAGGCGCGATGCTCCGCTTCATCGGACCCTAGCAAAAGCGCTATGCCAATCATGCCCTCGCGGCCAACCGTCGCGACTTCAACGGTACTGCCGTCATCATCCAGATCTTTCACCAGCGACGCGACGCCATTGGTGACGAAGTAGACGTGCTCTATGGGCTCGTTGGTCTCATACATCCTGTAGGCCAGCGGAAGCTCGACATGCTCCGATAGCGCTTGCAGGGCGCGCATCTCTCTCGCCGGAAGCCGGCTCAGCAGTCCGTTGTGCAATTTTGAGGACTTGTCTGTCATCTGGACGACATAGGCGGGTCCTGTTATGTTAGCTGGCACACAGGCAGCCCGGCCAGGACCGTGACCGCTTTCGCGCCAACGCCGCGTCACCGCTGCGGTTCCGATGCTGGACCGGACTACGATATCGTCGGCTTCGGCGGGTCTGCCGGCGGCATCACGGCCCTGACGGAAATATTATCCTTGCTGCCCGCGACTTTTCGGATTCCGATCCTCGCCGTGCAGCATCTTCCCCGCCGTAGTCACAGCAGCCTGCCCATGGTGCTTGGCTACCGAACCCTGCTCAAAGTGAAATGGGCAGAACATGGAGAGCGACCGAGAGGCGGTACAGTGTATGTCGCACCGGCCGGCTGCCACCTGATGGTCGCACATGACGAGTCTTTAGACTTGTCCTCGCCAGTGCCGCTCGTGAATTGTTTCAAACCCGCGATAGACCCATTGTTTGAGAGCATTGCGCGCGTGTTCGGGAAACGGGGCATTGCAATCGTCCTGAGCGGAATGATGAGCGATGGCATGCGAGGGTCTGCGGCCGTCCGCAACGGCGGAGGTATTGCCATGGCTCAGAGCGAGGTCACGTCGATGCACTTCGATATGCCGTGTGCGGCAATCGACCTTGGCGGGGTTGAGATTAGGTTTAGTCCTCGAAAAATCGCCGATGCTTTGTGCGCGCTCGGCTGTGAGGACTTACATCGCGATTAGGGCGCGTCCATAAATAAGTCAGTCAATTCGATTTCTGACGTCGGCGTAACGAAGGTATTCGGGCTGGTGATATTCTGTAATTCCATTCGCCGTGGAAACGATGAGGGGACAGGTTCAGCGTCGCCATCTGAGCGTCCGA
>DATBHB010000092.1:0-17823 GCA_036557705.1 Xanthobacteraceae bacterium
GCTGGCCCAAGCTTTGTCGGCAGCGACGCCTGCGCTGAATGCCACCAGGCGGAAACCGCGTTGTGGAAGCAATCGCAACACAAGCATGCGATGCAGCACGCGACCGACGCCTCGGTGCTCGGCAATTTCGATAATGCCGGGTTCGACTATTACGGCATTCATTCCCGCTTCTTCAGGAAGGACAACAAGTTCTTCGTGGAGACCGACGGCCCTGACGGCAAGCTTGCGACCTTCGAAGTGAAATATACCTTCGGCATCGATCCCCTCCAGCAATACCTGATTGAATTCCCGGACGGCCGGATACAGGCGCTTTCGATTGCCTGGGACAGCCGGCCGAAGGACCAGGGCGGCCAGCGTTGGTTCCATCTCTATCCCAATGAAGAGATCAAGCATGATGACATGCTTCACTGGACCAGGCTCAATCAGAACTGGAATTTCATGTGCGCCGAGTGCCACTCGACCGGTATCCGCAAGAACTACGATGCCGCCCACGACCGTTTCGCGACCACCTGGGCGGAGATCAGCGTCGGCTGCGAAGCCTGCCACGGCCAGGGCTCGCAGCACGTTGCCTGGGCCCGCGCCCAGAAGAGCTGGTGGCCGTTCGGCAGGACCGAAGACCCGAAAATGGGGCTGCTGGCTCGCTTCGACGAGCGCCAGGAGATCGTTTGGCAGCCCGTGCCTGAAACCGGCAACGCGCAGCGCAGCTTTCCGCCGCCGCTCCTGCGCAAGGAGGTCGAGACCTGCGGGCTCTGTCACGCGCGCCGCAGCGAGTTCTCCGAAGACTGGATTCCAGGCCGTCCGCTGTCAGACACGCACCTCGTCTCGTTGATTACGCGCGGGCTCTATTATGCCGACGGGCAGATGCGCGACGAAGTCTACAATTACGGATCCTTCAAACAGAGCCGGATGTTTGCAGCCGGCGTGACCTGCAGCGACTGTCACGACCCGCATAGTGCAAAGCTGCGCGCATCCGGTGACGGCGTCTGCCTGCAATGTCACGCGTCCAATAAGTACGCGAGCCCTGGACATCATCATCACGAGGGCGTGAACCCGCCTCTCGCCTGTGCGTCGTGCCATATGCCGGAGCACACCTACATGGTCGTTGATCGGCGGCATGACCACAGCTTCCGCATTCCGCGGCCCGACATTTCGGTGAAGCTCGGCACCCCGAATGCCTGCACCGACTGCCACGCCGGCAAGACGGCAGACTGGGCGGCAGCAGAGGTCGACCGCTGGTATGGGCCGGACCGGAAGGGGTTCCAGACCTATGCGGCAGCCTTCCACGCCGCGTGGACGGACGAGGAGAATGCCGCGGCGCTGCTCTCGGTGCTGGCCTCGGACCGCAAGAATCCTGCCTTCGCGCGTGCCAGTGCCCTCGCCGAACTGGCGCCGCGGATGTCGGCATCGAATCTCGATCTCGTCAAGGCTGGGCTCGCGGATCCTGACCCGATGGTGCGTGTCGGCGCCCTTAACATGCTTGAGAACGTGCCGCCCTCACAACAACTTTGGTCGCTTGTCGCACCGCTGTTGTCCGACGCCAGCCGCGGGGTGCGTATCAGAGCGGCGGCGCTGCTTGCGCCGGTTCCGACGACGAGCCAACCATTTGCCGACCGCCAACGCTTCGACAGTGCCGCAGCCGAATTCATTGCCGCCCAGCGCCTCAATGCCGACCGCCCCGAAGCCCGTTCGGCTCTTGGAAACTTCTATGCCCGGCGCGGCCTGTTCCTCGAGGCTGAGGCCGAATATCAGTCCGCGCTCAAGCTGAGCCCGCAATATGCGCCGGCTGCGATCAACCTTTCTGATCTTTATCGGCAGCTCGGCCGCGACGGCGATGGAGAGACCCTCTTGCGCAGGGTCATTGCAAGATCGCCCGGGGATCCAGGGCTGCATCACGCTCTGGGTCTCACCCTCACCCGCTTGAAGCGGTCGGATGAAGCGCTCGATGAGTTGCGGCGCGCCGCCGAGATCGAGCCCGATCGGGCGCGATACACCTATGTTTATGCTGTTGCACTGCATTCAGCCGGGCGCTCCGACGAAGCCGTGACGGTTTTGAAGCAAAACCTGGAGCGCCATCCTGACGACCGCGAGACATTGGGTGCGCTCGTCAGCTTCAGCCGTGACTCCGGTGATTTGACGACCGCGCTGGACTACGCCGAACGACTGAGCCGCGTCGCACCAAACACCTCCGGATTGGCCGAGCTGATCGAAAACCTGAAACAACGAATCAGCAAGCCCGGCGCACAATAGATGCGCGGGCCGCCGTTGAGCGCACCTCTGCCCCAAAGGACAATGGCGCGTCGATGTGCCTGGGCGATAATTCCGCCTCGACCTGATGTCATGATTGACCGCATCACCAACGAATTCCCACCCGAACCTCCAGGGGGCCTGGACGCTCGCTTTTGCGAGGCGATGGACGCTGCCCCCGTCATGATCTGGGTCTCGGGGGAACACAAAGGTTGCGTCTGGTTCAATCGGCCGTGGCTGAATTTCACCGGCCGCAGCATGGCAGAGGAGATGGGGAACGGCTGGGCCGAAGGCGTCCATCGCAACGATTTTGACGGCTGCCTGCAAATTTATGCCAGTCACTTTGACGCGCGGAAGGAATTTCGAATGCAATATCGGCTTCGCCGATGCGACGGCGCATACCGCTGGGTCGACGACACCGGCATACCGCGTTACGCCCGCGACGGCACCTTTTTGGGCTATATCGGCTCCTGCATCGATATCCACGCGCACAGGCAAACTCAAGCAGAGCTCCATCGCCGGCTGCTGGAAATCGTCCATTTGAATCGCCAGGCCGATGCCGCTGCGTTCGCGGCAACGATCGCCCACGAAATCAATCAGCCCCTCGCGGCAATCTTGAGCAACACCGAAGCCGCCGAAATGTGCCTGACGACGGACCCGCCTGGCAGGGAGGAGGTCAGGCAAATTCTGGCCGATATTCGCCGTGACGATCGCCGCGCTGCGGAGTCGATCGGGCAGATGCAGAGGCTGCTCGGCAAAAACGTGTGCGAACCGCAGGAAACCGATGTCAATGAGGTAGTGAATGCCGTGCACCAAATTCTCGCGCCGCGGGCGACCGACATGGAGATCGCATTCAGTATCCATCGGCAGCCGCTGGCATTCCCGGTGCTCGCCGAGCCGATTCACATCCATCAGGCGGTGTTGAATCTCGCGATGAACGGAATGGATGCCACTTCGAACAACATGGCGGGCCGGCGTCAGATGGCGCTCCAGACCGCCATGACCGGAGGGCCTGCGGTTGAGGTCTCGGTTTTGGATTCCGGTCACACAATCCCAGCGAACGAACTTCAATACGTGTTCGAGCCTGTATTCAGACCAACGCGACGCGGTAACGGCGTTGGATTGTCGATTGTGCGCACAATTGTCGAATCGTACGGCGGCAGGATCTGGGCTGAAAATCGGATCGGGGGCGGTACAGCGTTTCGTTTTACGCTGCCCCTGATCGAGGCGAACCCGTAATGACCCCGACGTCGCCCGTTCTCCACGTCGTCGATGACGATGCGTCGTTCCGTATGGCGCTTGGGCGGCTTCTGCGTGCCTCTGGATATCAGGTCATTTTGTATGACTCGGGGGATGACTTTCTCCAACGTCCGCCCGGCGGAGAGCCGGGCTGCATACTACTCGATATACGAATGCCCGGCCTGAGCGGGTTGGAATTGCAGGGCCGGCTGCGCAAGATGGACTCGATTCTCCCGATCGTCTTTTTGACCGGGCACGGAGACATTCCAACAAGCGTCCGCGCGATCAAGGCCGGCGCCGAGGACCTCCTGACCAAGCCGGTAGAAAAGAGGGTGCTGCTTGAAGCTGTCGAGCGCGCGCTTGCGCGCTGTCGGGAACGACGCGCAGAGCATGAGCGGCTTGACGGATTGCGCGCGCTCCTCGCCGCCTTGACGGCCCGCGAACGCGAGGTCTTCGAACTCGTTGTGCGCGGCAGATTAAACAAGCAGATCGCACACGCGCTTGGCACGTCGGAGCGAACCATCAAGGCGCATCGCCACAGCATCATGCAGAAGCTGCAAGTGCAATCCGTCGCGGAAGCCGTGTCGATCGCGGAACGGCTCGGAATCCTGGCCCCCTCGCTCGATTCGCCGGCACAAAGCGAATGGCTGTCCGGATCAAACGATTGATCCACATCAATACCGACGCGCCTTGGGCCGGATATGAGAGGCTACAGCAAACAAGCGCGCGGGCAGAGCGCCTATGCACGGCAGGACGGTCGATGCTCTCGGCTGCCGCGGTAAATCCCGCACGCGCTCGGAACATTCCTTGCGTGACGCACCGCCGATTGAAAGAGGAGCTATGCTCGACTGGCAACAAATATCAAACGCGCCATTCGATCGCGATCTGCAGCTGTCCGTAATCGAGAAAGGCGAAGTTCATGTGCTTGTTTTCCCTTGCCGCCGGGCGGCGGCCGGATGGGTCGACTCGAAAAGCGGAAAGCAGGTCTTGGTTGATCCGTCCCATTGGCGTCTATGGGCTGACTGACGATTTAACTCACCCGAGAGCGGCTATTGCTTGAGCCCCGCGGCATCCGATCCCTGATTTCTAATACCTAATTCCTGATCCCCGATCCCTGACCTCCGGCATCCGACCTCTGAATTACCTCGTCGTTCCATCCGGCATCGTTGTGTCGGCGAATCTCGCGTCGCCCAGCTTGGTTTCGTAGAGATTGGCCTTGAGCAAATTTGTTCGCGTGAGCTTTGCGCGCGAGAGATCCGCGCCGCGAAAACTGGCCCCGAGCGCATCGGCATCGGTGAGGTCTGCGCCGCTCAGAACCGCCTCGATCAACTCGGTTCCGATGAGCCGCGTCTCGACGAGCGCCGCGCCGGCAAGCTGCGCGCCGCGCAAAAATGCGAAATCAAGCGCGGCCCCGGTGAGATTGGCGCCGCTCAGATTGGCTTCCGCGAGCCGGCCTTTGCGCAGATCGACATCGGTGAGCTTTGCATAGCTGAGATCGCTGCGGGTGAGGTGCGCCGTGCCCATCAGCGCCTCGCTGAGGTCGGCGCCGGCGATGATCGCCTGATCGAGATTGGCCGCATAGAGGAGCGCGCCGTGCAGCGTTGCGCCGGTCAGATCCGCCCGAACGAGGCTGGCCTTGTTGAGGTTGGCGCCCGAAAGCTCGGCGCCGGCAAGGCGGGCGCCGGCCAGCTTGGCATCGTGAAAATTCGCGTCCTTGAGATTGGCGCCCGAAAGATCGGCGCCGGAGAGATCGTGTCGCTTGAAGTTGAGGCCGGAGAGGTCGCAGTGCGGGCAGCTGCGGCTCCTTCCGGCGAGGAAGTCGGCGCGCGGATCGGCGTGCGCAAGTTGGGCGGCGGGCGCAAGCGCAACGAGAGCAAAAACCGCAATCTCAAGTCGACCGAAGCGCGCCATGGCTATGATTCAACAGACAAAAGTCGAGCGCCATTCCTAACGGTTCACGCTTGAACGCGCAACCGCGCTCGTTCGCCGGACCAGTCCTACGGCCTGCCAAAAGCCCCGTTCGCGGATCCGGGGCGACGGAGCCCGCCGGCCCGCTCACAGCGGTGCGCAGGCCGAGTGGCATCGTGCAACTTTGGATAAAATGAGGAGAAGAACTGAATTTTAAGTCATAAACTGTCGAATAATTCAGTTGGTCATTCGAGTTTTTTATTTATTTCTACCGCCCAACCGCAGCGCTGGATCGGCTTTCTCATCGGTTGAATGTGACCAGATCGCGGGACTGGGGGGTGAATGGAATCATGTTTTGCGCAGCGAAAATTACCGGCCAGAAATCGGCAAGCAAGGCCGTGGATTGTGGGCGCCTCGGTGCTTACCCTTTTGTGCTGCGTTGGGTCGCAGGCAGCACCCTCGGCCCAAAGCTGGCGCATCGATGAGACACACACGTCCATCGGCTTCAAGATTGATGCGGTCGGATTCCCAACGACGCGGGGGCGATTTGTACATTATTCCGGTCGTATCCGCATTGATTTCGACCATCCAGCCAACAGTTTTACAGCCTTCACGGTCGATTCGACTTCGCTCGACGTCGGTTCTCGATCCTTCAATGATTTTGTGAAGAGCGCTGCACTACTGAATGTAGCAAAATTTCCAACCCTCAGCTTTACATCGACTCAGATCGAGAAGATTGATTCGCATACCGCGAGCGTGAAAGGCGATCTCACCATGCTCGGCGTCACCAAGCCGATTATGCTCACGGTGAATGTCGTCACTGATCGGTCGGTCGGCGGCCGCGATGTCGCCTTCTCGGCGTCGGCTACGATTAAGCGTTCAGAATTCGGCATGATTTTTGGAATACCGCTGATCGACGACGCCCTTGAAATAATCGTGACGACGCGCGCGCTTGGCAGTGGCTGAGGACGCCACCACCTGGCCGCTTTCGATGCGGCTCATCCACTGGGCAAGCGCAGCGATGGTCATCGCAGCGGCCGGCCTCGGCGCTTACGCGGTACAGCTCGTTGAGAATCCAGCAGAACGCTTTGATCTCACGCAAACCCACAAGAGCATCGGCTTAACCGTGTTCGCCCTCACGGTAATGCGGTTCTGCCTACGGGCCTTGACTGCGGCGCCCAAATCCGAAGTGTCCTCACCACGGCTCCGGTGGGCCGCCAGGGCGACGCATGTCACTCTCTATGTATTGCTTCTGCTGTTGCCATTGACAGGCTGGCTCATGGCGACGACAACCGTCGTGCGCGTGCCGACCACGTTCTTTGGGGTTTTTGAATTGCCCTATATTTTGCCGCCGGACCTGCCGAGTTACCACCTCGCCCGTGCGGTTCATGGCGCGGCGGCGAGCGTGCTTGCCTTTCTCGTTGCCGTGCACATTGCCGCCGCGACAATGCACGCCCTGTGGTGGCGCGACGATACGATGGCGCGAATGTGGATGTCGCGGTGGGCAGGAGTCCCTGCCGGTTCTGATCCGGGATAGTGGCAGCCGGCGGCCAAGTCGGCGCGACACCTTGCATCTTGCCACATATGGCGGCAGCCCTTCTAATTGCTATAAGCTGATCAACAAACGAGCAAGTCACATTCATATGAGCAAAGTTGCTGCCATGCCTCCTGCGAACGAACTCTATGAGACCGATTTTTACGCGTGGACGCAGCAGCAGGCGCAACTGCTGCGCGAGCGGCGCTGGGACGATCTCGATCTGGGGAACCTGGTCGATGAGGTGGAAAGCGTGGGGCGAAGCGACAAGCGGCAGATCGAGAGCCGTCTCGAAATCCTGCTGGCCCATCTGCTCAAATGGAGGTTTCAGCCGGGAAGGCGCGGCGCTGGCTGGACCAGCACGATATTTGAGCAGCGCCGGCGCTTGATCGGATTACTGGAGGAGAGCCCGAGCTTGCGCGCGTTCGCGCAAAAAGAGGTGTTCAACAGCTACCCGGCAGCGCGGCTCCTCGCCGCCAAGGAGACCGGAATCGCCTTAAGCGCGTTTCCGGAAAGCTGCCCGTTCACGCCGGAGCAGTTGTTCGATCTTGAATACTATCCGGAGGACCGGCAATCGGAGTAGGCAATCGGAGTAGTTGCGCGGGAGGACCCCTGCGACGTCAGGGCTCGGTCGCACGAAATATGCCGTTGCGGATTTCGACTTATTCCTATGGAGACCGGCGGCGGCGCGGCGAGGGGCTGCGGGTTGGATGCGCACGTTATCTCCCGCGCGGCGTGCGTACCGCGGACTACGCGAGCCGCAATATCATGGACATCTGGCTGCCGACACTGGCGCCTAGCCGCAAGCTGCTCCATTGGGCACTGGCGCGAGACATGGACAATCCAACAGTCTGGAACGCCTATGTCCGCCGTTACCGTGGCGAGATGACGAATACTGATCCGCGGCAGACCATTCGTCTGCTTGCCCAGGTAGCGAGGCGAATGCCGATCTCGCTTGGCTGCCACTGCCGGGGCACGACACACTGCCACCGTTTCGAGCTGGAGCGCCAGATCCGCGAAGCGGCGGGCGAGCCGTAGGGTGGGCAAAATCGCCGGGCACGAACTCGCCGCGCCTGCTACTGACAAGGGCGATTTTGCCCACGCGGTCGATACCACCGGCTGGGGACCGCGTGGGCAAAGGCGCGCAAGATGCCGTGTGTGACCCCAGATTGTCGGGGCCTTTGCCCACCCTACGGTCGCGCTCTGTGGGCCAAGGCCAATTTCGTCCTACTTCTTGAAATAGCGCAGATCGGGCGGCGCCTGTCCCTTCTTGGCCGGCATCAGCAAACCGTCGGCGCTGAGAAAATAATTCTGGCCGGCGATGTCGACGTGCTCGTTGCCTTCCGTGCAGACCTCCTCGAACCAGTCCGGACGCTCAACCGGCCGGCGCACATAGCGCTTGATCACCGTCCAGGGGCGGGTGAGCGCGTGGTCGATGGTCGTCAATTCGTTGGTGAGTACATCGGGCTCGCTTTTGTTCCAGGAGATCCGCTCCTTGACGATAGTCTCATTGTCCGGATCGAGCGGAAGGCCGCTGGCATCGAAGGCGCGCGGACCCTTGAAATAACGGGTCTCGACTTCGAGCGTATCGAAGCGGCCGTCTCGGTCCGTGTCGATCCATCGGCCCAGCGAGTAGCCCTGGAACGTCGGATCGATATAGTTCTTCGGCCAGTCGCGCCCGTCGGTATAGATGCGGCGTGAATCGTGAATATGCTCGATGAGAATATGAGTCGTCTCCGGCGTGATCACGAATTCGATCTCACCGTATGGATTCATGATCCGCGGCATGCCCGGTGAGAGGCACGTATAGGTCGGGTCGCCGGTCTGTCCGCCGAGCGCCTGGTCCTTGATGTTGGCCTCGAGGATTGTCCGAAATTCGTCTTTCAGCGGCGCCTGCTGCGCCAGACCCTGGCGCTTGGTGGGATCGTAGGACGGCTGCCCGGTGACGCCCGGCACTCGCCCTCTGACCCACTGGCCCTTGAGGCTTGGGTATTTCGATTCATCGAATGCCTGGGCCGCGGCCGGCAGCAACAGCGCCGTTCCCAATACGATGGTGCCAATCACGCGTCGAGCAAACATGGGTGCTCCCCCCGTTATTTCTTGTTCTCGTTAAAATACCGCAGATCGGGCGGACGTTGGCCCTTCTTGGCCGGCATCAGGTAGCCTTCGGCGCTGCGGAAATACAGGTCGTTGCCGATGAAGACGAGCTCGCTGCTCTCGACGCACATATCCTCGGGCCAGATTACCCCTTGGACCTGGGTGCGCCGGTATTTCTTCGCGACTGTCCATGGCCGCGTGAACGCATGATCGATTACGGTCATGTCGTTGTGCAGCAGGTTCGGATCGGTCTTGTCGAGGTACATCCGCTCCTTGACGATTGTGTCGTTGTCCTGGTGCAGCGGGAGGCCGGCCGGATCGAGCGCGCGCGGACCCTTGAAGTATCGGGTCTCGACTTCAAGGGTGTCGAAGCGGCCGTCGCCGTCGCTGTCGAGCCATTTGCCGATCGAGTAGCCGTCATAGCTCGGCTGGACACGCTCGGGCCAATCACGTCCGTCGGTGAAAATCCTTCGCTTCGAGTCACGGATATGATCGATGCGAATATAGGTGGTCTCCGGCAGGACGATGATTTCCATCGGCCGGTAGAGCGTCATCATGGCCGGCATGCCGACGGGCAGGCAGCGCGCGCCATACCAGAGGCCCTCGCCGCCGCTCGCCTGATCGGCAATGCTCGACTCGAGGACGGCCCGATACTGCGCAGTAAGCGGCGCCTGCTGGTCGCGGCCCCAGGATTTTTCCGGATCGAAGGCCGGCTGACCCCTGACCCGAGCTTCGGGACGGGCTCTCACCCATTGGCCCTTGAGATTTGGATACAAGGCGTCGTCAAAAGATTGCGCGGCGTCGATGGTGATCAGGGAGACTATGGTGATCAGGGAGGCTATAAGGGCAATTGCGCCGATCAGATTTCGCTCAAACATGGATCTACACTCTCTTCCAGGGCAGCGGATGATACACCGCCCGCACGCGGACGCGGAAGTGGCCCGTAGCCAGGCGTGGCCTGCTCACGCCGAGTGCGGAGCATAGCGCCTTGCCCCGCGCGCTGTGGGGGTTCCAATCGCATGAGGACGCGCTATCATCTGCCCATAGCGGGGTCATCTGAACGAGACCCATCGGGACGAGAACGAGAGAGGTCTGCATCATGCGAATATCGGCTGGTCTGGCGTGTGCTGCATTGATGATAGTCGGCGGTTCTGCGATCGCACATCATTCGTTTGCGATGTTTGACCAGGAGCACCCTGTCGATATCGTCGGCACCGTAACCGAGTTCAAATATTCCAGTCCGCATGTTTATATTTTCCTCGATGTCAAAGGACCGGACGGCACCGTCACCAACTGGAATCTCGAAGGCGGTGCTCCGAGCCTCCTGGTGCGAGAGGGATGGTCGAGCAAAAGCATCAAACCCGGCGACGAGCTGCAAATGACGATCGACCCGCTGCGCAGCGGGGCTCCGGGCGGCGCCTGGCAGGTTAACCGCATCAAGTTCAAGGATGGGCGGCCGATCGCACAGCACAAATAGTCCTGCGCTCATCGTAGCTGCTCCAGGCTCCAGGGAGGAAATCATGCGTTGCCGTAACGTGATCGCCGCTGCCGCAGTGGCGGGAGTGCTGTCGCTCTCCCCTGCCGCCGCTCAATGGCCTCCAGATCTCTCGAAATATCCCGACTGGAGTGCCCAGTGGTACAGAGTGGGCCCAATCGGCCAGTACAATCCGGCCACGCCGCGCGACAAGCAAGGCGCTCCGCTCACTCCGGAATATCAGAAGATTTTCGAGGCCGGCATTGCAGACGAGAAGCTTGGCGGCCAGGGAAACGACCCGACCTATACCTGCCTTCCGGACGGAATGCCGCGGGTGATGAACGGGATCTTCCCCATGGAGATCGTCGTCATGCCGAAGATGACGTACATCCTCGTCGAGTATCTGATGCAGATGCGCCGGATCTATACCGACGGGCGCACCATGCCCGAGGACGCCGAGCCGTCGTTCGGCGGCTATTCGATCGGCGAGTGGCGGGATACGGACGGGGACGGCCGCTACGACGAACTCCGCGTCGAAACCCGCAATTTCAGGGGGCCGCGCGTTTTCGATCCCACCGGAATTCCTCTTGCCAAGGACAACGAGACGGTGGTGCGCGAGCGTTTCTTCATCGACAAGCAGAACCCCGACATCCTGCACGACGAAATCACCACCATCGATCATGCGCTCACCGAACCGTGGACCGTGCTCAAGAGCTACCGCCGCGAGCGCAACGCCATCTTTTCGGAAGCCTACTGTGCGGTCGACAATCCGCACGTGAAGATCGGCAGTGAGAATTACATGCTCGACCCGCACGGCGTGCTGATGCCGACCAAGAAAGGCCAGAAGCCTCCGGACCTGCGGTATTTCAAATAAGCGGGGCAACGGATGCAGGCGTGTGGCCGTCCTTCGAGACGGCGCGCGCTGAAGAGGCGCGCGCCTCCTCAGGACGAGGGCGATCACGCAATCCGGGCTACGGCGTGCGCGCCGCCTGCGGCCGCAGCAGCACGCAGGCTGACGCTGCAAAGATCAGCACCAGTCCGGCGATGTCGGTCAGCATCGGCCGTTCGCCGAGCAAGACCACCGAAGCGATGACGCCGACAACCGGCACGCTCAGGATGCCGAGCGAGGCGGTCGCAGCCGGCAGGCGGCGCACAATATCGAACCAGAGGAAGTACGAGATACCGGTGCCGATCATTCCGGTGAAGACGAGCGCGAACAGCGATGTTGCGCCGGCGCTCGCTACGTGTAGAGACCCTTCGAAGACGGGAAGACAGGCGGCGATGACGATCAGCGCAATGACGATTTGCCAGATAGTGATGCTTATCGGATCGCCTCCGAGCCGCGCCCATTTGAGATAAACGGTCCCGGCTCCCCAGCTCACCGCCGCGCCCAGCGCAAACAAAATGCCGACCGGGATCCCGCGCGAAGCCAGGGGATAGACCAGCACTCCCATCCCGGCTACGCAGAGTAGAAGGGCGACGGCACGGATGGCGTCCAGGCGCTCGCCGAGCACCGGCCACGCCAGGAGGCTTGCCCAGATCGGCATCGTGTAGACGACGATCGTCACCCGCGAGGTCGCGGCGGCAAGCTGCGCGAACGGCGTGAATATGCTGAAGCCCACGATGTTGAGGAGCGCCGCGATGAGGAGATGCAGCCCGGTTCTGGCGTTCGGGATGGCGATCCGGCGACCCTGAACGAGCGCTACTGTGGCGAGCGTGAGGGCGCCGATAAAGAGATTCCCCACGCGCATGCTGAACGGCGGAATCTCAACGAGCGCGATCCGCATCATCGGCCAGGTGACCCCCCATCCGAAAATCAAGAGGACGAGGAGGAGCCGCCCTTTTGCGGCATCGGAGCCTTGCATAACGTGGTTGAGTTGTCTGCGGGTTGGGGAGGGCGGATTAACGGCCCGCTTAGCAACCACGGCGCCAGTTAGCCACAGGCGGCGGCCCGCGTAATCCGCCGGCCACCCAACGATGGCGGGTTACGGCGCGGAGTAGGCGCCGTCTAGCCCATAAGCAGGCTGGGCCGCGCCTAACCCGCCCTACGGGCCATGTTCCGCCGTGTTGCACCGCGGTCTAGGCTGTGTTAGCAACCGCGCAGTATTCAGAGTGGGCTGCGGACCCCTCTGGGCCCTTCCGAAGTCTCTCTTGAATTCAAGGGCTTGCAGGCTCACCGTCGAGGGGCGGCGGGAAGGCGCCCAACTGCCTAAGCGAGATCGGGAATTTCAAAAGTGGCGCGCGAAGGAGGCATCGTATCAGGCATGGCAGGGCGCTATGCCACTGCGCTCTTCGAGCTTGCGCTGGAACAGCGGAGCTTGGATGCGGTCAAGGCCGACCTCGATCGTTTCGATGCGCTGGTGCAGGAAAGCCCGGATCTCGCGCGCCTCGTGCGCAGCCCCGTTTTCACGTCCGCCGAGCAGTTGAACGCGATCACAGCTGTACTCGATCGGACGGGCATTGGCGGGCTTGCCGCCAATTTCCTCAAGCTTGCTGCTCGCAACCGACGGCTGTTTGCGGTTCGCGATATGATCAAACTTTACCGATCGTTGTTCGCCCGCCATCGCGGCGAGGTCGCCGCGAGCATTACCGTTGCCGAGCCTCTGAACGAGAGGCACCTTGACGCCGTCAAGGATGCCCTCAAGTCAGTCACCGGCGGCAAGTCGGTCGATCTCGCGGTGAATATCGATCCCGCGATCATCGGCGGCCTGATAGTGCGGCTCGGCAGCCGCATGGTCGACAGTTCGCTGCGCACCAAGCTCAACGCCATCAAGCACGCGATGAAAGAGGTCTCCTGATGGATATCCGCGCCGCCGAAATCTCCGCGATCCTCAAGGAGCAGATCAAGAATTTCGGCCAGGAGGCCGAGGTCTCCGAGGTCGGCCAGGTGCTGTCTGTCGGCGACGGCATTGCCCGCGCCTATGGGCTCGACAATGTGCAGGCCGGCGAGATGGTCGAGTTTGAGAACGGCGTTCGCGGGATGGCCCTCAATCTCGAGAACGACAATGTCGGCATCGTGATCTTCGGCAACGACCGCGAGATCAAGGAGGGCCAGACCGTCAAGCGCACGGGCGCGATCGTGGACGTGCCGGTCGGCAAGGGCCTCCTTGGCCGCGTGGTCGATGCCCTTGGCAATCCGCTCGACGGCAAGGGCCCGGTCCAGGCGAGCGAGCGCCATCGCGTCGACGTGAAGGCGCCGGGCATCATTCCGCGGCGCTCTGTGCATGAGCCGATGGCGACCGGACTCAAGGCAATCGATGCCCTGATCCCGATTGGCCGCGGTCAGCGCGAGCTGATCATCGGCGATCGCCAGACCGGCAAGACCGCAATTGCCCTTGACACCATCCTCAACCAGAAGCCGCTCAACGTCTCGAACGACGAGAAGATCAAGCTTTATTGCGTCTATGTGGCGGTCGGGCAGAAACGCTCGACCGTGGTGCAGTTCACCAAGGTGCTCGAGGAACAAGGCGCGCTCGATTATTCGATCATTGTGGCAGCGACCGCTTCCGACCCAGCCCCCATGCAGTATCTTGCGCCGTTCTCAGGCTGCACGATGGGTGAATATTTCCGCGACAATGGCATGCACGCGGTGATCATCTATGACGATCTCTCGAAACAGGCCGTCGCCTATCGGCAGATGTCGCTGCTGCTGCGCCGCCCGCCGGGGCGCGAGGCCTATCCGGGCGACGTGTTCTATCTCCACTCGCGGCTCCTGGAGCGCGCCGCCAAGATGAACGAGGCCCACAAGGCGGGCTCGCTCACTGCGCTGCCAATCATCGAGACCCAAGCTAACGACGTGTCGGCCTATATTCCGACCAACGTGATCTCGATCACCGACGGCCAGATATTTCTCGAGACCGACCTGTTCTATCAGGGCATCCGGCCGGCGGTGAATGTCGGCCTCTCGGTATCGCGCGTCGGTTCGGCAGCCCAGACCAAGGCGATGAAAAAGGTGGCCGGCCGCATCAAGGGCGAGCTTGCGCAGTACCGTGAGATGGCGGCCTTCGCGCAGTTCGGCTCCGACCTCGACGCGACCACGCAGCGGCTTCTTAATCGCGGCGCGCGACTGACCGAGCTTCTCAAGCAGCCGCAGTTCTCGCCGTTGAAGATGGAAGAGCAGGTGATCGTCATCTATGCCGGCGTCAACGGCTATCTCGATCCGCTTCCCGTTGCGCGCGTGCGCGCTTTCGAGCAGGGCCTGCTGACGCTCGCGCGCACGCAGCATCCCGATATCCTCGAAGACATCCGGAAGACCGGCGACCTTACCGATGCAACGGCCGCCAAGCTCAGGGCTGCGGTCGAGAGCTATGCGAGGACATTCGCTTAATGTTAGTCCATCAGAAGACTATCCGTAGGGTGGGCAAAGGCGCGGTCCAAACGCACGGGCCGTGCCACACATGCGAAAGGAGCGCCGTGCCCACGCGCACGCATCCGCGTGGGCAATCAGGGCGTTTACGCCCGTCTTGTCGACGGGCTATGGCACGCGCTCAAGCGCGTTGCGCCTTTGCCCACCCTACACAGTCTCTGTCGTCCGATCATGGCTAGCCTCAAGGACATGCGGGTCCGCATCGCCGCCACCAAGGCGACGCAGAAGATCACCAAGGCCATGCAGATGGTTGCGGCGTCGAAGCTGCGGCGCGCCCAGGCGGCAGCCGAAGCGGCGCGGCCCTATGCCCAGCACATGGAGAAGGTCCTGGCCAAGATGGCCGCATCGGTCGCCGGCCTCGACACTGCGCCGCGGCTCCTGCGCGGCACCGGTACTGAGCAGGCCCACCTGCTCGTCGTCTGCACCGCCGAGCGCGGCCTCTGCGGGCCATTCAATACCGCGATCGTGAGACTCGCGCGCGAGCGGGCCACTGCCCTCACCGCGCAGGGCCGCGAGGTCAAATTCTTTTGCGTCGGCCGCAAGGGCCATGAGCAGCTGCGGCGCCAATATGAGAAGCAGATCGTAGAGCGCGTTGAGTTGCGCGGCGTGCGCACGATCGGCTTTGCCAATGCCGAGGCGATCGCCGATCAGATCATCCGGATGTATGAGAAGGGCGTGTTCGACGTCTGCGCGCTGTTCTTTTCCCGCTTCAAGTCGATCGTCACGCAAATTCCGACCGCCCAGCAGATCGTTCCGCCGGCGTTCGAGGCTTCCGCGGTCGAAAGCCTCGGTGGCGCCAATTATGAATACGAGCCCGAAGAGGAAGAGATTCTTGGCGAGTTGCTGCCGCGCAACCTTGCGGTTCAGATCTTTCGCGCCTTGCTCGAGAACACCGCGTCATTCTATGGGGCGCAGATGAGCGCCATGGATAACGCCACCCGCAACGCCGGCGAGATGATCCGTAGACAGACGCTGACCTACAACCGTACTCGCCAGGCGATGATCACGAAAGAGCTGATCGAGATCATCTCCGGCGCGGAGGCGCTGTAACAGTCGGTCGGCCTCGGTGATACATAGAATGACCTGGGCAGAACAGGCATACTCTAAATCCATGACCGACGAAGCCACGAACCCGATAATGGAACAGCTTCACCTCCTCCGGCGTGGTCAGGAGGAAAAGCGCGCGCACCTTTCGGACCTCAAGACGCGCGTCAGCGGATTCGAGGCGACCATGGGTCATATCATGGCGCAGATCGGGCACCTGCAATCTCAAATTGCGATTCAGAGCAGTCGATTCGACTGTATGGACGACCGATTCGATCGCATTGACACCCGGCTCGATCGTGTCGAAAGCCGCCTCGATCGGATCGAGCGGCACCTCAACCTTGAACCCGCATGACTTGGAGCAAAGAAGAATCATTATGCCTGACGGAACGAATGTCATCGGACGCATCACCCAGGTGATCGGGCCGGTGGTCGATGTCCAGTTCGAGGGCCATCTGCCGGCGATCCTCAACGCGCTCGAAACTCGCAATCAGGGGCACCGCCTGGTGCTCGAAGTGGCGCAGCATCTTGGCGAATCGACCGTGCGCAGCGTCGCCATGGATACCAGCGAAGGCCTGGTGCGCGGCCAGGAAGTCACCGACACCGGCCAGCCGATTGCGGTGCCGGTCGGCGACGGCACGCTTGGACGCATCATGAATGTGGTGGGCGACCCGGTCGATGAGGCGGGACCCATTCTGTACAAGGAAAAGCGCGCCATTCACCAGAACGCCCCCGCTTACACTGAGCAGTCGACGGAAGCCGAGATCCTGGTGACCGGCATCAAGGTCGTCGATCTGCTCGCACCCTATGCCAAGGGCGGCAAGATCGGCCTGTTCGGCGGCGCCGGCGTCGGCAAGACCGTCATCATCATGGAGCTGATCAACAACATCGCGAAGGCGCACGGCGGCTACTCCGTGTTCGCCGGCGTCGGCGAGCGCACGCGCGAGGGCAACGACCTCTATCACGAGATGATCCAGTCCAAGGTGATCCAGCTCGAAGGGCAGTCGAAGGCGGCGCTCGTCTACGGCCAGATGAACGAGCCGCCCGGCGCCCGCGCCCGCGTCGGCCTCACCGGCCTCACCGTCGCCGAGTATTTCCGCGACGAGGAAGGCCAGGACGTGCTGTTCTTCGTCGACAATATCTTCCGCTTCACTCAGGCGGGCTCCGAGGTGTCGGCGCTGCTGGGCCGCATTCCCTCGGCCGTGGGCTATCAGCCGACGCTCGCCACCGACATGGGCACGCTGCAGGAGCGCATCACCACCACCAAGAAGGGCTCGATCACCTCGGTGCAGGCCATCTACGTGCCGGCCGACGACTTGACCGACCCGGCGCCCGCGACCTCCTTCAGCCACCTCGATGCCACGACCGTGCTGTCGCGCCAGATCGCCGAGCTCGGCATCTATCCGGCGGTCGACCCGCTCGACTCCACGAGCCGCATCCTCGATCCGCGCGTGGTCGGCGAGGAGCATTACAAGATCGCCCGCGAGGTCCAGCGCGTGCTGCAGACCTACAAGTCGCTGCAGGACATCATCGCCATCCTCGGCATGGACGAGCTCAGCGAAGAGGACAAGCTGGTGGTGGCCCGCGCCCGCAAGATCCAGCGCTTCCTGTCGCAGCCCTTCCACGTGGCCGAGGTGTTCACGGGCTCGCCGGGCAAGTTCGTGGCTCTCGAGGACACCATCAAAGGCTTCAAGGGCATCTGCGAGGGCCAGTACGACGACATGCCGGAGTCGGCCTTCTACATGGTCGGCACCATCGAGGAGGCGGTCGAGAAGGCCCGCAAGCTGGCGGCAGAGGCGGCCTAGGCTCGTTGGCGGGAACGCGCGATATGGCTGATCAAATCCAGTTCGAGCTGGTCTCGCCTGAGCGTCTCCTGGTGTCGGAGCCGGTGGAGATGGTGGTGGTGCCGGGCGTCGA
>DATBHB010000093.1:0-62259 GCA_036557705.1 Xanthobacteraceae bacterium
AGGAGGTCAACCTCGCCATGCAGCGCGGAGAGGTGCAGGGTGCGTGCGGATTATTCGTCTCCTCGATCAAGACGCAATGGCTGAGCGATGTCGAGGCGGGGCGTATCAAGCTCGTCGTTCAAATGGGACCCAAGACCACTACAGAGTTCGGCGACGTTCCAAGTGTTTTTGATTACGTGACCAGCGACGACAATCGAAAGGTACTCGAACTTCATTTCAAGCAAACCATTCTCGGCCGGCCGCTCGCCGGCTCGCCGAGCCTGTCGGCGGAGCGGCTGGAGGCGTTGCGCTGGGCTTTTCTCGACACCATGCACGACCCGGAGTTCCTTGCCGACGCCGAAAAATTGAACCTCGATATCGATATTGCGACCGGCGAGGAGGTTGAACGCATTCTCGCCGGTTTCGCCTCGTACCCGAAGGCAATCATCCAGAAGGCCCGCGCCGCGATCGGCCGGTGAAGCCATGACTGCTTTGCAATCCGCTCGCCGCGTCTACGCCAAGTCCGATTTTCTCGGCCATCCGCGCGGACTGGCATTCCTGTTCACGACCGAAATGTGGGAACGCTTCTCCTATTACGGGATGCGCGCGCTCCTCGTTCTCTACATGACCAAGCTCCTGCTGCTGCCCGGTCATTCCCAAAACGTGATCGGGCTGGCGACGTTGCGCTCGATCCTCGAATCGATTTTCGGCCCGCTCGGCGTGCAGCCTCTGTCGTCGCAGATCTACGGCCTCTATACCGGCTTCGTGTATCTGACGCCGTTTTTCGGCGGGCTTATCGCCGACCGCCTCCTGGGTCAGCATCGCACCATCATCATCGGCGCCGCGTTGATGGCCCTCGGTCATTTCATGATGGCATTCGAGCCGTTGTTCCTCTTCGCGCTTCTCATGCTCATCCTGGGCAACGGCTGCTTCAAACCCAACATGTCGGCCCAGGTCGGCGGCCTCTATCGGCCCGGCGACCCGCGCCGCGACCGCGCCTATTCAATTTTCTATGTCGGTATCAATGTCGGCGCGTTTCTTGCGCCGCTCGTCTGCGGCACGCTCGGCGAAGACGTCGGCTGGCACTATGGTTTCGGCGCGGCCGGAGTCGGCATGACCATCGCGCTTGCGATCTATCTCTACGCGCTCGCATCCTCCGCGCTGCCACAGGACGAACTGCATCGCGCCGAAGCCGCACGCGAGACCAGGCGGCCCCTCAGCAGCAGCGAATGGCGAGCCATCGTGGCGCTGCTGCTCCTGTTCCTGCCGAATACGTTGTTCTGGGCGGCCTACGAACAGCAAGGAAATACGATCGCGCTGTGGGCCGATGACTATACCGACCGGACCATCGACCTGATCGTCTGGCACGGCGAAATCCCGGTCACCTGGTTTCAGGCCTTCAATCCGTTCATGATCTTCGCCTTCACGCCCGCCGTGGTGGCGTTGTGGGCGCGTCAGGCGGAACGCGGAAGCGAGCCGTCCAGCGTGACCAAGATGGCGCTGGGGTGCTTCGGTCTCGCCCTTGCCAACCTCATCATGGTGGGCGCCGCCTGGCAGTCCAACGGCGCGCCGGATGCGAGCTGGCTGTGGTTGTTCGCCTATTTCGTCGTGCTCACGATCGGCGAACTTTATCTCTCGCCCATCGGGCTTTCGCTGGTGTCCAAAGTGGCGCCGGTGCAAGTGATCTCGATGATGATGGGAGTGTGGCTCGGCACGAGCTTTGTCGGCAATTTCATCGCGGGATGGCTCGGCAGCTTCTGGAGCACGATGAACAAGATGGAGTTCTTTCTGATGATCGCCGGCGTCGCCGCGTTCGCAGGGCTCGTGATCCTCGCCTTGGGCCAGCCGATGCGCCGCGTACTGCAAGTAAAGCTGTAGCATGCAGGGTGGGCAAAGGCGCTTGGCCAAGATTTGATATCGGGCACGCCCTCGCGCACCTTTGCCCACGCGGTCAAACCTCGAAAAGCCTGACCGCGTGGGCAAAATCGCCACGCGTGTTTGTGCACGTGGATCGTGCTGAACAGGCCATTTTGCCCACCCTACGAATCACAGCTCCAGCGGCAAGCCGGCGTAGTTTTCGGCGAGCGAGCGCGCTGCCGCCTCCGACGTGACCACGTAATCAAGCTCGGCGAGCTGGCGCTTGCGGTCGAAGGCGTTGTGGGTCGGCGAAAGGTGGAGCATCTGCGTCATCCACCAGGAAAAGCGCTGCGCTTTCCAGACGCGCCGCAGGCAGATCGCCGAATAGCGGTCGAGCGCGTCGCTGCGGCCGGTTCGATAGAACTCGGCAAGCGCCCGCGAGAGGACAACCACATCCGCAAGGGCGAGATTCATCCCCTTTGCGCCGGTCGGCGGCACGATATGGGCGGCATCGCCAGCGAGAAACAGTCGGCCATGGCGCATCGGCTCGGCTACAAAGCTTCGCATGGCGGTGACGCCTTTCTGCAGCATCTGCCCCTCAACCAGATGCCGCGTGCCGGCAAGGCGCGCGTGCAGTTCCTCCCAAATCCGCTCGTCCGGCCAGTTCTCCACCTCGTCATCGGGCGCGCACTGGACGTAAAGACGCGCGAGATTCGGCGAGCGCATCGTGAAGAGCGCGAACCCGCGATCGTGATAGCAATAAATCAATTCGTCGTCGGGCGGCGGCGATTGCGACAGAATACCGAGCCAGCCGAATGGATATTCGCGATCATAGATTGAAAGCTTTTCTGCCTGAATGCTGGGCCGGCAAATGCCGTGAAACCCGTCACAACCGCCGATGAAATCGCAGTCGATCTCATCCATTCCCGAGCCGCTACGGAATTTGATTTTTGGCTTACTCCCCTCGAAATCGTGCACGCTCACATCGTCAACCTCGAACAGAATCTGTCCACCATCGGATAGCCGGCGGGCGACGATATCCTTCACCACCTCCTGCTGGCCGTAGATGGTGACGCCCCTGCCCACGAGCGCGCGAAAATTGATGTAGTGCAGGCCGCCGTTGAAGCAGAGGTGGATGCCGTTGTGAGAGAGCCCTTCGCGCAGCAGGCGCTCGCCGACGCCGGTCTCGACCAGAAGGTCGCGCGCCCACTGCTCCATCAGGCCGGCGCGGATCCGGCTTTCGATGTAGGACCGGCTGCGATTTTCGATAATAATCGACTCGATCCCCTCCAGATGCAGGAGATGCGAAAGCATCAATCCGGCCGGGCCTGCCCCGATGATGCCGAGCTGCGTGCGCATCAGCCCAGCGCTGCCGCGAGGTCGGCGATGAGGTCGTCCGCATCCTCGATCCCGACGGAGAGGCGCACGAGGGTATCTCCGATCCCGAGCGTTGCCCGGACGTCTGCGGGGACCGAGCCGTGGGTCATCAGCGCCGGATGCTCGATGAGGCTTTCCACGCCGCCGAGGCTCTCGGCAAGTGCGAATAGCCGGCACCGCTCCAGGAATCGCTTGGCGTCATCGATGCCGCCCTCGAGTTCGGCCGAAATAATGCCGCCGAATGCGCGCATCTGGCGTTTCGCCAGCGCGTGTTGGGGATGGCTTGGCAGCCCCGGATAATGCACCCGTCGCACCTTGCGATGGCGGTCGAGCCATTGCGCGATTTTCAATGCCGAGGCGCAGTGCCGCTCGACGCGCAGCGCCAGCGTCTTGAGGCCACGCAGCGCCAGAAATGAGTCGAACGGTCCCTGGATCGCCCCTACCGCGTTCTGCAGGAAGCTCATGCGATCGCAAAGGCCCCCGTTATCGCCGACCACCGCCACGCCGCCGATCATATCGGAGTGACCGTTCAAATATTTTGTCGTCGAGTGCACGACGAGATCGAAACCGTGTTCGAGCGGCCGCTGCACATAGGGCGTAGCAAAGGTGTTGTCGGCAGCAGCCAAAATGCCGTGTCGCTTTGCGATCGCTGCCACCGCTTCGAGATCCACGAGCTTGAGCATGGGATTGGTCGGGGTCTCCACCCAGATGAGGCGGCTGTTCGGACGGATCGCGGCTTCGACCGCGCCGCAGTCGCTGAGATCGAGATAGGTAGTCTCATGTCCCGCCGAACGCCGGCGCACGCGGTCCAACAGCCGGCGCGAGCCGCCGTAGAGATCATCGACCGCGATGATGTGAGAGCCGTGGTCGAGGAGATCGAGCGTGGTCGAGATTGCTGCCAGTCCCGAGGCAAAGGCAAATGCGCTCCTCCCCCCTTCAAGATCGGCAATGCAGCGCTCCAGCGCCATGCGCGTGGGATTTTTGGTGCGAGCATAATCGTAGCCCTTGTGCACGCCGGGGCTTTGCTGGACATAGGTCGATGTCGTGTAGATCGGCATCATGACGGCGCCGGTTGTCGGGTCGGGTTCCTGCCCGGCATGCACGCAGCGGGTCGCAAAATCGAGATTGGTCCGCTGTGTCATTGCGGCGTGATCCGGAAATAATTGATGAGATCGAGGCGGGTCGCCAGACCGACGAACTGGTCGCCCTCCATGACGATGCCGACATAGTCCCTGCGGAACAAGGGCACGAGATCGGCGACCGGGGCCTTGGCCGAAATCGTTTCGAGCCGCGTGACCATGACGTCCCTGACCTGCCGCTGAAACGCCTTGTTCGGCCCGCCTGGCTCCGTAATCAGCGCGGCGAGAACATCGCTCTCATCGACCAGGCCCACCACCTTGCCGCCATCCTCGATCACCGGCAGTTGCGACACGCCGGTCGAGCGCATGCGCATGAACACAGTGCGCAGATTATCGTCCGGCCGCACCACAATGGCCGTTCCTTCGCTGTAGCGATTGATCACCACGTCGCCGACGGTGCCGTGCCGGTCCGGATGGGTCCAGCCCTCCTGTGCCAGGAAACTCGGGTTGAATACCTTGGAGAGATATTTGGCGCCTGAATCGCACGCGAGCGTCACTACCCGCTTCGGCGCACTCTGCTCGCGGCAATAGCGCAAAGCCGCGGCCAGCAGCGTGCCCGTGGAGGACCCCGCCAGAATCCCCTCGGAGCGCAACAAATCGCGCGAGGTGGCAAAGCTCTCCGCATCTATTACCGAATAGGCCTTGCTGACCAGCGAGAGATCGGCATTGGGTGGAATGAAATCCTCGCCAATGCCTTCGACCGCCCAGCTCCCGGCCTCGATCATGCGTCCGGTCTCAACATAAGGCGCCAGGACTGAACCTTCCGGATCGGCGAGAATGATTGCGGTTTTTGGCGAAACTCGGCGCAGGAATCGCCCGATACCGGTGAGCATTCCGCCGGAGCCGACACCGACCGCGACGGCGTCGATGTCGCCTCCCATCTGGCACAGCATCTCCGGGCCGGTGGTAGCTTCGTGCGCGCCCGGATTGGCCGGATTGGCAAACTGATTGACGAAGAAAGCACCCGGCGTGCGGCGAGCGATCGCCTCGGCAAGATCCTGGTAGTAGTCGGGATGACCCTTGCCGACGTCCGAGCGGGTGATTGTCACCTCGGCGCCCATTGCCTGAGCGTGCAGTATCTTCTCGCGAGCCATCTTGTCGGGAACGACCAAAAGGGTCCGATAACCCTTGCGCCCGCCAACAAGCGCCAGCCCGAGCCCAGTGTTGCCGGCCGTTGCCTCGACGACCGTGCCGCCCGGTTTGAGCCGCCCGTCGGATTCGGCTGCCTCGATCATGGCGCGCGCCGGCCGATCCTTCAGCGAGCCCGACGGATTAAGACTTTCAAGCTTGAGAAAGAGCCGGCAGGGACCGCGGTCGAACCGCGTCAGTTCGATGAGCGGTGTTTCGCCGATCAGATCAATGATCGAGGACATGGAGCACTGTAGCACTGGGCGACGCCAGTCGGGAATTGGAGGGTAGCCGTAGATACCATGGGGCGGTGAGCGCGCTTCCGATAGGCTCGGGTAAACCCACTCGAACCATCGGAGACGTCAGATGAAGACATCCAACGTTTGCGCGCCCACCACTGCCAATAATGGCACGATTTACCTGGCGCTTGAACTGAGCCGGCGGACTTGGTTGGTCACCATGTATAGTCCGGATCGCGATCGGATCTCGCAGTACAAGGTCGATGGCGGCGACCATGCCGGCCTGTTGAAGCTGATTGCCAAGATACGGGCGCGAGCGGCGCAGAAACTGGGTTTCGAGCCAGCAGTCGTGAGTTGCTACGAAGCGGGCTACGACGGCTTCTGGCTGCATCGGCTGCTGACGGCGGCGGGGATTACCAACTATGTTTTCGATCCGGCCAGCATTGCGGTGGAGCAGCGCGGCCGGCGAGCGAAGAGCGATCGGATCGACGGCAAGCAGCTGCTGCGGACGTTGCGGCAACATTGCGCCGGTGAGCCACGGGTGGTGCGGATTGTGCGGGTGCCGAGCCCGGAGCAGGAGGACGTTCGGCGCGACACGCGCGAACAGGAACGGCTCAAGACGGAGGAGGGTTCTCACAGCAATCGGATCAAGGCGCTGGTGCGGGTGGTGGGTGTCGCGGCTGGCGATCCGCGTCGGCACGATTACCTGAGCTGGCTTGCCAAGCAGCGGGATTGGCAAAAAAATCCGGTGCCGCCGCGGTTATTGGCCGAGATCAAACGTGAACATGCGCGACTGCGGTTGGTCATCGAACAGCTTGCCGCGCTGGAAGAGCAAGTTAGCCCGGGGCCCTTGAGCCCAGCGGCGGTCGAGATGGGGCGGCGGCGGGATTTCTTGTTCCAGCTCAAGTCACTGGGGCCGGCGTTTTCGAGCCGCCTGGTCAACGAGGCATTCTACAAAAATTTCCGCAATCGCCGCGAAGTTGGCGCCTATTTCGGGCTCGACGGAACTCCCTGGCGCAGCGGCGACACCAATCGCGAGCAGGGGATCAGCAAGGCCGGTAACCGCCGCGCCCGCCATGCCGCGATCGAGCTGGCCTGGCTGTGGCTCCGGCACCAACCGGACAGCGCGCTGAGCAAATGGTTCCGCCAGCGCGCGGCGAATGCGAGCAAACGGATCAGGCGCATCACCATTGTGGCCTTGGCGCGCAAGCTGATGGTGGCGTTGTGGCGTTTTCTCACCACCGGACTGATCCCGGAAGGCGCAGTGTTCAAGAAGGCGTAGGACCACACTCGATGAAGCGAATAAGCGAACTAACCGCGTGAACCAGGACCGCTAACAAGTTTCGCAGTTGCCCGCCGGTCGCGGCACTTGCCGCGGCCAGCACACCGGATGGATGGTGACCGTGCCACCCTTGGGCCGTAACAAAGCCGATCATGTAGATGGGTCCCGTCCGCTCGTGGCTTCATCACCGCGTGCATGCGGAATGTGGGTACGGGATCAGCGTATCCCGACCGGATATGAGGTGATGCAGTGATCCTGCATTGTTCTTCAGAAGCCAATCCGGCGTTACTCGGCGGCGGCACAACCGCGGCCCTGCCTGAGAGCACTTGGAGGTCGGCCTTGATCGCTTGGATTGTCGTGTTTGAACGCGGCGAGGGCGTCAAGGGTAAACCGCCAAGCGGCGGCAAAGCCGCCCTTGACCCCCTCGCCGCGTTCAAAAAAGCGGGGCATCCAAGCGATCAAGGCTCCACTGCGGCCGCCCTGCGTTTCGCGGGCAAAGCGTCGCCACGGGCACCGCCGCCCGAGCGAGTCCATACCCAAGCCCGAGCAAGCAGCGCGCTTGACGGCGGGCCCCATATGAGGGTGGGCAAAATCGCCTTGGGAAAACGCCAATGCGGCGCGCCGGCCGCCGGGCGATTTTGCCCACGCGGTCGACTTCTGCGAGTCACGCCCGCGTGGGTAAACGCGCGAAATGTTCTTGGGGGGCGCGAGCCCCTCGCGGGCGCGCCCTACTTCATCTACCCATCCACTCGGCGAGCGCCGCGTTCACGGCCTCGGGGCGCTCGAGCGTTGAGAGGTGCCCGCATTCCGGCACGACGACGAGATTGGCTCGCTGGATTCCTGCGGCAATCTCTTGCGAACGCACTAGAGGAGTAAGCGCGTCGCTATCGCCGACCAGGACCAGGGTTGGGCAGGTGATCGAACTCAAAAACGGCTTGGCGTCGGGTCGGGACATGATCGCCTTCTGCTGGCGGATAAACGCATCAGCGCCAGTCTCCTGCGCCATGATACTGACGGTGCGTTTGAGTTCCTGATCGCCCTGCCGATCACGATGAACAAACACCGGGAAAAGCGCGTCCACGATTTCGCCCAACCGGCCCTCATTCGCGAGGGCAATCTGGGCCATGCGGCGCTCCGTCTCGCGCGGCGTCTCCGGGTGCGCCGAGGTATCGAGCAAGGCCAGCCGGGCCACGCGCTGCGGCGCTTTCTGGTGAATAACAAAAGCGATGTACCCGCCCATCGACAAGCCGATCAGGGCAAAACGCGGTGGCGCGATGCCCAGGATTTGCTCGGCGATGGCGCCCATGCTCTCGTCGGCGCGGTGATCGGCCACCATAACCGGGCCGAATTGCCATAGCGTGGGAACCTGCGGCCCATAGAGGCGGGCCGAGCACATCAATCCCGGCACCAGCACGACGGGTAACGATGACATTCTCTCTATCTCCTTTCCGGGTACCGAAAATTGGTTGACACAATTAGGACTTATTGCAGCGCAGCAGGATTGACTTTCAGCTTAAAGCCCCTATGTTCCGGGCAGAAACCGGTCGACTGATTCACCTGACCGTTCTCCCGCGCAACTTTCACAGTTGTTTCTTCGTCCGGCGCGGGCAATTTTCGGGCGGTCCTGATTCGAGGTTACATGCCCTTTTCAAGGCTCGGCTTGTCCGACAAAGTTCTCGCCGCCGTCAAAGCGGCCCAATATCCAGCCCCCACCCCCATCCAAGAACAGGCGATCCCCCAC
Organism: Xanthobacteraceae bacterium; assembly: GCA_036557705.1. GTDB lineage: Bacteria > Pseudomonadota > Alphaproteobacteria > Rhizobiales > Xanthobacteraceae > VAZQ01. Next base: position 8,743 of record DATBHB010000093.1, read on the forward strand.
GTTCTCGCGCGGCGAGACGTTCTCGGCATCGCACAAACCGGCACCGGCAAAACGGCGGCCTTTACGCTGCCTATGCTGACGATGCTCGAGACCGGACGCGCCCGGGCTCGAATGCCGCGGACGCTCATTCTCGAGCCCACCCGGGAGCTTGCGGCGCAGGTCGAGGAAAGCTTCGTAAAATACGGCGCCGGCCAAAAACTCAATGTCGCGCTTCTCATCGGCGGGGTTTCATTCGACGACCAGGATATCAAGCTCACGCGCGGCGTCGATGTCCTGATTGCAACTCCGGGCCGCCTGCTTGATCATTTCGAGCGCGGCCGACTGCTGCTCAGCGGAGTCGAGCTTCTGGTCATCGACGAAGCGGACCGAATGCTCGACATGGGTTTCATTCCGGATATCGAGCGCATCTGCAAGCTTGTGCCCTTTAGCCGACAGACCCTGTTCTTCACCGCGACGATGCCTCCCGAAATTCGTCGCATCACGGATCAATTTTTGCACAATCCGATACGTGTGGAGGTTGCGAGACCAGCAACGACCGTTGCCACCACGACCCAACTCCTTGTCAAGACCGGACGCGAGCCGCACGAGAAGCGCGAGACATTGCGCAGCCTTATCCGTTCCGTCGCAGGGTTCAAGAACGCCATCGTGTTCTGCAATCGCAAGCGCGAAGTGGCGCAGCTTCACCGCTCGCTAGTCGGTCACGGCTTCTCGGCCGTGGCTCTCCACGGCGACATGGATCAACCGGCGCGCATGGCGGCGCTCGACCGCTTTCGCCGCGGCGAAGTAGCGTTGTTGATAGCCTCCGATGTCGCGGCCCGGGGGCTGGATATTCCCGACGTCAGCCACGTGTTCAATTTTGATGTGCCCCATCATCCGGACGATTACGTCCATCGAATTGGCCGCACCGGACGCGCTGGCCGCAGCGGCACCGCGATTACGATCGTGGCGCCGTCTGACCACAAGGCTCTCGCTGCAATTGAGCGCCTCATCGGCCAGAGCATCCCTTGGATGGAAGGGCGAGAGGAGCGCGCGACGGCGGCCGCTCCCCGCAGGCCCAACGGCTCGCCGCGCGGCAAGCGCGACCACAAGGTGACGCGCGATCACAAAGCGCCGCCGCCGCGCTTGGAGCACGTCCTCGCGCCGGTGGCCCGACTGGAAGACGTGCGCGCGCGACGTGCGGAGCGCTCCGGACTGGAGAACACAGTAGGCGGCGGGCATTTGCCCGCCTTTCTGCTGCGCCCCGCACGCGTGAAGGCCTGAGAACGGGCTCGCGCCGCGCCTCGGAAAGACGACGATAGATTCGTTTTGCTTACTGAGCCGGCGCGGCGGGCTTTAACTGCACCGACTCGCCGCAGCCGCAGGCCGAGGTCTGATTCGGATTGTTGAAGACGAATTGGGCAGCAAGCTTGTCGGCTTTGTAATCCATTTCCGTCCCCAGCAGAAACAGAATGGCCTTGGGGTCGATCAGCACCCGCACGCCTTTGTCCTCGACCACTTCGTCGGCCGGCGCGATAGTCTCGGCGTATTCCATCGTGTAGGTCATCCCGGCACAGCCGCCATTCTTGACGCCGACGCGCACGCCCACCACGGGCTTGAGTGCATTTGCCATGACATAGCGGATGCGTTCCGCAGCCGCATCGGTCAATCGGATTACCTGCGGTCTCGGCCGGGGATTAGCCATCTCTCTCCTCGTTGGATCGAGGCCATTGGCGGCCCGAACTGCCCTCAAGATAGTGGCGAAATTCCCGCTGTGAAGCTGTGTAGCCCGGATTGCACGATCGCTGCACAATCTTGCCACGCAGGCTCGCCCTCCAAGCGGCGATCGTGCAATCCGGGGCTGCTTCCATCAACCCCGGATTGCGCGGCACGCAAGGTCGTCGGGAATGGCGGGCACGTTCGGACGCCGCGCAATCCAGGCTACATGCTAATAAATCGCCCACAATCCCGGCGTGGCCAATTCCACGAGGTGACGGTCCGGGTCGCGGAAATAGATGCTCTCCCCTCCTCGCGTCCACTTGGTACGCCCCTCGATGGCGACGCCGTGCAGCGCCAGCCGCTTTTCCCAATCCGGAAGCTCATCCGTCGCGATTGCAAATGCTATGTGCAGGTCGCCATGACCGTCATGCGGCGGTATCGTGCCGCCCGGCATGTGTACGGTTTCCAGAGTTGCGCCACGCCTGAATATGAGGAGCACGCTGCGGCCTCCGACATCATAGGCGCGGAAGCGCGAATCCGCCGTCATCACCGGCAACCCCAGCACGTTTTCGTAGAAGCGCGCAGCACAATCGAGATCGTCGGCATAGAGGCAGGTCTCGATAACCCGGTCGAGTTTCGGGCGGGCGGGGTTCACTCCACCTCACCACATGTTGAGCATTGCCCGGGCTTCGTCCGACATCCGGCTCGGGTCCCAGGGCGGATCCCAGACGATATTGACCTTGACGAGGCCGATACCGGCAACGCTTGCCACAGCATTTTCGACATTGCCCGGCAAATCCTGCGCGGCCGGACAATTCGGTGTGGTCAAGGTCATGTCGATGGTGACGGCTCGATCATCTGCAATATCGATGCGGTAGATAAGCCCCAGCTCGTAAATGTCCGCGGGGATTTCCGGATCGAACACGGTCTTGAGAGCCGCGATGATGTCGTCGGTCATGCGCACAAGCTCCGCCTCCGGCAGCGCCGATTCGCTGCCCGGAGATGTTGCCGGCGTGGGAGCGGCCTCGGCCGGCGGATCGCCAACGGCTGCCTTGATTTCCGCGGATTCGGTCATGCGAAGAAATCCTGTGCCTTCACGAGTGCTTCCACAAGCCGGTCGATTTCGGAACGCGTGTTGTAAAGGGCGAGCGAGGCCCGACAGCTTGATACCGCTCCGAAACGGGCGAGCAGCGGCATCACGCAATGGGTTCCGGCCCGAATAGCAACGCCGGAGCGATCGATGATGGTCGCGACGTCGTGCGGATGCGCGCCTTTCATCTCAAAAGAGATGATCGCCCCCTTGTCGCGGGCAGTGCCGAAAATACGGACTGAATTGATCTCGCGCATGCGCTGGTGCGCATACTTCGCAAGATCCTGCTCATGGGCGCGAATGCGCTCCTTGCCGATCGAGGCGACGTAATCGATGGCGGCCCCAAGCCCGATGGCCTGCACGATCGCGGGGGTGCCAGCTTCGAACTTGTGCGGCGGGTCCCCGTAGGTAATGTGGTCTACAAATACTTCACGGATCATCTCGCCGCCGCCGTTGAACGGCGGCATGGCACAAAGATGCTCGTATTTCCCGTAAAGCGCCCCGATACCCGTGGGCCCATAAAGCTTGTGGCCGGTAAAGGCGTAGAAGTCACAGTCGATGTCTTGCACGTCAACGTCGAGATGAACGGCGCCCTGCGCGCCATCGACCAGAACCGGAATCCCGCGGGCATGCGCGCGCCGCACCACCTCCTTGATCGGCACGACGGTGCCCAGCATATTCGACATGTGGGTGATCGCAACGATGCGGGTACGCGGTCCCAGAAGTTTTTCGAACTCGTCGATGAGAAAATTGCCCTCGTCATCGACCGGCGCCCATTTGATCACTGCGCCGTGACGCTCGCGCAGGAAATGCCATGGTACGATGTTGGAATGGTGCTCCATGATCGAGAGCACGATCTCCTCGCCCGGCTTGATCCGCTCCCGCCCGAACGTATAGGCGACAAGATTGATCGCCTCCGTGGCATTGCGTGTGAATATGATTTCCTCGCTGCGCTTCGCATTGAGAAAGCTGCGCACCTTTTCGCGAGCGCCCTCATAGGCTTCGGTCGCCGCGTTGGCGAGATAATGCAAGCCGCGATGCACGTTGGCATATTCGCACCGGTACGCTTCTTCCAGCCGATCGAGCACTGGCTTCGGCTTCTGGGCGGAGGCGGCATTGTCGAGGTAGATGAGCGGCTTGCCATAGACGTGCAAAGCGAGGATGGGGAAATCCGCGCGGATGCGATCGACATCATAGGCGCCGTTGGTGACAGCCGGGTGCATCGTCATCCTCGCGCCGCGAGCCAGGTCCCGACCTGATCCATTAACGCATCCCGCAGCCCTGCATGCTCGATCCCTTCCACCGCCTCGCCGATGAAGGCCGCGATCAGCAGCGCTTCGGCGTCGTTGGCAGGAATCCCGCGCGCCTTGAGATAGAACAACAATTCGTCATCCAGCGCGCCCGCCGTCGCACCGTGGCCGCATTGGACGTCGTCGGCAAAAATTTCGAGCTCGGGCTTGTTATCGGCTTCCGCCTTATCTGAGAGCAGCAGCGCGTGCGTCGCCATTTTTGCGTCCGTCGCCTGCGCGCCCGGCCGTACGATGATCTTGCCCTGGAAAACGCTGCGCCCCTCGTCGTCGATCACCGACTTGAACAGTTCGCGGCTGGTGCAGCCGCCGATCGCATGATCGGCAAGCAGCGTCGTATCGACGTGCTGGCGGCCATTGAGCAGGCTTGCGCCGCGAATGCCGGCAACGGCCCCCGGCCCATCGAACCGCACGAAGATCTGATTGCGCACGACCGGGGCACCGGCGGTGAACAGAAATTCGTTGAATCGGGCGCGGGCGCCGATCGCCGCCATCAGGGTGGAAATGTGAAGCGCGCCTGCGCCGGAACCGGTGAGCTTCACATGATCGACGTGAGCCTCGTCGCCGACGCTCAGCTCCAATGCCGTGTTCACCTGATCGTCGATCCCGCCGACGCCTTCGTGGCTCTCCACCAGCATCGCCCGCGCCTTCTTCTCGACGATGACGAGAGAGCGGGTGTAGACGGAAGCCCCTTTATCATGAGCATTAGAGAATACGAGCAGGATCGGGCGCTCCAGAGTCGCGCCCTCGGCAATGCGGATCAGCGCGCCATCACCCATGAAGGCAGTATTGAGGGCGACCGGGATATCACCGTTTGGCGCAAGCCTGCCCAGCTGCTGCGCGGTCTGCGAGTCGCCCGCGGCCAGGGCCTGCGCCATCGAGCCTATGCTGAGGCCTCTTTCGAGGCAGCCGAGATCGGAAAGTTCGGGCACGAAGGCGCCATCGACGAACACGATGCGGCGCGGCTCAATCGATGCTAGTCCGGCACCCGCCTGTTTCGCCCGTATCTTCGCTGCGGCATTGGGCGACGACACGAGCGGCTTTGCGTCACGCATCAAGGCGCGCAAGTCGGTGTATTTCCACTCCTCAACCCGGCGGCTCGGCAGGCCGGCAGCCGCGAACCGCTCGAAGGCCGCGGCACGCAGCCCGGCCAAACCGGGCAGCCGGGGAGCCGCCTCCTGCCACTCGTCAGCAAGCTGCTGTTCAGCGGCGGTTTTCATCAATGCCATAGCGGCCATTGGCTCCGCGTAAAATAATCAAGCGTCTATCAGGCCGAGTCGCTTTTCTACGCGATCCAGCCGGGCGTCGATACGATCGACTCGAACCGAGAGGTTCGCCACTTGCACTTCCAAGCTTCCGACGCGCTGCGTAAGCTCAAGCACACGATCGGTCAGAGTGCTAAGTTGAGCACGGATCGCGCGCAGATGTTCAAGTACAATGTTGTCAGTTTCGACCATTTAATCGATCCAAATCCGTTATTCCGTTCAGGCTGCCTCTTCCTGATATTGCGCATAGCCCTTAGCCTCCAGTTCGAGCGCCAGCTCCTTCCCGCCGGTACGCACGATCCGGCCGCGCGAGAGCACGTGGACGACATCCGGCACGATATAGTTGAGCAGGCGCTGGTAATGCGTGATGACGACGAAGGCGCGGTCCGGCGCGCGCAGCCGGTTGACGCCATCGGCGACGATCTTGAGGGCGTCGATGTCGAGCCCCGAATCGGTCTCATCAAGCACGCATAGCCGCGGTTCCAACAGTGCCATCTGCAGAATTTCGTTGCGCTTCTTCTCGCCGCCGGAAAAGCCGACGTTCACACCGCGCCGAAGCATGTCCTGATCGATCCCAAGCCGGCCTGCGACCTCGCGCACCCGTCTGAGAAAATCCGGGGTTGTCAGCTCCGGCTCTCCTCGCTTCTTGCGCTGGGCGTTGAGAGCGGTGCGCAGGAATGTCATGGTGGGGACGCCGGGAATTTCCAGCGGATACTGGAACGCAAGAAACAATCCTCTCGCCGCGCGCTCGTCGGGCTCGAGTTCCAGCACGTTGGTTCCGTCGAACAGTACTTGGCCTTCGGTAACGCTATAATTCTCCTTGCCGGCGAGCACATAGGCCAGCGTCGATTTGCCGGAGCCGTTCGGACCCATGATGGCGTGTACCGAACCGGCCTCGACGGCGAGGTCGAGTCCGTTGAGGATCTTCCTGCCGTCGACCTCGACCTGCAAATCTCTCACTTCCAGGAGCGACATATCGGACCGCGACCGCGAGATCATCCGACGCTTCCTTCAAGACTGATCGAAATGAGCTTCTGCGCTTCGACCGCAAATTCCATCGGCAACTGCTGGAGCACATCCCTGACGAAGCCGTTGACGACGAGGGCGACCGCCTCCTCCTCGGAGAGGCCGCGCTGCATGCAATAGAACAGCATCTCTTCGGAAATTTTCGAGGTCGTCGCCTCGTGCTCGAACACGGCTGAGGAATTCTTCGCCTCGATATAGGGCGTGGTATGCGCGCCGCACTTGTCGCCGATCAGGAGCGAGTCGCAGTTGGTGAAATTGCGGGCCCCCGTTGCCTTGCGATGCGCCATCACCTGCCCGCGATAAGTGTTGTTGGAATGCCCGGCCGCGATCCCCTTCGAGATGATCCGGCTGGTCGTATTCCGGCCGAGATGCAGCATCTTGGTGCCGCTGTCGACCTGCTGGTAACCGTTGGAAATCGCGATCGAATAGAACTCGCCGCGGGAATTGTCGCCGCGGAGGATGCAGCTCGGATATTTCCAGGTAATCGCCGAACCGGTTTCCAGCTGAGTCCAGGAAATCTTGGAATTCCTGCCGCGGCAATCGCCGCGCTTGGTGACGAAGTTGTAGACGCCGCCGCGGCCGTTCTTGTCGCCCGGATACCAGTTCTGGATAGTCGAATACTTGATCTCGGCATCATCGAGCGCAATGAGCTCGACCACGGCAGCATGCAGCTGGTTTTCATCGCGGGTCGGCGCGGTGCAACCTTCGAGGTAGCTCACATAGGCGCCTTTGTCGGCGATGATGAGGGTGCGCTCGAACTGGCCGGTATTGCGCTCATTGATGCGGAAATAGGTCGAGAGCTCCATCGGGCAGCGCACACCCTCCGGCACATAGACGAAGGAGCCGTCGGAAAATACCGCGGAATTGAGGGTGGCGAAGAAATTGTCGGACAGCGGCACGACGGTGCCGAGATATTTCTTTACCAGGTCGGGATGGTTCTGCAGCGCCTCCGAGATCGGCATGAACAGCACGCCGGCTTTGGCGAGTTCCGCCTTGAAGGTGGTCGCGACCGACACAGAATCGAATACCGCATCTACGGCGACCCGGCCGTAGCCGTCACCATCGTTACCGGCTCCCCCGTCGGCGTTGCGCACCCCGGCAAGGATTTCCTGCTCGCGCAAAGGGATGCCGAGCTTCCGGTAGGTTTCCAGAATCTCGGGGTCGATCTCGTCGAGCGATTTCGGCCCCTCCTTCTTCTTGGGAGCCGCATAATAGTAGATGTCCTGATAATCGATCGGGGCGTATTTGACACGCGCCCAGGTAGGCTCGCTCATCGTCCGCCAGCGGCGATAGGCGTCGAGCCGCCAGGCGAGCATCCAGGCGGGCTCGCTCTTCTTGGCCGAAATGAATCCAATGACGTCCTCCGAGAGCCCCTTCGGGGCTTTCTCGGATTCGACGATTGTTTCGAACCCGTAACGGTATTGGTCAACATCGATCCGGCGGACCTGCTCCACCGTCTCTTGTACTGCCGGCATTCTTCCCTCCGCAGCGGTTTCAAGGACCGCGGGTTGGATCGGTCGGTTTTATGGTGGTCCGCTGGTGCTGTCACCCTTGCAGTCGTGCCACCTCAGGCGGCGATGCCTTTCGAGCCTTTAAGTAATGCTCCCGAGACCTCAATCCAAGCTTCCAGAAATCGATCGACCTCTGGTTCAGTGGTGCTCGCGCCCAAGCTGACGCGAACCGCACCGCGGGCAAGTGCTGGCACAATCCCCATCGCCTCGAGGACATGCGAGGGCTGCACCTTGCCGGACGAGCAGGCAGCACCGGAGGAGACCGCGACGCCCTTGAGGTCGAAAGCGATGACTGCGGTTTCCCCCTTGAGATCGGGTACGGCAAAGAGCGTCGTATTGGGGAGCCGCTCAACCGCGTGGCCAAAAACGATCACGTTCGGCGAGATCGATTTCAGACCCGCCTCGAGGCGATGCTGAAGCCGCCGCATCGTCCTGGTCTCTGACGCGAAATCGCGGCGGACGGCAGCGGCGGCCGCGCCGAAGCCTGCGATAGCCGTAACGTTCTGCGTGCCGGCCCGGGCGCCGCGCTCCTGGCCGCCGCCGGTCAGGACGGGCGAAAGCTCAATCGCCGCATCCCGGCGGACCAGAGCACCGGCTCCCATTGGAGCGCCGATCTTATGCCCCGAAAGAGTCACAAGATCAGCACCGATATCGCTGATAGCAAATGGGATCCTTCCTGCGGCCTGAACCGCATCGACATGCAGGATTCCCTCCCACTGGTGGACGATGGCCGCCGCCTCGGCGATCGGCTGAACGATCCCGCTCTCGTTGTTTGCGAGCATCGCGGAAACCAGTGGACCGCGAATGCCGGCCGCCGCCAAGGCGGCCAGCCGCGCTTCGAGCGCCAGGAGATCGAGCCGGCCTTGCGGCGTCACCGGCAGCCTTTCAACAACAGCGGGATCGAAGCGGCCACCCGCCAGCACCGAAGGGTGCTCGATTGCGGAGACCAGCAGGCGCGCCCGCGGCCCGCGATCGGTTCTGGTTCCGGTCGCCGGAGATAGAGCGAGCACGTTGGCTTCCGTTCCCCCCGACGTGAATACAACATTGCGGGCTTCTGCCCCGACGAGCGCGGCAACGTCTTCCCGCGCCTCCTCGATCAATCGGTGCGCGGCCCGGCCCTCGGCGTGAATAGAGGACGCGTTGCCGCAGAGAGCCTGCGCGGCAAGCACGGCCGCACGCGCCTCCGGCCGCAGGGGCGCGGTCGCGTTCCAATCAAGGTAGACCCGCTGAGTCACGAATTCCGCCCTCAAGTTCGGCGACCGCCGGTCCTGGCCCGAGCGCGGGCGCACCGTTGAGATCGTTGCTTTTTGGCCCCGCGATCGTTTAGAACGCAGCTGCCGCGACGGCCGCACCCGCCCGCGCCCGCATTGGTCTGCTCGCAGCCCTGCCGAAAATTGGAGCCATTCTAAGCACTTACGTGGACCGATTGCCTCCGTCAAGGGCGCGTTGATCGCGTTTTCCGGGAGCGTGTGAAGTCGCTGTTGAGGTGCCGATGCCTGAAATCATCTTCACTGGGCCAGCTGGACGCATCGAGGGCCGCTACCATCCGGCCCGGCAGAAGAACGCCTCGATCGCGATCATTCTCCAGCCCCACCCGCAGTTCGGCGGGACGATGAACCATCAGATCGTCTATCAGCTTTATTACGCTTTCGTGCACCGGAACTTTTCTGTGTTGCGATTCAATTTCCGCGGGGTGGGCCGCAGCCAAGGTTCGTTCGACCATGGCCTCGGCGAGTTGTCCGATGCAGCGGCGGCGCTCGACTGGGCTCAGACCATCAATCCCGAGGCGCGCAGCTGCTGGATTGCGGGCTTCTCGTTCGGCGCCTGGATCGGCATGCAGTTGCTGATGCGGCGGCCTGAAATCGAAGGCTTCATCTCGATTGCCCCGCCCGCGAATCTGTACGATTTCTCGTTCCTGGCCCCCTGCCCTTCTTCGGGCATTATCATCCACGGCGATAAGGATGCGGTGGTGCCGTACAAGGACGTCACCGCGCTGGTCGAGAAGCTCAAAACGCAAAAAGGGATCGTGATCGAGCACAAGGTTGTTGCCGGCGCCAATCACTTCTTCGACGGCAAGATCGAGCCGCTGATGCAGGCGATCGGCGCTTATCTCGACAAGCGCCTCAAGCTCGATCGCAAACCCACCGCGGCTTAGCGGGTTTGCTGTAACCGTCGGCGTCTGCCTCGTTGGCTTTATTTCGACGTCAAGCCCCCGGAACATAGAGCCTTCGCATTAGTTGGCTTCGTGACTCTACATGGCGCTTGGCCATCGAGCCGGGCGAGATGACAGCATTTTCCTGTGTTCCATTGATATGTTGCCATGCCGCTTGTACCTCGGAAAAACGTTCTCGCCATTGTCGCCGTAACCGACATTGCGCTCAATGCGCGCAAACGGCCGGTCGCTGCCAAGGCGCTTGCGGCACGCCACCGGCTTCCACCGCGATTGCTGGAACCCGTACTGCAAGCGCTGGTACGAGAGGGAATCCTGCGGGGTACAAGGGGGCCTCGCGGCGGTTACGAACTCGCCCGCGATCGCCGTCGGATTACTGCGGAGGACATCCTGCGCGCGGCCAGGACCGTCGAACACGACGTCGAGCCGGAAGCAAATGATTTTCCCCTGCTCAAAGAGGTAGTCGCCCCGGCTTTGGCCCAGGCGGAGAATGCGTTTGCCGACGCGCTTTCCCGCATCAGCGTCGACGACCTTGCCGTCTCGGCCAGTGAGCTGCGCAAGCCGCGTGAGTAGGTTTCGGATTCTTGCCCTCGTTCTTACGCAGCTGCGGAAATTGTGAACGGGCGTTAATCCAATGGTTGAGTCTGAACCGGAACACTCGCTTCGCTCGTACGTTTCCAGGCAAGCCGTGGAGTTTCGGCGCATGGGGAGAACCGGACAGAGGAAGACGAAATGAGGAAGCAGCTTTTATTCAGCACGGTTGCGTTGCTAGCCGGACTCGGTGTGGCATCAGCGCAGCAACCATCCGGCAAGCAAGAGTCTCACAACGGCGGCGCCGCTGTGCAGAAGGAGCAATCGCACGGCGCACAATCGCGTGAGAGCCGTGGCGAAGCCAAGGGTAGCGAGCAGGGCAAGCAGGCTCAGCACGAAAACCAAAACCGCAACGCAACTACCGGGCAGGGACACGAGCAGGGTCAGCGGGCGAACGAGTCCTCGAAATCCAATACCGCCGGCCAGGGCAAGTCTAACGGGCGCGAGCACGCTCAGTCGCAGAATGGCGAGCGCAACGAGCAAGGCAAGCAGGCTCAGCAGGGCAAGACCGAGCAAGGCAAGCAGGCTCAGCAAGGCAACAAGCAGGCTCAGCAAGGCAAACAGGGTCAGCAAGGCAAACAGTCGGCGGAGGGCAAGCAGGGCCAATCCAACCGCGCTGGCACCACAGGTCAAGGCCAACGCGAGCGAGGCCAAGAGGCTCAGTCGAAGCAGGGACAGCAAGGCCAGGGACGGAACAACGAAGCCCAGCAAGGCCGCAATCAGCAGGGCCAGAACAATCAGGCCCAGCAAGGCCGTAACCAGCAGGGCCAGACCAACCAGGCCCAGCAAGGCCGTAACCAGCAGGGCCAGACCAACCAGGCCGAAGAACGCCGTAACCAGCAAGGCCAGAACGGTCGGACCCAGGAAGGCCGCAGTGAGCAGGCTGGTGAGCAGGGCCGCGTCGGCCAGGGTGGGCGAGTCCAGCTCAGTGAGCAGCAAAGAACGGAAATCCGGGACAAGGTCTTTGCTGAGCACAACGTGCCGCGCGTCAACAACGTGGACTTCTCGCTGAACGTGGGCACCGTCGTGCCCAGCCGCGTACACATTGAGCGAGTCCCCGAGGTAATCGTGCGGTACTATCCGCAATTCCGCGATGACGAGTATTTCGTCACTAATGACCAAATCATCATCGTCGATCACGATCACAAAATCGTCGCCATGATGCCGGTTGGATCGTCCAGCGCTCGGGCCAGTACGGGGGCCTCGGTCGGGGTAGCCAGCCGCGGCGGGTCGGAGAACCTGAGCACCTCAGAGATCCGCGACATGCAGCAGATCCTGGTGCGGCAGGGCTATGACGTTACCGTGGACGGCAAGTTCGGTCCGAAGACGCGACAAGCCCTGATGGAGTTCCAACGCAAAAACGGACTCCAAGCCAGCGGCCGAATGGACAGCGAGACGATGACCAAGCTTGGCCTCAATGAGCACGGCGGCGAGCATGGGGGCCAAGCCGGCGAGCGCACCACTACCGGTCAGGGCGCTCAAGGCCAGGGCGAACACGGGAACGCCGCTCAGGGCAGCCAGAATGAGAAGGGCGCCAACCCCTCTTCGGCTGCAGGCCAGTCGCGTCCGCAGGGCCAGCAAGGGAACGCCGAACAGGGCGGGAACAACCGCCCCTCGACAACCGGCCAGGGAGCCCAGCAGGGCCACGAAAACGGGCAGGGCAACAACCCGTCGGCACGTTCGGGTAATGAGCAAAACCGCCAGGGCGGCAATGCCCCGTCCAACAACAATCGAAGGGAGAGGGAAAACGCCAAGTAACGCCTTCTCTCAACGCATCGCGATATCGTCACTTTGGAGCCCCTTGTGGGGCTCCTTTTTTGCAACCCGAGGCTGCCGGATAGAATGCCGCACCGCTAGCCGCCGCCGAGGCCGCGCAGTTTCCAGGTTGCGAGGAGTTCTTCGGCTTGGTCGAGGGTAAGGTCTGGTTCGCAAACCGGACGCGAGACTGCGGCAGTCCGTGTCAGCTTGTAACGATCTCCTGCCTTCTCAACGGAGAACTCCAGCCGCTCGGCGAGAGCGCGCAGATTTGCCTCCCGCTCGCTGTGGTCCTGCATCAGGATCTCCCTTCGAACCAACTTCCTCCGGCCCGCATCCGCCTCTGGTTCGCGCACGCGCCCCCTGAGCCATCCCTGATGGCGAAAGTTCCCGCTCACGCGGCGGAGCATCATTTCCCAGACTGTTCGAAATTTCTCAGATCAGGCGCCGGCTGGTCCTTTTTGGTCGGCATCAAATAGCCATCGAGGCTGATGAAATACGTTTCCTTGCCTAGCCACACGTAAGTGTTTTCAGCTTTGCAGTTCGTTTCCAGCCAGACCGGTTTGGACCAGCGGGCGTAATCCCGCGTGACCGTCCACGGCCTGGTATAGGCATGGTCGATGGTCGTGATCCGGTCGTGCAGGCGGTTGCGATCGGCGCCGTCGAGAAAGATCTGCTCCTTCACGATCGTCTGGTTGTCTGAATGCAAGGGCATTCCGGTCTGATCGATGAGGCGCGGTCCTTTGAAGCCGCGGGTCTCGATTTCGAGCATGTCGAAACGGCCGTCGCCGTCTACATCCACCCAGTGTCCGATGGAGTAGCCATCGAAGCTCGGTGTAAGCTTGGTCGGCCAGTCGCGGCCATCGGTATAAACCCGACGAGTCTCGCCGAACTGATCGAACCGGATGAATGTCACATCCGGTGTGATGATGAGTTCGAGCGGCTCGTAGGCGATCATCAACCGCGGCATTCCCGAGGGCAGACACACCACCTGCGGATTGTATTCCTGCCCGCCGCTCTCGGTATTCGCCATGTTGGCCTGGAATACCGCCAGATATTGCGGCGTCAGCGGAGCCTGCTGCCGCAAGCCGGGCGGCTTGGTCGGATCCCATTGCGCCGCGCCCGGTCTTTGCCAAGCTCCGCGGATGTCGGGATATTTGGCGTCGTCGAAGGCGCGAGCAGAGGTCGCGGCCAGCCCAAGACCCGTCAGCACCAGCGCCACAGCGAGAATACAGGTTTGGTTGTGCATGATCGTTCCTCCCGCGGCTATTTTGCACTACCACCGCTCCGTGTGAAGCCCGTAGCCCGGATTTGCGCCTGCGCTGACTCGAACTTCATCTTTGTTGAGCAAGCGCAAATCCGGGCTACAGATTTGATCCGTGTGAAGCCCGCAGCGAAAGACACGCGCCCGTGCCAGCCCTATTCACCATCTTCGCCGGCCTCATCGGCGCTGCGGGGGTGATTCTTGCCGCCGCCAGCGCTCATCTGGCAACGGGCACGGAATTGCAGGCCGCAGCCAATCTTTTGCTGTTTCATGCGGCGGCGCTTCTCGGCGGGACGGCGCTGCTGCGGCAGGGCGTATTATGGCCGCCGCCTGCAGTGATCGCCCTCGCCGGCTGGATTCTCGGCGCCGGCTTGTTTGCCGCCGACATGACACTGCGCGCGTTTGCCGGGCACCGCCTGTTCCCGATGGCGGCACCGGCAGGCGGCACCATTCTCATCATCGCCTGGGTCGCGTTTGCGTTCGCTGGGTTGCTGGGGGTTCGTAAAAATAGCCCGTAGGGTGGGCAAAATCGCCCGCGCGGCGCGAGGTGGCACGGTAGCCGAGCGATTTTGCCCACGCGGTCGGCCTCTCGAAGTGGGACGGCGTGGGCAAAGGTGCACGAACCATTACGCAAGCTTAGGTCTTCGCGAAGCGCCTTTGCCCATCCTACGAGGTCCTGATTTACTCCCTCACACCATCGTCATCTCGCGACGCAGCTGCGGGGCGAAGAGACTTTTCGGAATGAGGGCGTGTACGCCGCGCACGATGTCGACCACCTGAGTCACCCGGAAGCTCACGGCGATGCTGCACAGCGCGTAGGCGTCCAGTTCGCTGATCTTGGCCTGCGCGGCGAGGAACTTGATCGCATTACGGGCGGCAAGAGCCATCGCCATGTTGAGATCCTTGTCGAGCCCGAGGACGAGCCAGTGCGTGTCGGTTTCGGCAACGGGCCAGACGAGGTTCTTCTGTTTGTGGAGGACCACCTGGATGCGCAGCTCCTTCATCCGCGTCTCCAGCGCGGTGAGGCAGATCTCGCCATCGCCCTGAACCGCGTGGCTGTCGCCGGTATAGATGAGCGCACCCGGCTTCCACACCGGTATGTAGAGGGTCGAGCCCTCGGACAGTTCACTCACATCGAGATTACCCGCGTGCGGACCCGGCGGCACTGAACTCGTGACCCCGGGGCTCAGCGGCGGAAAATAATCATCGGGCGGCGCAACACCCAAGGTGCCCTGGAAGGGTTTGAGCGGAATGCTGATGTTGGGCATGAATTTGCCCTTCATGGCGCGCAGGTCGAGATCGAGGTATTTGACCTGTCCCTGCGCATAATCCTGCGGCAAAAGCCCGGTCCCCAGCGACCCCGGGTTGTTGAAGACGGCACCCCATTCGTAGGGGCGAATCCGCTGATACCGGACTTCCAGCACGTCGCCGGGTTCCGCCTTGTTCACCGCAATGGGACCGATGATCGAATGCGGCCCTTTGCCGGGGTTGTCCACGCGCAGCTTCGCCAAGGTATCGACCGGCACGCCGGGCTGCATTTCGTTGAGGAAATGCGACCAGGTATCCGGGAAGCTCACGACGTCGCCGGAATCAATCGTAAGGATCGGCGCCAGATTGGTATCGAAGACGCCAAGCCGCACCGTTTCTTTGGTTGACGGGACGACGTGCACGCGGCCCTGACCCTGCGCCTCGCGCTTCGGCGCGGCCTTCGATTTCTGCGCCAGCGCGAGATTGCCGAACCACGGCTCAATCGCGGCCAGGGCACCCATGAAGCTGCTCGCCTGCAGGAATTTTCGCCGCCACTGACCTCGCGCCGAGAGATAGCCGTCGAATGTCTCCTGATCGACTTCATCCATATGCAGCAGCCGGTCGGAGGCACGGCTGTTGAAGGCCGCATCTTTGATGTCCTCGCGGATAATGCCGGTACCTTTCTCGTCGCCGCACCCGAACAGATTGGCGCAGGCATGATGATGGTGGTGGTGATGATGGGAGTGATCGTTGGCGTCGTCGCGGTCTTCCGACATGATGGTCCCCGATGATGCGTCTTTCTGCCCCGAACACTGGGCCAGCTAACTCTGGCCGCGCCGCTGCGTCAATGGACTAATGTGTCCCACGCGCATGCGGCGCGGCCGAAGCCTCGCGATTGGATCGAATTTTGCTCTGAGTGATTACATTTTGGACATCCGCGCGCGGCGTGTCCAGGCAGTCGACAGGAGTCATTACCATGACCGACTTCAGGATTGAATCGGACAGCATGGGTGAGGTTCATATTCCTGCGGACAAGCTCTGGGGAGCGCAGACCCAGCGTTCGCTGGAGTATTTCAGCATCGGCCGCGATCGCATGCCGAGCGAACTGATCGCCGCCTACGCCATATTGAAGCGCGCGGCCGCCTCTGCAAACCACGTCGACGGCCGCCTCGACAGACAAGCGCACGATCTGATTACGCGGGTTTGCGATGAAATTCTCGCCGGCCAGCACTACGACATGTTTCCTCTGCACGTCTGGATGACGGGAAGCGGCACGCAGTTCAACATGAATGTTAACGAGGTTATTTCAAATCGGTCGAGCCAGATCGCCGGCACCCCGCTCGGCAGCAGGAAGCCGGTGCACCCGAACGACCACGTCAACATGTCGCAGTCCTCGAACGACAACTTTCCTACCGCAATGAATATCGCGGCGGCCACGGAGATCAAGCGGCGCCTGATCCCAGCGGTTGCGGCGCTGCGCGATTCCATTGCGAAAAAAGCGGCGGAATGGAGCGATATCATCAAGATCGGCCGCACGCATATGCAGGACGCGACACCGCTGACGCTCGGGCAGGAATGGTCGGGCTATGCAGGCATGCTCTCCGATGACCTCGCACGCATTGATGACGCGCTTAAGGGTGTTTATCAGCTGGCGCTGGGCGGCACCGCGGTCGGGACTGGAATCAATGCCGCCCCGGGTTTTGCCGAGGCCGCCGTGGCGGAGGTCGCCAGGCTTACGGGGCTACCCTTCGTAAGCGCTCCCAACAAATTCGCGGTCCAGGGGTCGCACGACGCGCTCGTGCAGCTCTCCGGCACGCTGCGCACACTGGCAGTCTCGCTCTACAAGATCGCCAACGATATCCGCCTCTTGTCTTGCGGACCGCGCGCGGGCTTCGCTGAATTGTTGATCCCGGAGAACGAACCGGGCTCCTCGATCATGCCGGGCAAGGTCAATCCGACGCAGGCCGAGGCACTGACGATGGTTACCGTTCAGGTCATGGCCAACGATGTTGCCGTGGGCTTCGGTGGCGCCGGAGGCTATCTCCAAATGAATGTGTATAAGCCGCTGATGATTGCGAACATTCTTCAGTCCATTATCATCCTTGCGGACGGGTGCACGAATTTTCGCAAGTTCCTGATCGAAGGCACGCAGCCGAACCGCAAGAAGATCGCCGAATACGTCGAGCGCTCGCTGATGCTGGTTACCGCGCTCGCGCCGGTCATCGGCTATGAGAAAGCCGCAAAAATCGCCCACTATGCCGCCAAGCACGATCTAACGCTAAAAGAGGCAGCCTTGCAGCTCGGTTTCGTCGACGAAGAAACGTTCGACCGCGTGGTCGATCCTGCCAAGATGGTGAAGCCCTACGTCGCGTCATAGCCCGACTGCGGCAATGACCGAACGCGCGTCAGCGGCAAGAAAGTTTATGGCATCAGGACGTTGGTCCCAAGCGCTCGGGCGGCCGCCGCCATATTTTTGTCAAAGGTCAACAGCTCCGCGCCGACCCGTTGTGCAATTGCGATGTTCAACGCGTCCGGCGTGCGAAGCGAGAGATCGAGTCGTCGAAGAAATGCGGCCGCTGCCGTTACGTCCGCTGACGTGGTGAGGGCCCGCCCGGCAGCGCGCGCAGTCCATGCATCGAAAACTGCGAACGCGCGACGTGCAGCTTGGGGCGTGACGCCTCTCATCCGCACGTGGCGCGCCATCGCCGATGCGAATTCTGCTGCCGCAAAATCGCTGACGACGAGCGCAGGCGAATGACTTCGCAAGAACGTGTCTGCCCTATCTGCAAATGGATCGTCGGTAAACATTGCCACGAGGACGCTCGCGTCGAGATAGACGCTCACCTATTCTCCTCATCCCGCATGGCGCTTACGAACTCGCCGGCATGCTTCCTTTTGCCTGTGATCTTTACGCGACGAGCTGCAAGCCAGTCGAGATCAGCCGCCGAGACCGGACGGGCGGCCTCGGGGATCGGCTTGAGCTCGACAACCGGGCGGCCGTGGCGGGTAATTACCACGCCTTCACCTTTGAGGGCACGGTTGATCAGTTCCGGCAGACGGTTCTTGGCTTCTGCTACACTATGCGTTCCCATAACGAAAAAGTAGCCGTACTATGGCTATTTGTCCAGTGATCAGCACTCCGGCTTCCACAACAGAGGAGGAGCAAGATGAGAAGTTTTGCTGCCATGATCGCGGTCATGGGCGCCTTGATCGCGCCATCGCAAGCTTCGGCCTGGGTCTGCCGCGCTGACGGCTTCGGGGCGCAAGGCTACGGGCGCTCGTTGAGCGTCGCCCAGGCAAGGCTGATCGCATTACGCGAGTGCCAGTTCAGAAGCCTGCTGCACGCTTGTGCCCTGATTTCCTGCCGGCCCTGATACATGGAGGTTGCCCGAATCACCCAAAGGGGCTTCAGTGTCCGTCGTGGGGGCTTCAAAACGGGAGGCGAAAATGAAACGGTTATTTGCCGCACTTGTCCTGGTTGCTGCATCGGCCGCGCTCATGCCATCGCATGCCTCGGCAGCGGTTTGCAAAGCGGCTGGGTTCACTTCAGAGGCCATCGGGCACGCCCGCGGCATCCAACGGGCAAAATTCATTGCCATGAACCGCTGCGCGCGCGGCGCCGTGCTCCATGTATGCACTATTACGTGGTGCACCCCGTAAGACCGCTATAGCCCTTCAAGCTCGGCCTTGAGTCCAACCAGCGCTTCGGGCGTGTCGATATCGAGAAAAGCGCCCTTGCCGCTGACCGGTGCCTCGACGACCGCTTCACCATAGCGATCGATGAGGTGACGTGCGCCGACGTCGGCCTCAATCGCCATCAGGTCGGGAAAAAATCGGCGCGACCACAGCACCGGGTTGCCCCGTTGTCCATTGACGGTCGGCACCACCGCCAGCGCCCCTTTCTCCGGATCGAAGGCTTCGATCAGGCGATCGATAAGCGCTGCATCGACCTGAGGCATGTCGCCGAGACACACGATGGCGGCGTCGACATCGGCCGGCACCGCGGCGATCCCTGCGCGCAGCGAAGTGCCGAGCCCTTGCGCGAAATCGGAATTGTGCACCAAGCGCACCGGCAAATCGGCAAGCGCGGTTTCGACGCGCTGGTGCTCGTGACCAGTGACCGCGATGACCGGCCGCGCGCGCGAACCCAGCGCCTGCTCGACCGCGATGCGCACGAGCGGTTTGCCGCCGATCTCGGCCAGAAGCTTGTTCGGACCGCCCATCCGGGTCGAGCGTCCGGCGGCGAGCACAACCGCGGCGATGCGGCGGCCCAAAGCTGGAACCGGCTCCTCCCGGGGCTGCGGCCGCGTGACAATTTCCATCAGCAGGCCGCCGACGCCGAGCCCGGTAATCGCCTCGCGCGGGACTTCGAGACCCGCAAGCAAGCGCATGAGCACCCAGTCAAACCCGTTTTCCTTCGGCGAGCGCGCGCAGCCCGGTGCGCCAAGCACCGGCGTGCCACGCGCCTGCGCCACCAGGAGGAGATTGCCGGGATCGACCGGTATGCCGAAATGCTCGACGCGACCGCCGATTGCCTCCACCGCAGCCGGAATGACGTCCCTGCGGTCCGCAATAGCGGAGGCTCCGAACACGATCGCCAGCTCGGCGCCCTCGCGCAGCACCTCTTCGAGGGCCTTGGCCAGGGCAGCCTCCTCGTGAGGAACCCGCCGCTCCGCGATGATAGTCGCCCCGGCGGGGGTGAGCCGCTCGGCGGTAACCTTCAAAGTCTTCTCGATGACCTTGTCGGCAAGACCGGGGAGGAGTGTCGAGACGATTCCGATTTTGTGAATTCGGTATGGCGCCACGCGAATGAGCGGCGCCCGCGTGCGCGCGACTGCGACTGCCGCATCGCGCACCGGCGCGGCAACCGCGAACGGAATGATCTTGACGGTCGCGATCATCTCGCCGGCGACGACCGGCTTGTACGCCGGCAGCGTCGCGAAGGTCACCGACTCGTCGATGAGATTGAGGCAGTCGATCGCGATTTTGTCGACGACAAGCACGCCAGCGGTCTCGGCGAACAGATTAGCGCGGCCGGTAAACGCCCGGTCGACACGCACGCCCGCCCCGGAAACCGCCGCGGCGATTTCGGCCGCCGCGACATCCTCCGAGACGTCCCCGGGCTCAAGCCGGGCCACGACGATTTCCGCGATCCCCGCCGAGGCAAGCGCGGCGATTTCGGCGGCTCCGAGCACGGTTCCCTTTCGCAGCACCAGCCCCGCCTTGCGGATTGAGTGAACGGCCGTGCCGCCCTCCGCCTCGGCAACGGGCACCGCGCCGAATTTCATGCCGCCTCCGCCGCAAGCCGCAGCCGCGCTGTGATCTCAGCCATGATGGCCAGCGCGATCTCCGGCGGCGACGCTGCCCCGATTGCAAGCCCGATCGGCGCGTGTATACGCGCGAGCGAGGCGTCGCTCTGCCCTTGCGCCTTGAGCCGCTCGATCCGCCGCGCATGGGTCTTTTTCGATCCGAGCGCGCCGATATAGAAGCAGTCGCGCGCCAACACGTGCGTAAGCGCCGGATCGTCGATTTTAGGATCGTGAGTGAGAGCAACGAAGGCGGTGTAGCGGTCGATGCCCAGCGGCGGCAGCGCCACATCGGGCCACTCGGCGATCACCTTGACTTCGGGAAAGCGCTCGACGGTAGCGAAGGCGGTGCGCGGATCGACGATGGTCACGTCATAGCCGAGCATCGTCGCCATCGGAGCGAGCGCCTGGCTGATGTGGACCGCGCCAGTTGCGACCAGCTGCGGCGGCGGAACGTGAACGGTGAGAAATACCTTGCCCTGGGGTGTTTCCTCCATGCCGCTCTTACCGCTGCGCAGGTGCTTTTCGAGCACCTCTTTCAACGGATCGCGACCGACATCGGCCGCCTTGACCAGCCGCTCGCTTCCGCTCGCGATGTCGGTAACGAGCACGACCGCGCGCCGCGCGGCACGCTCGGCGTTGAGGGCAGAGAGAACCTCAAGCTTCACCCTCGTACCTCACCGCCGTTGAGCATCTCCGCAAGTGTCGCCAATCGCTTTACTCCACCTTTTCCACATACACCCGGATGGTGCCGCCGCAGGAAAGCCCGACTTTCCAGGCGGTCTCGTCGGCGACACCGAATTCGAGCGTCTTGGGCTTGCCGCTGTCGATCACGTCGAGCGCCTCGGCCACCACTGCACCTTCGACGCAGCCGCCCGACACCGAGCCGAGGAAATTGCCCTGATCGTCGATCACGAGGTTCGATCCGACCCCGCGCGGCGCCGAACCCCAGGTCTCGACCACGGTCGCGAGCGCAACGCCGCGGCCTTCCTTGCGCCAGTCTTGCGCGGCTTTGAGGATATCTTCATCGCGAGCGAGCATGTGAGCCTCCATATCTACCTATTCACGCGACCTGCTCCAACCAAGCCTTGGGATTGTGGGTGTGGCTCGCTTGCCCCGACAGCGCACGCACCAGATCCGCCATGGCATCGAGATTGTGGATTGGGCGCAGTTCGTCGACATGGGGCAGCATGGCGCGGATTCCTCTGGCTTTGGCCTCGAAGCCTGAGAATCGCAGCAGCGGATTGAGCCAGATCAGGCGGCGGCAGGAGCGATGCAGCCGGTCGATCTCAAAGGCAAGCTCATCGCCGCCGTCGCGCTCGAGCCCGTCGGTGATCAGCAGCACTATGGCGCCCTGGGTGAGCACGCGTCGCGCCCACAACCGATTGAATGCTCGCAGCGAAGTCGCGATCCTGGTGCCCCCTGACCAGTCGACGACGCTTGTCGCGACCGCAGCAAGCGCTTCGTCCGGATCTTTGTGCCGGAGCGCCCGGGTGACGTTGGTGAGCCGCGTGCCGAACAGGAACGTGTAGACGCGCTTGCGCGCATCGGTTACCGCGTGGAGAAAATGCAGAAACAGCCGCGTGTACTGACTCATCGAGCCGGAAATATCGAGCAGAGCCACGAGCGGGGGCGCCTTGCGCCGGGGGCCGAGAAACTTCAGGTCGATAACGGCACCGCCTGCCTTGAGGCTTGAGCGCAAGGTACGGCGCAGATCGATGAGTCGGCCGTGCCGGTCGGGCGCGAGGCGTCGCGTTTTCACCTCGTCGAGCGAGAGCACGAGCCGCCCTATCGCAGCTTTCGCGGCCGCAGTTTCTGCGGCCGTCATCTGCGCGAAATCCTTGCGCCGCAGCACCTCGCGCTCGGAGACGGTCAGGCGTGCGTCGATTTCCACGTCATCGCGGTCGCGATCGAGCGCGTGCAGGCCGGAAATGAGGGCCTCCTCGACGCGCTGCGCTCCGGGCTGCGGCGGCTCCTTTTCGGGCCCGGGCGCTTTCGCCAGCATTGAAGCGAGGAGCTTTTCCAGAAAGTCGCGTTTGCGAAAAAATATGGCGAAGGCCTGCTGAAACAGGAGCGAGTGCTCGTGGCGCTTCACCAGGACTGCGTGCAGCGTCCAATAGAAATCCTCGCGCGTGCCGACCCGGGCGGTCTCCACCGCGGAAAGCGCGTCGAGCACCGCGCCCGGCCCGACCGGTAAACCAGCAGCCCGTAACGCACGCGCGAAATAGACGATGTTCTCGGCGAGGCGTCCGTCAGTCATCGCGGCATGCTCATTCGGCCGCACGCAATTCCGCGCGCACGCCTTCGATGAGCTCCTTCACCCTGCTGCCTTCAATGCGCGCAATATCGTCCTGATATTTCAGCAGCACGCCGAGCGTATCGGAGACGGTAGCGGGATCGAGAGCCCCCGCATCGAGTTCCGCAAGCGCCGAGGCCCAGTCCAGGGTTTCGGCCACCCCTGGCGCCTTGAAGAGATCCTGCTTGCGCAGGGCCTGAACGAAATGCACCACCTGCTCCGAGAGCACCCTGCCTATGCCCGGCACCTTGGCGCGCACGATACGAAGCTCGCGAGCCGCGCTCGGATAGCCGAGCCAATGATAAAGGCAGCGGCGCTTGAGCGCGTCGTGTATTTCGCGGGTACGGTTCGAGGTGATCAGCACCACGGGCGGACTCGACGCCTTCACCGTGCCAAGCTCGGGAATGGTCACCTGGAAATCGGCGAGCACTTCAAGCAAGAAGGCCTCGAAGGCTTCATCCGCGCGATCGAGTTCGTCGATCAGGAGCACCGGTGAGCCGGCAGTGTCAGGTTCGAGCGCCTGAAGCAGCGGCCGCTTGATCAGGAAGCGCTCCGAAAAGACGTCGTGCTCAAGCCGCTCCCGATCGTGCCCGCCTTCGGCTTCCGCGACCCGGATCGCGATCATCTGCGCGGCGTAGTTCCACTCGTAGACCGCCGCTGCAACGTCGAGCCCCTCATAGCACTGCAGCCGGATCAGCCGCCGGCCGAGCGTAGTGGAAAGCACCTTGCCGATCTCGGTCTTGCCGACGCCGGCCTCGCCTTCCAGGAACAGCGGGCGTCCCATCTTGAGCGCCAGGAACAGGATCGTCGCCAGCGACCGGTCGGCGACGTAATCGGCTGCGGCCAGTAGCTCAAGCGTTGCGTCGATCGATGCCGGCAGCGGCCGCGGAGCCAAGTCTTTCATAATTGATAACGATAGGTCAGATTCAGACAAGTTCCATTCGCAATTGCCGACCGACCGCGTGCGCGGCGCGAGTAAGCGTGCCAAGCGTGACGGATTCGTTCTCGGGATCGAGCAACCGGTCAAGCTGCGCTCGACTCGTCTGCATGCGTTTCGCGAGTTCGGATTTTGTGAGACCTTGATCCTGCATCAGAGCATCGATCTGACGTGCGATCACGCGCTTTATTGCGCGCGCCGTCACGTCCTCATAGATCCCCTCGCCTTTCAAGAATTCGTCAAAGGACGAACCGATGCGACCTTTTTTTTTCATAGGAGCTCCCTTCTGCGTGCTATCGCTAATTCAAGATCAGCAGCCGGCGTCCTTTGCGTTTTCTTGATGAACCCATGCAGAAGAACCAGCCGTCCATCATGAATGCAGAAGAACACGCGAGCGATTCGATTCTGCGTCAATTCGCTACGAACTTCCCATAGCCCTTTTCCGAGCGCTCGGCACAACGGCATCCCGACTGGCCAGGCAAATTCGACGTCTTTGATGTCCTCCCCAATCAACTTTCGATCCGCTGCCGGGAGCGCTTTGAGCCATTCGCGTACCGGTTCCTTGCCGGAGGGCAACTGGTAAAAGGCCGCTGGTAGTCGCTTCACGCGCTTTCCCTTGAACGCGGCGTATCAAGAATGGTACACGCGGGCAAGCTGATAGTCACTTGCCAGCACGTCCTCCAGGGCCGTAGCCCGGATTGCGCGATAGGACATTGCCCGCGCCCACGCACCGCGCCAGATAATCGCGCAATCCGGGGACTGTCCCGGATTGGAGCTTGCGCTGTAAAGCGCAAGCTCCAATCCAGGCTACGCCACTACGCCACCGCCGCAGCGACGGCGCGGCGGGCGAGGACGCCAACGAGATGCGCGCGATATTCGGCGCTGCCGTGAATGTCGCTCGCCATGCCGTCGGGTGGAATAGTCATGCCCTCGAGCGATTTCGGTCCGAAGCGCTTCTTGAGCGCCTCCTCGAAAGACGGCACGCGAAACACTCCGTTGGCTCCGGCTCCGGTGACGGCGACGCGGATCTCAGACCCCCGCTTGGAGACAAAGACGCCTACCAGAGCGTAACGTGATGCGGGATTAGGGAATTTGATGTAGCCGGCCTTCTGCGGTTTCGGAAATTGAATCCTGGTGATGATTTCGTCTTCCTCAAGCGCAGTCTCGAACAGGCCCTTGAAATATTCATCCGCAGGAATGCGCCGTTTGTTGGTGATGATGGTGGCGCCGAGCCCGAGGCAAGCGGCCGGATAATCGGCATTGGGATCGTTATTGGCGACCGAGCCCCCGAGGGTCCCGCGGTGGCGCACCGCCGGATCGCCGATCCGGCCGGCGAGATCGGCAAGCGCCGGGATGTTCTCCCTCACCACCGGCGAGGTCGCGACCTCGGAATGGGTGGTCAAGGCGCCGATCGTAAGCGAACGCGCGCCCATCTCGATGGACGAGAGTCCCTCGATCTTCGACATATCGATGATGTTCTTGGGCCCTGCGAGCCGAAGCTTCATGGTCGGAATGAGCGTGTGGCCGCCGGCCAGAAGTTTTGCCTCTTCCTGGCGCGCCAAAAGACCCGCGGCTTGGCGGACCGTAGTAGGCCGATGAAATTTGAACGCGTACATTTTTCTTCTCCTGTGCCGCCTATGCGGCCCTGCGGTTCTGATCGACCCGCTGCAATGCCGACCACACTGCTTGCGCCGTGGCCGGCATTGCCAAATCCTCGGTCCCGATGGCGTCCGTAATGGCATTGATGACCGCAGCCGGTGCTGCGATGGCGCCCGCTTCGCCGCAGCCTTTGATCCCGAGAGGATTTCCAGGGCAGGGCGTGACAATGGTGTCGATCCGAAACGCCGGCAGGTCGTCGGCGTGCGGCAGGCAGTAATCCGTCAAGGAGCCGGTAATGAGGTTTCCGTCCGCGTCATAAACAGTGCGCTCGCACAACGCCTGGCCGATCCCTTGGGCAATCCCGCCATGGACTTGGCCCTCAACGATCATGGGATTGACAATCACGCCGAAATCATCGACGGCCGTCCAGGCCGCAATCGCAGTGCTGCCGGTCTCCGAATCGACCTCAACCTCGCAGACGTGGCAACCTGCCGGAAAGGTGAAATTGGTCGGATCATAGAACGCAGTTTCCTTGAGCCCCGGCTCAAGCTCCTGACCAGCAAACCTGTGCGCGATATAGGCGTTAAGCGCTACATCGCTCCAAGCTGTCGATTGGTCGGTGCCGGTGACGGTGAACCGGCCGTCCTTGAACACGATGTCGGTTTCGGCTGCTTCGAGCAGGTGCGAGGCGACTTTCTTCGCCTTGGCTTCGATCTTATCGAGTGCCTTCACCAGCGCAGAAATGCCGACCGCGCCGGAGCGCGAGCCGTAAGTCCCCATGCCGAATTGCACCTTGTCGGTGTCGCCGTGAACGACGCTCACGTTCTCGATTGGAATGCCAAGACGTTCGGACACGACCTGGGCGAACGTTGTCTCATGGCCCTGTCCGTGCTGGTGGCTTCCGGTAAGCACCTCGACCGTGCCCGCGGGATTGACCCGCACTTCGGCCGACTCCCATAACCCTACGCCAGCCCCGAGCGAGCCGGCCGCCTGGCTTGGCGCCAAGCCGCAAGCCTCGATGTAGCTCGAATAGCCGATCCCGCGCAGCTTGCCGCGTCGCGCGGAGTCGCGCTTGCGCTTTTCGAACCCCTGGAAATCGGCAATCTCCAATGCCTTTCGCATGGAGGCGTGATAATCGCCGGCGTCGTAATTGAGGATGACCGGGGTCTGGTGCGGAAAGCTGGTGATGAAATTGCGACGGCGGAGCTCCACCGGGTCGATGTTCATTTCGCGTGCTCCGACCTCGACGAGGCGCTCCACCACGAATGTCGCCTCAGGCCGACCGGCACCGCGATAGGCATCAACCGGAA
Source organism: Xanthobacteraceae bacterium (assembly GCA_036557705.1). GTDB lineage: Bacteria > Pseudomonadota > Alphaproteobacteria > Rhizobiales > Xanthobacteraceae > VAZQ01. The sequence continues at coordinate 35,113 of DATBHB010000093.1, forward strand.
CCGTATTGGTGTAGACCGCATCGACCTCGCAGTAGATCGCCGGAATATCGTACTGCCCGGAAAGCAATGTCGCGTAGAGATAGGTCGGTATCGACGACGAGAAGGTCGACATGTAGGCGCCGAGATTGGCCACGGTCTTGACCTTGAGCGCCGTAATCTTCCCCTCCGGGCCGAACGCCATCTCGGCATGGGTGACGTGGTCGCGGCCATGAGCATCGGCAAGGAACGCCTCGGTCCGGTCGCACACCCATTTGACGGGACGGCCGACGCGCTTTGCCGCCCACAGCGCCACGACCTCCTCAGGGTAGATGAAGATCTTCGAACCAAAACCCCCGCCCACGTCCGGCGCAATCACGCGCAGCTTGTGCTCCGGCGCCACGCCAATGAAAGCCGACATGACAAGACGGGCGACGTGCGGGTTCTGCGTGGTGTTCCACAGCGTGAAGCTGTCATTGCCCGGATCATATTCGGCCAGCGCAGCGCGCGGCTCGATCGCATTCGGAACCAGCCGGTTGTTCACGATATCGAGCCGGGTGACGTGACTCGCAGCGCTCATGCCGGCCGCTACCGCATGCGCATCTCCGAGCTGCCATCGATAAATTGTGTTTCCCGGCGCCGCTTCATGGAGCTGAGGAGCGCCATTCGCCTGCGCCTTTATCGGATCGACGACCGCAGCGAGCGGCTCGTAATCGACCTGCACTGCTTCAGCAGCATCGCGCGCCTGCGGCAGCGACTCGGCAATGACCACTGCGACCGGATCCCCAACATAGCACGCCTTGTCGCGGGCGAGCGGAGGATGCGGCGCCATTTTCATCGGCGATCCGTCTTTGGAGTGGATCATCCAACCGCAGACGAGATTACCGATCTTGTCGGCCGCAAGCTCGGAGCCGGTCAGGATCGCGAGCACGCCAGGAAGCGAAGCGGCAGCTTCGACATCGATCGCCTTGATCCGGGCGTGAGCGTGGGGCGAGCGGATGAACACCGCGTAGACCTGCCCAGGCCGGCTGATATCGCCGGTATAGTGACCTCGGCCGGTGATGAAGCGCTGATCTTCCTTGCGGCGCACCGCCGCGCCGATTCCGCTCGCGCCCATGGCTGTGGCCTCCTTGGAACAGCCCAGATCCGCCTCACGCGGCCTGATGCGCCGGCCCATCTTTGGCCATTGCCTTTGCACCAGCCGCGATCGCCTTGACGATGTTGTGGTAACCGGTGCAGCGGCAGAGATTGCCTTCCAGCTCGTGGCGGATGGTCTGTTCGTCGAGATCGTTGCCCTTCCGGTACACGATGTCGATCGCGGACATGATCATGCCCGGCGTGCAGTAGCCGCATTGCAGTCCGTGATGTTCCCGGAATGCCTCCTGCATCGGATGCAAGGGGCCATTTGGCTCGGCGAGGCCCTCGATCGTCAGCACGTCGGCACCGTCGAGTTGCCACGCGAATACGGTACAGGATTTCATGGCCTTGCCGTTGACGTGCACTACGCAGGCACCGCATTGCGAGGTGTCGCAGCCTACGTGAGTACCGGTGAGCCGCAGATTCTCGCGCAGGAACTGCACCAGAAGCGTGCGCGGGTCGATGTCACCGGTGACGGGCTTACCATTTACCGTCATCGCAACGGCAGACATGAAGGTTTTCTCCTCAGACTTCGAGCCAAACGTCCGGATTTGCGCCGATTTCGCCGCGGATCCGCAAAAAAAGGTCGATTTCGCCCTTTTGGGGCTGTTGAACAAGTCCAACTCTGAACACCCAAAGTCAAGGGGCAGGGATGGCGTAGGGCGGGGGCGCGCCGATCGTGGCGTAACCGGCCACCACCATTCCCCCGGCTGGGTTGCGCGGCGGCGCCGGTGGAGGAGTTTTGTTGTGTCTCTTTTTGCCGAACCGCTGACCCGCCCTACAGGAGCCTCAAGTCGGTTTGGGTGCCGCGGCCTCGGCAAACTTTGCAAAGAAATCGTCGGCAGTTTTCTTCGCGGCGCTGTTGATCAGGCGCTGACCCAGTTGCGCGAGCTTGCCGCCGATCTGCGCTTCGACGTTGTACGACAATAGCGTCCCACCGTCGCGGTCAGCGAGCGATACCTTCGCACCACCCTTGGCAAAACCGGCGACCCCGCCCTCCCCTTCCCCCGAAATCCGGTAGCTGTTGGGCGGGTCGAGGTCCGATAGCCGTACCTTGCCTTTCCAACGCGCCTTCACCGGTCCGACCTTGACGGTCGCAATCGCCTGAAATTCGTTCTCGCCATTCCTGTCGAATTGCTCGCAGCCCGGAATGCAACTCTTGAGCACAGCCGGGTCGTTGAGCATTGTCCAGATGCGGTCCCGGGTTGCGGCGAGTTGCACGTCGCCGCTCATGGTCATGGCCATCGGCAGGCTCTCCGTTTGTGACGCTTTATTAGGCGTTGACTGCCTTGCAGGGAAGGCCTGTCGAGGGGATTGGCGGGAATGGGCCAGCAGGGTAAATGTGTGCCGCGAGCGAACCAAGCCCGCCCGCTAGTATGGCGGATTTCACGTTCCTACCAGTATCGCCGCGAATCCCCCCGTCGATGACTATTTCGCAATGACGACGCCCACTATTTCGAGCGCGACCATGCGCGCCATCCTCGACGACCGTGCGCGGCTGCAGCGAATGCTCGAATTCGAAATAGCGCTCGCCCGCACGCAGGCAGCGCTCGGCATCATTCCCACGGCCGCCATGGACAAGATCGTGCAAGCGGCACGCGCCGAACGCTTGGACTTCATCCGGCTTGGCGAGGAGGCCGCCTCGACCGGCGATGTCGCGCGTGCGCTCCTCAACGCGCTTACGGCCGATGTCGCCAAGACCGATGCCGAAGCTGCCTCCTACGTGCATTGGGGGGCGGCCAGTAGCGATCTTATCGACACCACGCTCATGCTCGAATTGCGTTTGGTGATCGATGCTCTGGTCCTCGATCTCAACCGCGCCATCGATGCGTTTGCGGCCCTAGCCGGACGCTACCGCCGAACCGCCACCGTCGGCCGCGCCGGGCTCCAACATACGATTGCGATGCCGTTCGGGCTCAAGCTTGCCGGCTATGCCGCGGCGCTCGCGCGCTCGCGCGAACGGCTGCGCCGACTGCGCAAAGAGGCGCTCTCGGTACAATTGGGCGGCGCGGCGGGCACGCTGGCCTCGTTTGGAGACCGCGGCATCGAGGTGACGCAGCGGCTTGGATCGCTGCTCGATCTGCCGGTGCCCGAAGCGTCCTGGCAGGGCCACAGTGATCGATTTGCCGAGATCGCGGCCGCGTTTGCCGTCCTGGCAGGCAGTTGCGGCAAGATCGCTCGTGACATTGCATTGTTGATGCAGACCGAGGTGGCAGAGGCTTTCGAACCCGCACGCCGCCCTGCCGCTTCCGCAATTGCGATTTGCGCCGCGACGATGGCGCCCAACCTGCTTGCGACCATTGTGGTCGCGCAGATGCAGGAGCACGAACTCGCAGTGGGCGCGTGGCAGACACAATGGCATACGTTGCCGATGCTGGCGCTGGTGACCTCCGGGGCGCTCGCCGCGGTCGGCGACATCGGACAAGGGCTTGAAGTCGATGCCGACCGCATGCGCGACAATCTCGACTTCACCGACGGCCTGATCATGGCCGACGCGGTGCGGGCAACACTCAGCACGAAGATGACCCGCCAGGCAGCCCAGACCGTTGTCGAGGAGGCCAGCCGCAAGGCGGTGAACGAAAAGCGGCATCTGAGCACCGTTCTTGCCGAAGACCCGCGCGTGACCGCCTATCTGACGCCAGGCGAGCTGGCGCGGGTTTTCGATTTGATGAGTTATCAGGGCGCCTCCCAGAGCTTCATCGAGCGGACCATCGGGCCGCTGCAGGCGCGCGGGATCAAACGACCGTAAATCATGCCGATCATCGATGCCGATGGCACTCCGATCCATGTGGAGATCGAGGGCCCACAAGACGCGCCCATTCTCATGCTGTCGAATTCGCTCGGGACCACGTTGCACATGTGGGACCCGCAGCTCCCGGCGTTTGCACAGCGATTCCGGGTCGTCCGCTTCGACCGCCGGGGCCACGGCCGGTCAGGCCTGCCGCCTGGACCCTACACCATGGAACGGCTCGGCCGTGATGTACTGGCCATCATGGATTCACTTCGTATCGATCGGGCCAATTGGTGCGGCCTTTCCATGGGCGGCATGGAGGGGATGTGGCTTGGGGCCAATGCCAACGATCGTTTTGACCGGCTCATTCTTGCCAATACGTCGAGTTATTTCGCCGACAAAGCAGCCTGGAACGAGCGGCTGCGACTCGTCCGCGAGAAGGGCTTGGCGACATTCGCGGCAGCCAACATGGAACGATGGTTCACCCGGAGTTTTCGCGAACGAGCGCCGCAAACGATCGCCTGGATGAAGGATATGTTCTCGGCGACTCCGCTCGAAGGCTACATCGCGTGCGGAGAGGCGGTGCGCGACATGGATCACCGCGAACTTCTCCCGCAAATCAAGACCCCCACTCTCGTGATCATCGGGCGCCATGACCCGGCGACCACGCCGGAGGCCGGTGAGTTCGTACGCAGTCACATCCCTGGAGCCACGTCGGCGCTGCTCGATGCCGCTCACCTCTCGAATATCGAGCAGCCCAGGGAGTTCACTGATGCCGTCCTGCAATTCCTGAGCGGCTCAGCGGCGAACCCGAACTAGAAACGCGGCGACGTCGCTAGTTTGCAGGGTAGGCCTGCGCAGGCGCCGTGACGAGGCAATCCGCCTTTGCGGTTGGTCCCATGTAGGGGTCGAGCACAGCGATCACCGCCGCGCCGGCGAGCAGCATCAGCTGGGTCGCCGAGATGCGCACGAGGGCCGGATCGGCGAGGAGGAGCCCCGGGACTATCCAGATCGCCCCGCCCAGGACTGCGAGAGCCAGCACGCCATGGCCGGTTACGCGGTCGATGTCGCGCCCTACGGCGAGCGAGCGCGCGAACTCGATCAGATAGGCCAATAAGCCGGCGGCGATTACGAGCTTCAATCCGGCGAGTGCATTCGATACGCGCAGAAGACCTTCGAGCCTGAAATCGAACAACTCGCGAATCTCAATCGCCACGGCGGCATGAGCGGGATTCTCGAATGCGCTATAGGGAAAAGCCAATGCCCGCAGCGCATCCTTGCCCCAGAGCGGCGCGAAATAAAGCGCCACCAGCGCCAGGTTGACATATCCAAGAGGTGGAATTCGCCGCATCCCCGCCTTCCGATGCCGGCCTGTCGGCCGGCGCGTGTCCCGATTTAGCGGAGCGCGAGGCTACGGTGGGCGGGGACACCTCCTCAATCGAAACCATTTGTTAACCTTATCGCGGCGCGCCGAACGAATAGACCTTTCCCGAATGCATGTCGAAGTCGCAACAACCGACAGCTTCAAAGCCGTCGTTAACTGCTTTTGAAAACTATTTTTTAATCACACCAAGGCAGACTGGGCGTGAGGGGTCTGGGGCTCTCCTGCTACGATCGGGGGATCGGGTGCGCCGGGGGCAGGCGCATGGTATCGGCGGCAAATCCGCCGTGCCATGCGCCCCCTTCGCCCGTTTCCGCCACTCCTGCCGGGCCTCCAGCTCCTCGCTGCAGCATCAACCCGGCCTTTGACGCCATTGTAATCTCCGGAGTAAACATCATGGATCAGATGCCTTCATCGGCAAGACTCGCCTGCCTGCCGATCGCCCTCGTTGCCATTTCGATGGCGTTTGGCGCCCCTGCGGTGCGCGCCCAATCAGACGAGAACGCCACATCCTGGCGAGAGATCACTCTCGATCCAATCATGAACGCCGTTCACGCTGTTGAGGCGCGGCTGGCGAGCATGGAAGCGAGTATGGCGCTGTTAGCCGATTCATTCGCGACCAAAGAGCTCAAAACGCGCCAGCTTTGCGTGTCCGACGAAACCGGCGCGCAAACCTGCATTACCAAGGCACAGCTCGACTTGCTGCTCGCCAAGATGGCGCAAACCGCAGCCGTCGAGCCGGCGCCCGTTGCACAGGACCGCGAGGCGGCCATTGCGGCCCCGGCAAGCGCTGTTGAAGCCCCGGCGGCAGCCCAATCTGATGTGACAGCCGTGCCGGCGCCGGAAGCATCCGACGGAGATGGAGCACCTTCAGGTATCGACACGACTGTGGACGAAACCGCGGCTGCCGAGCAGGCCACCGGCGACGGCATCAGCAAGGACGATCGTGCGGCCGAAATCGAGCAGCCTGCGGGCGAGGCGATCGTGACCGCTCCCGATCCCGCCGCAGTTCCTACGGAAACCGCCCAGCAGGACAGCGCGCCCCGCGATCAGGCCCCCGCAGTTACGGCTTCCGTAACACCTGAATCTTCTGGGAACGGTCCCACCTCGTCCTCCGACGGGGAAATCTCAACACCGAGTACCTCTTCCTCGAACGAGTAAGCAGCGCCGGCCTTTCGGCCGCCGCATTCAGATTGGGGCCGCAACGATTGATGATCGTTGCGGCCTTTCGTTTGCGCCACGGCCTCGTAGCCCGCATCGAGCCCATCGGGCGCACAAAACTTACCCCTGGTGCACAACAAGCAGCGCGCGCCCGATGGCGAAATGCAGAACACCCGGATTGCGGATCGCGTGCACCGTGTCCCACATGTTGAAAGCCGCGGCGCGATCCGCAATCCGGGCTACTAATCTTACTGCGTCATAACCTCGTAGGGTGGGCAAAATCGCGTGGCACCGCCTGACAGCGTGGGCCATCAGCGCGTTTACGCGCGTCTTCGACGCACTTTTGGCGCCCGGCGCGATTTTGCCCAGGCGGTCGGCATTGGAGAAGGCGCCGTTGCCCACCCTACGAGGTTTGTGACGCAGTAGGACTAATCCAACGTCCGGCGGAAGCGCCGCACCGCAATGATCATGGCAATCAGCATCAGGCCGGCAAGCGCAATAGTGTCGTAACGCAGGTCCGCAAGCGTTGCACCCTTGAGCAGGATAGCCCGCACGACGCGCAGGTAGTGCGTGAGCGGCAGGCATTCGCCGATCCACTGCGCCCATTCCGGCATTCCAGCGAACGGAAACATGAATCCGGAAAGCAGGATATTGGGGAGGAAGAACATCATCGACATCTGCATCGCCTGTAGCTGATTCTGGGCGAGCGTGGAAAAGGTATAGCCGATCGAGAGATTGCTGGTGATGAACAAAGTGCTAAGCAGCGCAAGGAGCAGGAGGCTCCCGAGCAGCGGTACGCCGAAGAGACCGATACCGATGCCGATGATGAGCGATGCCTGCACGAAGCCGACGAAAATATAGGGTACGATCTTGCCGAGCATGATCTGGATGGGCGTGATCGGCATCGAAAGCAGGCTCTCCATGGTGCCGCGCTCGATCTCGCGCGTGACCGAGAGCGCGGTGAAGATCAGCATGGTCATGGTCAGGATGGTGCCGACGAGGCCCGGCACGATATTGAGCGAGGTGTCGCCGGCCGGATTGTAGCGAGCATGAGTGACGATTTCGAAGGGCGCTGTGCCGCTCTCGGGAATGCCGTGATCCCACTGCAGCGCGGTCTCGACCGCGCCGCTCAATGCCGCCATCGCCGAGCCGGCAGCGACCGGGTCGGTTGCGTCCGCCACCACCAGAAGCGCCGGCCGATCGCCGCGGCGCAGCGCGCGCTCGAAATTGGCCGGGATCTCGATCGCGAACAGTACCTTTCCGGAGAGCAGCAGCTGGTCAATCTCGGCCTCGCTGCGCGCCTGGTAGGTGACTTTGAAATAGGCGGTGTTCTCGAGCGCCTTGAGAATCGAGCGGCCAACGTCGGTTTGCTCCTGCAGCAGCACCGCCGTCGGCAGATGGCGCGGGTTGGTGTTGATCGCGTAACCGAACAGCATCAGCTGGATCAGCGGGATCATGATGATCATCGCAAACGAGATGCGGTCGCGGCGGAGCTGGATGAATTCCTTGATCAGCATCGCCGAGGTGCCGCGCCAAAATCCGGCAGGTTCGGCAGCCGCCAAGCCGTTCATTGGAAATTGTCCTGCGCTCTCGCAAGCAGATCGATGAAGACATCCTCAAGCGAGGCTTGCGAGCGCGTCAACGCGAGGCCCGGCTGCGCGCGATAGGGAGCGACGGCGGCTTCGACCGCCGACTCGTCCCGCCCCGACACGTGCAGACTCGCTCCGAACGGCGCGACCATATCGATCCCGGGCCGCGCGCTTAGCTCGTCGGCCAGCTTCGTCAGATTGGCGCCATTGGCCGCAGTGACCGTGTAGGTCGTGAGGTGCGAAGACTCGACTACCTCCGAGACCGTTCCGCGCGCGAGCAGCACGCCGTAGGCGATATAGGCGATCTCGTGGCAGCGCTCGGCCTCGTCCATGTAGTGGGTGGACACCAGCACTGTTAAGCCCTGAGCGGCAAGCGCGTGGATCTCGTTCCAGAATTCGCGCCGCGCCTTGGGATCGACACCCGCAGTCGGCTCATCAAGCAGAAGGAGTTGCGGATTGGGCAGCGTGCAGGCGCCGAGCGAGAGCCGCTGTTTCCAGCCGCCGGAAAGCTCGCCGGCGAGCTGCTCCTCGCGGCCGGAGAGGCCAAGGCGTTCTGCCATTTGGTGCGCTGCGTTTGCCGGATCAGGAAGACCGAATACGCGCCCGACGAATTCCAGGTTCTCGCGCACCGAAAGGTCCTGATACAGGCTGAAATGCTGCGTCATGTAGCCGACCTGGCGCTTGATCTCGCGCGATTGGGTGCGGATGTCATAACCGAGACACGTCCCCTCCCCTTCGTCGGGCGTGAGCAGTCCGGTAAGCATGCGGATAGTTGTGGTCTTGCCGGAGCCGTTGGGACCGAGGAAGCCGAAGATCGTCCCGCGCTTGACCTGCATCGACAGGTTACGGACCACTTGTCGGCCGTCGAACGACTTCGTGAGACCGCGGACATCGATTACGATCTCAGGTGCAGCCGTCATCGGGATGCTCCCTGAACGGCTCGCGATGACGGCGCGGCGAACGTTACCGTCACCGGCTGGCCGACACGCAGCCGCTGCGGTTCGTCCGGGAGCGCCTCGATCAGATAAACAAGCTTGTGGCGCTCCTCGAGGCTGTAGATTACCGGCGGAGTGAATTCCGAGCTGCGGGCAATGAAGCTGATCTTGGCGACGATATCGTTGGCGCAGCCGTCGCATTCGACATTGACCGGGTCCCCGATTTTTATTGCCGGCAGCCGCGCTTCATCCACATAGAACCGCACCTTCAGATTGCCCGGCGGCAGAACGGCGACCACCGGTCGTCCCGCCGCCACCAACTCACCGACGCGGTAGTAGACCTGCTCGATCGTGCCCTCGACGGGACTGGCGACTTTGCGGCGCGCGAGCCGCGTCTGCGAGGAATTGACGCGCGCCTGCGCGGTGCGCAGCGCCATTTCGGCATCGTCAACGTTCTTTTGCGGACCGGCGTTGCTTTTCAACAGCATGGTCGCGCGGTCGTAAGCCACTTTGGCATTTTCCAGCGCTGCGTCCTGCATCTGGAGATCTGCTCGTTGCAGGTCGGCATCGACGTTAAACAGCGGGTCGTTCACTTTGACCCAATCGCCTTCCCGGACCGCCAAGGTCTCGACCCGCCCAGTTTCGTCCGGTCCGACGAAGATGAGATTGGCCTCGATCCAGCCCTGGAACGCCGGCGGCCTGTCGTGGTCGCGGCCTATGAGCGTGAACGCGACAATGACGACAGCCGCCAAAGCGAGCCCGAGCGCGACCGCGGTGCGACGGCGGATCATGGGACGTCCCGCTGCCCAAAAACGAGATCGAGATGCGCGCGCATCAGCGCCGTAACGTCGAGCGGCATGAAGCGCGCGAACAGGCTTTCCCAGACCAGAGCAACGAGCGCCGGGGCAATCAGAAGCTGCGGAAACCGGGCTAACGCATCGCTTCTGAGCTCGCCGCGCTCGACCGCGCGCTTCATGATGGCGCGCATCGCCGGCACCACGCGCTCGATCACTTCGTGGTAATAGAACTCGGCGAGCTTTGGAAAACGCGGCCCTTCGGCGATGATCAACCGGATTACGTCCTTGCGCCGGGTGCCGAAGATTTCGCGCACGAAGAGATCGGCCACCGTTTCGGCAACTGCGCGAACCGGGAGATCGGCCAGGGGACGGTCGAGGAGCGTGCCCACGAGCGGCGACAACAGCGTGCGCACCAGCTCCTGGAACAGGCTCTCCTTGTCGCGGAAATAAAGATAGATCGTGCCCTTGGCGACGCCGGCGCGGGCAGCGACGTCGTCGAGCCGCGTCGCCGCGAAGCCACGCGCCGCAAACTCGTCCAGCGCGGCATCGAGAATGGCCTGCCGACGCTGCGCTTGGCGCGCCGCGCGCCGGCCCTCAGCCGGCAGCGGGGCCGATTTCTTAGGCGTCAGTTGCGGCCGCTCGCGCTTTGCCGTCCTTCCGGCCATCCGCGACACCCTGCTCGATACTGACTGACTGGTCAGTCATGATATAGCCAGGGGCCGCACCTTGCAAGAGCCAACAAGTGCGCTCACGACCGCCCCAGCGGTCCATGTCAAGCGGGCGGCGAGCCGCGAAGGTAAGTGGCGTCCGAGCGCGCGTCCATGTACATCTCGGACACGATCAGCCAGGTGCCGTCGGGCTGGCGCTGCAGTACCTTCAAGGAATGATTGTGGCGCGCCCCGAGCGGCGTCCCATCGGTGCGTTGCTGCCCCTCGATATCGACGACAGTCTTGACCAGCACGACGTCGTCGGTCACCGGCCGCACCGAAACCTGCGGCCGGCCAGCGGTGCCCGCGTTGAAATGCGGATCGGCGAACAGCCCCGTCAGGTACGCCACAATCTGGCGGCGGCCTCGCAGCGTAGTGCCGAAGGCGTTGGTCCAGTCGGCGTCGTCCGCGTACACGGATTCAAGCAGGCGTGCATCACGCTGGCGGAAGGCCGTACCCAGCGCCAAGAGTGTCCCCTCGATCGAGGTGCCTAGATCCTCGGGTGCTTCGGGCATGGGCGTCGTCCTCGGCTGTCCTAATTGGCGCCTTCAGCCTCGACGATGAATGCGCGCGATGTTGTGAATTTCTGGCGCCGCGAGTCGGCGTCTTTCTGCGCCGCAGACGCGTCCCAGGCTTTCGCTCGTTCGAGGCTGTCGAAGCCGATAATGACGAACCGTTTGGGCGGCGTCCCGTCGATCGCGGTGATCTTTTCGCTGCGAGTGAGGAATTTTCCGTTATATGGGTCAACGGTCGCGCCCGGCGCCATCTGTCGCATGAACGTGTCACGATCGGTGTAGTTGCTGATATCGATGATGACATAGGCTCCGTGGGCTCTATTCTGCGCCTGAAGTCCATTGATCGCCGCTGCTCCGATAACGGCGCCTGCCAGCATTGCCGGCCCAACGGTGTAGAGCATCTTCATGGCTTCTCCTTTCGATTGGGACCCACGGAATGGCAATAAGGAGTTCTACCAATGGGCGCAATGTTTGACTGCTCATGCGCGGGCTTGTTAAAGCCGCTATTGGCCCAGCGCGGCGTCGGTTTCGATTCAGTCTGGATGAAAGGAAGCCCCGCAGCCGCGCTCGGCTGCGGGGCTCGGATTAAGTGATCTTTGGCTCAGTGCGTCTTCCAGCGCGCCTTGGCCTCGGCCCCCGATTGTCTCAAGTGAACCTTGTCATCGACGCGATCGACCCAGGCGAGCGGAATAAAATGATGCGCATCGCCGGCATCGGCATCGTCCTTGCTCAGCTTTACCAGATCGCGGCCTTCCAGGTGATCGACCATTCCCACGTGAACGCCGTCAGATCCGATAACTTCCATGTGATCCTTGATCATCATTGGGGCAACCATGCCTTCCTCCATTGCTCTGCTGGTTGAATAACCAGCGGCAGCGGCGGGTGGTTCCTACCTGCAAGTGTCCCCAGCGCAGCGGCGTCCGTGACACGTAGAAAAGAAAACCCCCGCAGCCGGTCGGGCCGCGGGGGTTTGGATCAGCCGTAGCGCCGCCCTCAATGGCTCGTCCAGCGCGCCTTCGCTTCCTCGGCAGGCTGATTGAGGTGCACCTTCATTTCAACATGCTTGACCCACGAGAGCGGGATCTCGCGCGGCGCGCTGCCGGCGTCTTCGTCCTCCGTGGCAAGCCTCACCGCATCTGGACCCGCCATATGGTCCACGAATCCGACATGAATCCCGTCGGAGCCCAGTACTTCCATATTTTCCTTGATCAAGATTGCAGCGACCATTGGTTCCTCCATCGGTCTAGAGGCCAAGTCGACGTCGGGTGCCTTCTACATCGGTTTAGTTCCGGCTGCAATAGGACGCATTGGCACATGTTCTTGAAAGGACAGCAATTCTGACCAAATTGGTTGCAAACACTGGCGGGAGATCGACGCGGACAGCACTCCATCCGCATCAACGACCAATGGCGAATCTGCTTTGAATGGAGAGATGGACATGCGCACCAAGTCGAAATCGTCGATTACCACTGAGCTATTGCTACAGCAGCGACGAAAGATCGGCGCTCTACTCAAGGCGATCCGGCCAAGAGCCGCATAGTTTCTCAGCTCGCCAGCGACGCGAGAATGCGCGCCCAGCTGCGCATGCCTTTGTGGAAGCTTTGGAGATCATATTTTTCATTCGGCGAGTGCACGCGATCGTCGTCGAGCGCGAAGCCGACCATAATCGTATCCATGCCGAGCACGCGTTTGAAGTCGGCGACGATCGGGATCGAGCCGCCTTCGCCCACGGTCACGGCCTTCCTGCCCCATTCGTCCGCAAGCGCCGCGCGCGCCTTGGCCAGCGCCGGATTGTCGAAGGGCAGCGCAACTGCGGGGGCGACACCGAAACTGGTAAATTCGACTTTGGCATCCGCCGGCAAGCGGGCACGCACGAAGGCCCGGAAAGCGTCGCGGATTTTCTCAGGGTTCTGCTCGCCTACGAGGCGGAACGACACCTTGGCGGTGGCGTGACTGGGGATCACCGTCTTGGCGCCATCGCCGGTGTAGCCGCCGATCAGCCCGTTGATCTCGGCCGTCGGGCGGGTGGTAATCTGCTCGATCAGCATGCGGTTCTTCTCGCCGGCCGGCACCTTGAGTCCAACGGCGCCGAGAAATTCCTTGGCTGAGAGCTTGAGCCGCTTGAGATCCGCTTTGACGGCGGCCGGCAACTCCTTCACGCCATTGTAGAAGCCTGGAATGGTCACACGCCCGGTCTTGTCGTGGAGAGCTGCGAGAATTGCCGCAAGCACGCGCAACGGATTCTGCGCCGCTCCGCCGAATATCCCAGAGTGCAGATCGCGATCCGCGCAGGTAATCCTCACTTCTTCATAAACCAGGCCCCGCAGGGAAGTGGTAATCGCCGGCGTCCGCTCGTCCCACATGCTGGTGTCGCAGACAAACGCCAAATCCTGCTTGAGCTCCGCGGCATTATTTCTGAGGAATTCGAACAGGTGATTTGAACCGCACTCCTCTTCGCCCTCGATCATCATCGTGATCGGCAGGGGAAGGGCGCCGGTGACCGCCTTGAACGCGCGGCACGCCTCAACAAAGGTCATGAGTTGGCCTTTGTCGTCGCTGGCGCCGCGCGCCACAATCATCTTGCGGCCGTCCGGGCTGGTGGCGATCCGGGGCTCGAAGGGCGGGCTTTTCCATAGGCTCACGGGATCGACGGGCTGCACGTCGTAATGTCCATAGAACAGGATCCGCGGCGCGCCGTCCCGGCGATGATGGGCGGATTTGGCCACGACGACCGGGTGACCATCGGTAGGACGCAGATTGGCGTCAAACCCGACGCTCGCGAGATCGCGGGCCACGAATTCTGCAGCCTCGCGGCACTGCTGCTTGTGGGCGGGATCGGTCGAAATCGATTGAATCTTCAATAGACCGAACAGCCGATTGAGGCTCTTGTCGACATCGGCATCGATGCGATCGAGAACCGCAGGAAGCGCTTCGGCGACAGAACTCATCTAAATCCTCCTGAACTTCAGGTCGATAACGGCCTGCGGCTGCGCGTCAATCAATACGAGCATTAACAGCGCTTATGGGTGACGCAACACCCCGATTGCACGAATCCAGACACAACTGATGCAAGGATGCAACGCATCCCGATTTTCGCGCGAGCGCGGGTTTTCTCAATGCCGCTGCGCCATTATGGTCCTGTGCTGCGAGTGGGGGTTGAGAGGGCGCAATGGACGAACTGATCGGACGTCTTGTTGCCAATGTTGGGCTCGACCGGTCAGTTGCCGAAAAGGCAGTCGGCATCATTCTGCAATTCCTGAGTGCTGAAGGCCCACCGGAGAAGGTGAAAGCCCTCATCGACAAGTTGCCCGGAGCCGAAGCGGCGGTTACGGCAGCTGGAAATGCTTCCGGCATTGGCGGCATGTTCGGCGGCGGCATCATGGGCGCAGGCGCCCGGATGATGGCCGCTGGCTTGAGCATGGGGCAGGTACAGGCAGTCACGCGTGAGACGATTGCCTACGCGCGCGAAAAGGCCGGCGAGGATGCCGTTGGCGAAATCGTCGGCGCAATCCCCGGGCTTGGCCAATTCGTCTGAATGCCAGAGCGATATTCGAGCAAACTCTCAGGAGGCTTCAATGTCCTATTCGATCAGCCAGATCGACGGCCTCAACGAGGACGAGATCAAGACCCTGAAGTCGCTCGGCTTGCGTACCACCGAACGCTTCCTCGAAGCAGCGAGAACTCCGAGGGGCAGGCGCCTTCTCGCCGACAAGACGTCCATCGCCGAGAAGCGCCTCCTCGATTGCGCCAATGCCTGCGACCACATGCGCATCAAGGGCATGGGAAAGGGCTATGTCGTTCTGCTGCGAGAGGTGGGAGTCTCGACCGTACGCGAACTTAAATACCGCAATCCGGCCAATCTCGCCAAGGCCATGGCCGAGGCCAATGAGCGGCTGAGACTCGTCGGACTGCGTCCGTCGGAAAAGCTTGTGGTCCGCTGGGTCGAGTATGCGAAGACGCTCCCGCTGAAGATTAGTTACAAGGATTAGAATTGTATGGTGGGCCTAAAGCGCGTTAACGCGCGTCTTCGACGCGCTATGGGCGCGGCCCACACGCACGAGTCGCACCACAGGTAGAAAAAAGCGCCGTGCCCACGCGGACGCACGCACGTGGGCCTTAAGGGCGTTTACGCCCATCTTCGCGGGCTATGGCAGCACGCGCTAAAGCGCGTTGCGCCTTTGCCCACCCTAGGAATCGTAGCGGTCACATCGGCACAGGCTATGCTATGATTGCCCACTAGGACGCGACCTTGCCAGAACAGCTCCACTCGCATGTCCTCACGCGGCTTCTTGCGCTCGGGCGTCCGCTCGTAATGGGCATTCTCAACGTAACCCCAGACAGCTTCTCCGACGGCGGCCGTTTTCTCGCTCCGCAGAGCGCCATCGACCACGCCCGCAGATTAGTGAGTCAAGGCGCCGACATTCTCGATATCGGCGCTGAATCGACACGCCCATATGGGGGCGCAGTCAAGATCTCGCCGCAGGAGGAATGGCAGCGCCTCGCGCCGGTGCTGCCTGCCGTCACAGCGCTTGGCATTCCGGTGTCAATCGACACGATGAAGGCCAAAGTGGCGAGCGACGCGATCGCGGCGGGAGCGGCAATCGTCAATGACGTCTGGGGATTGCAGCGCGATCCGGATATGGCGCGCGTAGTCGCCGAGCACTGCGTGCCGATCATCGCGATGCACAACCGCGACGCAGCCGATCCTGCTATCGATATCATGGCCGATATCGGTGCATTCTTCTCCCGCTCGCTCGACATCGCCGCGCGGGCGGGCATAACGGAAGACCGAATTGTGCTCGATCCCGGTATCGGCTTCGGCAAGACCCCCGAGCAGAGCATGACCGCAATCGCCCGGCTCACCGAACTGAAAACATTCGGGATGCCGCTTCTGGTGGGCGCGTCGCGCAAGCGGTTCATCGACGCCGTCTCGCCGTCGGCGCCGGACCGGCGCCTCGGCGGCTCGATTGCTGCCCACCTGCTTGCCGTGGAGAATGGCGCGGTGATCGTGCGCGCTCACGATGTAGGACAAACGGTTCAGGCGCTCCGAGTCGCCGCTGCCATTCGGAGTGCCCGATGAGCGACAGCGTCTTCGTGACCGGGCTTGTGCTGCACGCCTATCACGGGGTGATGCAGCATGAGGCGAATGTCGGGCAAACATTTCGCCTCGATCTCGTTCTCGATGTCGATCTCGCGCAAGCCTCGCAAACCGACAAGATCGCCTTCACGGTCGGCTACGACGAGGTGGTCGACGCAGCGAGCCGGGCTTTCTGCGCCCAACGCTATCGGCTGGTGGAGGCGGCGGCCGGAGCCGTTGCGGACGCCATACTCAAGCGCTTCGCACAAGTCTCTGCCGTAGCCGTCACCGTCCACAAACCGCACGCGCCGATCGCGGCAACTTTCGCGGACGTCGGCGTCACCCTCGTACGCTCGCGCAATGGCTGAGGTACTGCTTGGGCTCGGCGGAAACACCGGCGAAGTCCGTGAGACGCTCGATCGAGCCGTGGCGATGCTCTGCGCCGGCTCTGAGGTGCGGCTGATTGCACGCTCGTCCGATTACTTGACCCCGCCCTGGGGCGTCGAGGATCAGCCGCCGTTCGTGAATTCTTGCCTGCTGGTCGAAACGACGCTGCTGCCGCCTGCGCTGCTGGCCCGCGCGCAGGCGGTGGAACGGGCGCTGGGACGACAACGCGAGGGCGAGCGCCGCTGGGGACCGCGCCCAATCGACATCGATATTCTTGCTTATGACGACGTTGTTCTCCAAACACCGGATATCACCCTTCCCCACGCGCACCTGTTCGAGCGCGCCTTCGTGCTGGTGCCCTTGGCCGAGATCATCCCCGAACGCGCGATCGCCGGGCGGCGCATTCGCGACGCACTCGCGAGAGTTGACGCAGCCGGAATTGAGCGCCTGCCGCCGCGGTAACCCTGACCCGCTACGCGCGGGAGCGGCCGCCTATGCCCCGCTCGTCCTTCGTGGCATTTTCCAGCATGAGCAACGAACGCTCAAACGATCTGCCGCTCGGGGCCGAATTTCCGCCCGCGAGCTACGAGCAATGGCGCAAGCTCGCGGAGGCAGCGCTCGGGCGCGGCAGCTGGGAGGACCTCCTGCGCAGTCATACCGCCGATGGCATTACCATCGAGCCCCTTTATCAGCGAGCCCAGGATTCCTCGCTCGTTGCAGGCCGGCCGCCCGGCGCGCGCTGGCAAGTGCTCCAGCGCATCGACCACCCGGATGCGGCCAGCGCCGCCGCGCAAGCAATCGATGATCTCACCGCCGGCGCGAACGGGCTGGTCCTGGTCGGCGCCGGTTCGATCGGCGCGCACGGTTTTGGTCTTCCGGCGGCTCTGGAGACACTTCAACCAGTGCTCGATCAGATCGATTTCGACAGCGGGACCGCGATCGAGTTCGACCTTGGGCCAAAAGCCAATCTCCTGGCCTGTCCCCTCGCGGACTACATCGCGAGGCGCGGCATCGCACCGGAACGAGCTGATATCCGCTTCGGTCTCGATCCGGTCGGCAACGCCGTGCTGTGTGGAGACCTGCACATCGTTGTAGCGGCAGGTTTGCAGCCCGCCCCAACTAATCTCCCGCGAGATGCGCCGGAACTTGTCACCGATTCCGTCGCCAGGCTCGCTGAGGAACTGACGCACAGCGGTTTTCGCCGCTCGCTGTTTTGTGCCGATGGGCGCATCGTACACGACGCCGGCGGCACGGAGGCACAGGAGCTTGCCTATGTGCTCGCCGCGGGCGTTGCCATGCTGCGCGCGCTCGAAAGCGGCGGCATCGCGCCCGACGACGCGCGCCGCATGATCTTCTTTCGGCTCAGGGCCGAAACCGACCAGTTCCTCACAATAGCAAAATTCCGAGCGCTCAGGCGCTTGTGGCGACGGGTAGAAGCAAGCGCTGGCCTCGCGCCGGAGCCGGTCTTCATTACCGCGGAGACCTCCTGGCGTACGATGAGCCGGTACGACCCCACAGTTAATATCGTGCGAGCCACGATCGCAGCTTTTGCTGCCGGAATCGGCGGAGCCGACGCCGTATCGACGCTCCCGTTCACGGCCGCACGCGGTCTGCCGGACGGCTTCGCCCGCCGGGTCGCGCGCAACACCCAACTCGTGCTGCTCGACGAAGCAAATCTCGCCCGCGTCGCCGATCCAACCGCGGGTACCGGCTGGAGTGAGGATTTGACGCTCAAACTGTGTCACGCAGCCTGGACGCTTCTGCAAGAGATCATCGAAGGCTCGGGAGGCATCGCAGCCGCGCTGCAACACGGACTCGTTCAGGACAAGGTTGCGGCAGCGCGCGTCGCGCGCGAGCGCGCAGTGGCGACGCGCCGCTACGCTCTCGTCGGCATCAACGAATTCCCCAACCTCGGTGAAGCTCCGGTCTCCGTCGTCGACGCGAAGCCGGAACCGCTGCCCACGGCCCCGCCGCTAATGCCAATCAAGAAACTCATACCGATCAGGCTTGCAGAGCCGTTCGAGGCGCTTCGCGAGGCTTCCGACCGCCTGGCCGCAAGCGGCAGACGGCCGAGAATCTTTTTAGCCGCCGTGGGCGAACCGGGCGATTACGCGCCACGCGCTGATTTTGCCAAGAATTTCTTCGCTGCCGGCGGGATCGAGGCAATGACAACTGATCCAGGCTTCGCCAGCACGGATGAATTGATAACGGCATTCCGCGCTTCCGGGGCAAAGATTGCGTGCCTTTGCGTTGGCGAGGAGGCGGACGAACGCACCGCCCAGCAAGCCACAAAAGCATTAACAGAGGCGGGCGCATTGCGCCTTTACGCATACGCCGGGCCCCGAGCGCGCGAGCCAGGATTACGGGCCGCCGGGGTGCATACGTTTATTTCAGGCGAATGCGACATGCTTGAAATCTTGCGCGATGCACACCGCTTGCTTGGGCTGTAGCCCGCATGAGCGGCGCGTCGACTGCGCTCGCCAGCTCTGCTGGCTTGTGCGCGCCGCGATATGCGGCTCCCGCATCTCGCTCTGCGTTGCGCCGGAGGCGCAACGCATCGCTCATGCGGGCTACGGGTCCTGATCTTTTGATTACTGTTCACCAGTGGCCGTAATGATAATGATGATGCCGGCGATGATGCACGTAGCCCCAAGCGTAACGGCCGCGCCAATGACGATAGCGCCAATGACGGTAACGCCAGCCGTAGTTGAGCGGGCTGTAGCCCTCCGACTCGATGATTCCGCGCTTCTGGAAGGCCCACCCCGGAGGATTATCAGCAAACCCCTGAGCAGCCGCCCCGGCCGTCCCGGCGAGAAGCGCCGCAATAACCAGCACAAAGCAATGACCTCGTCGCATACTCGATCTCCTGATCGACAGTGTTTACATTTATGGGGGAACGCTGGTTGGGTCCGGCAGTTCCGAACGGGCCAACGTCCTCTCGCCAATTGTCAGCAATGAGCCGCATTCCAAACCTCGCCGAGATCGATTTTGCCGAACTGCCTGATGCTCAAGGTAACGAGGCAGTGTCGCGCTCCTGGATCACGCCTGAGGGCATCCCGATTAAATCCGCCTATGAGCCGGACGATCTGATCGGCCTCGATTTCCTTGAAACTTGGCCCGGGATTCCGCCGTTCCTGCGCGGCCCCTACCCGACCATGTACGTCACGCGGCCGTGGACGATCCGCCAATATGCCGGCTTCTCGACGGCGGAGGATTCCAATGCCTTCTACCGCCGCAACCTCGCCGCCGGCCAGAAAGGCCTCTCGGTCGCCTTCGATCTCGCTACTCATCGCGGCTACGACTCCGATCATCCCCGCGTTGTCGGAGACGTCGGCATGGCCGGCGTCGCAATCGATTCGATTTACGACATGCGCGCACTGTTTTCGGGGATCCCGCTCGACCGCATTTCGGTGTCGATGACGATGAACGGCGCGGTGCTGCCGGTGCTGGCGCTCTATATCGTCGCTGCCGAGGAACAGGGCGTGCCGCCGGAGAAGCTTACCGGCACCATCCAGAACGACATCCTCAAAGAATTCATGGTCCGCAACACCTACATCTATCCGCCAGGGCCGTCGCTGAAGATCATCTCCGATATCTTTGCTTTCACGGCCGAGCATATGCCGAAGTTCAATTCGATCTCCGTCTCCGGCTATCACATGCAGGAGGCCGGGGCGACGGTCGATCTCGAACTCGCCTATACGCTCGCCGACGGCGTCGAATATATACGCGCCGGAATCGTCGCCGGGCTCGCGGTCGATAGGTTTGCGCCGCGCCTTTCGTTCTTCTGGAACGCGGGAATGAATTTCTTCATGGAAGTGGCCAAGCAGCGCGCCGCGCGCATGCTGTGGGCAAAGCTCGTCAAGGCGTTCGAACCGAAATCGGAACGGTCGCTCGCGCTACGCGCCCACACGCAGACTTCCGGATGGTCGCTCGCTTCGACCGACGTGTTCAACAATGTCGTGCGCACCTGCGTCGAGGCCATGGCGGCAACGCAGGGCGGCACGCAATCGCTTCACACCAACGCCCTCGACGAGGCGCTGGCGCTGCCGAGCGATCAGTCGGCGCGAATTGCACGCAATACTCAGATCGTGCTCCAGCGCGAGTCCGGCACGATGCGAATTATCGATCCCTGGGGCGGTTCGTTTTATGTCGAGCGCCTCACCTACGAGCTTGCGAAACGTGCTTTTGGCCACATCCGGGAAGTCGAAGACATCGGCGGCATGGCGCGCGCGATCGAGGCCGGGCTGCCGAAGCAGCGCATCGAGGAAGCGGCCGCGGGCACGCAGGCACGCATCGACCAAGGTCGCCAACCGGTCATCGGCGTGAACGTGCATCG
Source organism: Xanthobacteraceae bacterium (assembly GCA_036557705.1). Classification (GTDB taxonomy): domain Bacteria; phylum Pseudomonadota; class Alphaproteobacteria; order Rhizobiales; family Xanthobacteraceae; genus VAZQ01. The sequence goes on from DATBHB010000093.1 coordinate 55,842, forward strand.
TGCTGCTCAGGAAATGCCGATCAGCCTGCTCAAGGTTGATAACGCGGCAGTACGCCAATCGCAGATCGAAAAACTCGCGCAGCTCAAGCATGAGCGTGACGGCAAGGCAGTCGAGCAAGCTCTTGCAGCGCTCACGCGCGGCGCCGCGGGCGGCAACCGCAATCTGCTTGCGCTCGCGATCGAGGGAGCACGCGCCAAGGCGACTGTCGGCGAAATTTCATTCGCTCTGGAGAAGGTGTTCGGACGCCACCGGGCGGAGGCGCGGGCAATCACCGGCGTCTACGGACGGGAGGCCGGCGTGTCGGAAGCGATGGAGCGAGCACGCAAGCTGACGGCGCGGTTCAAGCACGATGACGGCCGCCGGCCGCGCATCCTGGTCGCCAAGATCGGCCAGGACGGCCACGACCGCGGGCAGAAAGTGATCGCCTCGGCATTCGCCGACCTTGGTTTCGATGTGGACATCGGCCCGTTGTTTGCCACGCCCGCCGAGGCGGCACGACAGGCGGTCGAGAACGACGTCCATATCGTCGGCATCTCCTCGCTCGCCGGCGCGCATTTGACGCTGGTTCCCGAAATCAATGCAGAACTGGCGAGACAGGGCCGCCCCGACATCATGATCGTGGTCGGCGGCGTTATTCCGCCGCAGGATTACGAGGCACTCAAGCGGGCCGGCGCCGAGGCGATATTCCCGCCGGGCACGGTGATCGCCAAGGCCGCTGTGGATTTGCTGCAAACCCTGAACCGGCGGCTGGGACACCGGGACGCGGCGGAATAGCAGTGCTCCGTCCCTCATGGTGAGGAGCGCGGGCCCCTGCAAAATTTGCTCGCTCCATGGCAAGCGCGCGCGTCTGAACCATGAGAGCGGCCCGTGATAGCGGCTCATCCTTCGAGACGCATCGATAGTCGGCAAGTGCCGACTATCGATGCTCCTCAGGATGAGGAGGAAATCAGACGTCGCTGAGCCGGATCGTCAAGCGCGGCAAAACCGGCGTCGTCAGCGTCTCGCTCGGATTGTGCTTGACAATAGACGACCAGTTGTCCCCAGAAGGGCCGGTGTGGATCCAGGTGACGCGCTCATTCGCATCGACGACCCAAAACTCCTGAACGCCGAAGCGCGCATACTGGAGCGCCTTTCGGCCTTATCGTACCGCAGGCTCGATCCGGCGACTTCGAGTGCAAGCGAGCAGCCGCCGTGCTCGACAGATACAAAGTTAGCATCGGACTTCAACAACTTGCTGGTCGCGCTTACGGCAATATCCGGCTCGAGCAAGCTTTCTGACGAGAATTGGGTCGTCATTTCGACACCGATAGTAACATCGGCCGGCGCCGCCTGGATGAACGCTGTCACGAGAGCCGTCTTGATGATTTCGTGCGCGTAACCTTTCGCCGCCATCACGACAATTTCCCCCTCGACGAGCTCGATCTTCTCATCTTCGCTGAGGACCCCAGCGTCGATCATGCGCCGAATATCCTGGACGTTGAACGCCCGGCGAGGCGGAAGGTCCGGAGCTGGATGGACAACTGCAATGTTCATGGCGGCACCAGTTTTGCGCACATCAAGATAGCATAAATGCTCATGCCCCGCGATCGCGGGGCATGAGCCGTTTTGGATAATAAATCGAGAGGCTATTTCGCCGCGTTCTCCGCTACCTCGTGCTTATCGACGATCTCGCGCACGTGCTTGACCATGTGATCGGCGACGATCGCATGCGCCTCGGCGGTCGGATGGATGGCGCCGCTGTAGAGCCCGGCCCAGACCGGCTGGAGGATGTCGAACAGCCCCAGCGTCTCGTTGTGCGTATTGGCCGCGAGGAACGCGTCGTTGGGAGTGCGGAACAGCCGCCAGCGATGGGCGTATGTGAGCGTTCCGTACGGCGAATAGGGCTTCCATTCGTCGCCGGTCGGGGTCTTGCGCGGCACACGCATCTGGATGCCGTCGATGAGCGCGCGCTTGGGATCGCGCGCACACATTCCGCGCTTGGTGAATTCCGGAATGTGATCGGTGACCAGCGTAAAACCGGTGCCGCTGCCGGTCGCCAGCGCAGGACAGGTCCTGCCCTTGGTGCTGGCGATGCATTCGAGCCTGCCGAGGAAATCATGCAGGAAATCGGCGGTCTCCTGCAGGCGCTGCTTATTGAGCTTGAGGCCGGGATGCACGTCGAGACCCAGGGTAGGCTGCGCGCCGCATAGAGCTCCGGTCTCGTCGAACTGGATCGGCTCATACGAAGACTGCAGAACACGCGAGGGCGGAACGCCGAAACCGTCGTGCAGGGCGTCCTTGAGCGCCTTCATGCGCTGGTCGAGCACGTTCATGTAGACACGCGAAACCTCGGGGCCAAAGCGGATCGAGCTGCCTACCGCAACGGCAATCGGAGCGAAATCGGCCGCGCTGTCCGTCATCGCGTAAGAGATGAGGCCGCTGAAACCCACGTCGTTGCCGCCGATCGACATCAGCACGACGTCGATCGGTCGCTTGCGCTGCTGCGGCGGACACCACTGCTTGGTCACCCGCTGTGTGCTGATCGACTTCCCGCCGGTCGAATACACCGGCAGAGTGTAGGTCACTCCCTGGGTACGCGCGCTGGTGCCGCCGCGGCAGATAAGATCGGCAAGTTGATCGAGCTGAGCGCGGACTTTGGCTGCCGCGGGGTCGCTGAAGCCTTCGCGGGCATCCATATCGAGGAAGAGGCCGTTGGCAATCTCGGCGCCCGAGCAGGTAAGGCTTGCGAAACTGATCGAGCGATGGCGGTTCTCCAGCGCCAGCTCGATCCCGACCCGGAACGGATAGCCGTATTGCGACCGGTGGCAATCCCGGCTGAGCCACTGCGCAGAAGCCTTGTTGAAGGCGTTTTGAAACTCCCTCGAACCGAGACGATAGAACCGATCGTTAAGCTCGTCTTCGAGCAGGCGACGCGGCAGGACCTTGGGATTGACCTGATCGTCATTCGAAGCAAGCCCGAAGCCCGGCCCGGCTTGCTCTTTTTGCGGTTCGGCAGCAGCGACTTCGTCGCGAACAAGCTTGGGATCGTAAACCATCTCGCGTGCGGGACTGAACTGAACCGGCCGGTCGGGATTGCTCTCGCCCGACGCGAAAGAGTCGCCGAGCGCCACGACAAGCAGGTCCTCGACGACGACATCGTGCTCCACAAGCTGACGGCCGTCGGGAAGCGTTACCGAAACCGAAACACCGGACTGCGCCTTGTCGAGCGAATAAGGCACGCGCGCGATGGTGAGCCTATCCTTGCAGGCAAGCTTCCTGGTCTCGGTCTTCCCGCTCCGTCGCGGCTGCCAGGTCCAAACACATTGGCCGGTAACACCGGCGAGCTGCGCCGGTGCAATTTGAATGTTCACCGTATGCGCATCGGGCAGGATGTAATCCTCTTTCGCCGCGCCCCATGAAAACCGCCGCTCGCAAACCGGCAGATAGCGATGCGGGATTCCGTTGACGTCATAGCAGTTGTCGTTGAGCGTCTGCGCCGCCCAGCCGAGCCGGCTCTGCTGATAATGCGGGCCGGCAGTGTCGGCGCATTTGTCGGGAGTCGAAGCATCCTTGCAGTCGGGATCGTTGAGCTTGCGCTCGACCCGCCAGATCACGTCGGCCGGCAACGGACCGTTGCCGCGCACGGCATGGAAAGCGGCCTCGTGCAGCGCGAACGAGCGCGTACTCTTGAAAAATCGGAACGGATTCTCGACCTGCCAGATCAGGTCCGCCGCCGCCGCCGAATTTGCCCAGAAGCACCCCGAGATAAACACGATAATGGCAGTCGCCGCGAATGCATTGCGATGCATGATGCGCCCCCCTCCACCCAGTGGCCCCATGATACAGTCGTTAGTCGCAACGTGCACCCGCAAAGTTCAAAGCCTTCGGGCAGCATTGGGGAAATCCGCACTACTTCCCTTCATGCTCTTGTGCTTGCTCAGCTATTTTCACATGCGCAGGCCGATAAATCGCCCCAATTGGCTTGTGCCGCCATTCCCGCAATGTGGCGAATGAGCGGCCGGAGCACATTTCTGTGAACGCGGGACGGTTCGACATCGGCCGCCTTGCCAGCGGGATCCGCTCTGGAGACCGCGCCGCGCTTGCGCGCTCCATCACGCTCGTCGAAAGCGCGCGCGCTGACGATCGGGCGACAGCCCGGCGCCTGGTGCAGCAACTGCTGCCGCAGACCGGAGGGGCCTGGCGGATCGGAATCACCGGAGCACCCGGCGTCGGCAAATCGACCACGATCGAAACGCTGGGCGTTTTCCTCACGGGCCGGGGACACAAGGTGGCCGTTCTCGCTGTCGATCCCTCCTCCGCGACGAGCGGGGGCTCGATCCTCGCCGACAAGACGCGAATGCCGCGACTTGCCGCCGACCCTAATGCCTTCATCCGCCCGTCTCCGGCTGCCGGCGCACGCGGGGGCGTTGCGGAAAACACGCGCGAGTGTCTGCTGCTTTGCGAAGCGGCGGGCTATGACATTGCTCTCGTCGAGACTATCGGGACCGGCCAGTCGGATACCGAGGTCGCCGACATGACCGACTTCTTTCTTGTTCTCATCTCCCCGGGCGCCGGCGATGAACTCCAGGGCCTCAAGAAAGGCATGATCGAGCTTGCCGATATGCTGGCGATCAACAAGGCCGATGGCAATAACATCGCGCGGGCTCGGGCGACCGCGGCGGCATATAGCGCCGCGCTGCACATCGTCGGACCGCGCTCGCCGGATTGGACACCGCCGGTCATTACTTACTCCGCCCTGACCGGAACCGGCATCGCGGAATTATGGCAGAGGATCCGTAAGCACCGGCAACACATGCAGGCAACAGGCGAGGATGTGGCGCGCCGCCGGCGGCAGCAGGTGAAATGGATGTGGTCGATGCTCGAAGCGCGCCTCCTCACGCGGGTGAAATCCGATCCCCGGCTGATATCGATGCTCGCGCGCATCGAAGCTGCGGTCGCCGACGGCCAATTATCCCCATCGCTCGCGGTGGAAGAGATTGCAGCAGCGCTTGACCTTTGAACCATGCTCAAAGTCCTGCTCACCGGTTTCGGGCCCTTTCCCGGCGCGCCATTCAATCCCACAGCATCGTTGGTGACTCTGCTTGCGAGCCGGCGTGGCGCGAGGCTTCCCGGTGTGCGAGTTGTCGCCCATGTTTTCTCGACGAGCTACGCCGCGGTCGACCGCGAACTGCCCACGCTTCTCGCCCAAGAAAACCCGGCCGTAATTCTGATGTTTGGGGTTGCCGGCAGCACGCGGCACCTGCGCATCGAGACTTTCGCGCGTAACGCGCGCTCGCGCCGGATCGAGGACGCCATCGGCTATCTGCCGACTGAAAGCGTGATCGAGCCCAACGGGCCGAGTCTGCTTCGACTGCGTTCGCCCGTGGCGCCGTTGCTCGCCGCCGCGCGTGCCGCCGGCATCGCCGCGGCGGTTTCACACGATGCCGGCGACTACCTCTGTAATTATCTTTGCTGGCGCGCGAGCCGAATCGCAGAGGGGCCATGCAGGCCGCGCCTCGTCGCCTTCGTTCACGTGCCGCCTGTGCGTCCCGTCCTCCTTCCCTCAACACGTCTGCACCGGCCCGCCACACTCGGCGACCTCGTGTTCGCCGGCGAATCCATTCTGCTGGCGGCAATCACAGCGGCCGGTATCCGGTCGCGGGTGCGGTGAACCGGCGGCTGGTGCGCGTACTAACTGTGAAGCCCGGCATCATTTCAGCGCTAAGACAACCGGACCGGAAACGGGATCGGTTACGCCAAGGCCGCCGCCAAGATCTTCGAGAGTATCCCGGAATGAATCGAGAGTTTGGATCATCTTCGGTCGTGCCGCGGCGAGCGCATCCATGTCCGACCATTCGGCAATGATGCAATACGTGCGCTCGCCGGTTTTTATGATGTTGACATGTCTGAGGCCGGGCCAGTCGGCCTCGACCTTTCTGTGAGCGTCGAGGAACTGCTGCTCGCGCCCAGACTTCACGCGAAAGCGCACGGCGTTGAATGCAGTCATGATGTCTCCTGTGTACAAGTATCATCAGGGCTGGGGACGTCAGGGCAGTGCCACAAGCTGACATCTGTAGGGTGGGCAAAGGCGCGCTTGCGCGCCGTGCCCACGCGTTCGATCACTCTCCAAAGCTGCCGGCGAGCTCACCGACATCGCCGCCCCAGTCGGGCGGCAAATCTCCGCGCGCGACGTAATGTTTGAAGCTGCTGTACGGCCAATCCAAATGTCCGGCAGTACGCAAATTGCGATCGTTTCAAACGGCTGGCGTTGTTGGATCATGCGGTAGATGCGGCGCAGACGATCAATGTATCGCACCAACAGATCGCTTGACCGGTCGGCGAGCGTGACCGTGAAAAAGTATAGTCCGCCTTCGATGCTGGCACGCCGATAGTGGGACATCAGCGCCTCGGACGCGTGGGCACGGCGCGCAAGCGCGC
>DATBHB010000094.1:0-212799 GCA_036557705.1 Xanthobacteraceae bacterium
GGTGAATTTGATCGGCTCTTCGCCAGAACCGCGCAGAATGACTTCTTGTATGCGTTTCGGCAGGTCCTTCCATCGACTATCGAGCGAAAAGCGATAGTGCTTGGCAAGCGCGGTGAGAGTCTGGATGTAATAGGGCGAAGACGAACGCGCCCACGGCGCAATCGCGCCCTTGCGCAAGGTCTGTTCCTTGTCGGGAATGACGAGATCGGGGTCGATGTGCTGCTCGACGCCGAGCCCGCCGCATTTCGGGCAGGCGCCGAATGGATTGTTGAACGAGAACAGCCGGGGCTCGATTTCGGGAATGGTGAAGCCCGAAACCGGGCAGGCAAATTTCTCCGAGAAGACGATCCGCTGCGGCCCGCTTTGGTCGTGAATTTTGGCGACCTTCTTTGCCTTCTCCCTCTCCCCGCTAGCGGGGAGAGAGCCTGCCCCGGGCTCGACCCGGGGGTCGGGGTGAGGGGTGCGGTCCGGGGCAGGGGGAGGTGACCCCGGCGTATCTGCGAACTCCACCACGGCCAGTCCATCCGCGAGCTTGAGCGCCTGTTCGAGCGAATCGGCCAGTCGGGTCGCAATGTCGGGGCGCACGACGATGCGGTCGACGACCACGTCGACGTCGTGATTGAATTTCTTGTCGAGCGCCGGCGCTTCGGCGATCTCGTAGAATCGTCCGTCGATCTTGACCCGCTGGTAGCCCTTTTTCATGAACTCGGCGAGTTCCTTGCGGTACTCGCCTTTGCGCCCGCGCACGACCGGAGCGAGCAGATAGAGGCGCGTGCCTTCGGGCAGAGCGAGCACGCGATCGACCATCTGCGAGACGGTCTGACTTTCGATCGGCAGCCCGGTCGCGGGCGAGTAGGGCACGCCGATGCGTGCCCAGAGAAGGCGCATGTAATCGTAGATTTCGGTGACGGTGGCCACGGTCGAGCGCGGGTTGCGCGACGTCGTCTTCTGCTCGATCGATATTGCCGGCGAGAGCCCGTCGATCTGATCGACGTCCGGTTTCTGCATCATCTCCAGAAATTGCCGGGCATAGGCGGAAAGCGACTCCACGTAGCGACGCTGCCCCTCCGCGTAGATCGTATCGAAGGCGAGCGATGATTTCCCCGAGCCAGAGAGCCCGGTGAACACGACCAGCTGGTCGCGCGGGATCTCGACATCGATGTCCTTGAGGTTGTGCTCGCGCGCGCCGCGGATCGCAATCACGCGGCGATCCGAATGGCGGGCGGCGCGTGACTGTTCGGATTGATCTTTCATCTGCTACCGATGCTTGGATGTCGTGGGAATGCGCGAGCCGCGATCGACATCGACTTTTGGAACGTAGGAAGAACAGGACCATTTCGCCAGCCGAAAGACAACCGATGCGGCCGGGTCTCAACACCCCTGGGGACAACTCTCGCGGTCCCCGCTAGGATACCCCGCGGAAACTCCGTAGGGTGGGCAAAGGCGCAACGCGCTTGAGCGGGTGCCATAGCCCGTCGACAAGACGGGCGTAAACGCCCTTGATGCCCACGTGCTGGCGTCCGCGTGGGCACGGCGCGTTCTTCTACGTGTGGCGAGGCGCGCGCGTGTGGACCGCGCCTTTGCCCACCCTACGGAACCTCTTATGACGCATTGAGCCTAACCCGCCCTACGACAGTCGCGACAACAGAACGGGAGGAATTCCATGAAATTGTGGCTTGCCTTCGCCCTTGCGGCAGTCCTGGCGGCTTTGACGCTCGATGCCGCCAAGGCCCAGAACGAGGTCGCTACCCGCAGCGCCATCGAATATGCGGACCATGACGGGACCAAGCTCACCGGCGACCTTTATCTGCCGAAGGGCGTAGCCAAGGCGCCGCTCATCATCGCCGTCCACGGCGGAGGGTGGCAGAACGGCAGCCCCGCTGCCTACAAACATTGGGGATCGTTTCTGGCCAAGAATGGCTATGGGCTGTTCGCAATCAACTACCGGCTGGGAAAGCCCGGGATTTATCCCCGTGCCGTCTATGACGTGAAAGCGGCGATCCAGTTCGCGCGCGCCAAGGCGGCCGATCTCGGAATCGATCCTGACCGCATCGGCTTATTCGGTGATTCCGCCGGAGGACATCTGGTTTCGCTCGTCGGGCTCGCGGGGGACCAGTTCAGTTCCAAGTATCGCGACGATCCTTATGCCGCGACCCCCGCGCAGGTGAAGACCATTATCTCGTTTTACGGGGTCTACGACATGCTGGCGCAATGGCAGCACGACCAGATCGCCCGTCCGCGCGACCAGATCACCGAGAAATTTCTCGGTTTTTCGCCAATGGAGAACCGCCGCATCTATTTCGACTCGTCACCCATCAGCTATGCGACGGTCGACCGTAACCGCGCGCGCTTTCTGCTGGTGAACGGCACCACAGACGATATTGTCGATCCGGCGCAGGCGCAGGCTTTTTGGACTGCTCTCAACGAAGCGAGGATCTATGCGCGCCGGATTGTTATCCCCGGGGCGGGGCATTTCTTCGCCTCCGATCCATTCGAGAACGAGCCCACGAGCTATGGCGCGATCGCGGCGCCGCGCATTCTCCTCTTCCTGGAGGGCGGCTTGTAATTGTCAGCGTGCCTCGGTCAGGCAGCGAGTCGGCTGAGGTCCGAGCCGCAGTGCTTGCACTTGGTCGCGGCGGGGTTCAGATCATCGGACAGACACGCCGGACAGGTCTTGGTGGGAGGGGGGTCGCCGAATACTATCCTCCCCCGTCGCGCCATCACAAACTTGTATGGCACGACGATCAGGAAATACACCACCGTCATAAAGATAACGAAGTAAATGATCGCGGAGATGAATGCGCCGAGGTTGAGATAGGTGCTATCCCCGCCACCGCTGACCAACTGCCAACCCAGCCCGGGCCCTTTAACGCCTCCCTGGGCCGACGCGATCAGCGGGTTGATGATATTGTCGGTGAATGCCTTGACAAGGTTGCTGAACGCCAAAGCTACAACCAGTCCGACGGCGACGACGATGACATCGCCCCGCATTAGGAAGTTCCTGAAGCCCTTCAGCATGGCAGTTTTCCTTACCAAGGAATCGAATGCCAACGCAGCAATCATAACCGGGGATTGGGGTTACTGCTATTGCAAAGGCCCGAAAGGCGTGCTAGAACAAACAGAGAACAAGTGTTGAGAGTGCCTGGACTGCTGTGGATAGGGAGGGCAGCCCCCATATGTCGCAAGCGATCGGCAAGGCAGGAGTCTAGGCTGACGCAAAAAGGGTGATTCTGGGAGCCACAAGAAGAGCGCGATTCCGAACAGCGAAGAATGTGACAGCGAAGAATTGGAGCAGGTCATGGCGGGCAGCGTGAACAAGGTCATTCTGGTGGGAAATCTCGGCAAGGATCCGGAAATCAGGCGTCTGCAGGACGGCCGGCCGGTCGCTAATCTGAGCGTCGCCACATCGGAAACCTGGCGGGACAAGAATACCGGCGAGCGGCGCGAGAAGACCGAGTGGCATCGGGTGGTGATTTTCAACGAGGGACTCTGCCGCATCGTCGAGCAGTACCTGAAGAAAGGTTCGAAGGTTTATCTCGAAGGCTCGCTACAGACCCGCAAATGGACGGATCAGCAGGGAGCCGAGCGATACTCAACCGAGGTCGTGCTGCAGGGTTTCAACGGCCAGCTCACCATGCTCGACAGTAAGGGTGCCGGCGGTGGTAGCGATTACGCCGATGAGGCCGGCAGCAACAGCGACTTCGGGGCTGCCGGCCCGGCTCCGCGCCGGCAGCCGGTTCCGGCAATGGCCGGCGGCAAGGGCGACATGAACGACGACATCCCGTTCTGATTCTGCGACGCCGGGCAGCTAGCGGTAACCAGGAGTAGCGAGTCGCGTGCAGCACGCTCCCACCCCCTGGAGGGCCATAGGTGCTGATTGGTGTGTCCCGCGCGCAGCGCAGTGCGGCCGAAGTCCTTGCGATTGAGCATGGAATCTGAGCCGCGCTGCGCCGCAGACGCGGGACCGCCATGGTTCGAGGCGCGCGCCGTCATCTTGAGGCGCGATCGAAGCGAGCCTCGACGGACGGCGCGCGCACCTCACCATGACGGTCGAGGCGGTCCCGGATCAGCGCCGCACCACGCGCGCGCGTCTCAGCTCCGCATCACCACACGCACGCCGTCAATAATGAATTGCACCGCCAGCGCGGCAAGCAGCACGCCGAGAAGCCGCGACAGCACCACGTTGCCGGTGGTGCCGAGCAGGCGGTCGATGCGGCTGGCGACGAGAAAAGCCGCAAGACATGCTGCCACGGCGATAATAACCGTCGCGAGCAGAACGCCAAGACGAAGCGGCTGAGCGCCGGCTTGGCCGGCCAGCAGCAAGGTCGCGGTGATCGCGCCGGGTCCCGCCATCAGTGGAATCGCGAGCGGGAAGGCTGCGACATCGCTGACGCGTTCTTCAACCGCCTCCTCGGCCTGCCTTGACTGGCGGCCGATGCGCACGCCGAGCACCATTTCGTAGGCGACCGAAAATAGCAGCAACCCGCCGGCAATCCGGAATGCCGGAATCGTAATGCTCAGCGAGCGTAACAGCCAGTCGCCCACGAGTGCCGTGCCCGCGAGAATGGCGCCGGCGATGAAACAGGCCCGCAAGACGATGCCGCGCCGTTCCTTCTCCGGCACACCGTGGGTCAGCGCCAGGAACGTGGGCACCAAGCCGACCGGATCGACGACGACGATCAGCGTCACCAGCGCCGAGATGAAATATCCGACGGGCATCCCAACCGGCCTGCTTCTGCGCCTTTGAGGAACAACAGCGCCCCATCGCATTGGCACGATCGTGCCGCAGCGTCACCTCCGCTCAGGGGCAGTTTACGGCACCGCAGCGGGCGGGACGCGCCGTCTGGTTGCCTGCTCGAACGCGTAGGCGAGCGCGATCAGCCGCGGCTCGCTGCAGGCGGTCCCGGAAAAGCTCACCCCGAACGGCGAAGGTTTTGCATCGAAATCCTCGGGGAGTGGCGGGAAGGATGCGTTTGGAATGAGAGCGAACGGCACCATGACCGTGGGATAACCCGCTCTCGCCGATAGCGCCGCGCCGGACACGCCCGGAAACAGCAACGCATCGAGCTTTTCTTTCATCATGATCTCGTCGATGCCATGCGTTGCCGAGAGTGCGATGTCCTTGGCGCGGTCGATCTCATAGCGGGCGCGATCTCCTTCCACATCCATCTCATCGGAAATATCGAGTTCCGACTGTCCGTATCTGAGAGCGCCGGCCCTTGCGTGCGCCAGGTTCCACAGCCGAAGTTCGGTGAGTGATTTCACCGGCGCGTCAGGGCCGAGACTTGCGAGCCATTTGTTGAAATCGCGCTTCATTCCATACTTGAGGACTATCGAGCAACCCGCATCGCGGCCTTTCGCACCGTCGGTGCCGCGGCACACCTCCCAGCGCAGGAAATTGCCGCTCAAGTCGTCGTCGATGACGCTCGGAATGTCGGCAGGATCGACAATGACAGCACCCCTTTTCTGGAGCAATGCGATGGCCTCGGCCATCGCTTCGGCCTTCGCTGCGCTGAGCCCACCTTGGGCAAATTCGGAGCCCGGTGGAGTCACCGCTTCATAGAAGAACGCGCGCGGAATGCCGATGCGCGCGCCCCTGAGCGCATCGGAGTTGAGAAAAGCCGTGTAGTCGCGGTTAGCCGGCGCCGTGCATGGCTTGAGCGGATCCTGCGGATCCGGCTGCGCGCTCTCCAAGACGCCGAGCAGAATGGCGGCATCGGCAACGGTGCGTGTCATCGGGCCGGCGGTGTCCTGGTCGGCGGTAATCGGAATGATGCCATGGCGGCTGATCCGGCCCACTGTGGGTTTGATCGTCACGAGCATCGTCATGTTGGCCGGGCTGAGCAGCGAGCCCGAAGTTTCCGTCCCGATATTTGCCGCCCAGAAATTGGCTGCGGTGCCGATGCCGGAACTCGATCCACCCGGCGGCAGCACCGGGCGCCCATCGAAAGGCGCATAGCGCGGATCGCGCCGCGGATCATAGGGATTGAAGCCGAATCCCGTGATCGCGTTGTAGCCCGACGGCATTGGCGTCGGCGCTCCTGCGACCCAATTGGCAAGTTCGGTCATCCCGGTCTTGGCGATGATGACAGCGCCGGCGTCGCGCAGATTTTTCACCAGCGTCGCCTCGTAGGGGGGCACAAAAGCTTCGAAGGCGAGCGCGCCGCCCGTCGTCGGCATGTCGGTCGTCTGGATGTTGTCCTTCAAGGCGATCGGAATGCCGTGCAGCGGACCGCGCAGTATTCCTTGGGCACGCTCGCGATCGCGTTCCTCCGCCTCGCGCAGCACGTTCGGATTGACCGCGATCACGCCATTGAGCTTCTTCTCGTAGAGACCGATGCGCACGAGGTACTGTCGAACCAGTTCGCGCGAGGTCACCTCTCCGCGCGCCATTGCCCGCTGCATGTCGGCGATGCTCGCGTCCACGACATTGAATTCGCCTCGTGCAGCCGTTGCCAGGCACAGGAGCAGGAGAACGAGCATAAATCGGTGCATGACGGACACTCCAGCTTGACTGTAAGCCTTTGAATCCCCATCTAAAAACGGGTATCGCCGCAGAGCCTTCGGCAATGGCGCCGCCCAATTGAATCAGCTAAGCAGGGAAAGCTCAATCCACCCGGGGAACCGATCTTTGCCAGAGGACAACAACCAGCAGCCGCCGCAGGGCGGTCCAAGCGATATCCGCCCCGTCTCGATCACGGAAGAGATGAAACGCAGCTATCTCGATTACGCGATGAGCGTGATCGTGGCGCGCGCACTTCCTGACGCGCGCGACGGATTGAAGCCGGTGCATCGGCGTATCCTCTATTCGATGCATGAAAACGGGCACACGCCTGACAAGAAATACGTGAAATCGGCGCGCGTGGTCGGCGACGTCATGGGCAAATACCACCCGCACGGCGACGCTGCGATTTACGATGCGCTGGTGCGCATGGCGCAGGACTTTTCCATGCGCCTTACTTTGATCGACGGGCAGGGCAATTACGGCTCGGTTGATGGCGATCCGCCGGCAGCCATGCGGTACACGGAATGCCGCCTGGCCCGCCCGGCGATGGCGCTCCTCGACGATATCGACAAGGGCACCGTTGATTTCCAGCCCAATTACGACGGCAACGAGCGCGAGCCGGTGGTTTTGCCGGCCCGCTTCCCGAACCTTTTGGTCAACGGCGCCGGCGGCATTGCGGTCGGCATGGCCACCAATATCCCGCCGCATAATCTCGGCGAACTGATCGACGCCTGCATCGCGCTGATCGATGACCCGGCGCTCGGCATCGACGAACTTAACGCCATTATTCCCGGACCGGATTTCCCGACCGGCGGCATCATCCTCGGCCGCCAGGGCATTCGCGCCGCCTATCAGCTCGGCCGCGGGTCTATCGTGATGCGCGGCAAGGTCGACATGGAGACGCTGCGCGGCGGGCGCGAGGCCATCATCGTCACTGAAATTCCCTATCAGGTGAACAAGAAGGCGATGGTCGAGCGCATCGCCGAGCTGGCGCGCGAGAAGAAGATCGACGGCATTGCCGATCTGCGCGACGAATCCGACCGCCACGGCTATCGGGTGGTGATCGAGCTGCGTCGCGAAGCCGTGCCCGAAGTCGTGCTCAATCAGCTCTATCGCTATACGCCGCTGCAATCGAGCTTCGGCGCCAACATGGTCGCCCTCGAAGGCGGCCGGCCGCAGCTGATGAATCTCAAGGATCTGCTGCGCTCGTTCCTCGCCTTCCGCGAGGAAGTCATCTCGCGGCGTACCAAGCATCTGCTCGGCAAGGCGCGCGACCGCGCCCATCTTCTGGTCGGGCTTGCCATTGCGGTCGCCAATATCGACGAGGTGATTCGCCTGATCCGCAGCTCGCACGATGCCAACGAGGCGCGCGAGGCCTTGATGGCGCGCGATTGGCCGGCCCGCGACGTCGAGAGCATGATCACTCTGATCGACGATCCGCGGCATCGCGTTTCCGAGCAACTCACGTATCGGCTCTCCGCCGAACAGGCGAAGGGTATACTTGACTTGCGGCTGCAGCGGCTCACCGCACTTGGCCGCGATGAGATCAAGGCCGATCTCGACAAGCTCGCAGCGGAGATTGCCGATTACCTCGACATCCTGGGTTCGCGTGCGCGCATCCTGTCGATCGTGAAGGAGGAGCTGAGCGAGGCGAAGAAGCAGTTTGCTACTCCACGTCGCACGGTCATCGTCGATCAGGAAGGCGAGATGGAGGACGAGGACCTGATCCAGCGCGAGGACATGGTCGTCACCGTCTCGCACCTCGGCTACGTCAAGCGCGTGCCGCTTTCCACCTATCGGGCGCAACGGCGCGGCGGCAAGGGCCGTGCCGGAATGCAGACGCGGGACGAGGATTTCGTCACGCGCCTGTTCGTGGCGAGCACGCATACGCCCGTGCTGTTCTTCTCCTCGCGCGGCCGCGTCTACAAGGAGAAGCTCTGGCGATTGCCGCTGGCGGCGCCGCAGGCGCGCGGCAAGGCGCTGATCAACATTCTTCCGATCGAACAGGGCGAACGCATCACCACCATCATGCCGCTGCCTGAAGACGAAAAGTCCTGGGGCAGTCTCGACGTAATGTTCGCCACCACCCGCGGCACGGTGCGGCGCAACAAGCTCTCCGATTTTGTCGATGTGCGGCCTTCAGGCATTATCGCGATGAAGCTTGACGACGGGGAGGCAATCGTCGATGTGCAGATCTGCACCGAGCGCGACGACGTCCTGCTCACCAGCGCCAAGGGCCAATGTATTCGCTTCCCGGTCGCGGACGTTCGCGTCTTCCAGGGCCGGACCTCGATGGGCGTACGCGGCATCTCGCTTAGCGAAGGCGACCAACTGATCTCACTGTCGATTCTCCGTCATATCGAGGCAACGGCCGAGGAACGGGCCGCCTATCTCAAGCGGGCGAACGCGGTGCGCCGCGGCGGCAACGGCGAAGAAGAGGCGGCGGCCGATGCCGAGGAGGCAACCGGCGCAATCGAACTCGGCGAGACGCGCTATGTGGAAATGTCCGCCGCCGAGCAGTTCGTGCTCACGCTCTCCGAGCACGGCTTCGGCAAGCGGTCGTCCTCATACGAGTATCGAACCACCGGCCGCGGCGGCAAAGGCATCGTTGCCATGTCCCTTTCGGCCAAGACCGGCAGCGTGGTCGCCTCGTTCCCGGTGGAGGAAACCGATCAGATCATGCTGGTCACCGACGGCGGCCAGCTCATACGCTGTCCGGTCGACGGCATCCGCCTTGCCGGGCGCTCGACCCAGGGCGTCATCGTCTTTGCAACCGCGGATGACGAGCGCGTGGTCTCGGTCGAGCGGCTCTCCGAAGAGGGCGACGACAACGGCGATTCGTAATTGCGCGGTGAACCGCAGCGGACAAACGATAAGATGCTCGGCACGACAAGTCAGCGATGTATCGTGAGGCCATGAATCAAGCCACAGCGGATATCTTGCGCAGAATCGAGACTTGGCCGCAGGAGGATCAGGACGAACTTGCCGAATTGGCTCGTGAGATCGAAGCGCGACGCACCGGCGTATATCGGGCCACGCCCGAGGAATTGCGCGCACTGGATGAAGCGGAGCAGAGCGGGATAGCCTCCGACGAAGAAGTGGAGGCGGCGTTCCACAGTTTTCGCCGCGCATGAAGGTTGAATACTCGAACCGCGCGGTCGCCGATCTTCACAAAATTTCTACCGAGACTCGCCTGGTCTTTGGCGATCGCGTAGCAGAGGCGCTTGACCCGCGCATCCGAGCCGTCATCAGGCGGATTAGCATTGCTCCACTGAGTGCGCCGCAAGTCAAAGGCCGGCCCGACATGCGTGTCGTGCCGTTGCTGCGGTATCCATTCAAGATTTTCTACCGCGTGCTGGATGACCGGATCAGAATTCAGCACATCCGGCACACCGCCCGGCGACCATGGCAAGGACGGGAGTGGGAGCTGGGCTCGTGTTTCGCTGAACTGGAATCGACGCTCCCGCATTGCCAAGGCTCCCGCTTGGCACCGCTCCCGGTGGATGGCTGGCGGTACGTGTGCCAACAGCCGATGAAATCATTTATTTTCTGGGCTCCTGAGCCAATGGGCGCGCAGCCAAGGCGCGGCTCGCGGCATACTAAAATCGCCGCTTTCATCTTAGTGGCTTCTAACCTGGCTCCATCCCCTGGGCTTTGATCACCGGGACTGCGGGTCCTTTGAGAAACTTGATCAGTTCTCTCGCGGCATCGGGAGTTTTCGAGTTCGCACTCACGCCGCCGCTAAACACAATGTAGGACTGGAGTTCGGGCGGCAGCGGTCCGACAAGATCGACGCCGGGCGAGGTAAGGATTTGCGAGATATTGACCATTCCGATCTCGACCTTGCCGTCGGCGACCATCTCCGAAACGACATCGTCGTCGGGCAGCACAACCTTCGGCTTGAGCGCCTCGGTCAAGCCGATGCGGTTGAGCATCGCCGCGACCATCAGGCCGCTGGTGCCTGCCTTGAGATAACCGATCGACTTGGCCTCGAGCATCGCCTTCTTGAAGGCTTCGACGGTGCTGATGTCGGGCTTGGGCGCGCCCTTGCGCACTTCGATACCAATTCCGGCACGCGTGAGGTCGGTTCGGGTGTCGGCGACGAGCTTGCCGGATTTGACGAGTGCATCGATTTGCGCCGGAGCCGCAACCGCAATGTCGAACGCCTCGCCGTCATTCACTCGTTTGGCCACGACGGCCGCAAGGTCGACGCTGACATTGAGCTTATGCCCGGTCGCGCGCTCGAAATCCGGGCCCGCCTGCTGGAGAATGGTCCAGATTGCCCGCGACGCCATGATTTTGATCTCGGCCGCGCATGTGGGCAGACCCTGCGCGAAAGTCGCAAACAACGCGATCCAAACTACCGGGTAAATACTCCTTCGCATCATCAGCGCTCCTTCTTGAATGAATGGAGATCGAGGATTTTTTGCGTCACTTGCCATCGCTTCGGCGCAGAGCATAAATGGACGTCGCGCTCGATACCAGGAGCTGATGCGAGTCGACTTGGCTCCGCCGCTTGCGGGGAGTCGGATGGACAAACCATCGGGCGGAATGCAAAAAGCCGGCATTACGAGTCATTCTCCGCGCCACGCGCCTCGAGCCGATGGTCTGGCATGATATCGGCCGACACGAGCCCCTCAGCGTCCAAACTCGGCAGCCGCGATGTGCTCGCGGTCGCTTGCGGCGCGCACGCGCTGCACGACGGGTTCACCGATCTGCTCTACGTGCTGCTCCCGATCTGGCAGACGGCGTTTGGGCTCGACTATGCATCCGTCGGCTTCCTGCGCGCGCTTGCATCCGGAACGCTGGCGGCGATGCAAGTTCCTGCGAGTTGGTCCGCGCGACGAGTGGGTGGAAGCGCGGTTCTGGCTGCCGGGACTGCTCTGGTCGGCATTGCTTATCTCATGGCTGGAGCGAGCGGGGGCCTCGTCAGTCTCGGACTCGCGCTGGGGCTGGCCGGGCTCGGCTTGAGCACCCAGCACCCGATCGCTTCGAGCCTCGTGGCCCAGGCCTACGAGGGCTCCGGCTCCCGAATTGCTCTGGGCATCTACAACTTTGCCGGTGACATCGGGAAGATGAGTATCCCGGCCGCGATGGCGTTCCTCGTCATGTTCCTGACCTGGCGGCCGGCGGTATCGATCATCGGCCTGATCGGGCTCGCGGCGGCGGCACTGATCGCAATCCGATTGCGTTCGCTTAACCGAGTCATTGAACATGCAAGGGAGCGGCCAATACCGTCATCCTCGCCTGTGAAGCGAGGCTTTGGCCTGCTGCTTGCAATCGGCATCATCGACAGCGCGACCCGGATGGCGTTCCTCACCTTCCTGCCCTTCGTACTGCGGAGCAAAGGCGGAGATGTTGCAAGCATAGGCATCGCGCTCACCCTTGTCTTTGCAGGCGGTGCGGCTGGCAAGTTCGTGTGCGGCTTTCTCGGAGCGCGACTTGGCGTGCTCAATACGGTTTATGTCACGGAAGGTTTAACGGCTGCGGGCATTTTGGCCCTGCTGCCGCTGCCTCTCGCGGGGACATTTGTCCTGCTGCCGCTGATCGGCATTGCGCTTAACGGTACCTCCTCGGTTCTGTATGGGACCGTTCCCGAACTTGTGCCCGCGGATCGTCGCGAGCACGGCTTCGGCGTCTTCTACACGGGAACCATCGGCGCCGGTGCTCTTTCTCCGATTATCTATGGTTTGTTTGCCAATGCGCTGGGCGTGTTCGTCATGATGGGGTTGATAGCCGCCGTCGTGCTGGCGACCATTCCGCTCGCAATACGGCTCCGCCCAGCCCTTTCGCGAACATAACGGGGCGCATCCACTTCGGTTAGTGCCCCGTTGCTGCGGTTCCTGCGCGTTGGTTCGAACACTCATTTCTGCTGAAGCTGGGGAAATTGCGCACCGGTTCTCGAACGGGGGGGACGAATCGTGTTAACGCGGCAGTCCCACTCGCAGGGTACGGGGGCAACTCATGAAGCGCTGTGCTCAATGCAACGGGAAATTCGGACTGACGCGTCACCGCTGGTACGATGTTGCGTTCTGCTCGAGGCGCTGTCGCGACAAATATCTGGATAAGCTCGCCCGCGATCGCGATCGTCTCAAAAAATGGTTTGGCTTCGCGGAAGCAGGGCGCGCCGAGCGATCGAACGCCTCTCTGTGAACCGTAACCGGATTGAGCGAAGCGAAGTCCGGGGCTGCACGAATAACGGCCATCAAGAGCGGCTGGCGACGATACCCTCGTCGCCAACCGTCGTTTGTGAATGGCTGGCCCCGGATTGCAGCCGAGCGCTTCGGCGCGGTAGCATATTCGAACCCGCACCGCGGACCGAAAGGGCGGGGGCAGGATCGGATGCCCAGGTCCGACTGGTGGCTAAACCGGCGCCTCGGCTGTGCAAAGGGAGGATCAGTTGAGTTTAGCTCGATGCTGCGCCGCGTTCGGCATGGCGGTCGCTTGTGCGGTAATCGCGGCGCCTGGGCGGGCGCAGGATTATCCCACCCGTCCAATCCGGATGGTTGTCGGGTTCGCGCCTGGCGGCAATACCGATGTTTTGGCGCGTCTGCTTGCCGGCGCGGTGAGGGACCGGCTAGGCCAGACGGTCGTCATCGAGAACAAGCCGGCTGCCAATGGCGCGATCGCGGCCGAAACCATCGCCAAAGCGGAGCCCGACGGTTATTCGCTTTTCATGAGCACGGTCGGCGCGGTCGCGATCAATCCAGGCCTGCGCAAGGACCTGCCTTACGATCCGATGCGGGATTTCGCGCCGATTATGCGGCTCGGTGTGCAATCGCCGGTGCTGGTGCTCGATCCGTCGCTGGGGATCAACACGGCGGCGGACCTTGTCGCGCGCGCCAAGGCAAAACCCGGGGCCATCACGATCGGCATCACCGGCGTTGGCGCGATCTCGCACCTCGGACTTGAGCTGTTCGAGTCAGCGTCGGGAGCAAGATTCACCAAAATTCCCTATCGTGGGTCGGGCCCAGCGCTTTCCGATCTCCTTGGCAGTCATGTCAACGGCATCATCATCGACCCGGCGGTGTTGGTCGAACACATCCGAGCCGGCAAGGTGAGGGTGATGGGCAGCACCGCGGCAAAGCGCTCACCGCTCCTGCCCAATATTCCGACGCTGGTGGAACAGGGCTACGCCGACGTGGTGGCGGAAAACTGGACTGGGCTGCTCGCCCCGGCGCGCACGCCGCAGCCCATCATCTCCAAGCTCAATGCTGCCTTCACTGGCGCGCTGAAAGATTCGCAGGTGCTGCCAAAGATGGAAGCAAGCGGCATCGCCGCCGCTCCAACCACGCCGGAGGAATTTGGCGCATTGGTAAAAAGCGAGATCGAGCGCTGGGCACGCGTCATCCGCGAGAAGGGCATCACAACCGACTAACTCGACGGGAGAGATGATATGCGCCTCATCGTAAGCTCGCGTGCGCTGCCGCTTGTGGTTGCCGCAATCGTTGCGGTCCTGTGCAGTCCGCTTGCCGCCGCCGAGCCGCAGCAGGGCGACTTCGTGATCAAGGATTTCCGCTTTCATACCGGCGAAATCCTCCCCGAGTTGAAGCTGCATTACGTGACCGTCGGCGCCAGCAGGGGCGAGCCGGTGCTCGTCCTCCACGGCTCCAGCGGGTCGAGCCAGACGATGCTGGGCGAAAACTTTGCCGGCGAACTGTATGGGCCCGGTCAGGCACTCGATGCTGAGAAGTATTTCATCGTGCTTCCGGACTCGATCGGCGCCGGGAAATCTTCGAAACCCTCAAACGGAATGCGCACGCAGTTTCCAAAATACAGCTACGAGGATCAGGTCGTGGCCCAGTACCGGTTGCTGACCGAGCACCTCGGCATTCGCCACGTAAAGCTGATCATCGGCCAATCGATGGGCGGAATGCACGGCTGGATGTGGGGCGAGATGTATCCGAATTTCATGGATGCGCTGGTTCCAATGGGCGCGCAGCCTGTGGCCATGTCCGGCCGGAATTGGATGCTGCGCCGGATGCTCATCGAGATGATCAAGGCCGACCCCGGCTACAATGACGGAAATTATGTCGAGCAGCCGCGGACGTTCAAGCTTGCTGCAACGTTTTTCAGCTTGGCGACGAGCGGGGGCACGCGAGCTCTGCAAAGGATCGCTCCGACGCGGGCGCTGGCCGACAAAGTCGTCGAGGAGCGTCTCGCTCGTGGTTTTGGCGCCGATGCCAACGATTACATCTACGCCTATAACGCGGCGCGCAACTACGATCCCTCGCCCGGACTGGAGAAGGTCAAGGCGCGGGTGCTGGCGATCAATGCCGGCGACGACGAGCGCAATCCGGCAGAACTCGGCATCACCGCGCGCGAAATAAAGCGGGTGAAAAACGCCGCCTATTATGAAATTCCGCCGTCCGACACCACGCGCGGGCACGGCACCTCAGGCGACGCAAAATATTGGAAGCACCTTTTGCCGGGATTGCTCAACGGCTCGCCCGGACAGTGACAGACAGCTGCGTAGGGCGGGTTAGCGGCCCGCCAGCTACTGTGACGAAGAGCTTTCCACAAAGAGCGGGCCGCGTAACCCGCCGACGATGGGAGTGGGACGGCGGGTTACGGCGCGCCACAGATAGAGCAAGCCGATAGGTAATCGAAAGGCGCGCCTAACCCGCCCTACGGGTCGCGCCGGTTAGCAATGCCGTGCTCACGTCATCTTCAGCGGAATTGCGCCGAGGAAATCCTGCTTTCCGATCTCCACGCCGCAGTGCCGCAGGATCGCGTAGGCAGCGGTCAGATGGAAATATACATTGGGCAGGACAAAATGATTGAGGTAGTCATCGCCACGCATCTCCCCTTTGTGGTCGGGTCCGAGCGGAAACGTAATATGGCGGTCGCCCGCCGAATCGATTGCCTTCGGGTCGAGACTTTTGATGAAGGCGACGGTCTTTGACAGGCGCTCCTTGAGCTGAGCGATCGTCGTTTCGTTGTCCTCGTAGCGCGGCGGCTCCACGCCGGCCAGTCGAGCTGCTCCGTTCTTGGCCAAATCGGATGCAACCTGCACTTGGCGCACGAACGCAAACATATCGGGCGCAAGCCGCGTATTGAGCAGCACGGAATCGTCGATCTTCTTGGCCGTCGCAAACGCCTTGGCCTTGTCGAGAATGCCCGACAGTGCATTGAGGCCGATCTCCAATGCCGGAAGGGAGGCCTTAGACATCGAAAACGCCATGATCGACTCCTTGCTTGTTGCTCTTCTTCGCCGGACTTAGCTGTCACACATAGCACACGACAGTCGCGCGGCGACCAGTGGCAGCCGATGGTGGTGACGGATTTCCATGCTTGATACGTGCAGCTCTAGAAGCGAGTTTTAAACCCGCCCCCTACCATGTTGATGTTCGACCTGCATCAATTTGCCTCAGTCTAAGGTGTGTAGACCATTGAAGCGCGACTCAAAAGTCGGGTTAAGGTCAAAGGGTTACGCCCCGTATTTCACTCAGGAGTAATGGAATGCGAGCAAGGGCTTTATCAGTCGGGTCGATCGGCATAGGTTTCGCCATTGTCTTCTGGGCGGCCATTCCGCGCGTGTCTTTGGCGGGCAGCGAAGCCAACGAACCCCCCGCCAATTTTTCAAGCAGCGAGCAAGCGCAGTTCCAGAAATTCGCCCAATGGCAGGATCGGCACGGAGCGCTCGGGGAGACGTGTTTGCCGCAGCCCGATGGCGCCGCTGTACCCGGTACCCGTTGGCACTATCACGTCGATGCCGCGACGCAGCGGCATTGTTGGTATCAGAAGCCGGTTGCCGCCGCTTCAGGCGCTCCCGTCCCTGCAGCCAAGAAGTCGCGCGCGCAAGCGGCCGATTCAGGCCATTCAAAAAAGCGAGCTCGCCCTGCCGAGCGGACCAGCCCCGTGCCGGCAGCGTCCACCGAGCGCGCCAGCAGGTTGCCGCTGACGCCTGCCGAGCGCGAAACGCTGTTTCGGCGGTTTCAGCAATGGCGGGAAGACCGCGCCTCGGAATAGGGGTTGAGAATTTCCGCAGGTGCTATTTCTTCTCGGTTCCGCGCAGCATGGCGGCGGTGGTGACCGCTGAATAGCCGGGCTCAACCCGCACATCCACAACCGCCACGTGACCGGCTTCCACTGCGGCGACTGCCTTCGAAAGGGTTGTGACCAGATCGTCGGCTCTCGTCACCGGGCCGAAGCCTTGTGCTCCTTGAGAGCGCGCGAGCGCCGCGATGTCGATGTCCGGCTCCGAAATGCGCTGACCAATCCAGCGGTTCTCGACCGGCCGCAATCGGATCCGCGCCACGCGTTCCTGATGCAGTTCATCGTTGAAGAAGGAACGATTGTTGGCGACCACGATGAGGACCGGAATTTTGTAGTGCGCCGCGGTCCAGATCGCGGTGTTGCTCATCATGAAATCGCCATCGCCGCAGACTGCAGCAACCAGCCGCCCGGAGCCCTTGAGCGCCAGCGCGGTACCGACTGCGTTTCCCGGCCCGCCGCCGACACCGCCGCCGCCTTCGGAGCCGACATAATCGAGCGGGTGGCGGAACGGCCATGTCGCGCCGTCCCATGAGAGCGAGATGTGAGCGAGCGTCACGTCGCGGTCTCCGACCGCGATCTTGAGCGCGCGCACGAGATCGTTGACGAGGAGCTTGTCCTTCGACAATTCCGGAACCTGAGTCGGCTTGGCAGGCAGCCCTTGCCGGGGCTTAGCGGGGGCGCCGATCGCTTTGAGCAGATCCGGCACGGCCTCATCAGGCGTCACCGGGAGGAGCACGTCAGCCGGCGGAAGCCCCTGGTAATCCATGCTCCAGCCGTTGTGGATGCGGAAATCATTACTCACCACGATGACTTTCGCCTGCGGCTGCGCATCCCCGAATACGCCCTTGAAGATGCCGGCGAGATCGACCCAGTCGAGGCTGAGGATCACGTCGGCATTACGTAACGCCTCCTGCGCTTGCTGACCCAAGGCAGTTGTTCCGGGAGGGCCGGCGTGAAGGGGGTGGTCGGTCGGAAACGCGGCCCCGAGTTTAAGCTCTGTAATCACCCTGGCTCCGAGCGCCTCGGCAAGCGCAACGCGCTCGTTCCATCGCTCCAGACTGCGCGAGACGCGGCCGATCAGCAACAGCGGCTGCTTTGCCGATTGGAGCAGGCTTGCCGCTGCCGCGAGGGCCTCCGGTGGTGCAGCGGTCGAGGTCTCCGGCGTGTAGCGGGCGATGTCAACCGGCGGCAGGTGTTCGCTGAGTTTGTTTTCCTGCATCTCGGCGTCGAGATTGACGTAGACCGGCCCCTTCGGCGCGGTGTTGGCGATCCAGGCTGCGCGCATGAGCGATTCGCGGGCGGCGGCCGGCGAGGCCGGCTGATCGTCCCATTTCGTGTAGTTGCGGATGATCGCGCCCTGATCGGCGGCAGTATGAATCCAGTCGATCCAGGGCCGGCGCTTGGCCGCATCGACAGGACCGGTCGCGCCGAGAATGATCACCGGTGTGCGATCGCACCAGGCGTTGAAAATTGCCATTGTGGCGTGAAACAGGCCGACGTTCGAATGCACGGCGGCCGCCATGGCCTTGCCGGTGACTTTGGCATAGCCCTGTGCAATCGCGACGGCGACCTCCTCATGCAAGCACAGCAGCATCTGCGGCATTTCATTGCCGAGATAATTCACGATCGAGTCGTGAAGTCCGCGATAGCTCGCCCCCGGGTTGAGCGCGATATAGGGAATTTTCAATGCGCGCAGCGTTTCGGCGACGACATCGCTGCCCCAGCCCGGCGCATTGGCGCCGGGGAGCTTCACGGGCCGGTCGAGTTCACGCAGCGAAGGGTGGGGCGCATGCAAGGGGGAAGCCTTGGCGGCGAACGCGGTCTTTGCAGTCGTCACGAGACAATCCTTACGGTTTGGGATCAGCCATCGGCCCACTTTGACGGGCCGGTGACCCGCCCGCAAGTCAGCGCCCGGCCTCGCGCAACCGCGCCAGAAGCGTGACGCCGGCGTAGCCGTCGGCGGGCTCCATGCCGATCTTGCGCTGAAAATTCTGCACCGCCTGCATCGTGTCGTTGCCGATGCGCCCGTCGGTGCCTCCGGTATCGAAACCGAGCGCCGTAAGCCGCTGCTGGATTTCCTGGACTTCGGCGAGCGTGGGCGCGCGTTCGCTGCCAGGAAATTTCTGCACGAACGGGTTGCCGCCAACCACGCGATCGCCGAGATGAACGATCGAAAGCGTGTAGTTCATCGACGGATTATAGGAGCGCACCGCGTAGAAATTCGGTCCGAGCAGGAAAGCAGGCCCGCCCGGCACCGGCACCCAGAGCTTGGCCGTGGCGGCGCCCTGCGGAAACGGCCGGCCATCGGCGCGCAGGACACCGCCCTTCTGCCATTGCGCATAGCTGCGTGAGGAGCCGGTTCGCCGCAAGCTCTGCGGCACGCGCACTTCGTAACCCCAGTGCTCGCCGCGGCGATAACGGCCGCGCTCCACGAGGTAACGGGCGGTCGAGGCGAGCGCATCGTCGGGACGGCCGAACGGACTGACGCGGCCGTCGCCGTCATAATCGACGCCGACATTGAGCCACACTTCCGGCATCCATTGGGTGTGGCCCATGGCCCCCGCCCAGGAGCCGCGCATTTCCTCAGGCGTGCTCCAGCCGCGCTCGACGATGACGAGCGCGTTGAGCAGCTCCTGTTGCCAATAGG
This sequence comes from Xanthobacteraceae bacterium, assembly GCA_036557705.1. Classification (GTDB taxonomy): domain Bacteria; phylum Pseudomonadota; class Alphaproteobacteria; order Rhizobiales; family Xanthobacteraceae; genus VAZQ01. The sequence goes on from DATBHB010000094.1 coordinate 19,152, forward strand.
CGCGGCGGCGTGGCTCGCCCCAGGCAAGCGCCGCCAGCGCGGGAAAAATCGGCCGCATGTGATTTTTCTGAACGTCCGGATCGCCGTAGGCGGATTCGACGCCCCAGATCCCGAGCATGATCGAGGGTCCGACGCCAAAATCATGTTCGATCCGCGAGAGGAGGCTGGCATATTCCTTTGCCTTCTCTCTCCCGGCCTCGATGCGCCAATCGGAAACGCGGCGGTTGAGATACTGCCAGAGTTGTTCCTCGAATTCGGGCTGGTCGCGGTCGAGCTCCAAAACCCCCGTATCGGGCATGAGTCCATTCAGCACCCGTGTATAAGTCGCATCGGATATGCCGCGCGCTCGCGCCTGCGCGCGAAACGACTCCACCCACTGCACGAAAGGCTCCGCGCGAGCTTGCACCTGCCGCGGCGCGGCAAAGGCCGGCATCCCGGCGATGAGGCCGATGGGCAGCCCCAGGACCTCGCGGCGGGAGATGCTCAACGTTGATTTCTTGCGCTCATTCATCGTGTGTGGCTCGGATGCAGTTCTGAGTTCACGGGCGAATGTGCACCTATTTGGCTCAAATTTGCGGCAACCTCCAATCGCGCAATCCGGGCTACTTGGACGATGTGCTGGCCGCGTTCCTGAGATAGGATCGAACGACGCTTATTCAGGGAGGACGCCATGGGCAAAATACGTAACTCTATCGTCTACGCTAGCGCGGCCGCGTGGTTTGCAGCCATCTCCGGGAATGCGGCTAAGGCCGACGGCGTCGGTCCGCTTCTCATCGCCAAGCAGGGCTATTTCTTCGTTGGCGGCAAATACGTGGACACTCCGCAGGGCCAGGTGTTCGCCGGGCAGGCCTATGCGGAGTTTCAAATTCCGCAGAATCGCACCCACCCGTTCCCGATCGTCATGATCGAGGGCTGCTGCACCTCTGGCGCGGGCTTCGCCGGCACAATCGATGGACGCGACGGCTGGGCGCAATATTTCCTCGCTCATGGTTATGCGGTCTACATCATGGACCAGGTCGGACGCGGCCGCTCTCCATATGTCGAGAGTGTCTATGGCGAGAAAAATCCCAAGGCGCCGAAATTCGTCGAACGGGAGTTTGTCGCCTACGAGCGCTACAACCTGTTTCCACAGGCGCATCTCCATACGCAATGGCCGGGGACCGGCGTCGTCGGCGACCCTCTGTTCGATCAGTTCCAGGCCTCGATGCTGCCGGATTTCAAGGACCGCAAGCTGCGCGAACCGCTCAATCGCGACGCCGGAGTAGCGCTTCTCGACAAGATCGGACCCGCCATCGTGCTCCCGCATTCGCAAGCGGGCGCCTATGCGTGGCTGATGGCCGACGCAAGGCCCAATCTGGTCAAGGGGTTGCTGATGGTCGAAGCGGCATCATCGCCGTTCCATGAGCTCCAGTTCGTCGGCCCGCCCGATTATTTTAAAGACCTCGGGCTGGAGAAACCCTATGGCTTCACGCGTACCCCGCTGACCTATTCACCGCCAGCACCGCCTCAGGGGCTCGATATCGTTCAGGAGGAAAAGCCGGAAGGCCCGGGCCTGGTACGCTGCTGGATGCAGAAAGAACCCGCGCGCAAGCTCGTCAATTTCAACAACATCCCGGTCCTGATCATGAACGCGGAGGCCTCGTTCCAGGCGCCGAGCGCGCATTGCGCGAGTCTCATCCTCAAGCAGGCGGGAGTCGATCACGACTTCATCCGCTTGGCCGACATTGGCATCCACGGCAACGGCCATTTCCTGATGCACGAAAAGAACAATTTGGAGATTGCGGCCGTGATCGCCAATTGGCTCAACGAGAAAGTCACGCCGCTGGAGAAGAGCGCTGCGCATTGACAAATGCGTAATGCGTAGCCCGGATTTGCACTTGCAAATCCGGGGCAGTCCTATGGCTAGCCCCGGATTGGAGCTTGCCCCATATCGCTCGCACGGAAGTGTAAACGGTTTAGCGGGCAAGCTCCAATCCGGGCTACAACTTACAATTCGGCTCAATCCTTCGCCCGCTCCACGTAGGAGCCGTCGGCAGTCATCACGACGATTTTCGTGCCGGTTCCGACGAATGGGGGCACCATGGTGCGCACCCCGTTTGAAAGGAGCGCCGGCTTGTAAGAGGAAGCCGCTGTCTGGCCTTTGACCGTCGGCTCCGTCTCCACCACTTCGAGCACCGCCTTCTGTGGCAGCTCGATCGAGACTGGGGCGCCTTCGTGCACGGCCATGGTGACCTTCATCTCCGGCTGGAGATAGGCGGCTTGGTCGCCGATGATTTCCGCCGGCAGGGTGACCTGGTCGTAATTTTCGGTATTCATGAAGTGAAAGCCGTCGCTGTCCTGGTAGAGGAACTGGAATTCGCGATCCTCCACGTAGGCTCGTTCGACCTGCTCAGTAGTCTTGAAGCGCTGCGACACCTTTACGCCGTCGCTGATCCGGCGCATGTCAACCTGCGTGGTGGGGGTTCCCTTGCCCGGATGGAAGCTTTCGGCATTGAGAACGACGTAGAGCTTGCCGTCGACGTCGACGATATTGCCCTTGCGGAGAGAACTGGCGATGACTTTCACGGACGGTTTTCCTCGATTGCAGGCGGCGCGCCCGGGCGACCGCGGTCCCGTTGTTGCCTTACCGGGGGCGCCGGTGAAGGCGGGGAGCGCACAGCGGGCCTGCCGTCATGTCGGGCCGCACCATAACGATCCTGCGCTGTTGTGCCAGCGATTTTCGGGGCTCGCTTGGGATTTCGGGGGACGCCCCTGATGCCCCCCCGGATCCCTTTCTGGAACGCCAATTTCCATGCGGAGCGCCGGCCGTTTCTCTTGCAGCGGGGGGAAATCATCAAGGCGCTGCGCGAGCATTTTGCCGAGCTTGAATTCGTGGAAGTTGAGACCGCGGTGCTGCAGATATCGCCGGGAAACGAAACGCATCTGCAAGCCTTCAAGACCGAGTTGCTGCAGCCCGGCTACCGTGACCGGCGCTATCTGCGGACTTCGCCCGAGTTTGCCTGCAAGAAGCTCATCGCCGCCGGCGAGCGGCGGATCGTCGAGTTCGCTCGAGTATTCCGCAATAACGAGCGGGCACCGCTTCACCACCCGGAATTCACGCTGCTCGAATGGTATCGCGCGCACGGCCGCTATGAATTGCTGATGGAAGATTGCATGACCGTCATCGCCTGCGCGGCCGACACCGTGCGCACGCGCAGCGTATCCTGGCGAGAACGTATCGCCGATCCTTGCGCCGAGCCTGAGCGGTTGACGGTGGCGGAAGCCTTTTCTCTGCACGCGGGGATCGATTTCAGGCAGACTCTCTCTCCTGAGGGAGCCGATCGCCTGCGCTTTGCGGTGATGGCGAGCGATATCGGTGTCTACGTTTCCAAGGACGACACCTGGGGCGATATTTTCAGCCGGATCATGAGCGAGAAGGTCGAGCCCTATCTCGGGCTCGGCCGGCCGACCATCCTCGATGAATATCCGGCAGCAATGTCGCCGCTCGCGCGGCCGAAGAGTTCGGACCCGAGCGTGGCCGAGCGCTTCGAGGTCTATCTCTGCGGCGTCGAAGTCGCGAATGGTTTCGGCGAGCTCAACGATGCGAGCGAGCAGCGCCGGCGGCTTGCGGCGCAAATGGCCGAAAAGGAACGCATCTATCACGAGCGTTATCCCATCGACGACGATTTCATCAACGCACTGCGCTCGATGCCTGCGGCCTGCGGGGTTGCGCTGGGGCTCGACCGACTGGTCATGCTGGTGACCGGCGCGCCGGACATCGAGCACGTGATGTGGACGCCGGTTGCGGGCGTGTGATCGGCCGCAGCTGAACGCCACAAAGCCCGCAGACACCTTCCGGGGAATTACGATGACGAGATCGACGAAGACGCTGACGCATGCCCAGGGGCTGGTGGAAGCCCGATTGCTTGCACCGGACCGGCGGGATGAACTGGCCCGTGTCGTCAAGCGGTACGCAGTTTCGCTCACGCCCGAGGTAACGGATCTCATCGATCCCGCCGACCCGGCGGATCCCATTGCCCGCCAGTTTGTTCCTGACCCCAGAGAGCTCGAGTCAGCGGCAAACGAAGTGGCCGATCCAATCGGCGACGATGCCCATTCGCCGGTCGAGGGAATCGTCCACCGCTATCCCGACCGGGTGCTGCTCAAGCTCGTTCACGTGTGCCCGGTTTATTGCCGGTTCTGCTTCCGGCGGGAAATGGTCGGCCCGGGAAAGCGCGCCCGGCTCTCTCGCGCAGTCCTCGACGCGGCGCTCGACTATGTGCGGACGCATCCGGAAATCTGGGAGGTCATCCTTACCGGCGGCGATCCCCTCATTCTGTCGTCGCGGCGGCTCCGCGAGGTAATGGGCGCGCTGCGTCCCACCGAGCACGTCAAGGTCGTGCGCGTGCACAGCCGGATTCCGGCGCTTGATCCGAAGCGGATCACGGCCGATCTCGTCGGCGCTCTCACGTCATCCGGCAAGACGACCTACGTGGTGCTTCACGCCAATCATCCGCGCGAGATGACGGCGCGCGCGCGGGCGGCCTGCGCCCGCATCATTGATGCCGGCATTCCCATGCTGAGCCAGACCGTGCTCCTTCGCGGAGTGAACGACGATGCGGCGACCCTTGCAGCCTTGATGCGCGCTTTCGTGGAGTGCCGAATCAAGCCCTATTATCTGCATCACGGCGATCTCGCGCCGGGCACCGCGCATCTGAGGACCACGATCAAGGAGGGACAGACGCTCATGCGCGCCTTGCACGGCCGCAATTCCGGCCTCTGCCAGCCCACTTATGTGCTCGATATCCCCGGCGGGCACGGCAAATCGCCGATCGGTCCGAATTATCTTCACCGCGAGGGAGGCCCAGAAACGGCCATAGAGATTGAGGACTACCGCGGCTGCCGGCATTCCTATCCGCCGGCCGATTAGGCGATTCGCGGAGTATGCTCATGAATTGTTGGAGACCGGCAGGCATTTCCATCGTTCTCGCTGCGCTTGTGCTGATGGGGCTTCTGGGAGCTCAAGGAGCAGCTGCTCAAACGGCCGCTGCTCCGGTGCAGCCATTGGACGGCGGGCAATGCGATCGCGCGCATTTTCGCCTGCTGCTCGATGTCGGTCACACGGCCAAGGTGCCGGGCGCCGACAGCGCGCGGCGCGTGCCTGAATTCCAATTCAACCTGCGCCTGGCGCAAGAGATCGATGATGCGATGATTGGTGCCGGATTCAGCAAGACGGCGGTGCTCGTCACCGAGGGACCCAAGCAGATCGGCCTCTCCAGGCGGGTCGCGCGTGCCAACCACTTGGCGCCGGATGTGCTGCTTTCGATCCATCACGATTCCGTTCCCGACAAATTTGTCGAGAAATGGGAATACGAAGGGAAGAAGAGTTATTTCAGCGATCGCTTCAAGGGTCACTCCATCTTCGTCTCCTGGGACAATCCGGCGCGCGAGATGAGTCTGCGTTTTGCGCGGCTGCTCGGCCTCCAGTTGAAGGAGCGCGGTATGGCCTATACGCCCCATTACACCGAGCCGTTCATGGGCCACTACCAACGAACGCTCGTCGATGCGGAGGCAGGGGTGTACCGTTACGATCAGCTCCGCGTGCTGCGGGAAACGCGAATGCCGGCGGTCCTGCTCGAAGCCGGTTCGATCATCAACCGCGACGAGGAATTGCTGCTGGATTCTCCCGAGCATCGCGCCCTGATCAGCGCGTCGGTGGCGGATGCAGCGGACGCCTACTGCGCGGCGCTGCCGCGGAGCCACATCCAACAAGCGAAGCATTAGGTCCGAGGTAGCAGACCGAAGGATGATCAAGTCGACCGCCTGGAACGCCGCGCTTGTGGTTGCCCTGGTGCTGCCGTGCCCGGCCGGAGCGGCTGAGGGGTTGCCCGACTTCCGCGGCAGGACCGTCACGATCATCGCGAGCTTCGAGGCGGGCGGCCCGTATGATTTCTACGGCCGGCTCATTGCCGGCCATATCGGCGCTTATCTTCCTGGCCACCCGACCGTCGTGGTGCAGAACATGCCGGGGGCGGGCGGCCTGCGCGGAGCCAACTATCTCTACAACATTGCCGCGCGCGACGGCACCGTGATGGGGGTCGTCTCCCAGACGGTCGCGGTCGGGCAGGTGCTCGCGACGACGGCGGGCATCCAATACGACGCGCGAAAATTCACCTGGATCGGCCGGATCAATTCGAACGTCGAGGTGCTCCACACCTGGTCTGCCTCGGGCGTCACAAGCATCGAAGATGCCAAGAAGCGTGAGGTCATTCTCGCCGGTACCGGACCAACGTCCTCCTCGGTGGTCATGCCCCGGGTAATGAACGAGTTGATCGGGACCAAATTCAAGGTGGTCACCGGGTTCCAGGGCCCAACCTCGGCGCAGCTCGCCCTCGAACGCGGCGAGGTCGAGGGCATCGTCAAGCCATGGTCGGCCATCAAGACAAGCACGCCCGATTGGCTGCACGACAAGAAGATCAGTCTCATCGTCCAGTACACGCGCGAGCGCCACCGGGAATTGTCTGACGTGCCGGCAATCGTCGATCTGGGCCGGGATGCTTCGCAGCGGCAGATTTTCGCCCTGTTCGCGGGCGGCGCTGCCCTTGGCACCGCGATCGTCGCGCCGCCGACGCTCGCTCCGCCGGTCGTCTCGATTTTGCGCAAGGCGTTCGACGAAACCATGGCGGACCCGGCCCTCCTCGATGAGGTGCGGAGAAGCGGGGTGGATATCGATCCGCTGCCCGGTGCAGCGCTGCAGAAGGTGGTCGCGGGCACTTTCGTGATCGATCCCGAGGTCCTTGAGCGGGCAAGGAAGCTCAGCCTGGGCCCGTGAATCGTCATCCTGAGGTGCGAGCGCGCGCTTTTCACGCGCGCGAGCCTCGAAGGATGACGGAAACATTCCTTAGTTAAGCCAGCCTTCATCCTTCGAGGCGCGCGCATGATGAGCCACTCGCAATTCCACCGCCCTGCAATGCGCGCGCACCCCAGCAAGACGGTCAGAAGCCGAGGGGCAAGTTAGAAGCTGTCTCGCAGGGCCAAAGAAATGACCGAACCACATCTAACAAATGGGGATCTTGTCCTCGTCACCGGGGCTAGCGGCTTCGTCGGTTCGGCGATCGCCAATGCGGCGCGCGCGGCGGGATATCGCGTTCGCGTGCTGGCGCGGGCATCAAGTCCGCGCACCAACCTCTCGCTGCTCGATGAGGTGGCGACGGGCGATATCTGCGACCGCGGCTCGCTGGTGCCGGCCCTGCGCGGCGTGCGTTATCTCATTCACGCGGCCGCGGATTATCGGCTGTGGTCGCGTGTTCCCGGCGAGATCAGCCGGACCAATGTGGAGGGGACACGGCAGCTGATGCAGGAGGCGCTGCGGGCAGGGGTCGAGCGGATTGTGCATACCAGCAGCGTCGCGACGATCGCGAAGGATTACTCTCCCGCCGACGAAAGCGCGCGCTTGTCGGAGAGCGAAGCCATCGGGATCTACAAGAAGAGCAAGGTCGCGGCCGAACGCCTGGTCGAAGACATGGTCGAGCGCGAGCGCCTGCCGGCGGTGATCGTCAATCCCTCGACCCCGATTGGACCGCGCGACGTCAAACCGACGCCCACCGGCCGGATCATTGTCGAGGCGGCCTGCGGGCGCATGCCCGGGTTCGTGGACACGGGGCTTAATCTCGTGCACGCCGACGACGTGGCGGCGGGGCACCTCCTTGCGCTGGGTCGCGGGAGAATTGGCGAGCGCTATATCCTCGGCGGCGCAAATGTCTATTTGCGCGACATGCTCACCGAGATCGCAAGGCTCGCGGGGCGCCGTCCACCACGTTTTCGATTGCCGATCGTGCCGTTGTTTCCGGTTGCATACGGCGCCGAATGGCTTGCGCGACTCACCGGACGGGAGCCGTTCGTGACGGCGGATGGCTTGCGGATGGCGCGCCACCACATGTTCTTCAGCGATGCCAAGGCGCGCCGAGAGCTTGGATATTCCGCACGGCCCTGGCAGGAGGGAATTGCGGACGCGATCGCGTGGTTTCGCCAGGCAGGGTACATACCGCACCGCGAAGCCAGGATGCGTTAGCCCTGCTGCGTCAGAAATTTCGTAGAGTGGGCAACGGCGCCTTCTCCGAAGCCGACCGCGTGGGCAAAGTCGCGCCGCGCGCCCATAGCGCGTCGAAGACGCGCGTAAACGCGCTGGTTGCCCACGCTGTCAGGCCGTGCCGCGCGATTTTTGCCCACCTACGAGTTTCTGACGCACGAGGTAATTTAACTCCGCCCTGCTGGGCATTATTTTGCGCCGACGACGGCCATTCCCTGGACTTCCAGCAACAGGCCCGGCCGGGCAAGCGCAGTCACAGTGATCAGCGCGCTCGCCGGGAAGCAGTTCTTGAAGATCTCCTTACGGATTTCGGTCAGGCGATCGCCGTTGCGCACATCGGTAATAAAGACCGTCATAGTGACCATGTCGGAGACGCCGCTGCCGCCGACCGCCTTGATGGTCTTGTCGAGTTCGCTGAAGACGTCCCGCGCCTGTCCCTCGAAATTCTTGTCGGGCGATCCGGTCTGGCCGCCGAGCCAGATTGTCTTGCCGCCTTCGGTCGTTACGGCTCGCGAGAAGGCGCGCTCCTGGGCCCGCGCATCGGGCGCGTAGCAATCCTTGGCAACGGCCGGCATGCCGGACCCGGCGATCGCGACCGCCGCGATAAGCGATCTTAGGAACGTCGTTGAGCAAACCATTTGGTCCTCCCTGTATCTCGTTAGGCGTGAATGGAGTAGCACGTGAACGATAGCACGGTGCGAGTTTGGTTCGAAGGATTCTGGACGAAGAGAGCGAGCAGCGACCCCCGGACCGCAGCCGTGCTTGGCAGGTCCTGCCGACGGGGGCAGGGTATTCAATGGCCGGCCGGTCTTTTCTCAGCACAGGGCTGTTAATCAGGACTTGCGCCGCCAACCCCCAGCGTGGTTTGATTTGCTCCCGCAAACTGTGGTCAATTATGAAGGAGCAGGCCAATTTATGGCCTGCCGGGGCAGCCTCTGGGGTGCAAAATGGACGGATCTGGCGAGACTCGCGCGCAGTGGAGCTGGTGGTACCTGCTCTTCCTGATCCAATTCGTAGCCGTTCTGTGGCCGCCCTTCTACAACAGGGCGGAGCCGGCCTTTATCGGGCTTCCATTCTTCTACTGGTATCAGCTCCTGTGGGTGATCATCGGCGCGGTGCTCACCGCGATTGTCTATTTCGCGACCACGCGTCGCGCATAGCGCGACTGAGCGGGCGCCAAAAAAACGAGGGGAAACATCGTGGACGAAGTGAACTGGACTGCGCTCGTCATATTCGTCGCCCTGTTCGCCTTTATTACCTGGCTCGGCTTTGCCGCCGCCCATTGGCGCAAAGGCGATCTCGACCTCCTGCATGAATGGGGGCTGGGCGGAAGACGCTTCGGCACCGTCGTCACCTGGTTTCTGGTCGGGGGCGATCTCTACACCGCTTACACCTTCATCGCGGTCCCGGCACTCGCCTTCGGCGCCGGCGCGGTTGCTTTCTTTGCCGTGCCCTACACCATCGTGATCTATCCGATCCTGTTTCTGGCATTCCCGCGCATCTGGTACGTCTGCCACAAGCACGGCTACATCACCGCGGCGGACTTCGTCCGCGGCCGGTTCGGCAACCGCTGGCTCGCTCTGGCGATCACGATCACCGGCATCGTGGCCACGATGCCCTACATCGCGCTCCAGCTGGTCGGGCTTCAAGTGGTGGTTGGAGGGCTCGGCATTTCCGGGTCGGGCGTTGCTGCCGATCTGCCGCTGATCATCGCCTTCGTCATCCTGGCCGCCTTCACCTATTCGAGCGGTCTGCGCGCGCCCGCCTCGATCGCGATCGTCAAGGATATCCTGATCTACATAACGGCGTTTGCGGCGGTGATCGTCATCCCGATCCAGCTCGGCGGATTCGGCAAGATCTTCGCCGCGGTTCCAGAAGCGAAGCGATTGCTCGTGGTGCCCACCGGAAATACCACCGGAGCCTACAGCGCCTATGCGACGCTTGCTCTCGGCTCGGCCTTTGCTCTCTTCCTCTACCCGCATTCGATGACGGGAATTCTCAGCGCCAACAGCGGTTACGCGATTCGCCGAAACGCCGCGATGCTGCCGGGCTATTCGTTCATGCTCGGCCTTCTTGCCCTCGTCGGCTTCTTTGCGATTGCCGCAGGCGTCGCGGGCCTTCCCGAATACGCCAGCGGCTTCAAGCAGTTTGGGAATAGCTTTGCGGTTCCGGCGCTGTTCCTGCACAGCTTCCCGTCGTGGTTCGTCGGCATCGCGTTTGCGGCGGTCGGCATCGGCGCCCTGGTGCCTGCCGCGATCATGTCGATTGCGGCCGCCAATCTCTACACCCGCAACATTCACCGCGAGTTCATCAATCGCAATCCGACCGACAGGCAGGAGGCCCAGATGGCGAAATGGGTCTCGCTGATCGTCAAGGCCGGAGCGCTCGTGTTCATCCTGTTCCTGCCGACGCAATATGCGATTCAGCTCCAACTCCTCGGCGGCATCTGGATCATACAGACGTTGCCGGCGGTGTTGCTCGGCGCCTATACGCGCTGGTTCAATGATTGGGCGCTTCTGGTCGGATGGTTCGTTGGTACGGCGGTCGGAACCGCGATGGCCTATGCGGTGAACTGGACCCCGACCTATCCGCTTGCTCTGGGCGGCTTTACTTTCCCCGGCTACACGGCGCTCTACACCGTCATCCTCAATCTGGCGGTCGCCATCGTGCTCACGCCGGTGTTCAACGCGCTGAGCATGCGCAAGGAGCCGCTCGACGAGACGGTCCCGGCCGATTACTACGCCTAGCACCGGTAACCCGCATGAGCGGAACGGTGCTGGCGTTTGCCAGCGCCGTGAAGCGATATGCGGGATGGGGTCCGGTATATCTCGCCGCGCCGCCGGCAGCCGACGATTTACGAATGCGCTCCGGCAGACGCGCTCCTCATGCGGGCTACGGATTTCCTCAATCGCGCATCTTCACGTAGCGCCCCGGCGCATTCTCGATCGGCTTGAGCTTGCCGCCGCCGGGCCGCCGCGCCGGTACACGCTCGTTTCCGCCCTGGCGCTTGAGCCAAGTGAGCCAGTCCGGCCACCAGGAGCCGGGATGTTCCTTGGCCTTGGCCAGCCATTTGTCCACGTCCGCCCCGGTCGGCTTCGGGCCGGTCCAGTACTTGTATTTCTGCTGGGCCGGCGGATTGACGATGCCGGCGATGTGGCCAGAGCCTGTAAGCACGAACCGCACCGGGCCGCCGAAATATTTGGAGCCGAGCAGTACCGATCTGGCCGGCGCAATGTGGTCCTCGCGCGTCGCCAGGTTGTAGATCGGCACTCTCACTTCTGCGAGATTGATCGGTTCTCCGTCAATCAGCATTCGGCCGCGCGCCAGATCATTATTGAGGTAGCAGCTTCGCAGGTAAAACGAGTGATTGGCGGCCGCCATGCGCGTTGAGTCGGAGTTCCAGTAAAGAAGGTCGAACGGCAGCGGCTCCTTGCCCTTGAAATAGTTATTGATCACGTATGGCCAGACCAGGTCGTTCGAGCGAAGGAAATTGAACGAATTGGCCATCTTGCGGCTGTCGAGGTAGCCGCGCTCGGACATTTCGCGCTCGAGCGCAGCGATCTGCTTCTCGTCGGTGAACACCTTGAGGTCGCCCGCATAGGTAAAATCGACTTGGCTCGCAAACAGTGTCGCCGAGATGATGCGCTGATCGCCGCGCTTGGCCATCACCGCAAGTGCCGCCGCCAACAGCGTGCCGCCGACGCAATAGCCGATCGCATGGATCTTGGCTTCGCCGGTCACCTCTTCGACGACGTCGAGCGCGGCGAGCGGACCCTCGTGCATGTAATCTTCGAAGGTCTTGTGACCGAGACGGGAATCGGGATTGACCCAGGAGATGACGAACACGGTCAAGCCCTGGTCGACGCACCACTTGATGAAGGATTTTTCCGGAGTGAGATCGAGGATATAGTACTTGTTGATCCAGGGCGGCACGATCAGCACCGGCCGCTGGAGCACGGTCTCCGTCGTCGGCTCATACTGGATCAACTGGATCAGGTCGTTCTCGAAAATCACCTTGCCGGGGGTGATTGCGATGTTGCGGCCGACTTCGAAACTGCGGACGTCGGTCTGGCGAATGCGCAGCTCACCGCCGCCCGCCTCGATGTCCTCGGCGAGCATTTTCATGCCGCGGACGAGATTGGCTGCGTTAGAGGAGAGCGTCTCCCGCAGAACTTCCGGGTTGGTCAGCACGAAATTGGAAGGCGCGATCGCATTGGCAATCTGGCGCATGTAGAACTCGGCCTTTTGCCGAGTGAGCGGATCAAGCCCCTGCGCGCCCTCGACCAGGTGGTTTCCCCATTGGGCGGTGAGCAGATAGGCCTGCTTGAGAAAATCGAAGAACTGATTGCTGGTCCATTCCGGATCGGCGAAACGCTTGTCGCGGGCATCGGGCTCGATCATCGGCTTGACGTTTTCACCTGCCATTTTCCTGACCGAGTTGGCCCACAGATCGAGATAGGATTTTCCCAGGCTGAATTGGAGTTCGACCGCGCGCTTGGGGTCCTTGAGCCAGTATTCCGCGACCTGTCCGAGGGTTTTGACGATGTCCATGACCTGGGAATATTGGCCGTCAACGCGGCCTTCTTCCCGTGGCTTCAGGTAGGCCGCCATTGCCCTGCCGGCTTGTTCGACGAGGCGAGCGATGTTGCGGGCGAATTCCTCGTTGTCGAAAGTGGAAACCTTATCGACTGCGGAAGGGGTGCTCGAAGCCTGCATGTCCATCGCGCTGCATCCTGCCTCTGGCGACGTTGAAATGGCGTGTCACGAGAACCCCCGCAAGTCGCTTCCTTACTTCCGCGTGCGTGCGCTCGCGCTGCACCGCATCCGGGACACGCTTGACCGGCCTTATTCCGCCGCATTGGAGTGAAATCGTCGCTTGGGGTCTTACCGTTCGGCGATGAAGCTACTGGGCCCGCGCGGCCGCTTCGAGCCGCTATGGATGCGAGGGGGGACAGCCAAGTTCAAAATGTGTACCGGAGCGCGACCATGGCGGCGGCAAGCGGCGCGCGGGTTCGCGACTCTTTGGCTATTGGCCGGCGCGGGTGTCCTTTCGGCGTGCTCGTCGAGCAGCAGGATCGGCGATAGCCTGCCGCCATTGCTGGGAGGCCTTCCGTCAGGAATGCCCGATCGGCCTGCGGTCCAGCCCGATTATCCGGCCGTCCACGATATGCCGCCCCCGCGTTCCGACAGCACGCTGAGCGAGGCGGAGAAGAAAAATCTCAGGGATGATTTGATCGCGAGTCGCGAGCGGGCGGAATTGCGCGCAGGAGCAAAGAAGCCCGACACGAAGAAGCCCGAAACGACCAAAAAGCCCGAGTCAACCGATACCGGCGATTCCCAATCCGCTGGCGCCGCTCGCAACCCGTGATACAAGGCGCTGGCGCCGCGATTCGCCGGCCCGGGAGCGCGCCCGCATGGAAGAGTTTCATCGCATCCGCCGCCTGCCGCCCTATGTGTTCGAGCAGGTCAATCGGGCCAAGGCGTTCGCGCGCAATGCGGGCGCCGACATCATCGACCTCGGGATGGGCAATCCCGATCTGCCGGCGCCCGCCCACGTCATCGAGAAGCTCAAGGATACGGTCGGCAAGGCGCGGACAGACCGCTATTCAGCCTCGCGCGGCATTCCCGGCCTGCGCCGCGCCCAGGCCGCCTATTACGACCGCCGCTTTGGCGTGAAGCTCAATCCCGAGACGCAGATCGTCACCACCCTCGGCTCCAAGGAGGGCTTCGCCAATGTGGCACAGGCGATCACGGCGCCGGGCGACGTTATCCTCGTTCCGAACCCCAGCTATCCGATTCACGCCTTCGGCTTTCTGATGGCCGGCGGCGTCATCCGATCGGTGCATTCGGACCCGACGCCGGCGTTTTTCACTGCCCTCGAACGCGCGATCGTCCACTCTATCCCGAAGCCGATTGCGGTCGTCATCTGCTACCCGTCGAATCCAACCGCGTATGTGGCCGAACTCGATTTCTACCGGGAGCTCATTCCATTTGCGAAGCGGCACGGAATTTTCGTCCTCTCCGATCTTGCCTATGGCGAAGTGTATTTCGACGGTCATCCGCCGCCTTCGGTGCTGCAGATTCCAGGCGCAATGGAGATCGCCGTTGAGTTCACGTCTCTGTCGAAGACCTATTCGATGCCGGGCTGGCGCATCGGTTTTGCGGTCGGTAACGAACGGATCATCGCCGCCTTGGCGCGGGTGAAATCGTATCTCGATTATGGCGCCTTTACCCCAATTCAGGTAGCAGCGACTGCGGCGCTCAACGGTCCGGATGATTGCATCCGCGAAATGCGCGATACTTACAAGCGTCGTCGCGACGTGCTGGTGGAATCCTTTTCGCGCGCCGGCTGGGATATTCCTGTTCCGCGGGCATCGATGTTCGCCTGGGCACCTCTTCCAGAGCCGTTCCGCACGCTCGGCAGCGTGGAGTTCTCCACGTTGCTGGTCGAGAAAGCCGAGGTTGCGGTTTCCCCCGGGATTGGCTTTGGCGAATACGGGGAAGGCTACGTCCGCATCGCCCTTGTGGAGAACGAGCAACGTATACGGCAGGCCGCGCGCAACATTCGCCGCTTCCTTGAATCGGCACCGGAAAAGCTACATAACGTCGTCCCCCTCGCCACCCGTCGTTGAATGCGAACGCGGCCCCCTGGATGGTGCGATGCCTGAGCCACTCAGAGTGGGCCTCGCCGGATTGGGCACGGTCGGTTCAGCCGTTGCAGCCATGCTGGCGCGCTCGCGCGTCCTGCTCGTCGAGCGCGCGGGGCGGCCGATCGAGGTCGTGGCCTTCGCGTCCAAGGATCCGCCGAAAGATGCAAGCCTCGATCTCTCGCGCATGCGCGAGGTCAGGGATCCGGTAGCGCTCGCGCGCGACGGCGCGCTCGATGTCTTCGTCGAGTTGATCGGCGGGGAGGGGGACCCGGCCAAGAGTTCGGTCGAGGCCGCGCTTGGCATAGGGCGTTCTGTGGTCACCGCCAACAAGGCGCTGCTGGCGAGACACGGCGCGGCGCTTGCCAGGCTGGCCGAGAAGCACGATGCGGCACTGTGTTTCGAAGCTGCCGTCGCCGGCGGCATTCCGATCGTCAAGACGCTGCGCGAAGGACTTGGCGGCAGCCGGATCGCGCGCGTCTACGGGATTCTCAACGGCACCTGCAATTACATCCTCACGCGCATGCATAAGGAGCGGCTCTCGTTCGCCGCTTGTCTCAAAGAAGCGCAGCAGCTCGGTTACGCCGAAGCCGATCCGACCTTTGACATCGGCGGGTTCGATACCGCTCACAAGATCGCTATTCTCACGAGTCTCGCCTTCGGTACCGAAGTCGATGCCGATGCCGTGCATGTGGAAGGAATCGAGTCGATTTCGCTCGCCGATCTCGAAGCTGCCGACGAGTTGGGCTATCGCGTCAAGCTCCTCGGCGTGGCTCATCGGACCGAAGCCGGCATCGAACAGCGGGTGCATCCGACGATGGTCAAGCAAGGAAGTGTCATTGGCGAGGTGGACGGCGTGACCAATGCGGTCGCAATCGATGCCGACACGATGGAGCTCACCCTGATGGGGCCAGGCGCCGGCGGCAAGGCAACCGCTTCTGCGGTGGTTGCCGATTTGATGGACCTCGCTGCCGGGCGGCGCGTGCTGTCATTCGGCCGGCCGGCCTCGACCCTGATCAGGGCGCAGCGTGCGCCGATGCAGCGCCATGAGGGCGGTTATTACATTCGCCTTGCGGTCATCGACCGGCCGGGCACCGCCGCGACCATCGCGCGGCGGATGGCCGAGCAGACGATATCGCTGGAGTCGATTGTGCAGCGAGGCCGCGATCGCCGGCCGCATGGCGGCGAAGATCCGCGCAGCGCCGACCAGCCCGCTCCAGTTGCGCTTATCACTTACGCGACCACCGAGGATGCGGTGCGCCGTGCCTTGACGGCCATCGAGCAGGACGGCGTTCTCGTGGAAAAGCCCCAGGTGATCCGGATCGAGAAAAGCTGATGGACGACAAAGCACGGGGTGAAGCGATGACCCAGCAATCCGCCAGCGGCATGCACTCGATTACGGTGCATCGGCACCTCGTGCTCGAGCGCATCCTTTCAATCGAGATCGTGCGCGTCACCGAGCGTGCTGCGGTATCGGCGGCGCGGCTGCGCGGGCGCGGCGCCGAGAAGCCTGCCGACCAGGCGGCGGTCGACGCCATGCGGCGCGAACTCAACAGATTGTCGATCGACGGCACTGTGGTCATCGGCGAGGGCGAACTCGACGAGGCGCCGATGCTCTTTATTGGCGAGGAACTGGGCACAAAACATGGGCCGAAAGTGGACATCGCGGTCGATCCGCTCGAAGGCACCACGCTCTGCGCCAAGAACATGCCGGGCGCGATCGCGACCTTGGCCATCGCTGACGAAGGGACCCTGCTGCACGCCCCCGACGTTTACATGGAGAAGATCGCGATCGGCCCCGGATATCCCAAGCGTGTCATCGATCTCGATGCGCCCGCCGAGGACAACATCCGCAATCTTGCCAAGGCGAAGGGAGTGCCGACTGCCGAGATCACCGCGCTCGTTCTCGACCGGCCGCGCCACGCGGACCTCATCGCCGCCGTGCGCAAGGCCGGTGCCGCCGTGAGCCTCATCACCGACGGCGATGTCGCCGGCGTAATCCACACCGCCGATCCCGAGACGACCGGCATCGACATCTACATGGGAATTGGCGGCGCGCCCGAGGGCGTGCTGGCCGCAGCGGCGCTGCGCTGCATCGGCGGCCAGATGCAGTGCCGGCTCGTGCTCGACACCAACGAGCGGCGCGAGCGCGCAGCCAAGATGGGCATTGCCGACCCGCGCCAGCGGTTCGAGATCGAAGACATGGTGCGCGGTGACTGTCTGTTCTCGGCGACAGGCGTCACCGACGGCGCCATGCTGCGAGGCGTGAAATTCCGTCAGAACATCATCGAGACCGAGACCGTCGTGATGCGCTCCGTCACCGGCACTGTGCGCCGCATCATCGCCGAGCACCGGCAGTTCGAGAAGTTTCATCTGGATTGAAATGCGCCAGCGGCTCAAGCACGCCGTCATGGTTGCGCACGGATCGGGGTACATGTAGGGCGGGCTTTCCAACCCCCCGGTGCGACAAGCACGGACGGTGAGGTAACGCACCTAGCGCGATGCGTGCAGGGCGGGTCTCAGAGCGTTGTCGCGTCCCGCTTATTGCGAAAACGCGTCGCGCGGCAGCGAGCGGGCTCTATTCACAGGACCAAATTTGGACCATATTTTGGGTTACACGGAGATGCCAATGAAGCTGTCCAGTCAAGTGAAGCCGATCAGCAAGCTCAAGGCGCAGGCCCCGAACGTAATCCGTAGCGTCACCGAGGCAAAGATGCCACTCATTATTACCGTGAATGGCGAAGCCAAGGCCGTGCTTCAGGATATTGCTTCCTATGAGGAGACCCAGGAATCTCTCGCTTTCCTAAAGATTCTGGCCTTGAGCAATAAGGGCGTCGAGGCCGGGAAAGCCCAACCCCTTCGCACTGCCTTCGCACGAATGCGCCGGCGGCTAAGAGCGTGAGTCGTCGCTTCGACGTATTGATTGCGCCTGAAGCCGAGCGCGACGTTGAGGAAATCTATCGCTACATCGCCGAGCAAGATGGCATTGTTAATGCCGCGCACGTGCTGGCGGGAATCGAATCAGCCTGTTCCAGACTGGCTGAGTTTCCGCACCGGGGCAATGTGCCCAAGGAATTGTCGCGACTGGGGATTGCGGAATATCGTGAGACGCATTTTCAAGCCGTATCGGATAATATACCGTGTCGTCAATCGGACAGTCGTAGTCTATTGCGTCCTTGATGGTCGCAGAGACATGCAGAGTCTGCTACAACGGCGGTTGCTGAGATGAAAGGACGCGTCCGTCTGTGGACGCCGTGACCGCGCTTTGCTGACGCGCCTCCTCACCATGAGCGCGGATCAGAAGCCCCTTCGCGCCGATGCTCGTAATGCCTACGGCTGCGGCTCATCAAAATAGCGCAAGTCCGGCGGCTTCTGGCCCTTCTTGACGGGCATCAGCGCGCCGTCCGCGCTCAAGAGATAGTCGTCGTGTCCGATCGCGACATGCTGATTAGTTGCCGCACAGACGTACTCGCTCCACGCGTCAGGGTGGCGCCGGTAGGTCCGCGTGACTTTCCATGGGCGGGTTAGCGCGTCGTCGATCGTGGTGATCTCGTTGTGCATGACGTCGGGATTGGCCTTGTCGAGGCTGATGCGTTCCCGGACGATGGTCGAGTTATCCGGGTCGAGCGGAGCACCGCTCGAGTCGTAGACCCGGACGCCGTTGATGCCGCGGGTCTCCGCTTCGAGCGTGTCGTAGTTGCCATCGCGGTCACCGTCGATCCACCTGCCGATCGAATAGCCGACCGAGGTCCCAGGCAAGCGTGCCGGCCAGGCGCGCCCGTCCGTAAAAATGCGCCGGACCTGGCTCAGCCGTTGCAGGATGACGTAGGTTGTGTCCGGCAGGATGACGAAATTGATCGGCTCGAGCGCGAGCATGACTCGCGGCATGCCGTGCGACCCGCAGTGATAGCCTGGATCGTTACCTTGACCGCCCGCAGCTATGTCCGCGATGCTCTTCTCCAGGATTTTCTGGGCTTCCGGCTTGAGCGGCGCCTGCTGTCGGAGACCCCTGGGCTTCGACGGATCGAAGCTGCCGCCGCCGATGCCCAGCCAGACACCGCTCCAATCGGGGTAGCTTTTGTCGTTGAAGGCGTTGGCATGGCCAGCGGGCATCGCGAGCACCGCCGTCAAAGCAAGCGCAGTCATCGCGGCTCGGTAGAGCATCAATTGTCCTCCCTGACTTGCCTTGCGCGTACCCGTCCTCGGTTAGTGAAGCCTTTCCTTGGCACGCTCCGTTATTTGAAATATTTGAGATCGGGGCGTTTCTGGCCTTTTACCGCGGGCATCAGCAGACCCTCGGGGGAGACGCTGTAATACTGATCTCCGATGAGAACTCGGCTGGCGTTCTGTTTGCAGGCGACCTCGCCCCATTCCGGCTGCGCCTCTGCGGAGCGGCGATATCTGCGCGTCACGGTCCAGGGCTCCTTGAGGGCATGATCGTTGGTAGTGATTTCGTCGCGCAGAATGTTCGGATCTGCCTTGTCGGCGTAGATCTTCTCGGTGACGGTCGCCTCGCCATCCTTGTGGAACGGAATGCCGCTGGCGTCGTAGGTGTGCGGCCCTCGAATGGCGCGGGTCTCGATGAGGAGCGTATCGAAGCGTCCGTCGCCGTCGCTGTCCTGCCAATGCCCGATCGAGGTGCCGGTGAAGCTCGGCTCGATATCGCCCTGAAAGGTGCGGCCATCGGTGTAGATGCGGCGCAGCGACTCAAGCGCCGCAAACATGAAATACGTCATACGGGGCGTGATGACGATTTCGAGCGGCTGCAACGCCATCATCATTCGCGGCATTCCGGCCGGCATGCAGCGTGAAGTCGGATCGAGGGGCGGCCCGCCGTTGGCTTCGGCCTTGATGCTCGCGGCGAGGACCGCCTGATATTGCGGCGTCAGGAGCGCCTGCTCGCCCGGACCCGGGAGCGTAGTATCCCAAGGCGAAGTGCGGTTGACGCCAGGCTCTATCCATTGACCCTTCCAGTTTGGATATTTCGACTCGTCGAACGCATGCGCGGGCGCGGTTAACGAGATCAATAACGGGGCCAAAGCCAAGGAAACGGCCGTTCGACGGTACGGCATGGTGTCCTCCCATGTCGGCTTGGCGCCACGAACCCCACCGGGTCCGGCTGACGCCTCTGGATTGATCATTTTCGCTGCCCAACCTACAGCGTCGGCGACGCCGTCGGAAGGGGATCGCTCGCTGCGAGTCGGGGTATACTAGGGGTCGAATCACTTTGGCCGACGATAATGTTTGCTGGGCCAGCTGCGACCAAACCGCCGCCGCGTGCCTTTCTCGGTGTTGAGCGGTCGGCAACCGGCCGGCGCTGGCGCGAGCGGCTCGACGAACGCGCCGCTGCGCGCGCGCTCGCGATCGTGCAGCATCATCAGCTGCCGGACCTCCTGGCTCGCGTGCTTGCCGGCCGCGGAATCGAGGTCGAGGCGGCGCCCGCCTTTCTCGATCCGACGGTGCGCGCGCTGATGCCCGATCCTGCCTTGCTGGCCGATATGGAAGTCGCGTCGTTGCGCCTTGCGGAGGCCATCCAGCGTGGCGAACAGGTTGCGGTTTTTGGCGATTACGACGTTGACGGGGCCACCGCTGCCGCGACGCTTGCGCGCTTTCTCCGGCATGGCGGGCTCGATCCGCTCATTCACATTCCCGACCGGATCTTCGAGGGTTATGGGCCCAACATCGAAGCCGTCCGCGCGCTTGCCGCTCGCGGCGCAAGCCTGCTCGTCACCGTCGATTGCGGCACCACCAGTCACGAGCCGCTCGCAGAAGCACGCAAGCTTGGCTTGGACGCGGTCGTGATCGACCATCATCAGGCCGACGAAGCGCTTCCGCCCGCGCTCGCCGTCATCAATCCCAATCGTCTGGACGATCTTTCGCGCCTTGGGCAGCTGGCCGCTGTCGGGCTCGTGTTCATGACGGTCGTAGCGATCAACCGCGAGCTGCGCCGGCGCGGCTTTTGGACAACTGACCGGCCTGAGCCCGATCTCCTCGGCATGCTCGATCTGGTTGCGCTTGGCACCATCGCGGATGTCGTGCCGCTACATGGCCTTAATCGCGCGTTTGTCGCAAAGGGACTCCTTTCGATGCGCCGGCGCGAGAACGTCGGACTGACCGCATTGATGGACGTTGCGCGGCTCGGCCGCCCGCCGGAGCCGTGGCACCTCGGATTCATGCTGGGCCCGCGCATCAATGCCGGTGGGCGCATCGGCCGCGCCACGCTGGGTGTGGATTTGCTGCTCAGCGAAGACCCGATTGCGGCAGCGCAAATCGCCGGCGAACTCGACCGCCTCAACACCGAGCGGCAGGCGGTTGAGCTTGCGGTCCTGGCGCAGGCCGAGGCCGAGGCGATGGCGTCACTGGGAATGGACGGAAAGCATGCGGTGGTGGTTACCGCCGCGGCGGGCTGGCATCCGGGCGTCGTCGGGCTCGTTGGGGCACGGCTCAAGGAGAAGTTCGGCCGGCCGGCTTTCGCCATTGCCCTCGACCAGAACGGGATTGGCACCGGCTCCGGCCGTTCGATCGCCGGCGTCGATCTCGGCCGCGCAGTCCGCAAAGCCGTTGCCGATGGGCTGCTCATCAAGGGCGGCGGTCATGCCATGGCGGCCGGCGTTACATTGCGCAAAGAGGCGATTGCAGATTTCCGCGCGTTTCTCGAAAATTCGCTTGGCGAAACAGTCGAAGCAGCGCGGCGCACCGATGCGGTGGCGGTCGATGGCGCCCTCACCGCGGGCGCCGCAACCAGCGAATTGATCGCGATGCTTGCGCGCGCCGGTCCCTTTGGTGCGGGTAATCCGGAGCCGATTATTGCGCTCCCCGCCCACACGATCGTCTATGCCGATGAACTCTCCCAAGGCCATGTGCGCGCGCGACTGCAGGCCGGCGATGGCGCCGGCATTACCGCGATTGCGTTCCGCGCTGTCGGCCAGCCGCTGGGGAACGCGCTCGCGCAATCGCGCGGTCGCTCGGTTCATGCCGTTGGTTCGCTGGCGCTCGACCACTGGCAGGGCGAAGACCGGGTGCAGTTACGATTGACGGATATTGCGCCGGCCGACGTGCTAAGTTCATAATCCCGCAGACGTCAACCATGGAGGAAGCAATGACACGCGGCTTGACGCGGCGCTCATTGATCGGGGGAGCGGCGGCCGCCGGCGCGACTCTCCTGGCGAAAGCAACGCGGGCGGCCGATTACAAATTCGCGCAATATCACAATCAGACCGCCAATGGGACACTGCACAAGAATCTCACTGCCATGTGGGAGGCAGTCCGGCAGGAGACCAACGGCAGAGTTGAAAGCACGGTTTATCCGGAAAACAACAAGCTTGCGAAGGGCGATCCGGAAGCATTGCGCATGCTGATTGCTGGCGAGATCCAATTCTTCACGCTGATGGGCGGTATTATCGGCACTGTGGTGCCGGTTGCCGAGGCACAGCAGGTGCCCTTCGCCTTCAAATCCGCTGCCGAAGCGCAGAAGGCCATTGACGGGCCGTTCGGCCGCTACATCGGCGAGGAGATGGCGGCCAAGGGCATGTATCTGCTTCCGATCGGCGGTTTCGACAACGGCATGCGCCAGGTTGCGACCATACCGCGGCCCATCACGGCTCCCTCCGACTTTGCCGGCATGAAAATTCGAGTGCCGCCCGGCCAGATGCTTTTCGACACGTTCACGGCATTCGGCGCGCAGCCGGTGACGACTCCGGCCAACATGATCTATGACGCGCTCAAGAGCGGACACGTGGATGCGCAGGAGAATCCGCTCGCGGTCGTGCAGGGGTTCAAGCTCTACGAAGTCGTGAAATATGTAAGCATGACCAACCACTCGTGGTCGGGCTTCAATTTGATGGCGCACCTTCCGACCTGGCGTGCATTGCCGCAGGATATCCAGAGCGTAATCGAGAACAATGCAGCCAAATATGTGCGCCAGCAGCGCGCGGAGCAAGGCAGCCTCAATGCAGCGCTGCGCGCGCAATTTGTCGATCGCGGCCTCGTCTTCAACGAAGTCGATCAGGCGGCGTTTCGCGCGCGACTTCCCGGCGTCTACGCCAAATGGAAGGATATGCTGGGATCGAAATGCTGGGCGCTGCTGGAGACTGAGGTGGGTCGGCTGGGATAATTCACAAACTTTGTAGGGTGGGCAAAGCCGCAACGCGCTTGAGCGCGTGCGCCGTGCCCACGCGATGGTGTACGCGTGGGCATGGCGCTTTTGTCTTCGTGTGGCGCGGCTTCCGCAAGACCATCAACTCGGATTGGGTAAACAACGATGTCGAAGCTCAAGCTCTCCATTGCAATCGGCAATTATGATCGCGCCCGCGCGCTGTTCGACGGCACAGTACAGATCGATGGAGTCGATCCCGTTTTCATGCAGCTGCCGCCCGAGGAAATTTTCTTTCGCGCATTTCGCACCCAGGATTTCGACATTTGCGAGCTGTCGATGTCGAGCTTCACGGTCAAGACCGCACAAGGCGGTTGTCCCTATGTGGGCGTCCCGGCATTCGTATCACGCGCCTTCCGGCACAATTCGATCTACGTGCGTACCGACCGAATCAAGGCGCCCGCCGATCTTAAAGGCAAGCGCGTCGGGCTTCCCGAATATCAGCTCACCGCCTGCGTGTGGGCGCGTGCTATCCTGGAGGACGATCACGGCGTCAAGCCCTCCGACGTGATCTGGGTTCGCGGCGGCATCGATGATCCGAGCCGCCCGGAAAAGATCACGATAAAGCTTCCTCCAGGCGTGCGCCTGGAGAATGCCCCGGAAGGCAAGACCATTTCCCAATTGCTTGAGAGCGGCGAGATTGATGCCTTCATCGCGCCGCGCGTGCCCCGGCTTGCCGGAAAAAACAATCCGCACGTTGGCTGGTTGTTTCGCGACCCGATTGCGGCGGGCAAGGATTATTTCCGGCGCACCGGTATTTTTCCGATAATGCACGTGACCGGCGTGCGCCGCACTCTGGTGGCGCAGCATCCGTGGCTTCCAGCTGCGGTGCTTAAGGCCTTCGAGCAGGCGAAGGGAAAATGCCTCGAAGAGCTGGAAGATACTGCGACGAGCAAGTGCACGCTGCCTTTCGTGGACGAGCAACTCAAGGCGGCGCGCGAGCTGATGGGCCACGACTTCTGGTCCTATGGCTTCGCCGCCAATCGCAAGGTGCTCGAAACCTTCCTGCGCCATCACCACGCGGAAGGTCTTTCGCCGCGGCTGATTACGCCGGAAGAAATGTTCCACCCTTCGACCCACGAGACATTCACGATTTGAATACAGGTCGCGCTTGACATCGCCGCGGGGGTGGATCGAAGCTTCGGCGATGGACGTAGGGCGGAATAGGGGAAGCGTATTCCGCCACTCCACGGCATCGCCGGCGCCCTACGCCGTCTACGCCGTCCGAAACGAACAGGGAGCACATCATGAAGATTTCGCATCGAACCATTGCCTTCATGGCTATCATGGCAGCTGCCGCGGCCGGCAGTTCCGCCGCATCGGCGGCTTCGCTTGGCGGGCCGCTCGAACTCCAGGACGAAGGCAGCTTCTTCGTCGGCGGCCACACAACCAGATCGGATGATCCGAGCAATGCTCCAGGAGCCGGACCGGGCGAGATCATGACCGGCCAGATGTACGTGCAGTATCGGATTCCCATGACCGTCAAAGCGCCGCCGATCGTCATGGTGCACGGGTCGGGGCACACGGGCGTCACCTACGAGACGACGCCGGACGGGCGCGAAGGCTGGGCCACCTATTTCGCGCGGAAGAATTTTCCGGTCTACGTGGTCGATCACGCCGGCCGCGGCCGTTCGGGCTTCGATCCGACCGTGATCAACCGCGCCAAGGCCCAATCGAACGCCTCGGCGCTGCCCGATATACCGCTGTTCACGCGTGAACGCGCATGGCCGAATTTCCGGTTTGGCGCTGCCTATCCGACCCCATTCCCGGGGGTGCAGTTCCCGCTTGAGTCGATCGACCAGTATCAATCGGAACTCGTCCCCAATACGGAGACCACGCTGCCGGGTGCGGGCGCCAATACAGTCAGGGATCTCGGTGCGCTGCTCGACCGGATCGGACCCGCGATTGTGCTCGTGCATTCGCAATCGGGGGGCTACGGACTCGATCTCGTTCGCCAGCGCGACGACAAGGTGCGTGCTCTCGTCGTCATCGAAGGCAGCTGCGGCCCGCTCTCCGCCGACGACGTGTCGAAGCATTTCAAGAAGGTGCCGTTCCTTACCGTGGTCGGCGATAACACCGTCGGCTCCTCCGGTCCCAACGGCGATGAACGCCGCAAAAGCTGCACCGAGAGCGTCGAGGCGATCCGCGCGGCGGGTGGAACGGCGCGGTTCATGCTGTTGCCCGACCTCGGCATCAAGGGCAACGATCATATGATGATGATGGACAAGAACAACCTGCAGATCGCCGATCTCCTCATCGCTTGGCTGAACGAAGCCGCCCCCAGCCAGTAACGATAGGCTACGAGACGTATGTCCCGGATGTCTGCGGACCATTGCGTCGTAGGTGGGCAAAATCGCCTGAGTATGGCGCCGGTGTCAAGCGATTTTGCCCACGCAGTCGACCGCTGCGACTCGACCGCGTGGGCACGGCGTGCCTTCAGCGGCAGTAAGCAATTTAGGTTTTTGCAAGCGCGCCTTTAGCCATCCTATCAAAGCGGTCAGCCGCCGTTTTCTACTCCACCACCTCGGTGGCAAGCGCGCGCAGCTTCGGCGGCACAGTCAGGCCAAGCGCATTCGCGGTTCGCAGGTTGATGACCATCTCGTACTTGGTCGGAATCTGCACCGGCAGGTCGGCCGGTCTGTCGCCCTTGAGAATGCGGGCGGTATAGCTTCCGGCAATGCGGTAGTGCTCATAAAGGTCGGCGCCGAAACTGATCAGCCCGCCGGCCAAAACATATTCGCGATTTGGAAACATCGCAGCAATGCGATAACGGCCTGACAACGCGATTACCTGGTCGCGCCAAACGCTGAACAGCGCTTCTGTGGAAATGACGAACGCCGCGACATCCTGTTCGGCCATCCGCGCGAAGACTGCGGCGAGCTCGTCCTGGCCGGCGAGATCGATTACGACGAGGCGCCGCCCGAGCGTGTGCGCGGCCGCCTCCATGTCGTCAATCCGTTCGTTGGTGGTATCCGCCGGCGCCAGATCGGAGTTGATGAGGAAAGCAAGCGGCCGCTCTTGCGGCACCAGTTCAGAAATAACCTTCAGACGCTCGGGATTGAGTTCCTCGGTGCGGCGGCCGGCACCGGTGACGTTGCCTTCCGGATGATCGAGGTTCGCAACAAGCCCAAGCTCCAGCGGATCGCCCGAAACCGCAAACACGATGGGAATGTGCGAGGTCGCCAATTTGGCGGCGCGTACGGTGGTTGCGCTGGTCAGGCATACGATCACGCGCGGATTTCGGTGCACCATGTCGTCCGCCAGAGGAGCAAGCCATTCGGCGCGGCCCTCGGCGGAACGGTAGGTGATTTCGAGATTGCGGCCGTCGATGAAGCCGCCCTCTTCAAGGCGCTCCAGAAAGGCATCGAGGCGGTCGGCTATCGGGCCAAATGAAATGCTGTTGAGAACCCCGATTTGCGGGAGCGCCGGCTCCTGCGCCCGCGCGGCAACCTGCGAGGCCGCCGCGCCGACAAGTAACGTGCAGAATTCGCGCCGTCTCATGCGACCGCCCCGCGCGCCGGAGGTGAGGGTGACCACTATAGCAGGTCCCCTTCCGAAGCGCGACGCCTGGCTATTTGAGCCTGGCTATTGGAGGTACAACGAGCCGAGATATGCGGTCAGCCTTCCGCCTATGGTGACACCGGCCCACAGAACAGCGCTGGCGAGAGCGATCTTGAGCCCGCGAGGCGAGACCGCTCCCGCCACGTCCCATTTGGCCGCCTCTTTCGTCATGGTACTTTGAAAGATCGCCAGTACGATCGCTGAACCGATAACCAGCGTGACCTTCACCTCAAACATGCCATTGGCGAGATATTAGGCTGGCTTGGTCATCCAAAGTGTAGCGCCGCTCAATGCCTGGAATACGATTGCGACCCATATGTAGGGAAAGAGGCTATTGAGCGAGGTATACGGAATTCCCGGAAAGAAACCGATCAGGCGCAGGGCAATGATGGCCATGAGACCGACGACTATGGCCGTCCCGAATGCGTGTATGGTCAATGCAATCGGCCAGCCAGATGATTTATTGACCCACATCGCGTAGGAGGAACTCGCAAGCCATTCGTTCGAAACGAAATCGCTCAAAGATATGAGGCAAAACTCCATGCAGCTTTGATCTGGATCAAAGGATGGGTTAAGTTGCCTGCTCCGGGGACGTGCCGATCCGTTTCAGCGGCGCGAGCATGAGATGAAAGCCGTTTTCATCGAGCGGTTCGGCGGACTTGAAGTATTGCAATACGGCGATTTGCCCGATCCGGTCGCCGGACCGGGCGACGTCGTCGTTGATGTGTTCGCCGCCAGCGTCAATGGGGTCGACTGGAAAGTGCGCGCCGGCCAGTACCGGCACGTGAAGTTTCCATTAGCGCTGGGGCGGGATTTTTCGGGCGTGGTCAGCGCGATTGGCGACGGCGTCGATGACCTTGCACTAGGCGATCCCGTATTCGGGGTCTGCGCGGCCGGTCAGGAGGGAGCGCAGGCCGAGAAGATTGCCGTCAAAGCGGCAATTGTCGGCAGGAAGCCGGAAGCGCTGTCCTATGTCGATGCCGCTGCGCTGGCGCTCACCGGCCTGACCGCGATCAGTGCGATCGAGGACACGATCAAGCTCAAGGCTGGCGAGACGATCCTCATCCAGGGCGGCGCCGGCGGGGTCGCCGGCGTTGCCATCCAACTGGCCAAGCATATCGGCGCTCATGTGATCACGACCGCGAGCGCTGCGAACCGCAGTTACGTGAAGAGCCTCGGAGCCGATGAGGTCATCGACTACAACGCCACGGATTTCAGCAAAGCCGTCAGCGGCTGCGATGCCGTCCTCGATACGGTCGGCGGCGAAGTGGCCCAGAAATCCTTTGCGGTCCTCAAGCCCGGCGGCCGTGCTGCCTTCATCGCCTCGGGTGCGCAAGCGCCAAAGCTGTTGCGCAACGATGTGGCCTCGCTGCGGCCTCCGGTCGAACGCTCGCGGGCGCAGATCGAGCGTATCGCGCAGCTGTTCCTGGCGGGCGCGATCCGAGCACCCGACATCAAACTTTATCCTCTGTCGGCAGCGCGAGAGGCGCAGCGGTTAAGCGAGTCGCGCCATTTCAGAGGGAAACTCGTCCTCCAGGTGCGGTGAAACAGTAGCCCGGATTTAGGCGCGCCTTCACGGCGGTGCTCAAGGAGGCGGTGAGGAGAGGCGCGCGTAAATCCGGGGCCGCTTTCCCCGCATTTCGCTGGCCCCCGCCCGAAAGAGGGCGGGTGCTGCGCTCAATGCGGGCTACGAAGGCTCAAAGGCCGAACACGAACAGCATCGTCTGGTGGCGCATTTCCCGCAGTTCAGGCGTGAGCACGAGCCGGTTTCTCGATACGCGGCTCAGCCCTGAGAGAATGGCGACATACTGCCTGCCGCCGGCTTCGAAGGTGATCGGCGGGGCATTGAACCCGGTGCCCACGTTGATCTTCCAGAGCTGATCGAGCGTTGTGTCGTCATAGGCGGTTAAGGTGCCGTCGGCATAGCCGGTGAACACCAGTCCGCCCGCCGTCGTGAGCACGCCGCTTACATTCGGATAGATCGAGTGCACTCGCTTCTTGACCTCGCCGGTCATCGGGTCGGACACGACGAGGTCGGATTCGTTACGTTCGATCTGTTTGGAGATTCTGCTGAAGTAAATTCCCTTCTTGATCGCGTCCTGATCAAGGGTCGATTCGTTGCACATACTCATCGCCGGAATGTACATCAGCGAAGTGCGGCGGCTGTAGGATGGCGGATAGAAATTGTTGCCGCCGGCCATGGACGGGCAAAGCGTCTTCGTGGGCTCGGCAAGCGTATAATTCTGCCGGCCGGAATAGACCTGGACGTCGAGATTTGGATTATAATCAAGCGGCTTGCCGGTCTTCTGATCGATCCCTTTGGTCCAGTTGACGCGCTCCACATATGGTTTGGCCAGGATTGGCTGCCCGTTGGTTCGGTCGAACGAATAGAAGAAGCCGTTCCGCCCGGCGTGGGCGACGATCTTGCGCGGCTGGCCGGCAACGAGCCCATCGATCAGAATATGGGCTCCTTCCTCATCGTAATCCCACATGTCGCCCGGCGTGTACTGATGATACCAGTTCATCTTGCCGCTGTCGGGATCCCAGGAAATGAGACTGTCGGTGAAGAGATTATCGCCGGGGCGGTAATAGGGATCGGACCACGGCACCGGATTGCCGGTGCCCCAGAGCACCTGGTTGTTGGCGACGTCATAGGAGCCCGTGACCCACATGGCGCCGCCGCCGGTCTGCCAGGCGTTGTTCTTGTCCTTCCAGGTTTCGCTGCCGGGCTCGCCGGGCGCCGGAATGACGTATTTGCGCCAGGCGAGCTTTCCGGTGGCGCCATCGATTGCGACGATAAAGTCGCGCGAGCCCTTGTCGCCGCCTGACGCCCCGATGACGATCTTGTCTTTCACCGCCAATGGCGCGGCAGTGAATTCGAGATCGGTCTGGCCGTCGCTGAGGTTCGTTTCCCAGGCAACCTTGCCGCTGTCCTTCTCGGTTGCGACCATGCGCGGGGGGTAATTCGCGATCGAGATGACGAAATTCCCCCATAATGCGGCGCCGCGATTGGCGTCGGCCGCCTTCTCCTGCTTGGGGTCCATGCGCCACACGATCCGGCCGTTTTCGCCGGAGCGTCCATCGACCTTGTAGAGCACGCCCCATTGATCGACGACATAGAGGAAACCGTCCTCGGCAAGCGGCGTCGCTTCGAGGTTTTCGTTGATCGCAGTCCCGCCGAGCGCAACCGCATAAGCAAGCTTAAGCCCTTTGACGTTGTCGCGATTAATCTGGCTCAGCGGAGAATAGCGTTGCGAGTCATAGCTGCGGTGATTCATCAACCAGTTCTGCGGCTCATGGTCAGGGTTGGCCAACCGGTCCGCGGTGACCTCGGCGGCGAGGCCCAGGCCTTGCGCCGCAAGCACTGTGCCTGCGAGCAACGCAAGCGATGCGATCGTGAGCGTGCTGCGTCCATCCATGATCTTCCTCCCGGAAAAATTTATCCGGCCAGTATGCACCAGCGCGTCCGGAATTACACTCCCCTCTTCCGACGCTCCGTCCGATGCGGTATCATTTCGTCATTGAAAGCTGCCGGAGGACATAGCCGAAGTCCCGATTGCAACGGCAGCCAAGGGGCCAGCGGCAGGCTTCGCAGGGAGGACGGCCATGCTTTTTCGAACCCTGATCGGCGCGACTGCGCTGTCGGGTCTGGTGGTGCTGTCGGTTTCGAGCGCCGGCGCGCAGCTTTTCGACTATTCGCGCTACCCGAACTTGAAGGGGCAATGGGGCCCGATCGGCGGTCCTGGCCGGTTCGATCTCAGCAAACCCCGCGGGCCAGGACAGCAGGCGCCCCTGATCCCCGAATACCAGGCCATCTTCGAAGCCAACGTCGCAGACCAGGCCGCGGGCGGCCAGGGCACAACCCCGACCTATCGCTGTCTCTCGCCGGGAATGCCGCGGGTCACCAACGGCTACGGCGAGATCGAATTCGTGATCGCCGCGGATACGACCTATATCCTGGTCGATCACATTCTCGATGACCGGCGGATTTTTACCGACGGGCGCGATTGGCCGGCCAATCTCGAACCGACGCTGCTCGGTTATTCAATCGGCAGATGGGTCGATACGAAGGACAGCGGCCGTTACGACGTTCTCGAAGTCGAGACCCGCGGCTTTCGCGGACCGCGCGCATTCGATGCCAGCGGACTTCCGCTCCACAAGGACAATCAAACCGCGGTGAAAGAGCGGATTTACATGGACGCATCCGATCCAAACGTGGCGCATGACGAAGTCACGGTTATTGATCATGCGTTGTCGCGGCCATGGACGGTAATGAAGAACTACCGCCGCAAGCCCGATCCGCATCCGTATTGGACCGAGGAATATTGCGAGGACAACAACCACGTCGTGATCGGCACCGAGGATTACATGCTCAGCGCCGACGGGATGCTGATGCCGGCCAAGAAAGGGCAGCGGCCTCCGGACCTGAGGTATTTCAAGCGAGCGCAACAGTGAACGCGCTGCTGGAATGAGGAAATTCGGGAGGAACAACAATGCTGCGCAAGAACCTGATCGCGGCCGCCGCGCTCGTCGCAGTGACGTATCTGACGCCGGCTGCGGCTCAGATATTCGATCTGAGCCAATATCCGAACCTGAAGGGCCAATGGCGCGTAGTCGGCGGCCCGATGCGCTTCGACACCAACAAGCCCTGGGGGGCGGGACAGCAGGCGCCGCTTATTCCCAAGTACCAGGCGATCTTCGAGGCGAATGTTACCGACCAGCTGGCCGGTGGACAAGGGACGACGCCGACCTTCACCTGCATATCGCCCGGCATGCCGCGAGTCACCAATAGCTACGGCCAAGTGGAGATCGTCGTCACTCCGGATACGACGCACATTCTGGTCCAGCATATCCACGACAATCGGCGAATCTTTACCGACGGGCGCGATTGGCCGGCCGAGACCGAGCCCACATTGCTCGGCTATTCCATAGGGAAGTGGATCGACACCGATGGGGACGGCCGCTACGACGTTCTCGAGGTTGAGACCCGGGGAATGAAGGGCCCGCGGGCTTTCGACAGCAGCGGGATCCCGCTGGCCGATGACAATCAGACCGTGGTCAAGGAGCGCTATTATCTCGATAAAGGCGATTCCAATGTCCTGCACAATGAAGTAACCGTGATCGATCATGCACTCACGCGTCCGTGGACGGTCGTGAAATCCTTGCGTCGCGAGCCGAGCTCGCGGCCTTATTGGCGCGAGGTCAATTGCAACGAGAACAACTATCATGTCATGATCGGCAAGGACGCCTACATGCTCAGCGCCGAAGGCTTTCTGATGCCGACCAAGAAGGATCAGGCGCCTCCGGATTTGCGGTATTTTAAATGATTTCGTAGCCCGCATGAGCGGAGCGGCTACTGGCTCAGCCAGTAGCTGCGAAGCGATATGCGGGGCGGTCCCGGATGGCGAGCCCGCCTTGGGAAGTCCCGCAATCGCGGCGCCCCGGAGAGTGTTGGTCGTGGTAGGCGTCGTCACGACGCGCCGCTCATGCGGGCTACGGCGAATGGAGAATGCTCATGTGTAAAACCGTTTCATTAGGTATTGCGGCAGCAGCGGTGCTATTGCTCGGCTTCGGAGGCGCAGGTGCAGCCCATCAACAGAAATATCCTGACCTGAGGGGGCAGTGGAATCGAATCGGTTCGCCACGATGGGATCAGTCCGATCGCAACGGCGACCGCGCGCCGCTTACTGCCGAATATCGGGCGATTCATGCCGCTAATCTCGCCGACCAAAAGGTCGGCGGCCAGGGTACCGATCCGACCTATATCTGTCTTCCGCCCGGCATGCCGCGGGCAATGGTCGCCTACGAGGCCATGGAAGTCGTTGTCACCCCGGAGACCACTCACATCCTGATCGATCACATTCACGATTCACGGCGCATCTACACCGACGGCCGCGACTGGCAGGAGGGCATCGAGCCGAGCTTCTCCGGCTATTCGATCGGCCGCTGGGTCGACCAGGACCGCGACGGCCGCTTCGATGTCCTGGCAGTTGAGACTCGGAATTTTCGCGGGCCGCGCGCATTCGACGAAAGCGGCCTGCCATTTCACGCCGACAATCAGACGATTGTCAAGGAGCGAATTTACCTTGACAAGGCCGATCCCGACGTTCTGCACGACGAAGTAACCACCTTCGATCATGCGTTGGTCCGTCCCTGGACCGTCGTCAAGAATTATCGCCGCGAGGATGCGAAATATCCGATCTGGCGAGAGGTCGTCTGCACCGATCAAAACCTGCATGTCCGGATTGGAAAGGACGATTATTTCCTCAGTGCCGAGGGCCTGCTGATGCCGACCAGGAAAGGGCAGGCGCCGCCGGACCTGCGCTATTTCAACCAGTCGCGGAAGTGATCCGTCATCCTCGAGGCTCGCGCGCCGCGAGGGCGCGCTCGCGCCTTGGGATGACGGAGCGTGCCACGCGAATGCTTGACTCTGATCAGAGTGAGGTAAAAAGTCGGTACGGGTAATTTCCACACGCTGGACTCGAACAGGGAGATTTCCGGATGCGCAACACACTCATCGCTGCCGCCGCGAGCCTGCTCGCGCTCGTCGCCAACGCGCCGGCCCAGCAGCTTCAACCCTTGGCGCCGGCGCCGGACTTCGGCAAGGTTCAGTACACAACCACCGATCTCGGGCATCGCATCTACTTGCTCCACGGCGCCGGCGGCAACGTCACGCTGGCCTTGGCCGACGACGGCGCCTTCGTGATCGACGACGATTTCATTCCGCTTTACCCAAAGCTCAAGGCCGCCGTCCGGGCGGCGACGAACCTCCCGGTCCGTTATGTCATCAACACGCATTTCCATCGCGACCATACCGGCGGGAATGAAGGGTTCGGCAAGGATGGAGCCACAATTGTGGCGCACGAGAACGTCAAGGCCGTGCTTGCCAAGGGCAGCCGCAACGGCCTCACCGGAGGCACGGTGCCGCCCTATCCCGAGATTGCGCTGCCGAAGGAGACCTACAAGGACAAGCTGACGCTGCGGCTTGCCGGCCGCACCGCCGAACTCACCCACCCGGCCAACGTGCATACCGACGGCGACACCTACGTCATGTTCCCCGATGCCAATCTTCTGGTCTCGGGCGACGTTCTCTTTTTCGGTCGCTATCCGAACATCGACTTCGCCTATGGCGGCAGCATCGACGGCATGATCCGCGGGACCGACGAGCTATTGCAGTTGGTCAAGGACGACACAATCGTCGTGCCGGGACACGGACCGGTCGGCAACAAGGCGATGATGCGCGACTACCGGCAGATGCTGGTCACGGCGCGCGACCGGGTTGCGAAACTCAAGGCAGCCGGCAAATCCGAGGATGAAATCGTGGCGGCGCGGCCTAATGCCGATTACGACGCCAAGTTCAAGCTCGACGATCGTTCGACCGGCAACTTCGTCCGCGTGATCTATCGCTCTTTGAAGTCGTAGTTCGTAGCCCGCATGAGCGGAGCGGGTGCTGGTTTTGCCAGTACCCGCGAAGCGAGATGCGGGGCCGCGGGGTTCCGCATCTCGCGGCGCGCGATGGATCGGGGGAAGTTGAAAGCGCGTCTCACCGACGCGCCGCTCATGCGGGCTACATGTTAACTCCGAGGCGCAGGATTCGCACCGATGTCAAACAAAATGTCGATTGCGTCGATTAGCTCGGTTGCCGCGCTCGCCGTCCTCCTCCTTGCGTCGTCGTCGTCGGCGCAGCCTGCGCCGGCCGGAAACAAGGCAGATGTCACCCTGGGCTCCAGGCCGGACACGGTAGTGTGGGGTTATTTCTCGGCGCGCGCCGCGCCGGTGCTGACCGTGAAATCCGGGACCACGGTGCGGATCGATACCATGTCACATCAGGGGCTGCTGACCAGGGACGATCCGGTCACGTTCTTCGGCAAAGGCGGCATCAAGCCGGAAGAGGTGCTGCAAGACGCCAAGGATATCTACGCCAAGGTGCCGCACGGCAAAGGACTCGGCGTGCACGTGCTTACCGGGCCGATCTACGTCGAAGGCGCAGAGCCCGGCGACGCGCTCGAAATACGTGTTCTCGATCTCGAATTGCGGGTCCCCTACGGGGTCAACAATACCGGTCCGACCTCGGGTGTGCTGCCCGGTCTCGTTGCCAATCCGACGCCGCGGATCATCAGGACCGATCCGCAGCGCAAGGTCGCGCTGCTGCCCGGCGGCATCGAGGTGCCGGTCTCGCCCTTCCTCGGCATCATGGGGGTCGCGCCGCCGCCGGACCTCATCATCGTCAGCTCCGGGCCCCCCGGGAAATGGGGCGGCAATCTCGATCTGCGCATGCTCCGCGTCGGCTCAACGCTTTATCTTCCGGTTTTCAATCCCGGCGCCTTGTTCTATACCGGCGACCCGCACGCCGTTCAGGGTGATGGAGAGGTCGACGGCGGCGCGCTCGAGCAATCGCTTACCGCGACGCTACAGTTCATCGTTCACAAGGGCATGGGTAAATCGATGCGCGGCCCGCGCGCCGAGGATGCAGAGAATTACTACACGCTTGGCCTCGACCTCGATCTCAACACGGCAATGAAGACCGCAGTCCGCGAGGCCGTCGAACTGCTCCAGGACAAGGCCGGCCTTTCCGCAGCCGAAGCCTATTCGGTCGCGAGCCTCGGCGTCGACTTCCGCGTGGGCGAGGCCGTAGACAGCACGCAGCTGATCTACGGAATAATTCCGAAGAAGTACTTCAAACAGGTTCCCGCTTACTGGGCGAAATGAAGTAGGTGGGCGAAATCGCTGCGCCGTTAACTAATGCAAACGGATAGTTTTCGGGCCGCCATTTTGTCCACCCTACGAATTACGCAAACAGGCGCTCCACGGCAGCCGCCATGCGGAATAGGCGGCAGTCCTGGCCGTGGCGCGCAACCAGCATCAGCCCGACCGGCAGCCCGTCGGCTCGCGGCAACGGCAGAGTTATCGCACAGAGATCGAAGAAATTGACGATCGAGGTGTTACGAAGCACCAGTACATTCCTGGCGGCGAAGCCCTGCGCGGTCGAGACTTCGACCATGGTCGGAGCGACGATCGGTGAAGTGGGCAAGACAAGCCCGTCGAGATCGGACAATCTAGCATCCATCGCCCGTACGAGCGCTTCACGGTCGCGCACCATTTTGATGTAATCGGCCGCTGAAAGCGGCATGCCTGCTTCGATTCGCGTGCGAACAAACGGGTCGTAATCTGCGGCCCGCATCGCAAGTGCTTCACGATGGATCAAAGAGGACTCGGCCACCGCGAAGGTTCCCTTCGCGTTCACTCGGATCATCTCGTCGAGGAGAGAAATAGTTTCCTCCGATAGCCGCACGCCGGCGCGGCCGAGTTGCGTGGTTGCATCGGAAAAGCGGGCCGCGACCGTTCCATCGAGATTATTGAGAGGAAGCCCCTGGGGGATGCCCAGCCGCAATCCTTCAAGCGGCGCGCGATCGAGCGGGACGTAATTCTCTCCCGCCAAGACCGCATCGGCAGCGGCGCAGGCAGCGACGCTGAGTGCCAGCGGCCCAATCGAATCCAAGCTGTATGAAAGCGGGAACGCGCCGTCGGTTGGTATCCTCGATTTCGTGGGCTTGTAGCCGACGAGGCCGCAAAGTGCAGCGGGGATGCGCGTCGAGCCGCCAGTATCGCTGCCGATCGCGACCTCGCACATCCCGTCCGCAACCGCGACCGCGCCGCCGGATGTTGATCCTCCGGGAACGCGTGCGCGGTCGGCGGGATTACCGGGCGTGCCGTAGTGCGGGTTAGCGCCGATCCCGGAGAAGGCGAATTCGGTCATGTTGGTCTTGGCGACGATCACGCTGCCGGCAGCACGAAGCCGGCGCACGACGATCGCATCGCTGGCGGCGGGTGGCGCATCGGCAAGCACCTTGGAGCCTGCGCGCGTCGGCTCGCCGGCCACATCGAATAAATCCTTGATGCTCACGATCGCGCCGTCGAGTGGACCGATGCTGATATTGGAACGTGCTCTTGCGTCCGCCGCGTCGGCTGCATCGCGCGCCGCCTGTGCATAGACGGTCAGGCAGGCGCGCGCTCCTTCTCCTTTCGGGTCGGCAATGCGTGCAAGCGCGTCTTCGAGCCGCTCGCGCGCGGAGCGCTGGGGCGCTGTTCCGGACCCCGACGTTTGCGCCGGCGCGATGAATACGGAAGGTGAGGTCATCAGCGCGGTCGCTGCGCTCGCGACCTGGAGGAATTGCCGAGTTGCATTCCTGATCCCTCCCGTGTGCCGTAACGACCGCTTCTATGCGAGTGTGTGTGAGCCGAAGGTGACCGCACGGATATCTTTGCTTCGGACCTGTCGCTCGGCCGCGGGCACCAAGGCAGCCTTTGACTTCCCAAGACTCCAGCGCATTCCGCCGGTAGCTCGATGATAAGATAGATCAGTCCTCCGGCTGAAGAAATGGCCTGCGCAGGTCTCTGTCTCTTCGAGGTTCGACTATGGTGCCTGTCCCAGGTTGTTTAGGTTAGCTGTTATGGGCCCCGATCGTCGAGGTTCGCGCAGGGCCGGTTTCAAACCTGCCCTATAAACATGGCGCGCGCCGTCTCCAACCATGAGCGCGGCCAACTCGATCTCAGATTGTCCCAAGCAGGCTGTCACATTCTTTTGAAATCCAACAAACCCCACTCGCAGTTCCCGATCTTGTCCAACTTGACCGTCGGTTCCATGTTGACCCGTGCCGTGATGACGGCCGCTTCGATGATGATATAGTTGTCATATGCGGAGGGATGGCAGGCCGCGAGACCTGTGTGCACGATTGAGATCTGGAGAAATTACGCAATGCTTTGGAGCAGGCCACTCATCTACAGGCTCGGTATCGTTTGTCTCCTGCTTGACCTGAGCCTCGGTGTGTTGTCGCTCCCGGCCGAGGCGCAGCCAGGGCCGGGCGGACCGCCGGCGGTCGGCGTTGTGCGCGTCGAGCGACAGCAGATCACGCAGACTGACGAGTTCATCGGCCGCATCCAAGCGGTAGGCCGGGTGTCGCTCGTCGCGCGCGTCACCGGGTTTCTCGAAAAGCGGATGTTCGTCGAGGGCGACGAGGTCAAGAATGGCGATCTGCTCTACCAGCTGGAACAGCCGCCGTTTCAGGCGCAAGTCGAGGCCAGCAAATCAGCGGTTGACCAGCTCGAGGCTCAGCATCGAAATGCTCAAATTACACTGCAACGTAATCAGGAACTGGTGAGCAGGTCGGCAACGCCGCAATCGAACCTCGACTCGGCGCTCGCCGCCGAGCGCGGCTTGGCGGCGCAGATCGAGGGCGCCAAGGCGCAGCAGCGCGTCGCCGAGATCAATCTTGGGTATACTGAAATCCGCGCGCCGATCGATGGCAAGATCAGCAGCACCAGCGTGACCGAGGGCAACGTGGTATCGCCGACCAGCGGCACGCTGGCGACGATCGTCAGCCAGGATCCGATGTACGTGATCTTTTCGATCGCGCAGCGCACGGCGCTCGATCTGCGCGCCCGCTATGCGGCAAAGGGTGGGTTTGCGGCAGTCATCATCAAGCTGCGCCTGCCGGACGGTAAAATCTACGAACACGACGGCAAACTCAACTACGCCGCACCGACAGTGGCCGAAAATACCGACACGGTCACGCTGCGGGGCGAGGTACCCAACCCGGTGCTGCCCGGCTTCAAGGCCGGGCAACCTGGTGCGCGTGAACTTTCCGACGGAGAATTCGTAACCGTAATTCTCGAAGGCGTGCAGCCTATCGAGGCTCTGGCGATCCCGCGCGCCGCCATCTTGTCCGACCAGCAGGGGGATTATGTCTATGTGGTTGATGCCCAGAACAAGGCGCAGGTCCGCCGCATCGCGCTTGGGCAATCGACGCCCTCGACGGCTGTGATCACCAATGGGCTCAAAGTTGGCGAGCTTGTCATCAGTGAAGGGCTGCAGCGGGTCCGTGCCGGTGAGTCGGTATCGGCAGGGCCGGCGAGCCCTGGCCCCCCGCTTTCGTCCGGGATGGCGCAGGGCGAAGGGGGAAAGGCGAATCCCGCGCCGCCGCCGACGGACGGGTCGAAACGATGATCTCGGCGATCTTTGTCAATCGGCCGAGACTCGCGGTCGTCATCGCGATCGTGATCACGATTGCCGGTCTGCTGGCGCTTATGCGCATTCCGATCGCGCAATTTCCCGACATCGTGCCGCCGCAGGTGGTGGTCTCGGCCACGTATCCCGGCGCCTCGGCCGAGGTCGTCGAATCGAGCGTCGCTCAGCCGATCGAGGCCCAGGTCGTCGGCGTCGACAAAATGATCTACATGAAGTCGTCGAGCGGAAATGACGGCAGCTATAATCTTACCGTCAGCTTTCTGCTCGGCAGCGATCCGGATATCGATACCGTCAACGTCAACAATCGCGTACAGACGGCGCTCGCCAAGCTTCCCCCAGAGGTGCAGCTGGAGGGATTGACGGTCCAGAAGAAATCGTCGGCTATCCTGCAATTTATCGTGCTCTACAGCGAGGACGGCCGGCAGGATCCGCTGTTCATCACCAATTATACGGTGATCAACGTTCTCGACGTACTCTCCCGCATTCCCGGCGTCGGACAGGCAGCGCTGTTTGGGACGCTCAACTATTCGATGCGCATCTGGTTCGACGCCGACCGCCTCGACAATCTCAAGCTGACCCCGGCGGATGTGATCAGCGCGGTCCAGGCGCAGAACGTCCAGGCACCGGTCGGCCGCATCGGCGCCCGGCCGATCGGCAACGATCAGCAATTCCAGATGAACGTGCAGACGCAAGGGCGGCTTACCACGCCCGAGCAATTCGGCAATATCGTATTACGCGCCAATCCGGATGGCTCCTCGCTCCGCGTCCGCGATGTGGCTCGAGTCGAGCTTGGCGCGCAGAACCAGGATGTAGAAGCCCGCATCAATGGGCGGCCTGCGGTCGGCATACGGATAAATCTCGCTCCCGGCGCCAATGCGATCGAGACCGCCCGTCTGGTCAGGGCCAATCTCGATCGCTTGAGCCAGCGATTTCCACCTGGCCTCAAATATCTCGTCAGCTACGATACGACCACCTTCGTTCAGGACACTATCCATGACGTGCTGGTCACTCTCCTGATTGCGTTTGCTCTCGTGGTCATCGTCGTTTTTCTTTTTCTTGGCAGCCTGCGCGCCACTCTTATCCCTGCCATTGCCGTGCCGGTGAGCGTGATCGGCAGTTTCGCGGTGCTGCTGTTGATGGGCTACACTGCCAACACCATTTCCCTCCTCGCCATGGTGCTCGCCATCGGCATCCTGGTGGATGACGCGATTGTGGTCGTCGAAAACGTCGAACGGATTCTGGAGGAAGAGCCCGACCTCTCGCCGGCCGCTGCGACCAAGAAGGCGATGACCGAGATCACCGCGCCGATAATCGCAATCACTATGGTGCTTCTCTCAGTCTTCGTGCCGATCGCCTTCCTGCCCGGCGTCTCAGGCACGTTGTTTCGGCAGTTTGCAGTGACGATCAGTGTTGCGATGCTGATCTCGGCCATCAATGCCCTGACGTTGTCGCCGGCGCTGTGCGCGGTCTTTCTGCGCCGCCAGGGCCGCGGGCGCGGACCCATGGGCTGGCTGTTGCGGCGAATTGATGACATCCGCAACGGCTATGCGGCGATTGTCGCCCGGCTGGTGCGGATTTCAATTTTCGGAACCGTGCTGATATTGGCGAGCGCTGCAGCGATCTATCTGATTACATTGCGCACACCGACCGGATTTCTTCCCGAGGAGGACCAGGGCGCGTTCTTCATCTCGGTGCAATTGCCGGACGGCGCTTCCGTCACGCGTACCAGCGATGCCGCTCGGCGGATCGAGGATTTGCTGAAATCCATGCCGCAGGTGGAGAACGTTTTTGCCGTTGTCGGCTATTCAATCATCGATGGCGTTAATGAGCCGAACGCAGCACTTGTCGTCCCCACCTTGAAGCCGTTTGCCGACCGGGCAGGAGCAATGAACTCGGCGCAGACGCTGATTGGGCGCGTATTCGGGCAGGGCCAGCAGATCCGCACTGCGACGGTCATTCCTTTCAACTTGCCGCCGATCATCGGGCTTTCAACCACCGGCGGCTTCGAATATGAGCTCGAAGGTCTGGAAGGGCAGGATCCTGCGGTGATGAACAGCGTCATGCAGGGGCTTATCGCCAATGCGAATCGCAACACGCGGCTTTCGCGCGTGTTCTCCACGTTTACCGCCAGCAATCCATCGATCTTTCTCGATATCGATCGCGAAAAGGCGCAGGCACTCGGACTTGCGATGAGTGATGTGTTCAACGCCTTGCAGACAACGCTTGGCGGGTTCTATGTCAACAATTTCAATCTGTTTGGCCGCATCTGGCAGGTCAACATTCAAGGCGATGTCGCCAATCGACGCGATGTCTCGTCGCTGTGGCAGATCTACGTGC
This sequence comes from Xanthobacteraceae bacterium, assembly GCA_036557705.1. Classification (GTDB taxonomy): domain Bacteria; phylum Pseudomonadota; class Alphaproteobacteria; order Rhizobiales; family Xanthobacteraceae; genus VAZQ01. Next base: position 59,942 of record DATBHB010000094.1, read on the forward strand.
GTAACAAATACGGAGCCGCTGTGCCATTGCGCTCGATCGCTAACGCGCGCGTCGTTGTCGGGCCGCAAGTCATCACCCGCTATAACAATTACCGCGCCATTCCGATCCAGGGCGGCCCTGCGCTGGGAACATCGTCCGGGACGGCACTCGCCGCAATGTCGGAAGTTTCCCAGCAAACTTTGCCCGGCGGATATGGTTATGAATGGACTGGAACGGCCTATCAGGAGGTTTCGGCCGCAGGGCAGACTGGAGCCATCCTCGGCCTTGCGGTTCTGTTTGCCTTCCTGTTTCTTGTCGGACTCTACGAGAGCTGGATAATTCCAATTCCGGTGCTGTTGTCGGTCCCAATCGCAGTGCTGGGAGCGTTTCTCGGTATTCTGATCTGGCATCTCTCGCTTGACCTCTATGCGCAAATCGGTCTCGTCGTTCTGGTGGCCTTGTCGGCCAAAAACGGCATTCTGATCGTCGAGTTCGCCAAGGACCAGCGCGAGCAGGGCAAGGACATCATCGACGCCGCGGTCCTTGGAGCAAGGATGCGGTTTCGTGCGGTCATGATGACCTCGTTTGCCTTCATTCTCGGCGTTTATCCACTGGTGGTGGCGCAAGGCGCGGCCGAGATCAGCCGCCACGATGTCGGCACTCCGGTCTTTGCGGGGATGATTGCCGCGAGCGCGGTCGGGCTGTTCGTGATCCCGATGCTCTATGTCACGTTTCAGAGCCTGCGCGAGCGCAGCAGCGCCTGGTTCAAGCGCGATAAGCCGGTTCCTCGCCAGATTCATCCCAAGTCGCCGCTGGATTAGCGGCGTTGCGATTAAATGAGATGCGGGCGCGCCTTCTCGCCGGGGGAGTTGGCTGGCGGAAGGCGCGCCGCGAAAGATCCTGCACGCTCGCGCAGGCGCAGGATCGGGGACCTGTTTAATCGTAGGCGATCCGGGCCGTGAGGCAGCCGACGAAAATCCGTTCGCCGGCATGGACGCGGTTGGCGATTTCCTGAGTTTCCCAATAAGGATCGTAATTGCCGAGGCATTCCACGCGGCCGCTGGTCCTGTAGCGGTTCCTGGTCGCTTCGCGGGCTGCTCGCCAGCGCTGGTCGAGGTAAGCGAGGTCGGAGTTAACTCGGGCCATGAGTCCTTTGCCGAACTGCGGAAGCTGGCTGTAAGCAAAGCCCGTGGCGAGCGCGACTGCCACTGCGATCGCGGCCAACGCCATGAGCGAGACGCGTCTTGGCTTGTGAGTAACGGCTGCCATGGCGGTAAGGCGGTGTGCGAGAGTGGACATGACCCGGCCCCTTCTTTTCAGGTTCTCCACGCTTCGTGGATTGCCGATCATGTCCGGCGAGCCTCACGACGTAAATTGTGCGGGAGTCTTGATACATCGGAATGATCCAAGGGGCTGACGAGCTAAAAGGCAAGGTCTGGCAATGGCTTGCGCGTGCATACCTTGTGGCCAAATGCGAGATAGAAACTAGACTGAAGTCTTGGGAGGGCCCGAGATTGCCTCTGTCGCCCATGCTGAGGAGGCCACGCGCAGCAACTGCGTGACCGCCTCGATGTGGGGGAGCCCCTCGTCGTTCGAGGCGCCTTCTGCGCCACCAAGCGCGCGGCTCCCAGCATGAGGGTGGATCGTGCGCCTCACCGCATCGTCGGGATGACGAACTCGGCGCCTTCCTTCACGCCGGAGGGCCAGCGCGCGGTGACGGTTTTGGTCCTGGTATAGAAGCGGATCGAATCGGGGCCGTGCTGATTGAGATCGCCGAAGCCCGAGCGCTTCCATCCGCCGAATGTGTAATAAGCCAGTGGCACCGGAATAGCGAAATTGATGCCGACCATTCCGACCTCGACGCGGCTCGCGAAATCGCGTGCAGTATCGCCGTCGCGGGTGAAGATCGCGACCCCGTTGCCGTAGTCGTGCTCGCAAGGAAGCCGCACCGCCTCCTCGTAATCCTTGGCGCGCACCACGGAGAGAACCGGACCGAAAATCTCCTCCTTGTAAATGCGCATTTGCGGCGTGACATCGTCGAACAGAGTGCCGCCCATGAAGAAACCATTTTCGTAGCCTTGCAGCCGAAAGCCACGCCCATCGACCTTCAGCGTTGCGCCCTCCTTGACGCCGAGATCGATGTAACTTGCGACCTTATCGCGATGGGTGCGGCTTACCAGCGGGCCGAAATCCGCCTGTGGATCGGAGGACGGCCCGACTTTGAGACTCTCGACGCGCGGGATGAGCTTTTCAACAAGAGCGTCGGCGGTCTTCTTGCCGACGGGAACTGCGACCGATACCGCCATGCAGCGCTCGCCCGCCGACCCGTAACCGGCTCCGATCAGCGCGTCCACCGCCTGATCCATGTCGGCATCCGGCATGACGATCATGTGGTTCTTGGCGCCGCCGAAGCACTGCACGCGCTTGCCTGCTGCACAGCCGGTTGCATAAACGTATTCGGCGACTGCGGAGGAGCCGACGAAGCCGATTGCCTTCACGCGTGGATCAGTGAGCAGCGTATCGACCGCCTCCTTGTCGCCGTTGACCACGTTGAGCACGCCGGGCGGCAGCCCGGCCTCGATCAGAAGCTCGCCAAGCCGCATCGGCACCGAGGGATCGCGCTCCGAGGGTTTGAGGATGAAGGCATTGCCGCAGGCAAGCGCCGGGGCAAATTTCCACATCGGAATCATGGCCGGAAAATTAAATGGCGTGATTCCGGCAACGACTCCGAGTGGCTGACGCAGCGAGAACAGGTCAATGCCCGGGCCGGCGCTCTCGCTGAACTCGCCCTTCAACAGGTGAGGGACGCCGCAGGCAAACTCGACCACTTCGAGGCCGCGCTGGATGTCGCCGCGCGAGTCTGCCAGCGTCTTGCCGTGCTCGCTTGACAGAAGTCTGGCAAGGCTGTCGAACTCCCGCTGCACCCGTTCGAGGAATTTGAACAGCACTCGCGCGCGGCGCTGCGGGTTTGTGGCTGCCCAGGCAGGCTGCGCGGCCGCGGCGACCGCTATTGCGTGCTCGACCTCGGCGCGACCGGCAAAAGAGAGCTTTGCGTGACACTCACCGGTGTTCGGATTGTACACGTCGCCGAAGCGGCCGGATTCGCCTTTTACTTCCTTGCCGCCGACGAAATGGCCAATCTCGCGCATGTCTGCCTCCTCTCGCGCGCCAATCCCATTTCGCCGAGTGCATGTGGGCGCGTGACAAGCCGCCGGCACCTCGACTACCATTTCCCGGTCCTTGGGCACACGGGAAATTCGTGATGGGAACATTGGTTCATCCGAGAGCGTGCGTGAGCGTCGTTGCGCTGGCAAGCTTTCTGGTGTTGAGCCCGTCGCCGGCATCGGCGCAGCCGTCGACGGTGGAGACGATTGCCAATTATTCCGGGCCCGATCGGCAGAGCATGCTGGAAGCGGGCGCCAAGCGGGAAGGGGGCGTCCTCCTCTATACGACCGGAACGCAAATCAAGCCGCTGATCGACCGCTTCGAGGCCAAATATCCGTATCTGCGGGTCGAACTCGCGCGCGCGAGCGCCGCCGATACCGCGCGCAAGGTGCTCGAAGAATACCGCGCCGGCTTCGAGAAGGTCGATGCCTTTGAGCTTGCCTCGCCCGGACTCGTTCTGCCGCGTGACGAGGGCATTTTGCAGCCGTTTCGCTCTCCCGAATTTCCAGCTTTTGCGGCTGACGCCATCGAGGCCGGGCGCCATTGGGTCGTGGTGCGGGAGTCCTATACCGGGATTGGTTTCAACACGAAACTCCTGCCCGTGGAGAAGGCGCCAAAGACCTATTCCGATCTGATCGACCCGCAATGGAAGGGGCGAATGGCGATTTCCGGCATCACCACGACGGCGGTGAATTGGGTCGGTACCATGGTCATCATCCACGGCGCGGATTTCGTGCACAAGCTCGGCGGCCAGGACATCCGCATCTACAACATCACCGGCCGCGCTCTTGCCAATCTGATGGCAGCCGGCGAGGTCATGCTCTCGCCGACCATCTATAATTCCCATGTGGCGGCGAGCAGCAAGAAAGGGGCGCCGCTTGCCTGGAATGCGCCCGGTCCGGTACCCGTGACGGATACCGGTGTGGCTCTCGCTCGCAAGGCGCCGCATCCGCATGCGGCGATGCTGTTTGCGGACTTTCTGATGTCGAAGGAGGGCCAGGTCCTGTATCAGGAGCTTGGCTACGATTCGCCGCGCGCCGACGCGCCGCGTGCAGGTGCGCAAGTGCAGAAGCTCTATCTCACCAACCGTCCGAACTACCTTCGCGATTACGAGAGCTGGGCGCGGCTCTACCAGGAGGTGTTTGTGCGGAGAAAGATGTGAATTGGCTGTAGGGTGGGCAAAGCGCACGCGCCAAAAGCCCGTTCACGCGCGTCTGGACTCAACAAGCGCGTGCGCCGTGCCCACGCCAAGGTGGTGCGCAACGACGCGGCGCGCCGTAACCCACCATCACGCCAGCAGCTGGTGGATTACGGCGCGCAAGAGCGCGCCTAATCCACCCTACAGAAGGAACATGTAATGTTCGAGGACTTCCTGCCCAAGGTGAAGATTGGCGCGCTCAAGCCGCTCGCCGTCATCGATAATGCAGCCTACGAATTCTATCGCATCGCGCCCCCCGGCGTGATGCTGGTGATGATTCCAGTCGGGCTCGAAGCCTTCAGCAAGCAGGACGTCGAACGTGTATTCGCGCCGATCGACAAACTTGTCGACCAGCTGATGGAGCGCGGCGTCGACATCATCATGCAATCGGGCGTTCCGCTGCCGCTTCTGATCGGAGTCGAGGCGCACGATCGCCTCCTCGAGCGCATCGCCAAGCGCAGCGGCAAACCGGCGACTTCTTCGGTCCTCGGCGTGGTGGCGGCCGCAAAGCATCTCGGGCTCAAGCGCATTGCGCTAGCCAACAAATGGTCCGAGCCGATGAACCAGACGCTCGGCGAATTCTTTGCCCGCGACGGCATAGAAATTGCGGGCGTCGCGTCCGAGGTGATGACTCCGGCGCAATTCCAGAAGAGTTCGACCGCCGACAGCATGAAGCTTGCCTTCGAACTTGGCCGCGCTGCGTTGATGCGCTACCCGAAATCTGACGGGCTCTATATCGGGGGCGGGGCCTGGCTCTCCGAGCCGGTCTGCCAGGCGCTCGAACGCGAGTTCAACAAGCCGGCCATTTCCAACCAGAGTGCGATGGTCTGGGATACGCTTTCCCGGCTCGGGCACTGGCGGCCGATGGCAGGGCAGGGGCGGCTTCTGGCGGCCGCGTAGGCTCCCCCCAGGAACATTTCATTCCCTGGCTTCTTAGGCCCCCAAACACGGCGGATAGGCTGCAAGCCCCGCGTGCATGCCTGCCATCCCGCGGCAAGACGCCTCGCGTGTGACGTGGCAGGGCAGGTGCTATATGGCGTCCCCCGCAGTGGCTGTGGCACACGATCTGGGAAGCCCCAAAACCTCATCCATGGCAGAGACTATTGCAGTTCCCTTCGGGAGCGAGCCGATCGATGGGAACGGCGTGAGCGGAACGCAGGCCGGTTTCTGGACGCTCACGCTCGGAAGCATCGGCGTCGTCTACGGCGATATCGGCACCAGTCCCCTCTATGCCATGCGCGAGTCGCTGCTTGCGGCCGGCGGCCCGAATGCGGCTGCGAACCAGGAGGTGGTTTTCGGCATCCTGTCGCTGATCGTGTGGGCTCTTATCCTGATTGTCACCGTCAAATACGTGCTGATCCTGCTGCGGACCGACAATCACGGCGAGGGGGGAACACTCGCCCTCATGGCACTCGTCCAGCGCGCATTGGGTCCAAGGGGCGCCTCCGTGATCCTGCTTGGAATCATCAGCGGTGCGCTTTTCTATGGCGATGCGATCATTACGCCGGCGCTCTCAGTCCTTTCGGCCGTTGAAGGTCTCAAGGTCGCGACGCCAACATTCGATCACTACGTCGTCCCGCTCACCTTGATCATTTTGATCCTGCTCTTTTTCGTGCAGTCGCGGGGCACGGCGAAAGTCGCCGCGTTCTTCGGTCCGATCATGCTGATCTGGTTCGCCTCGATCGCGGTCGCCGGATTCTGGCATGTGGCGCAAAACCCTGCCGTCGTTTTCGCCATCAATCCAGCTCATGGCTTGGCATTTCTCATCGACCACCCTGCGATCGGTTTTATCACCCTCGGTGCCGTGTTCCTCGTCGTCACCGGCTCGGAGGCCCTTTATGCCGATCTCGGGCATTTCGGCCGCGGACCGATCCGCCTTGCCTGGCTCGCGCTGGTGCTGCCGGCGTTGACGGTGAATTATCTTGGGCAGGGCGCGATGGTTCTTGCCGACCCGAAGGCGGTCGAAAATCCGTTCTTCCTGCTCTACCCGGACTGGGCGCGGCTGCCCATGGTGGGGCTCGCGACCGTCGCTACCGTGATCGCAAGCCAAGCCGTAATCACCGGTGCCTATTCCCTCACTCGTCAGGCGATCGGGCTCGGGCTGTTGCCGCGCCTGGAAATCCGCCACACGTCGGAGGCGCACTACGGGCAGATTTACATGCCGCGGGTCAACATGCTGTTGCTCTTTGGCGTGTTTCTGCTCGTCCTCCTGTTCCGTTCATCGAGCGGACTGGCCTCCGCCTATGGCATCGCGGTCACCGGCACGATGGTGGTAACCGCCATGATGGCATTCGTCGCGGTGTGGAAGGTCTGGCACTGGCCGCCAGCTGCGGCAGCAGCCTTGATCGGTCCCTTTATATGCATTGACCTGATCTTCCTTGCCGCAAACCTGCTCAAGGTAGCCCAGGGCGGCTGGATACCCCTGCTGCTGGGCGCGTGCGTAATGGTCGTCATGTATACTTGGCGGCGTGGCACCAAGCTTTTGTTCGAAAAGACGCGGCGGCAGGAAGTGACGCTTGAATCGCTGATTGCGATGCTGGCGAAGAACCCGCCGCACCAGGTCCCGGGGATGGCGATCTTTTTCACCAGCGATCCGACCAGCGCCCCGACGGCGCTGTTGCACAGTCTCAAACATTACAAGGTGCTGCACGAGAAGAACGTGATCCTGACAATCCAGACTGCTGCCCGACCGCGCGTCGATCCGACCGAGCGGGTGCGAATTGAGCCCGTTGGCGAGGGCTTCTCCCGGGTCATCCTCCGGTTCGGGTTCATGGAGTCGCCGAACGTGCCAAGGGCGCTGGCGATCGCACGTAAGGCTGGCTTCACCTTCGATATAATGTCCACATCGTTCTTCCTTTCGCGCCGCGCACTGCGGCCGGCAGCGCGTTCCGGAATGCCACGCTGGCAGGATCGGCTCTTCATTGCATTGGCGCGCCTTGCCAATGATGCCACCGACTATTTCCAGATACCCACGGGACGCGTGGTCGAGGTCGGCACGCAGGTGACAATCTAGCCAATGCCCTGGAGGTCGAATGCACAAGCGTGCCGCCGCTGCCTCCTCTCGCGAGCGCGGTCTTCGCGCCGGAGGGGGGAGAGCCACCAGGCCCGCGCGTCGAGTGATTGAGGTCGCTGATTTATGATTGGTTTGCATTTGCTTCGCTCGGCGTTAAATACGCTTAATCGATTATTGCGAGCAGGAGGCAGCATGGCCGATGAATCGGGCGGCGACCCTCGCGTCGAAAATCTCACAGCTGCCGAGGTGGCGCGCGGTCTCGCCGAAGGCCGCATGCTGCTTGTGGATGTGCGCGAGCCCAATGAGGTCCAGGTCGAGGCGTATCCGGATGCGGTGGTCGTCCCGCTATCGACCTTTGATCCTGCCGCAATACCCGATCCGCAGGGACGCCGGGTGGTGTTCGCCTGCCGTTCGGGGCGGCGCTCGATCACCGCTTCATTGGCAGCCCAGGAACGGGGCTATCCCTATGACGCGCACTTGGCGGGCGGCATTCTGGCCTGGAAAGCGGCCGGTCTGCCGACGGAGCAGTGAGCATGAGCCAAGGCAGGCAGCGGCCTTTCTTTATCGCCTCGTTGCTTGCGCTCGGTTTGCTGGCCTTGGCCGAAGCGGCCAGCGCCCAATCCCGCCGCGTCGTCAACGTCTACAATTGGTCGGATTACATCGACCCTGGCGTCATCGAAAGCTTCACGAAAGCGACCGGGATCGAGGTCCGTTACGACACGTTCGACTCCAACGATACGCTCGAGGCCAAGCTTCTGGCCGGCCGCTCCGGTTACGATGTAGTGGTCCCGACCGCCTATTTTCTCGAACGTCAGATCAAAGCCGGCGTGTTCCAGAAGCTCGACAAGTTGAAGCTGCCCAATCTCGTCAACATGTGGCCGGAGATCACGCAGCGGCTCGCACAATACGACCCCGGCAATGCCTATGCGGTCAATTACATGTGGGGCACTACCGGCATCGGCTACAACGCCATCAAGGCGCGCGAAATTCTTGGGGCCGACGGCCGGATCGACAGCTGGGACATGGTGTTCAAGCCGCAGAACCTTGCGAAGTTCAAGGACTGCGGCGTGCACATGCTCGATTCTTCCGACGATATCCTGGCCGCTGCGCTGCATTATCTCGGTCTCGATCCAAATACGACCAACGAGGCGGACTACCAGAAGGCAGCCGATCTGGTCGCGGCGGTGCGTCCTTCGGTGCGAAAGTTCCACTCCTCCGAGTACATCAATGCCTTGACGAGCGGCGAGATTTGCTTCGCTGTCGGCTTTTCCGGCGACATCAAGCAGGCGCAGAAGCGCGCCGCGGAAGCCAAAAACGGGGTTGAGATCGCGTACGCGATCCCGAATGAAGGCGCGCAGCTATGGTTCGATAATCTTGCCATTCCCCGCGGCGCCCCCGATCTCGCCGAGGCCCACGAGTTTATCAATTACTTGCAAAAGCCGGAAGTGGCGGCGAAGAATTCGAATTTCATCGCCTATGCCAACGGCAATCTGGCGAGCCAGAAATTCATCGATCCCGCCGTGCTCGAGGACCGCACGATATATCCCGACGCGGCAACGATGAGCCGCCTCTACACGATGAAGGCTCACGATGCGCGGACGACGCGGCTGATGAACCGGCTGTGGACCAGGATCAAGACGGGGAGGTAAATTCACCTCCGGATGTTAAACTGGTGCCGTCATCCTGAGGCGCTCGCCCGGCCCTTCGGCCGGGCGAACCTCGAAGGATGACGCGCGTCGTCGTCGGCCGTCATTCCTCCGAGGCAAGCATGCAGCAAAGGGCTGCATGCTTGCACCTCAGGATGACGGTCCAGCGCAGCGGTTCCTCCACAAGCACAGCGTCCCGATTCACGTATGATATTACTGCGGACGCACCTTGTGATCGCCGATTTCCCAAACCACGACCGTGAGCCATCCGGTCGTTGTGCCAAGGAATGCGCCCGCAATCACGTCACTGACAAAATGAAAATTGGCGCCGACCAGCCCGATGGCGACCGCGGCGATGCAGATCGCATAGATAGGACGCAGCCGCGGATAGCAGATCCAGAGCACGGACATCACTGCGCAAATCGCCGTAGTGTGACCCGAGGGGAACGACGCGTAACCCTGGCCGCCATGGAACGGATGAAACCCGTACACCCCGTTGTGAATGAACGAGGGATTGTTTCTGACCCAGGTTTCCGGCCAAGTCCGTCCGAACACGTATTTCAGGTTGTCCTTGATGATCTCGGCCACAGCCAAGCTCGCCGCCGCCAGAACCGCTACCGTCTGCAATCGGGACATGACGCGACCGCTCAGTCCGCTCATGCCGACGGCGACGAAAGCAACGAGTACGACCGGTGTCACCACATCGGGGATAAGAGTGAGCTTCTCGAAGAGGTTTATTCCTCGAAGCTGGCCGTGAACGATGAGCGCAACGCGCCGGTCGATCCAGAAATAGGAGACGGCAACAGCGACGGCGGTCAGAACCAGCCAGATCGCCCATTTTTCAAGGTCGCCTATGCGATGCTTTCGGCGCTCCTCGACTGCCGCTTGCGTTTGATCTTCGCTTATCATCCCGGTTCCAGGAATCGCCAGAGAGGAGTCATACCGCCGGATCGCGCGCCGGCCGTCTCGGCCTTTAGAGCAGATTTCCAAAGAATTTACATCGCCTCGCAATGGAGGCTCTCCTGCGCTATCGCTGCCATGGAATGCCGCAGGTTTCGCTGGCCCTCCGCGCAAGCAGGAGAGAGGTAGTCAACGCCAGCGGCGGTGCATCCACAGCCATTGGTCGGGATGCTCGCGTATCCAACCCTCAATCACCGTTGTGATCGCCTGCATGGTCCGCTGAATGTCGACGCGGCCCTCGGCGTCGCGGGGCAGGTCGAGCGGGTCGGTCACTTCTCCCCAGAAATGATTTCCGTCTGGGAGCCGCACGACCCGGAATCCACGGACAAAGCAGCCGGTGTGCCGGGCGAGCTGCGCCAGCAGCGGGTTGGCCTTGCAGGGCCGGCCGAAGAAGGTCACGTCGACCCCGCGCGATTCGTGCTGGTCAACCAGCATGCCGATATGGCCCCCGCGTTCGAGCGCATGGGCAAGCCGCAGCGGCGCGTCGAATCCTGAGCGCACCAGAGTGCCCATGCAGTTCTTGCGTATCTCGATCACCGCACTTGCAATTGCGGGCACGGTCGGAGCGCGATAGAGCAGCGACAGATCGACTCCGAATCGGGCGGCGGCGAGCGCCGGCAGCTCCCAATTGGCGAGATGGGCGGCAAAAAAGGCGGTGGGCCGGGGAGCGGTGCGAATCTCCTCAAAGCGGCGCAGCTCGATCTCATCGTAAACGCCATCGGCCGGCCCGGACTGGCCTGGAAGAAGCACCCGGAACCGATCGAGGAAGGCGAACTCGACCGCGACCCGCCCCAGATTGTCCCAGGCGCCGCTGAGAATTGTGTCAATCGCAGCCACCGACTTTTCCGGGAATGCCGCGGCGAGATTGGCACGGCCGATCCGGTGTTCCGGGAGCCAAGGTCCGATGCGGCGTAGCCAAGTACCCGACCAATTGGCCGCGCGACCCCGGTCGGCAAGGCGCACTGCCCGCAGCAGAAGGACCGCGACCGACCCGATGGCCGGTTCGACAGCCTTTTTGATCCGGTGTTTGGCGCGCCACCAGAAAACTCTGAGCCGGTGTTGCATCGTTTGCGAGAAATTCAGAACGTCACGACGATTTTTCCGAATACCTGACGGCTTTCCAGGCGCGCGAGCCCGCGCTCGAAATCGGGCAATGGAACGTCGCAATCGATGACCGGCAGCATGCCGGCGGCCATCTTGGCCAGGCTCTCGCGGATGTTGCGGATGGACGCCCCGAAGGATCCGATGATCCGGTATTGCTGCTGGAAGAGCTGCATGAGGTTGAGCGTCACGGAGGGGCCGGAGGTGGCGCCGCAGGTGACGAGACGTCCGCCGCGTTTGAGACACAAGAGCGATCCATTGAAAGTATCTGCGCCGACATGCTCGAATACGACGTCAACGCCTTTCTTGGCGGTGATTTTGCGCACCAGACCCTCGAATCGATCGGCGCGATAATTGATTACGTAATCGGCGCCGAGTCTTCTGGCCTTCTCAGCCTTACCGTCGTCGCCGACGGTAGTAATCACCGTGGCGCCGATCGTCTTTGCCATCTGGATAGCGGCCGTGCCGATGCCGGAGCCGCCGGCATGTACCAGAACAGTCTCGCCCGGCTCAAGCTTCGCGTTGTCGAACAACATGTGTTGAACGGTGGCAAACGCGATCGGCGCACAGGCGGCATCGCGCGGGTCGATACCGGCGGGTATGGGGATCACAAGACGTGCCGGCATGTTGAGGAGGTCGCGCGCGAAACCGTCCACATGGAAGCCCAATATTCCTGCGACGTTTTCGCAAAGGTTGTCGCGCCCCTGCCCGCATGCCTTGCAGGTGCCGCAGGTGAGTGCGCCATACATCACAACCTGGTCGCCGGGGCGAAAGCCCGTCACGTCGGCGCCCAACGCGATGATTTCGCCCGACGCCTCGGCTCCGACAATGAGCGGCAGCTTGCGTTTGGCGAAGGCCATCCCGCGAAAGCCCCAGAGATCAAGATGGTTCAGCGCGACGGCCTTGATGCGGATTTGGACCTCGCCCGCAGCGGGTGCCGAGGGCGGCGCACGCTCGATCAATTCGAGCTTGCGGTCGGCGAGCAACGAGAGCGCGCGCATGCCTGTGTTATTCCTTGTGTCCCGGGCGCAGCGCAGTCAGGCGGGCTCTCGACCGAAGACCAGGGAAACGTTTTGCCCGCCGAAGCCGAAAGAATTGGATAAGGCGTGGCTTACCCTCGCGTCCCGTGCGACATTCGGAACGACATCGAGCGGGATCGCCGGATCGGGAATCTTGTAATTAATGGTCGGCGGCAACCGCTGATGCTCCAGCGTCAGCAGCGTGAAGACCGCTTCCACCGCGCCGGCGGCCGAGAGCGTATGACCGATCATAGATTTGTTCGATGAAATCGGAATGCTCTTTGCGCGCTCGCCGAAGACCGCCATCACGCCGAGGCACTCCATCTTGTCGTTTTCCGGAGTGCCGGTGCCATGTGGATTGATATAATCGATGTCGTCGGGAGACAGGCCGGCATCGCGAATTGCGTTGCCGATGCAGCCGATGATCGGCTTGCCGTCCGGGCTTGATCGGGTACGGTGAAAGCAATCCGCCATCTCGCCATAACCTTCGATCACTCCGAGGATCTTGGCGCCACGCCCCTTGGCATGTTCGATGCTCTCGAGCACCAGCGCCGCGGCCCCCTCGGCCATGACAAAGCCGTCACGATTTTTCGAGAACGGCTTGGCAGCCGCCTCCGGCTCCTCGTTTGCGGTCGACAAGGCGGACAATAAGGAAAAGCGGATCAGCGATTCCGTATTCACCGATCCGTCGGCGCCGACGCACAGCGCCGCGTCGGTCTCGCCTCTTCGGATCGCTTCGGCGCCGAGCTGGATCGCTGTCGCGCCTGAAGCGCAGGCCGTGGAGAGCGAGATCGGCAAGCCCTTGGTCCCAAACCGGTCAGCGAGATGTTCGGCCACAGACCCGAAGAGGCAGGACTCGTGGAACGTGCGATAGCGCCCGGTCGCCGCTGCGCGCAGCATGTCGTCATAGGCCACGACGCCGTTCGCCCGAGCATCCGCGGCAACTGCTTCGCGATGAAGCCACTCGGTCTCGATCGGCGCAACGGCAAGGAACAGCGGACCGGGAAAATCAGCAGGCCCGCCGATCGCCGCTTCCCCAATCGCCTCTTCAGCGGCAATCTCGGCAAGTCGCGTGCTCAGCCTCGCTGCGCAGAACGGCTCGGCTTTCACGAAGTCGATGGTGCCAGCGACCGTGGTGCGCAATTCTTCGGTGGGAAAACGGCTGATCCGGCGTATGCCGGAATGCCCGGCGGTGAGTTCGCGCCAATTATCGGCTGTGCCGATTCCCAGCGAGGTGATGATGCCCATGCCGGTGATCGCAACAGACTTTCCACCTGCTTTGCTACCGGAGGCCGTCATCTTAATTCCCCTCAGCGCGCTTGCTCGACCAGCGCCATGCCCTCGCCGCGCCAATGACCGACACTCGTCACTACCACCTGATCCAGGATTCCTCCCGCTGGCTGTTCAACGCCAGACGAATCGGCGGGCGGAAACAGCCTCCGGTGGCTGACCGCCAGCGCTGCGACTGCAATATTCATGGGAAATTGTGGCTCGAATCCGTGCCCGAGATACGTTCCCGTTGCTCTCACCGGCGCGCCGGATAGCGTGTTCAGCCACGCGCGCTCCTCGCTGGTAGCCGGCTCGGCACCGGTTGCGCCCGAGATTATCCCGATTCGGCTGCCGACCGTCACCTCCCCCAGGCGGTCCCAAAGCCGTGCGAGTGAGGCTTTGGTCTCGCCTTCTTGGCGCCGGCAGCGATCGGAAACCACGCGGGAAATCCGCGCCAGCGGTTTGGCTTCCCGACCCATTGCGTGGCTTCGCGCTTCGAGCACCAAAAATGCTCCGAGCGCACCGAGCGCCAGTCCGCCGCCGCGCGTTTGGCGTTCCCACACCGGGGCGAATGGGGCCTTGAGGGCATGGCCGCCGAATTCATGGACCAGCAGCAAGTCTTTACGCTCGCCATTATAGGCGCCGCCGACGAGTGCGATCTCGCTCTGGCCGCTCTCGATTCGCGCGAGCGCAACCCGGACCGCTTCGACCCCGGCCGCATCCTCCCCCATGAATGTGCGCGATGAGCCGGCGACGCCATGTACAATGGAAATATTTCCGGCGAGCAGGTTCGAGAGTTGCGCCAGGAACAGCGTCGGCCGCAAGTCGCTCATCAGTCGTTCGTTCATGAATCTTCCGCGCGAGGGCGCATCGGGCAATCCGGAAAGGATTGCAGTGTCGACCGCCTCGTCGCGTTCGCCTCCGGCCGCGGCGACGATCATATCCATGCGCGCGAGCAGCTCGGGATTACCTTTGACCCCGGCGCTGTCGAGCGCTAACCCTGCCGCATAGGTGCCGATCCGCTGCCAGCCTTCCATTTGCCGCTGATCGCCTTTCCGCGGAATCTGCTTGTCGAATTCGATCGGCGCCAGCCGGTGGACGATGTAGGGCGCAAACGCGGTGGTGTCAGGGGAGGGGGGCGGCTCGTTCAGCCGCTGCCAATGAACGCCGGGCCCTTCGCCGAGGCAGGAGACGATACCGATACCCGTGATCCAGGTTTCACGCGGCGCGTCAGCCATCGGTTACTCTTTCCAACGGCAGTCCAATCACGACCGCGCGTTCCAGCATGATCGCGCGAAAATGCGGAGTAGGAAATTCAACCAGTCGAAAGGTGATTTCGCAATCGCAGGCCAGCTTGTTTTCGGATCTGATCTGCGCAGAAGCGACGGCAAAACCCGAGCCCTCGTGCACGAGGCCGGCATCCACGACAAGCGCCATCCCCGGAGTTACGAACGACCGCAATTTGGCGTGTTTGACCGCAGCAAGAAAGGGCATGCGGGTGAATCCGGTCGCCCCGATAATCAGCCAACCTGAGGCCTGGGCCATCATCTCCAGCAGCAGCACGCCCGGCATCAGCGGGTAGCCCGGAAAATGGCCCTCAAAGATCGGAGATTCGGTAGGAACGTTCCCGCCCGCGCGGATTTTCCGGGCTGTGCGGTCGAAATCCAGGATCCGGTCGATCAGGCTGAAATATTCAAGTTGCATGCGAACTCAGGCCCTTGGCGGCCACGAGCTCGTCAATGCGGGTGCAAAGATTCTGCAGAACGAAATATTGCTCCGTCGTCGCCCTGCCTTCATTGACATCCTGTGTCCACTGTTCGAGCGGCATCTTGATCCCAAACGTCTTATCGATGGCGAAGGCGATATCGAGAAAGTCGAGACTGTCGATCCCGAGATCATTGATGGCATGACTCTCAGGCTTGATATTCTCGCGCGGAATATCGCAAGTCTCGGTAATGATATTGACCACGGTGTCGAACGTCGTTGACATCGGTAAACCCTTGGATGGGCAACGGGTTACGATGAGCACACCGAGCCCGCTGGAAGCTCCGATGCCGGCCCCCGGGGCGCGCCGATCCCCCGCTGACATTCCTGCCCCGTATACCGAACGGGAGAGGCGAGTTCAATGGCGCCGGCCGCTCCACGAACCGGCGCCGCAGAGTGGTTCCCCCTTGAGTCCCGGGCCGCGCCCGTGGTGAATTGGGCTGCCGTTTTCGCGCTTGCCCGTGACGCGGCTGCCCGTCCAGCGGCTGTGCCGCGGACGAACACAAGTGTGGATGAGAGGGAGGAAGTGACCATGTGGACCAGAGTTGGTTTGGCTACGGCTGCAATCGCGGCGTGCATGTTGCCGGGATTCGCGAGCGCCCAGGTACAAATGCAGCGCGATATCACCTGGAAACTGGGCTTGGCGATCGCGGAGGGCGCGATCGAAGCGTGCGCCAAGAACAACGTGGCGGTCTCGGTGGCGGTGGTTGACCGCGCCGGCCGGGTACGCGTTTTCATCTCGTCGGACAATCCTACGCCGCACAGTTTGGAATTGGCGCGGCGCAAGGCCTATACGGCGCGGACGTTCCGCCGTCCGACGCTGGAATGGGCAAAGGCCACCGAGCCTGGCAAGGACGCGGCCGGCCAACGCATGCTCGCCGAGGTGATTCCACTCGGCGGCGGGGTTCCGATCAACGTCGGCAACGACACCATCGGTGCGGTCGGCGTGAGCGGGAACAGCCAGACCGGCGATCAGGCCTGCGCACAGGCGGGCGTCGACAAGGTCGCCGATGAGCTGAAGTAGTCCAACGGCTACACAGCCGGGGTTGAACGGCCCAGGTCTGCCCTGCGCCGCGTGCCCTTGCACGCGCGCTGCGGAACCCGGGGGTGCGCAAATATGGCTGTTTCGGGGCGGCCCGATGACCAGCCGGGCCACCATTGACGGGAGATCCGGCCGGCGTGCTCGCCGGTCCAGCATTTCGTCTGCGATTGAATGCGCGCGCTTATCTACAAGAACAGAGTGGCAGACCAAGCATGCAGGTCGGCATAGCTTGGAACTCGCGCAGGTTCCTCTCTGGAACTAACTTGCAAGTCGCTGAAACAGCTGCGCTTACTTTGATTAGATAATACTGCTACTTTTCTTCTTGCTCTCGGCGCTAACACCAAACAAATCGGCTGCCTCATTCCTGTCGCATTCGATCGACAGAGGGTTGCGCTTCCACCCACATCGTCAACCCGACGAGGCGATTCACATCTGCCTCAAGAAACTATGGAGTTATCGGAGTGAGAGTTAATCTTGTGCTTGTAGCCGCTGTGGTTCTCGTTTCGTCAGGTGCCACGGTTCCCTCTTACGCAAAAGCGAACCACCATCACCATTACCACCACAGCAGCAACACCCACAGCAACAATCACCACAACACCCAGGCCCAAGGCGGCATTGCATCGGTTTATTCCACGGACAGCGGCAGCCGCACGGCCCAAGGAGGGCGCTTGAATCCGGGGGCGCTCACGGCCGCTCACCGGTCGCTGCCCTTTGGAACGAAAGTCCGCGTTACCAATAAAAAGAACGGCCGCTCCGTGCTCGTCACCATCAACGACCGCGGTCCTTTTGTGCGCGGCCGTGTGATCGATCTTACTCCTGCAGGCGCCCACGCGCTGGGCTTTGCCGGACTCGCGCCCGTCAATCTCGAAATAATCCGCTAAAGCAGCGCATACCAATCAAATCGTGGGGTTGAGCGGCCTTGCAAGGCCAGTCCCGCTTTGCGGCTGCGGGCGGGCTGGGGGTGCATCTAACCGCTCAATCCATCCCCCCGGCCGCGCCGCGGCCGGGGTGATTCAGCTGCAAGCAGGAGTTTGAGCGTAAGCTCAGTCAAAATTTGGTTCCATCACATATCGTTTCAAATAGCTAAGTTAAGTCAGGTGTGCTTAGAACAGCCGTGATCTGTGGAACTGATTAGCAGTTTACGTGTTTCAGGCCGCAGTGGTCGCCTGATAGGTCGCCTTGCGACTGTACAGAGCGCCCCTCCCCAATCTTAAGCCGGCGCAAGCTGAATCAGATTGCCTCGATTAAAAACATAGGAGTGTATATCGTGAGACTTGACCTGCTGCTCGCAGTTGCCGTCGTTCTCGTTTCTTCAGGTATTACCGTTCCCTCTTATGCAGAGGGAAACCATCACCACAACAGCACCAGCGGCGGCCAAGGCGGCGGGATCGCATCGGTTTATTCGACGGACAGCGGCAGAAGCACAGCCCGAGGGGGCCGGTTGAATCCGGGAGCGCTCACGGCAGCTCATCGGTCGTTGCCGTTCGGAACGGCGGTGCGCGTCACGAACAAGAAGAACGGCCGCTCCGTCATTGTCACTATCAACGACCGCGGCCCCTTTGTCCGCGGGCGTGTAATCGACGTCACGCCCGCAGCCGCCAGCGCCCTCGGATTTTCTGGAACGACGCCGGTCAATCTTGAAGTGGCGCGGTAAAGCTGCGCGCCCTGAGTGGTCGATCAATTGCGCGGGACGGGAGGAACCGTGATAGGCGCGCAATTGCGGCCGCCGGCAAGAAAGCAGTCCTGGAGCTTTCGCATGTCGGCAATGGTGTCGGCGATCCAAATACCGCTGATCACCAGCAGGATTGTGATGAGCAACCCGAGCACGTTCATCTTCATGCGATGCCGGTAATCGTCCTCGCCCTCCCGCTCATACTTTGCAAGAGGATCGCTGCCCGGCGGGTCACCGCCCCCAAACGGGGGCGATACCGGCCACCGCCAGCGGGGCACCCCACGGGGCCGGAACGGGATGATCCGGCCCTTGTCGTCGGGGGGAAGGGAATGATCCAGCATAAGGCGTTGGTCTCGTGGGAGGCGCTGCACACGCGCTTCGCTTGAGCTATGTGATATTAGCACGACTCGCCAATATTGTGGGTCTAAAGTTTGTGAAGATTTGGCGGGCAAATGCGTTTTGTCATGCCGGTTCGTGGGGGCCGTCCTCCGCCGGCTGCATGCCTCCTCGGGGGTGACGCCCCGAAGGGATTTCAAACCCGGTCCTGCACCGGTTCGGGGAAGGGCGCTGTCGTTCCATCCGGCACAGGCATTTGGAACACGTCCAGCGTCATCGCGACGAGGGCGTAATATCCCAACAGTCCAACCAGTTCGACGGTCCCGCTGTCACCCAGCAGCCCATTGACCTTTCGGTATGTGGCGTCGCTGACGCGCCTGTCGCGGTAAAGTTCCTTCGTCCGCGGACGCTTTCTTCGGCGTGTGGCCCGCGCGGAGGTCGCGAATGGTTTGCGGCCTCACACCCTTTTCCTCGGCAATGGGCGCATGCGCAGCCCATTCGTACTGGGATTTCCACTGTCGCGCCGTGACCAGAATTGCAAATTCCGAAAGCCGCGGCGGCAGCGAGGTGCCGAATCGGCAGTGCGCGCCGAGTTTTTGGGCGAGCTCGCCCAAAGCAGGCGCGTGAAGATAGCAATAGAACGGGCCGCTCCGCTTGAACTGGCCCCGCGGTCCCGAACGGATCGAATCGATGAGCGCGCGCTGAGCGGGCGTCAGCTCCGCCTCAGGGATCGCCGGAAGGCGAATGGGCGGCGTTTTCTTGGTGGGCATGGGTTTGCCGGCTTGGGGTTGCGCCGAAGGTCGAACCAAAACAGTTGCCTCTAGGGTGCTTCGTCCACCAGCGCGGTGGTCACCGGCCCTTCGCCGACGATCAGCAGGGTCGTGTCTTCGTCCTTGGCGCCATCCCAATGCACCCGATTGCCGAAGTGGGTGAGGAATGTGCCGGGCTTCATCGGAACCGTCAGATTGGCGGGGTCAAACTTGTTCCCCGTGCCGACCCACCAAGTGCCGGAAAGGACGAAACTGTACAGTGGGACCGGATGCACGTGCGGACGGCTGAAACCCGCGCCCTTGAGCAACATCAGCATTTGCACGAACAAGCCGCGCTTGTCGGGGTCGCCGGCGAGATTGGCAACGCGGAAACCGCCATGATCCCTCCAGGGAATCTGCTCGGGCAGCACGATGGTCGCAGCTGATGGATCGCCGCCTGTCCAAGGGCCGCTGGCCCGAGCATCGATCTGCGTCGCAGGACCAATGCCGGCGATCAGGTAGGCAGCGCTTTCGTCCTTGGTCCCGTCCCAGTGCACCTTCATGGCGTGATCGATCATGAACGTTCCCCTCGGAACGCGTGCGGCATGGTCCGGCTCAAGTACGGAGCCGGTGCCCCGCCAGGCGGCGCCCTCGATCACGGTGATGAAGCGGTCGTTGGGATGGTAATGCGGATTGCCGAAACGGCCGGGTTTGAATCTGTTGATGTAGATATAAAGTCCCGGCTTGCTCGGGTTGCCGTAAAGAATCGTCTGATTGGTCGGGGCTTGATCGGTCGGATCGCGCCATTTGAACTGCTCGGGGGTGGTGTAGACGACGGCTGCCGAATCGAGTTCGACGGCGCCGCCTTCGGTAACGAGGCTCATGCTCGTAACCGCAAGCGTAATCACAAAGATCGATCCAGTGCAGCGATTGACCAATTTTCCCTCCCGTGTGAAAGGCTTCGGCGCAATTCCCCTTGGCGCCAAAGGAGCCCTGATTGCAAGCGACACTAGCTTGTTTGTAGTCTCGAAGTCGAGTTGGCCTGAGAGCCTTGGAGGACAGCCATGCACGATAGCCAGCGTACGTCACGGCGGCGCGACCCGTTTGTCGGCCGGCGCCGGTTCATCGCATCCGCTGCTGCAACCGTGGTTGCAAGTGCTGCCGGCAGGTCGCGCCTTTTCGCTCAGTCCGGCCAGCCGCGCACGCTGCTCAAAGGCGGCGTGGTGCTGAGCTTCGATCGCAGCGTCGGGGATTTCGACAGGGCCGACGTGCTGATCGAGGGCAGGAAGATCGCAGCGGTGCGCCCCGATATCGATGCGCAAGCGACTGTTGTCGACGCTAGCGACCGGATCGTGCTGCCGGGCTTCATCGATAGTCATCATCATTTCTATCAGAGCGCATTGCGCAATATTCTGGCGAACGGGCTGCTCGCAGATTACTTCCGGGATATTTCCGGTGCAGCAACGAAACATTATCGTCCGCAGGACGCCCATATCGGGACTCTGATCGGCGCGCTCGGCTCAATCGATGCCGGAATCACCACGATCACCGATCTCTCGCAGGTCTCCAACACGCCCGAACACAGCGACGCGCTGATCAAGGGCCTGATGGATGCGGGTATTCGCGCGATCTACGCCTACTCGCGCGGCTCCGGCCCTGGGGCGAAATTCCCCGCCGATGTCGAGCGCATCCAGAAGCAGTATTTCTCCTCCGCCGACCAGCTGGTGAGCCTGGCGATGGGTACGGCAGTCAGCAAGGAGCAATGGCTGCTCGCGCGCCGGTATGGGTTGCGAATTTTCACTCATGTGGTCGGCAGCAATGCCGCAACTGCGCCCGACCAGGTGATGAAACTCGGCGACGCGGGTCTCATGGGGCCCGACAACGTCTACATCCATTTCACCAATGCGACGAAAGAACAGATGCGCCGGGTCAAGGATAGCGGCGGCTCGCTCTCGATTGCATGTCCGATCGAGATGGCGATGCGCCACGGCATGCCTCCCATCCAGCAAGCGCTCGACGCCGGCATTCGTCCAAGCCTGTCGAGCGACGTCGAGACCACCATGGCGGCGGACATGTTC
This sequence comes from Xanthobacteraceae bacterium, assembly GCA_036557705.1. Classification (GTDB taxonomy): domain Bacteria; phylum Pseudomonadota; class Alphaproteobacteria; order Rhizobiales; family Xanthobacteraceae; genus VAZQ01. Next base: position 80,933 of record DATBHB010000094.1, read on the forward strand.
ACGCAGATGCGCGCGGTCTTTACCCTGCAGCGCGCGCTTCTCAACGAGCGTGCAATCAAAGGTGAAAAGGAACTGCCCCCGCTGCTCACCGCACGCGATGTGATCGAATTTGCGACATTGCACGGGGCGCGCGCGGATGGCCTTGAGGCGAAAATTGGTACGCTCACGCCCGGCAAGGAGGCCGACATCGTGATGCTACGCACCGACCTGCCCAATACGCTGCCGTTCAACAATGCCTATGGGGCGATCGTCACCGGGATGGACACGAGCAATGTCGATACGGTCTTCATAGCGGGTAAGATCGTCAAGCGCGCCGGCAAGTTGGTCGGTGTCGATTTTGACAGCGTGCGCCGACAGGCTGCCGCCTCGCGCGATTATCTCATCGACAAGCTCGGCTGGCCGCGGTCGGTCATCGATACGAGCCTGCCGGGGCATTAGCCTTAGGGCGGGTTTGAAACCCGCTCTACTTGAACAACAGCGATTTGATCACGATCGGCACCACGTTCGTTAACTCGACCACGCGGCCGATGTCTACGTAATCGAATTGCTTGAGCTGCACGCCGTCGATCGCGATCACGTCGGCACCGGGGGCAATCTCGTTGCGGATGAGCCGGCCGAGACTCATTCCGACATCGCCGTCGATCAGGAGAATTATGGGAAAGCCGGCGTCCAGCGTCTGCGGCAGCGCCTGGCAAATTCCCATGGCAAGGGCATGCAGGCGGCCGTGAGACGGATCGCCGCGCCAGGGGAAGGCGATTGCAAGCGGCGACGATCCTTCTTCGACGTCCGCCTGGTCGATCGCGCTACGCACCGCGGCGGCCACACCAGCCGCATCGATTGTGTCGGCGAGTTCGAATTCGCAGGCGAGTACGGGAAGGTTGTGCACCGGCAGATCGTCGGGCGTGCTGATTGCGATGGTGTTGCCGCTCGTCTGGACCGAGAACTGTGCAGCCCCGATCACGGTCGCGCGGATGCCCTGTCCCGGATCCCATACCGGGGGAAGATCGCGGCGGTGCGCGAGCGCATGCGCAAGCTCGTGAGCGAGATCGGGACCGAGGTCGCCGAACGAGCGTTTCTCGCGCTTGTAGAGATATTCGGCGACACCGCCGGAAAAGGTGAGCGCATCGATCCCTTTGTTGGCGAGTGCTGCGGACCAGGGAGCGGTGACGAAAAGGCGGCGGGCGAGATCGTTGGGAGCACGGAAGTCGATCATGCTCATCAGCAGGCGCGCCATGCGCGTGACGATTTGCTTGCGGTATTCGGGCAGGAGCAGTTCGCCAAGGGCGAGGCGCAGGCCGAGCGAGCTGAGCACTTCCTGCGCCGGCTCCTCGATGCGGACCAGGCCGTTTTTGGAATCGTCAACGATCAGGCGGCCGCCGATCGCGATCGCTGCGGTCGCGACGACGTGTCCTTTTTCGATCAGCGCGAATTTTGTCGTGCCGCCGCCGATATCGACATTGAGCAGGGTCGCATTGTGGCCGCGCGACAAGGCGACCGCTCCGGAGCCATGCGCCGAGAGGTGGCACTCCATATGGTGCCCGGCCGAGGCGCAGACGAAGCGTCCCGCCTCTTCTGCGAAGAGATCGGCGATCGCGCGGGCGTTCTTTCGCTTGATTGCCTCGCCAGTCAGAATGACGGCGCCGCTGTCGATATCGGCAGGATCGATGCCTGCATAAGAGTAGCAACCGCCCAGGAAGCCCGCGAGCTCGTCGGTGTCGATGGTGAAATCGGACAAATATGGCGTGAGCATTATCGGCGACTGCCAGATGATCCGGCGATTGACCACGACGAAGCGGCTGGATAGCGCGGTGCCGAGCCGCTGGAGATGCACCTGCGCGAACATCAGGTGCGAGGTAGAGGAGCCGATATCAATGCCGACCGTAGTCAATTCCACATTGTCGGCGGCCCAGGCGACCTCGTTGACCTCCTCGTCGAGGCCGACATGCATGTGATCGAATTCAAGGTCGTGCATTACTTAGCGCCACGATTCCCTCTGCCTACCTCATCCTGAGGAGCATCAAACAGTCGGCACGTGCCGGCTGTTTGATGCGTCTCGAAGGATGAGGTGGGGAGGCGCGGGCCGCCCACATGGTTCGAGACGGCGCGCGCGCTCGTGCGTCGGCGCGTTTGAATGCCGCTCCTGTAGGCGCGCGCCTTCTCACCATGAGGGCGGACAGCTGACCGCGGGCGCCGTTGGGCCATGACCCACTCAATCCTAAACCGCGCTGTTCTCATAGACGGATTCATCGATGAACTTGGCCATGCGGGATCTCACCCCATGCTTCGCAAGCTCTTCGAGGAAGATGCGGTGGATGCGGGGGTCCTGGTCCTCGTATTCGATCTGGCAGCCGCCGTCCGCGACATTGACGTCCATCCCAGCGAACACATCCCGCTTGGCCTGCGTGAACGGATACCGCAGGCCGCCGAAGGCGAGGGCAAGATAGCGCGCCGGGTCGGCAGCGGTGTTGAAATGCTGGTGGAACATCCGATCGGGGGGCGCGAATACAACACCATGCCGCCAATCGACACGCACGAGATCCTTGGCGATGTCGTACCAGAGCAGCGAGTAGCCATGCCCGGTCACCGCGAAGACGTGGAAATCCGGCCCGTGCCGGTGCCCTTTCTTGTAGGTGCCGACGGGCATTTGCGAGGTGTGGGCATGCATGGTGCCCTCGGCCAGCACGAACATCATCGTCGACCCGCCGGCGCCGCGCTCGGCCCATTCCTTGAGCTCGAACACGGACAGGTCGGGGATGAAATTGGTTTCCCACATATTGCGGCCCGGCCGCACCGGCACGAAATCGCCCTCGCCGCTGAAATGGGTCGCCGCTCCCTGCCGCTCCGGGAATTCGAACGCATTGTCGAAAATGAATTTCTCGTTGTGAAAAAGGTTGAGCTGGAGGCAGAGATTGTTGACCGAAGCAAGGCGCGCCCGCTCGCGCCCGCTGGCGTTGAAGTGCTGGTAGCGAGCGTTGAGCGGCAGCGCGAACAGGCTCTTTGGTCCCCATTCGAAGCTGTGCTTGCGGCCGTCGCCCGCTTCGACTGTCGTGCTGCCATAGCCCGACAGCACATAGACGACCTCCTCATAAAGATGTCTCTGAGGCGAGGTCCTTGCGGCAGGCGCAAGGTCGAGCACGAAAACCGAAACGAAATCGCCCCGGCCTTTGAGGTGCGCGATAGACCCCTCGATGCCGAAGCGCGGCCATGGCCGGGTCTCGACGCCCAGGAGGTCGATGCCGAAATCCTCGATGACCGGAACGCCTTCTCGTTGCGCCCAGTCAGCATAGGAATTGATTAGCAGCTTGGGGTGTTCTCGCATCGACCTGCTCATGATTGAACCAGCACTCTGGATTTCCGACTGCTGCGGGGTCAGTTGCTCCCCGCAGTAGCAAGCGCGGCAGTCAGGGCGCTCGACGAAGGGCTCGTGTCGAGCGCCATTACGGCCTCGATGATGCGGTCACGCGAATTCTTGCCGAGCCGCGCGGATGTGATCGCATTGAATTTGTTCACAACGGCGGCCGGATCGATCCCGTGACGCGAGAATCCCGGCGGGTCGAGAACCTCAGCAACATATTCGCGTCCGTCCCGTCCGGTGGCGCGCATCGCGCATGGGAATCCGCCGGGTGCGCGCGGATTGAGGGTTGCATCGCACACGATATCGAGGCGAGCCATCAGGTCGTGGACCTTGGGATCCATCCACCGCTGGTTGTCAAACGAGGTAAGTCCGAAACTGCCGTCTATCAAAGCCACGGCGGCCAGGAAATTGAAGCTGTGGTCGGCGGCCTCGCGCGAGGCCGGATTGATACGTCCGGGGTCGTCCTTCTGCCGGACCAGGAACGGCTTGTCCGCGATGGCAACGGTGATGCGATCGAGCCGATCGACCTCGCCGTTGATCTGGCGATTGAGGTCGATCCCGGCGGCGACGATGCTCTGCCCGGTAGCGAGGCACGGATAGGCCTTCACGTGACAATGCATGATGTAGCTCTCGGCCGCGAGCGGAGCGGTCAGCGGCTCCATCCAATTGATTCCGGGAAACACCGATTTGAGCCCGTGCGGGTTCTCGAACAGATCGAGGGGGCCGGTAAGGCCGTGCTTGGCCAGGATCGTCGCTTGAATTCCGTTCTGGGCAACCAGCGCGTTCGCTACCGACTTGGCTGCGGAAATGTCGCCCTGGCGCACCGCGAGCGGCGTGATGGCGCGGGCGCCCGAGAGCGCGATCGCGTGGCCCAGTTCGCGCGAGCCAAGTCCCAGCAGCCGCCCGCTCATGGCGGGCGCGGCGAATCCCGAGACGGTGACGCCGTCCCAATCGCCGTCGCGGTCCATCAGTTCCTTGAGCCGCCCGTAAATCTCATAGCCGATGACGATCGAGCCTAGAATGTCGCGTCCGGGGGCGCCGGCGAGTTCGCTCGCCGCGAGAGCAACCGGAATGTTGTCGCTCGGATGCCCGCCGATCTGCCCGCTCTTGGTGTTCACGTAATCGTTGAGGTCGAGAATGCGGATCAGCGAGCCGTTGACCAGCACCGCATTTGGCGCGCTGGTCTTGCGCATGCTGCCGAGCACGGTGCATTGCGGCGCGCCGCCCAGATCGTCGAGTGTTTCGAGCACCGCGCGCGCGGCAACTTCTTCGAACGCTGCGTAGCCGCAGCCGATGGTATCGAGCAGCAGCACCTTGGCTTGCTTGATCGCTGCGTCCGGAATGTCGCTCGTACGTATTGCCACAATCCAGTTTGCGAGCTGCTCGACCGCTCTTGGTCCTTGCGGCTTGCTGGCCTTCGCCATGATTACTTCCTCCCTGAACGTCTCTTCACTAACTGCTGTCATCCCGGCCAAGCTCCCTGCGGGGCTAGCCCGCAGGGAGCGCGAGCCGGGACCCATCTCGCCCCAATGCGCGCCGCAAGATGGTTCCCGGATCGGCTCTGCGGGTCTTCGACCCGCTTCGCCGTCCGGGATGACAAGACTGAGGATGACAAGAGTGAGTGTGGCTCGACATAACGAAACATGCTCAGTTCTTCCGCAGCCTTTCGGCGGCGCCGCGTCCGGCCAGATAGCTGAATACGGCATTGCGAGTCTGCCCGGTGCATGATGGGTAATTGTGAAAGAACAACCCGATCACGTCGCCCGAGGCATAAAGCCCCTCAATCGGCTGATAGCAGGTATTGATGACGCGCGCTTGCGTGTCGACCTGGATTCCGCCGAATGAAAACGTCACCCCGGCCGTAATCGGATAGGCGCGGAACGGGGGGCCGGTGAGGGGCTCCGCCCAATTGGATTTCTTTGGCGCGATGCCGACCGTGCATTTGCCATCAAGCTCGCCGGGCATGAACGGCACGTCCTTGCGGCACGCGGCGTTGAACTCCTCGACCGTGCGCAGAAGCAGTTCGGGTTCGATGTCGATCTTGCGCGCCAGTTCGGCGATCGTCGGCGCCTCGACCATCGTGGCCGGATAATCGCGCCCATGCCGGAACAGGCCGATGCCTTTCTGATCATAGATCTGATAGGCGACGCCGCCCGGCTGTCCAAGCACCAGCCGCCCGGTCTTGGCATAGGTGTAGGCGTGCTTGGCCTCGCCCTCGTCATAGAAGCGTTGACCCAGCGCGTTGACCGTGATGCCGAACTGGTAATCATAGCGGTTCATGGTGTTGCCGCGGCCGTCGGCGCGTACCGGCGTCTCCACGTCCGGCGCCTTGCCGTCGATCGGCGACATATGCGCACCCTGCCAATGCCCCGCTGATTTGACGCCGAGCCCGAGCAGCATCTGCAGGACTTCGCCAGTGTTATGCCGGCTGCCGCGCACCTTGAGGAAGTCTGCATTCGGCCCGAGATAGCGCGCGCGCATCTCGGCATTCGCCTGAAAGCCGCCGCTGCACACGATCACGGCACGGCCGGCGAGATCGTATTCGCCATCCGTGGTCGAGACGCGCACACCCTCGATCCGGCGGTCATTTCCGTGCACGGCGACCACCCGCGAGTCGTAGCGGACCTCGGCGCCGCATTGCTTGAACGCGATCTTGCGCAATTGCTTCAGCATGCCCGGCCCGCCGCCGGTCGGATGGATGTGATGTCCGCCCGGCAAATAGAGCTTGCCGTCGACTTCGGTCACCTTTTCCGGCTCCCATTCGACGCCAATATCCTTCATCCAATGGACGGCGGCATTCGACTGATCGACGAGGCAATCGGCCAGCACTCGATCGATGCGGCTTTGGGTCACGCGATTAAGGTCGTCCACGAAATTTTGTCGCGTGTAGGCCGGTATCTGCATGCGGCAGAACGTGTCCTTTGCGACCCGCGGCAGAAACTCGCGCAATTCCTCGGCGCCGCTATGGACGAACCGAAATCCCACATGGGAAAATTGGGCATTGCCGCCGGACTCGTGCGGAGGCGCCTTTTCGAGGAGAACGACCGAACTCGCGCCCGCCTGCCTTGCTGCGATCGCAGCCTCAAGCGCAGCACTGCCGCCGCCGATCACGATGACATCACAGCTGGTTGTTGAGGTCATGTGGAGTCTTTGGTTACCTTACTGCGTCGCAAACTTCGTAGGGTGGGCAAAGGCGCGTGGCAAACACTGGGCGCCAGCACCGCCCTCTCGCGCCTTTGCCCACGCGGTCGTGAGTCGCGGAAGCCGACAGCGTGGGCAAAATCGCGCCGGCCGCTACGCCGTGTGGCAACACTCTTGCCCGCGATTTTGCCCACCCTACGAAACTCTTCTCAGCGGTTGGTGAAGTCCTCATAAGTCAATTTCGCGCGCGGATAGGTGAGTGCGCTCTGCGTCATGCCGAAACGCACGCACATTTCCGCGAAGCGGATCCCGATCGCCTTTGTATTGAGCACCTGTGCGCCGGTTGCCTTGGCGAGGTCGGCCGGATCGACCACGTAGGGGATCAGGGCCCCGCCGAGCGGCAGGATGATTTCCGCTCTGGTCTCCTCGATCAAGGCGCGAATGAGCTTCGTCGTGATTTCGAATATCTCGTTCTTTCGCTGCGCGATGTCCTTGCCATAGACCCCGAGCGGGCGGATATCGCTGACGAAATTTTCCAGGCCGCAGCTGCGCAGAATGCGCCAAGTATAGGGCACGTGACCGGCAAGCGGTACTGTGATCCCGACGCGGTCGGCGAGCGTAAGCGCCGCATGCATTGACGTGCGCAATAGTCCGATCACCGGGATATCGACGGCGAGCCGGCCGCCGTCGACGCCGGGATCGAAGGTATTCGACGAGATCACAGCGTCATAGCCGTTCTGCGCCGCCCAGAAAATCTTGCGCACGATGGCCGGCGTTTCCATCATGTGATGCAGCCCGTTGAGCACGCTCTGCGCGCCGATCGTCTCATAGAGCTGCGCGCCCTCGTAGTCATCGGGAAAGACGACTTCCACGCTGGTCCCCGGCGAGGCATAGCCGTTGAGCAACGCCTCGATCTTTTTGGTTTCGTAAGCCGCCGAGCGCTTCGGCGCCTGATTGAGAAAGCAAATGCGCATATCTGTTATTCTCTCTCCCTGACTTGTTCCTAACCTTGATCCGTCATCCTGAGGCGCGAGCATGCAACTCTGTTGTTGCATGCGAGCCTCGAAGGATGCGGGCACGTCCCCGGCCGCCATCCCTCGAGGCCCGCGCGCGTCCTTCGAGACGGCGCGCGCTTGAAAGGCGCGCGCCTCCTCAGGACGAGGGCGCGCGGGCGCGTCAGGATGACGGAACAATGCTTAGAGGAATCGGAAAATGTTCTCATGGAGCTCCTGATATCTCCGGAGTTATTCACCGGAAAATGTCATCGTAAATTTTGGCCCAACGCTCGCTGTCGGCGTCCACCGTCTCCGGGCTGTAGATGACAGCGTTGAAGCCGCCCTGCTCGGGTTTCAACTCGGGGATCTTGGCGGGGACGTCGAGTCGCATCGGCAGGTAGTCGGCCTCGCGAAAGATGTTCTGCCCGACGCGCGAGATCATGAAGTCGACAAACAGGCGCGCCGCATTGGGATGCGGCGCGCCACTGCTCACGCCTGCAACCTGCAAGGTTTCGGTTACCGCGTCGAGCGGCACCCATTTGACCGGCGCGCCTTGCGCCGCGCTGATGGCAGCATGGGTATTGTTCATTTCGAGCCCGACGGAATATTCCCCTGCGATCACGCGGTCGAGCACGGCGCGGATCGCGATTGGAAGCGGGACGATCTCCTGTTTGGCGAGTGAGCGGAAATAGCGCATGGCTTCGCTCTCGCCCATGTGCTGGATCGCCGTCGCGATGAAGCCCCAGGCGCCGGTCATGGACTTCGGATTCCAGACCAGCTTTCCCTTCCAGCGCGGATTGAGCAGATCGCGATAGCTGCGCGGCGCCAATGCCGGCGGGACGAGCTGCGTATTATAGGCGAGCGAGCGGATGCTCAGATTGGTGGCGACCCAGCGCTTGTGCGGATCGGCGAGAGTCGGGGGCAAGCCTTTGGCGTTTGGGACCTCGAACTCTGCCGCATAGCCACCCTTGATGACAGGCCCCACTCCTTCGACCATCGACCAGACGTCGGACTGCACGCGTCCGGCGCGCGCCTCGTTGATCAAGCGCACGACCAGGCCTAATCCATCGGACCGCACGAACTTTACGTCGATGCCGGGCACCTGCGCCTGGAACGCCTTGATCAAAGGACGCACGATCTGGTCGACGATGTGGGTCGTGTAGAGGAGGACCTGACCCTCCTTCTTGGCCGCCGCAAGCAATTCGGGATCGGGCCGGTATGCTTCCTGTGCACCAGCCGGCGCCACGAGCCATGCGATCACGAGAGCACCGAATGCCAGCACGCTGACAGGCGAGGGGCGGGGAGCCATTGTTCCTCCGGGAAGGGTAGCTGCACCAGGGCGCATGATAGCTTATTGATCGTCAAGACCAACCTTTTGGCGGTCCCGCATCTGCAGCACGGCTCCGCGTAGCTTCCGTGCGTCTGGCACCTCTTCCTTTGCAGGACGGGTCTAAAGCCCCTCCCGACAGTCGGAAGACCTGCACCGTTCCGCCTTCTCATCCGCTGCATTGCACCAAAGTACAATACCGGTTGGACCCGCCGGTTCGTAGTATAGCGGATTGCAGCCGAGTGCAGCTGGCCAATCCATCCCTTGGCAAATCCTTGCAAGCAGATGTGGCGTCAGCCTTCACGTCAAGAGGACCGAACCTCATGTTGTACTTCGCAGAAGGTTTCACGTTCCGCAACTTCCTTGCCGACGTCTTCGCGATTTTCATGTTCGTCATATTGGTCTGGCTGCTCATCATGGTCTTCAGCGACCTGTTTCGCCGTCACGACGTGTCTGGCTGGGTCAAGGCGATTTGGGTAATCGGCCTGATTGTGTTTCCCTACCTGGGCGTATTGGCGTACCTGATCACTCAGGGAAAAGGCATGGCGGAGCGGAGCAGCCAGCAAGCTCAACACGCGCGTGAAGAGTTGCGGCGCGTAATCGGCTTCAGCATTGCGGACGAAGTTGAGAAGCTCGACCGCCTCAAGAAGTCGGGATCGATTACCGATGCCGAGTTCACCCAACTCCGCGCCAAATTGGTTGCGTAGGTACGGAATGCTGAAAAGCCCTCCAGAGTACTTCACCCCGAGCGATCAGGAGACCTGCGATGTCGCATAATCTGAAATGTGCCCCTAGAACATCGGTATGGATTTTCGCTGCCGCGCTTCTGAGCGGCGCATTGCTCGCCAGCGCTCCAGCGGCCACTGCGCGAACATCCGTGTCGCCGGCTCGAGCGCAGGCAATCAGAATCTGCACTGCCCAAGCTCGATCGCAAGCTCCAGGCACTAAGCGGATGCGACGCCGCGAATTGCTCTACGCCTCTTGCATGCGCAGTAAGGGGCAGCGGCCATAGAGCCCCTTTTCGCCGGCCGGCAAGGCGCGGTGAAAAGATCATAGGAACGCCTGCGACGTAAAGAGCGTTGTGGCAACGCTTGAGCCGCATTTCGCGTATCGAGACCTAGGCTTTCGCCCCTTCCGCGATCAGGGACAGACGCTCGTCCCCGCCAGGGGCTAATACCACTCGAATCCACGGGCTCGATAATTTTGGAATGGCAGCATCACAAAACAGGAGAGAACGATGGAACGGAAAATGATCGAACGCCGGACCGTTCTCAAAGGCGGAGCGGCTGCCGTCAGCATGCTGGGCGGCGGTGCGTCTGCAGTGGTGGCCGGCGTTGAGCAGGCTTCTGCCCAGTCAGCCCAGTCGCCACTTCCCGATCAAATTCTAGCGGCCGTCAGGCGCTTCCGGGAAACTATTCCGGCTAACTTCGATCGAGAGTACGTCGAAAAGGCCATCATACCATTTTTTCTGACGAGTCTTTACGAGGGCGAGCGGCCTCTGCTGCCGACGATTGACGTCAATTTCAGCAAGGAAAACGCACTGCCTTACGATCTTTGGGGTCTCATTACCCGCTACTGGCGGCCGACCCCGGAAGCGGGCGTGACGGTATTTTTGCAGGGTCTCGAGAAGCGCGGTCCCAACAATCTTCGCAAGAGGATTTACTTCTCAGCGGTAACGCCTGATCTTTACAAACCGATGTATGGCCCAAAGGTGGTCGCTTTCTTCGACAAGCTCATGGACCAGAAATTCGCCAACAAGCCGTTCATGCGGCATTATCTCGATTACTATTTCGACCTCTATTGGGACCTTCATCTCGGGGTGACCGGAGAAGCCATTCCGTTCGAAGTGCGGCAGATCGGCGAGGCGTTCAACACGGTTCTTGCATACAGGAATCCGCTGCTGCCGATCACGTACGATAACTACATGATGGTTCGTGAACGTCTCGACTTCCTTAAATCGTGGATCGATGATCGGCTCGCCGACATCGAGAACCGAAAAACTACGGATCCTGAAAGGACGATAGCCTGGTATTGGCTCAAGAATGCGGGAGACGGCAGCCACTTTGCCAAAAAGGATGTCGTGTTCGAGTGTTTCCACAACTTCGTGGCGCTGAGCCAATGGGGCAACTCGATCTTCGGCATCATGTCGCGCCTCTCGGAGGACGGCGGCGATCCGGCTGTGCGGGCCTCGTTTCAGAAGACGATGAGCGGAAATTTTGACGACGCCGGTGACGCGCCTTTTTCGCCGTTGGAATTGTTGGTTATGGAATTATTCCGAGTGATTTCACCAAACGGCGGAAGCATTTCCGCTATCCGCGATGCCAGGTCGAGCGCCCGTGGCGCATCTCCGCAGCAGATGTTTGGTTTTCCCATGGAACGCCACAGCTACATCAGCACGCCGCATACCAGTACCAGCCTGGATCCGGTCCACTGGAAGAACCCGAACGCCTTCGAGCCACAGAGGTACCTTGGCGTTCCTACCAGCGCCCAGATTACTGAAACCAAATGCCAGCAGATCGGCCTTGCACAATGCCCATTCGAGATCACGAATTTCGCAGTCAAGGATGGACGCAAGGCAAACATCACGAATAGCGGCTTCGGGACCGTGTTCGGTGTTGTCGATGGGAAGAGCCTCCCGGTTTGCGACTATGCCGGCTTTGCCCCATTCGGGTTTGGGTACAGGCGGTGTCCCGGCGAGCAGCTGACGATCCACGTGTTCGAGGATTTCCTTCGCAAGGTCTGGCGCGACAAGATCGTCTTCCGCAGGCTCAATCTGCCGAATCCGGGCCAGGTACCAGTCGGGCCGAACGCCGTGATTGAGGACGATTTAGGCTTCAGCAGATCGACGTAGTATCCGCGGACTGCTACGCGATCCCGATGGCCTTTACGTCTCCCGGACGTATGGGTTGGAAAGCCTGGTGTGGTGATTCGACGCGGATTGCAGCTCGATCAAGGTGTAGCCCGATCAAGGTAAAGAGACGCTGCGCTTCGGGAAACTGACGCGTTCGGTCGGGCCTATTGCAGGTTCCCGATTCGTGAGCATCCCAGTCCTATTGACGCAAGTTACGGTCTGAGTGACAGTTCCGGGCGCTGCGGGAGCCAAAGCTCGATTTGGGCGTTGCCGGCAGCTCACTCTTGGATTTGAGAATTGGATTGATGTCGCCGTCAGCTTTCAATGCCTGTGCCGACGAGGCCAAGAAACCATTGAGCGTACGGCGCAGCTTCCTCTCTAGATTTGTTGGCTGGCTTGGCACCGGAGTTTGGTCTTTATTGCGTTTTCTGCTCATCGCCTGGGGCACCCTGGCCATCTACTATTCGAATCTGCCGTGGGCCTCGCTGCGATTGGCGTTAGCCACTGCATTTGCAGCATTCGCCGTCTGGGCCTGCTGGGTAACGGCTCGGCGGGGCATGTCCTCAGTTTTTTTCATAGTGTTTGCGGGCGTGGTTGCCTGGTGGATTTCCATCACGCCCTCGCATGATCGGCCTTGGCGGCCGGAAGTCGCCGTGATGCCGCGGGCGATCATCGACGGCGACCGCGTGCGCATCACCGGCGTGCGCAATTTCGACTACCGCAGCGTGGATGACTTCACGGTCCGCTACGACGAGCGCGAGGTGCAACTGTCGCATCTGACCGCGATCGATTTCTACGTTTCCTACTGGACCGAGGGCCCCGTCGGGCATACGTTCCTGAGCTTTATTTTCGATAATGCCCCACCGCTGAGCATCTCCATCGAGACGCGGCCGGAGGTGGGCGAGGGCTTCAACCCTCTCGCTTCTCTGTTCAAACAATTCGAGCTGATCTACGTGGTCGGCGACGAGCACGATATCGTGCGCGTACGCACCAACTTCCGCAAGGAGTCGGTTTACCTTTATCGCCTCGCCTCCCCACCAGACAAGGAGCGCCGGCTGTTCCTGGTCTATATGGAGCGGATCAACGAACTCGCCGATCGGCCGGAATTCTATCATTTGCTGAGCAACAGCTGTACGATCAATATCATTCGTTACCTGAACGCTGCCGGCCGCCACGGTCCGCTCAATATCCGGCATATCTTCAATGGCCTGGTCGATAACTACCTTTACTACGCGGACTGGCTGAACACGACGCTCCCGTTCGCGGAGATGCGGCGGCGCTCCCTGATCAACGAGGCTGCGCAGGCGGCCGACGACGCACCGGATTTTTCGCAGCGCATCCGCGCATCCCTGCCGACGATCCCTCGCTGACCGTCGTCACTCGGGGTCAACGGCTCGCCGGATTTCATTGGTACTCATTCGGTCTGTGGCGCTTCGAGGTACATTCCCGTTTCGGGCTCGATCCAGACCAGGTGGTCCACTACTTCCTTCACGCCGGGAACGTTCTCCGCCAGAATTCGCAGGGCTTGGCGCTGTCTTTCGTCGCTCAGCACGCCCGACAGCTGAACAACCCCTTTACGTACCGTAACGTCGATCCTGGCAATGGGCGCCCAGGTCTGACGCTTCAAATCGGCAAGTATGTTCTCGCGTATCTCGGTATCTGCGGCGGATGACGGCGCAATTTCGGCGGCGACGCCGGCCAAAGCGTGAAGCAGGTTGGCGCGTGTGACGATGCCGACGACCTTCCCTTCCGCACAGACGGGGACACGCTTGACGCGGTGACGTTCCATGATGCGCACGATGTCCTCCAATGAGGTGTCTACCTTCACCGCGTGTACGTTACGCGTCATGACGTCGCTGACGGTACGGCCGCTGGCACGAACGTACTCATCGGCAAGCCGGCCTGGTCCGATGAGAAACTCGATCCATCTCTGTCGCCGGCGCTGTGTGCCGATCTCGGCTCGGCGCAAGAAGTCACCCTCGGTGACGATGCCGACAAGCTTTCCCGACTTGTCGAGCACCGGCAGGCCGCTGATCTTGTTGTCCAACATGAGCCGGGCGGCAACTGAGATCGGCGCATCGGAAGCTACCGAAAGGACGTCGGATGTCATAACGTCCTTGGCCTGCATGGCATGGCTCCTTCAGAATTAACCGCCTGGGGATCGACCCATGCCGTAAGAACGCGATTACGGCATCAGAGCCCGTGCAGAAATCCCTGCCGGCATCCAGATCACTCCTGGATCCGTGAAGCGCATTGCGTCGACGCTGCTCGCTTCGCTGCTACGTTAGGATTACGCATCGAGTCGACCACTTATTGAAAATTCAGTTGCCGGCCGGCCAGTATGCTCCGTACCGACATAGCGGTAAAGCAAAATCGGTCCGCAGCCCGCAACTGATGCAGCTGGAACAGGCGTGTCGCGCCCTGTGTTGGCCAGCAACGTGTCGAAGCCGGAGAAAGAACATGAGACGAGTTCTTTTGATGCTCGGCCTTGCGGGGACTTGCGTCTCTGGCCTTCTTGCGACCGGGGCGTCGGCCGCGATACCGGATGGGCCGCTGGGCACGCGCAATTGGCGGTAGCGAGATGGACGTAAGCGGTAGATTCGTCGCCGGCTGTGGAATGCCTCCGCGTCGGTGTGGGCTTTCGGCTCGACGAAAACCGCACCGTTCGATCCGAACTTTTTCAGGGCCACGGTTTCCGTTCGGCTTCGATTGCGCTACGCTCGTCACCTAAACTGGGATCCCAAGCAATGCGACGGCGCCATCATCATGTACGAGCTATGTTGGCATTGGCAATAACGACAGCTACAGTCGCGGTTGCGGAAGGCGCTGACAATTATAATTGTGGCGCGAGCACGTGCATATGTACTGGCAGCATCGGGTGTCAGGATATGCGGAACTCCGTCGTGTGTGGGGGTAAGGTGGCGTGCCATACCAGCTCGACGCATCAGCTCATCTGTACGTGTCGCCGCCGCGAGTTGAGGAATAGGCACACCCAAGCACGCTAATTTACCGGGCGCTCCTGCGCCACCCCGGAGATTGCAAGATCAATTGTGGATCGGAGTTGGCGTCATGACAGTTGAGCCCGAACTGACAAAGGGCGCAGATGATCCACCTCGCAAATCCCGCAAGCTGTCCTTTCTGCGCGGAAAGCTGGCCTACATCGCCGTACTGGGGCTCGCAGTTGCGGGCGTGGCCTACACAAACGTTTCTCAAAGGCCTCTGGTCGGCTATTGGGAGTTCCTGGCCCTGGCGACGGGGGTTCTCTGTGTCGTTTCGGAATGGGAAAACGCCGGCGACAGGGATGCTCGACTTCGGCTGATGTGGACCCAGGCGCTCCATTGGGCGGCTATTCTGGTCACGATGAACATCGTGCTGATGTCTGCGGTTCAGAACATGCTGCCCGCGCCGGCGATGAGCCTCGTCCTTCTGACGTTGCTCGCACTCGGTACGTTTCTCGCCGGCGTCAATTTCTTGTCTCTACAGATTTGCTTCCTGGGCCTTGCGATGGCTCTAGCGGTACCGGGGATCGCATGGCTCAAACAATCCGCACTATTTTTCGTGCTCGCTGCAGTGTTCCTAATCGGACTTGGCGTGGCATTCTGGCCCCGGCAGACCGGCAGGCGCTTTGCAAAGTAAAGAAACGCTTTATTTGAACGGAACGAAGAAGCATCACCCGCCCGAATGGTCGGATAGTCTTACTGCGTCATAACCTTCGTAGGGTGGGCAAAATCGCGTGGTACCGCCTGACAGCGTGGGCCATCAGCGCGTTCACGCGCGTCTTGACGCGCTATGGGCGCCCGGCGCGATTTTGCCCACGCGGTCGGCATTGGAGAAGGCGCCGTTGCCACCCTACGATGTTTCTGACGCAGTAATGATAGGTGTTTGCTTGGAATACCGCGTAATCGGCCTTTTGCCCGCAGGCGGCGGCCTTGTCGGTCGGCGATAAGCGGCGTGCGGATTTCCGGAAAGGCCGAGTCGTTGACGGTTACTGAATGTGCTAAGCCTCGTTATGACTGCACGAGCCGAGCGCGCAGTTGTGCAAATTCGGCATCGCTGAGCGCTCCCGCCTGTTTCAGCCGATTCAGTTTTTCGATTTCATCTGCGACGCTGAAACCGACCACGCGCCTGAGCTCATCACGCGCTGCCTGAGCTTGTTGGACATTGCGTTCCGCCATGCCTCTTCCTTGAAAGATCAAATATGCAAGCACGGCGATGTATGGAAAGATGATCCAGGCTATTACCCAGATTGCCTTGACCCAGCCTGAAATGTCGTGGCGCCGAAACAGATCGGACGCTACAGTAATGAGCAGCCAGAACCACACGATGAAGACGAATATCGCGAGGGCATCCAGCAGGAAATTTCGATAGGTGAAGCCTTCCTGAAAGAACATCGCGATTCTCCTTTGGTTGCACCGCGCGCAAGGTGCCATGTTGCATTTCAGCGCGCGTTTCGGAATCGAGCTAATCTTGGTGCAATACGCCATGGCATTGGTCGCCGCAGCATAACTGGCCCGTTCGTTGTAGTCACGGCACTTGAGGCAAACCAAGTCGAGCGCGAGTTGCGATAATCGATCATAGCGCCGCTGCGCCCGACCGTCATTGTGTCCCTTTGGGCGTCATGGCGGCTGGCGGTCGCTTCTCCGGTGCTGCCGGAGCCGGGGTGCGGGAACCGAGGGCAAAGGGGATGCGGCAACGACAGCAGATGCGGCAACGACAGCAAAGGACACAGGATGCCGGCTGACGCGCTTCTGATCGATCTTGCTCTGCAAGGCGGCGGCTCCCATGGAGCGTTCACGTGGGGCGTGCTCGACCGGCTGCTCGAAGAGAAGTGGCTTCATATCGCGGCGATCTCCGGCACATCGGCGGGCGCCATGAACGCGGCAGTGCTGGTGGACGGCTGGACGGAGGGAGGAGCGGAGGGGGCGCGGCGCGCGCTGGCAAACTATTGGCAGCGGGTATCGCGCGCCGCGACTTTCAGTCCGCTGCGGCGCTCGCCCCTCGACCGTCTGATGGGGCGGTGGACCCTGGACACCTCGCCGGCTTACATCGCAATGGACCTGATGTCGCGCCTGCTGTCTCCTTACGACCTCAATCCAGCCGGCTTCAATCCGCTGCGCAACCTTCTCGTAGAGAGCGTCAACTTCGAGCGCCTAGCAGGGTCGTCGATCAAACTGTTCGTCACCGCAACCAATGTGCGTACCGGTCGCGGCCGCATCTTTCGCAATCCGGAGATCACGGCCGACGTTCTCCTTGCTTCGGCCTGTCTGCCGACCATGTTTCGCGCCGTCGAAATCGACGGGGAGGGCTACTGGGACGGCGGATATGCCGGCAATCCCACGATCACGCCGCTCATCCGTGAAAGCGATGCGCATGACACGATCCTCGTGCAGATCAATCCGCGTGAGCGGGCGGACATGCCGCGCTCAGCTGCGGACATCCTGAATCGGCTCAATGAGATTTCCTTCAATTCGCCACTGATGAAGGAACTGCGCATGATTGCCTTATTGCGCCAGGTGGCCGATCCCGGAACTGGAGAGGGCGCCCGCTGGGCGCAGATGCGCACACACCGGATCATGACCGACGCACTGGCCAAATTCGGCGCCTCGTCGAAGCTCAATGGCGAGTGGGAATTCCTGGCGATGTTGCGCGAGGAAGGGCGTCATGCCGCGAGCGAATTCCTCAAAGCCCATGCCGAGGACCTCGGCCGGCGCTCCACCGCTGACATCGATGTGCTGCTGGCGGAGTGCTGAACGATGGGGTTAGTGGGCATTCTGGCCGGGCTGGCGATCCTGGTGTGGTTTGCGTTCCGCGGCTGGAGCGTTTTGCTGCTCGCTCCCGCCGCGGCACTCGTCGCCGCCGCTTTTGGCGGGCAGCCGCTGCTCGCCAGCTGGACACAAATCTTCATGGAGAGCGCCGCACGCTTTCTGGCGCAGTTCTTCCCGTTGTTTCTGCTTGGCGCCGTGTTTGGCAAGCTGATGGACGACAGTGGTTCGGTCTCGACCGTCGCCACCTTGATGACCAAAAAATTTGGCGAACGCTACGTCATGCTTGCGGTCGTGCTCGCGGGCGCGGTCGTCACCTATGGGGGCGTCAGCCTGTTTGTCGCCTTCTTCGTACTCGTTCCCATGGCGCAGACATTGTTCCGTGCGGCAGCAATCCCTCGCCGCTTCGTGCCCGCAGCCATTGTGCTCGGCACCTCGACCTTCACCATGTCGGCGATGCCGGGCACGCCATCGATCCAGAACGCGATTCCAATGCCCTTCTTCGGCACGACGCCCTTTGCCGCCCCCGGCCTCGGCATCATCGCCTCAATCATCATGCTCGCATTCGGTCTGTGGTGGCTCAACCGGGCGGAAGGGGCGGCCCGCCGGGCTGGCGAGGGGTACGGCACGGAGACCCCAGGGAGCATCGATTCCGCGCTCGATGACGAACTGGTGCGCGAGCGCGCGACCACGGCGCGCGAATTTGATCCGGCGGAAATCCGCCACGGTTGCCACGGCGCGGCCGACCCTCCGGTCCTCATTGCCGCATTGCCGCTGGTCGTGGTGATCGCTGTCAATCTCGCGATGTCGCTTGTCGTCCTGCCGCAAATCGATTCCTCATACCTTGCCGAAGAGCGCTGGGGCGGGACCTCGATCAGCGCCGTGGCCGGTGTGTGGTCCGTGGTGGTGGCGCTGGCGGCTGCGATCGCAACGGTCGTGCTTCTCAACCGTGGACGTCTGCCGAAATTGCGCCAGAGCATTGATGCGGGCGCAAATGCGTCAGTGCTGCCGGCGGTCAGCGTCGCCAGCCTGGTCGGGTTTGGTGCGCTTATCGCCGCGCTGCCGGCTTTTACAGCGGTGCGGGATTGGGTGCTGGCGATAGAGGGCGGCCCCTTGGTCTCGCTCGCCGTGGCCACCAATGTACTCGCCGCGCTGACCGGCTCGGCCTCGGGCGGATTGACCATAGCACTTGACGCGCTTGGCCATAATTACATGGCCATCGCATCGCAGGCCGGCATCAATCCCGCGTTGATGCACCGCGTCGCCGTGATCGGCGCCGGTACTCTCGACATCCTGCCGCACAACGGCGCCGTGGTGACGTTGCTGGCGCTCTGTGGAGCGAGCCATCGCGAGAGCTATTTCGACATCGTCATGGTCGGGATCGTCAACGCCATACTTGCCTTGATTGCGGTCATCGGGCTCGGCACGGTATCTGGGTCATTCTGAGCGCGGCCACCGCTGGACCCCGATGCTCGCGCGAGATGTGCGCTTCACCTTGCCGCTTACTAACAGGCGAGAAGCTCGGCCCACTCTAACGGCCTAACATCGGCGTCAGGCGGGAATCACCTATTGCCGCCGGGCCGGTTACGTCCAGGGCCGCTGCCGCCTGGCCGGTTCCCGCCTGGCCTGTTGGCGCCCGGGCGGTTCCCGCCTGGCCTATTGACGCCCGGGCGGTTCCCGCCTGGCCTGTTGATGCCCGGACGGTTCCCGCCTGGCCTGTTGATGCCCGGACGGTTCCCGCCTGGTCTGCTGATGCCCGGACGGCCTGGCCTGTTAATTCCTGGGCGTTGAATTCCCGGCCTGCGCCAACCATGCCACCCTAGCGGCCCGCCCCAGCCGAACCCGCGACGCCAGCGATAGCCGCACCAATACCAACCTGGCCCGCGCCAACCGGTCTCGTACCAGCAATAACGCCGCCCTCCCCAAACAAACTGAACCGACTCAACGGCAGCAAGTTCATCTGCTGCCGCGCGTAAGCCGATGGGGTTTATCACGACAGCCTGAGAGCGCCCGCCGATCATTACCCCCATGACTGCCAGCGCCGTCAATGTCAGACAGAGTTTGCGCATTGCATCCTCCTTGTCAGGATATCCGATGAGCCAGCTCGACGGCGACAAGGGTCGTCGTGCAGCTCGGGGCCATCGGACGTTTAACAATTTGGCAGAGATCCAGTTGCATTTACGCTGATAAACGTGACCGGCCGGGCCGCAGCTCGGCCGCGATAAGAGTCGTTATGGGGTGGGGATTGGAGAAGGTATAAGCGGCCAACTGTGGTGCCCTTGGAATGCGCCCAGCTCCCGAAGCCGGAGCCGAAGGTTTACAGGCTTGGCAATCCGATTAGCGACCGGCGCCTCGGGCTAAAATCAGCACGAGAGCTGACTTGAAGCATGAATGCGGCGTCCTGTACCTTGCCAAATATACGAAGCTGACCTTTTGCGCGATCGGGGCTGTAGCATCAGGAGGATCACATGCGTCCTACCCTTATGGCCTTCGCGGTGATCGCTGCGCTGGCAGCCGGCGTACAATCAGCGGGCGCCGTTCATAATGTCCTGGCAGCCGGCTTAGCGGTCAGCCGGGGGGCCGTTCATAATGCCCGATATTGCCTGCGCGGCGGTTCGCGAGACAACTGTTCCTTCAATACCTGGAAAAAATGCATGGCAGCCGCGCGTGGACACAACAGCCGCTGCGTCGAGAATCCGCGTTTGCATCGCCCGAACCGTTAGAAACGTCGCCGACTGTTCGGGCGCGGTCGGCGGTGGTAGCGGAGTGCTCCGCGTACCGTTCCTATCGATCCGGCGATCGTGTGCCATTTGACAGACCAGTTGTGTTGACCCTAGCATCCCGGTTCGAGGCACATTGGGAGTCCTTCCATGCCGATCCTGACAATGAAGATCATTGCGAGCCTCCTGCAAATGCATGGGCCCGGCGCGACAATTCAGAGCGACCATAAAGGCATCGACGCGCTCCTCGACGATGTGCGCGGCCAGATTACGGAGGACGGAGTCTTCCCGCGGCCGCCGGAAAAGACAGACGTCGCGTTTCGGAGGGGTTTCGTTCGCGGAGGTGCGCCCGGATTCCGCAGAGGCGGGTTTCTCAGGGGAGGATACGGGAGAGTGGGAGGAGGAGGATTTCGCCGAGGATTTGCCAGGGTTTAGATTGCTCCCTGCTCCTTGTGCTGCCTTGCTCGGGAGTGCGGCGTGTCTACCGGCGACGGCGTGCAGTCTCCATTCGTAGATCAGCCGATTTCGCAGCTGCTGATAAAGGTAGCTTCGCGGTGTAACATCGATTGCTCCTACTGCTACTGGTTCCGGGACGCGGCGGTTTACGCCAAGCCCAAGCTGATGAATGCAGAGGTGCTGGAGCAACTGCTCCGGCGCATTGAAGAGCATATCGTCAAATACTCCATGGTCGAACTCCCCCTTATCCTGCACGGCGGCGAGCCGTTGCTGTGGGGGGTTGAGAATTTCTATCGGATTTCCGAAGCCTCCGAGGCGATCTCGGCACGGACCGAGTGCGCAATTCCCATTGCGGTGACCACCAACGGCATTCTGATCGATGAGGCCTGGCTCGATTGCTTCGAGACCCGCAACATCGCGGTCTCGATCAGTATCGACGGACCGGCGCACATTCACGACATCCATCGCCGCACGTTTCAGGGCACCGGGACTCACGCCGCTGTCGAGCACGCCGCGCGCCTGCTGACATCGCGCGACATCAATGTTACGGCATTGGCGGTATGCAATCCGGCGCACGATCCGAAGGAGTTTATCGATAGTTTCAAAGACTGCGGCATTTCCGCGTTCGACATCATGATCCCGGACGCCACGGTGGACGAGAGTCCGCCCTCGATCGGCTTGTTCTACAGGCGCCTGTTCGACCTCTGGCTGGAGACAAACCGGCACGAACCGAGTGTGGAGATCCGCATCGTCACCGACATGGTAACGGCACTGCTCGGCAATGACTCGCCGACCGAGGGGGTCGGCTACAAACCCATCGAACTTTGCACCGTCATGACCGATGGAACCGTCGAGGCTCACGATGTTCTGAGAATTGCCGGCGACGGCGTCAATCAGACAAGCTTCAACATCTTCACCCATGCGATCGATGAAATACGGAATGAGCCGCGTTGGCAGGCTGCGCGGGACGCTTCAATCAAGCTTTGCGAGAAGTGCCGGCAATGCAAGTTTATGAATGCGTGCGGCGGCGGTTATCTTCCGCATCGGTTTTCCAAGAAGAATGGATACGACAACCCTTCGGTCTATTGCGACGACCTTTATGCAACATATCAACATATCCAATCGGTACTCGAAGACCATGTTTACATCAGCAGGCCAGGCGAGGAGCCGCTCAGGCTAAGCGAGGCTCGTCAAAGCTGATCACCACGAAACCGACGTGTTGACTCCTCGGCTGACCAAGGGTGGGAGTGAAAGTCGCGTCGTCGGTTTGAACGTCCGACGTTTAGGAACACTGCAGGGTCGCCGCGACGATTCCACGGATCATGGGCCTATGACCCATGCGTTCTCCATATTGAACGTGTCGGGCGGCGACATTGGAGCACCGATATTCATCACAGCCAGCAGAAGAATGGCCCCGGCGAACGCAAGCGCCAGGTATTCGTACCAAGTGCCGCTGGTTTTTCCGCTGGCGTCGGCAACTACGCGCATTCTGATGGGCAGTTCTCCGGTTATCGGCATGGCCATGGGTCACTCTCCTGGTTCGATGACTGAAGCACACCAGCTTCCTCTGGACTTTAGTCGCGGAGGCGCCCGCCCGGTTCACGGCTCGGGATAGCCGGTCGCTAAAAATCCAGCGTCGCGCCACAGCAAGGGCAGGGTCACGCCGAGGGGATGCACTCGTTCGGTACAGGACGCGGCCGCTCAGGCGTGATAATCGGCGGGCACAGTCTCGTCGAAATGCTTGCGCTTCGCGCTCATTGCAGTGAGCACCGGGGTGAGGCCGGCGGCAACCACGAGGTTGAGGATGACTGTGTAGAGTGCAGTATAACCCGGGAATGTGTACCCGCCCAAGGGGAGCGGGTAGGTTGCCGTCCAGTTTGCCGAATAGGCCATCGCCGTGCCTGCCGCCGTACCGGCGGCCCATCCCAGCAGCAGCGCCCAATCATTGAACCAACGCGTATAGGCGCCGAGCATCACCGCCGGCAGGGTCTGAATTATCCAGATGCCGCCGAGCAACTGGAGTTGGATGGCATACTGGGTCGGTACGAACAGGATGAACAGGAGCGCCCCAAGCTTGACGACGAGCGAGACCCATTTCGCCATCTGAGATTCCTGACGGTCCGTCGGATTCCTGTTGATGAACTCCCGGTGAATGTTGCGCGTGTACAGGTTGGCTGCCGCAATCGACATGATTGCGGCTGGGACCAGGGCGCCGATGCCTATTGCCGCCAAGGCGATGCCGACAAACCACGATGGAAAGCTGTGCAGGAACAGCGCCGGCACCGCGAAATTGTTGCCGAACTGCTTGAACCCGTTGTCGTATTCGGGGAGGTTTGCAACCCCGGCTGCGATCGCAAAGAAGCCGAGCAGCGCAAGCAGGCCGAGCATCAACGTATAGCCCGGAAGCATCGCTGCGTTGCGCCGGATTACGTGGCCGCTGCTGGCGCTGAGGATTCCCGTGATCGAATGCGGGTAAAGAAAGAGCGCAATCGCCGAGCCAAGAGCCAGCGTCGCATAGGAGCTGTAGGCTCCGGTCGTGTTGCCGGTCGGAGTCGCCAGCAAGAGCTTCTGTGGCGGAACGGCGGCAAAGATCTCGCCGAACCCGCCTAGCTCGACCGGGATGACGATCAAAGCGGCCAACGCGGTCACGTATATCAGCATATCCTTGACAATTGCGATCGAGGCTGGCGCGCGCAACCCGCTCGAATAAGTGAAGGCGGCAAGGACGAGAAAAGCGATGATCAGCGGCAGATCAGCGGCAAGCCCCGAGCCTGAAATGCCGAGAGCGCCGACCACAACCTGCAAGCCGACCAGCTGAAGGGCGATGTAAGGCATCGTCGCGACGATGCCGGTCACCGTGATCGCGAGGGCGAGCCAGCGGTTCCCAAAGCGACCGCGGACAAAGTCGGCCGCTGTGATGTAGTGGTGCCGGTGACAGACGTGCCAGATCCGAGGGAAGGCGAGGAAAAGAAGCGGGTAGGCGACGATCGCATACGGTATCGCGAAGAAACCCAGCGCGCCGGCGCCATAGACGAGCGCCGGAACGGCGATAAAGGTGTAGGCGGTGTAGAGGTCGCCGCCGATCAGGAACCAGACCACAACGGTCCCAAACCGCCTCCCTCCGAGCCCCCATTCGTGCAGCAGGTCGAGATCACCCTTGCGCCACTGGGCGGCGGCAAAACCGAGCCAAGTGATAAATCCAAAAAGGGCGACGAAAACGAGAAGCGCAACCCAATTCACCTCATCCACAATGTTTCCCCTCCTTCTCCCGACGCGCTGTGGTCTGCGGAACAGCGTTCGTCAATTCAGGACGATTTCGCGAAAGGCGGCCGGCGTGACGGTGATTCCTCCAGCAGCGAATGGCCGATCATTTTCCATCAGCAGAACCAGACAGGCGGCGACGGCGGTCGAAAATATGAACAAGGTCGTGGCCATGGCCGCCGGCTTGCCCATGTGGATCATCGCCGTGGTGACGAGGATCAGGACGGCAAGCAGGGTTATGACCGCCCATTGGATGGAAGCGATCTCGGCTTGACTCAAGCGGATTCTGTTGCGTCTGGCCTCGAATGCTTGGTCCACGGCCTCGACCGTGAGCCGTTGCGCGAGCGTCTGTCCGGGTTGTGTTGGCGTGAACGAAAAAAGCGCTGCTATTGCGTTGGTCAGGCCGACAGGTTCTACGCGCTGGCTTGCACGCACAGCGGCCATTGCCGGCCAATCCTGTGTCACCACGAAATCCACGTGTTGCGCTACCGCCTCCCGTACCTTGGTTCGAACGTCTGGAGGTAAGGCATTCGCAAGAAGCATCACCTTGCTCAACGCGCTCGCTTCCTGGCCGATGTAATCATTGGCGTGGCTGACATTTTCCCACACCCGCGCTGCAAGAAAGGCGATCAGCAATCCGAGAACGACCGCAAGTGGAGTCAATGTCGCGGGAGAAATCGCTTTCAACTGGTCGGCCACTGGCCGGCGTGAAAGTGCGACCGCGCCGGCAAACACAGCTGCTGCAACCGCGTAGCAGAGAGCGAACACGATGACGGTGATGAGACGCGTCGATTCCGATTCGATCCAATTGATCATCGCTTTCCCAAAGCAGCCGCCACAATACCAGCACCCACAAGCTCTTAGCCTTTCCCCAAACCAGCAGTAGCCGCCCGGTTTTAGATATTTCAAGCCGCCGTAGCGGTACCGTCTACATTGACGATCGTTCGCGAAGGTACCCCAGAGCGCGCTCAATCGCCTCGTCTGCGGACTCGCCTGCCGTCCCCGGCAGGTGGTAGTGCGCCCAGACGCTTACTGTCTCGTTTTTGCCTGCCTCCGCCTCAACGGTCGTATCCAGATTAATTCTGACGTAGCAGCGCGCGCTGTATGGAATGACCGACTCCGGCGCGTGGAGCGCCTCAATTCGGAACCGTCTGTCGACGCCTCCGATCTTCGACATGACTTCAATTGCTTTTTCGAAGACATGGTATTCGCTGCAAAAGTCGACGTTTGACGGATTCAACATAGGTCCCTTCCGAGCTAATGATCGCCTGAACTTAGTTGCTCGCGTGCTGCATGAAGGCGGCAACGCGCTTGATGACCGCTTTCGGGGTCCGCGCCATGTCTTCGATCAAGGCGGTCATTTCGGCGCCCGATATCGGCCGCATGTCGAACCGTTGTCGTGCGGCATCGGCAAGGAATTGAGGATCCGCAAACGTATCGGAAAACGCTTTGTGCAGCGCCGCCACTCGCTCGGCCGGAACACCTGGAGGCGCCACATAGGGCCGTCCGAACGTCTCCGCCGAGTAGAGAAACCGGAGCGCCTGCCTCTGTTCGTCATTCGTCGCGAGATCGAGCACGAACGGCACGTTGGGAAATCGCGGGTCCGGCTCCAAGGCGCCCTGGAGGATCAGACGCAGCCGACCTGAGCGGAGCGCATCGCCGCGAGCCTGAAAGGCAGTTGCGGCACTGATGCAGGCGCCTTGAACTTCACCGCGATCGATTGCCAGCAGCACCGCGCCGGTGTCGGAGTAGCCGTCGATCGTCCGCAGCCTGGTGTTGACGAGCGCATTCAGGGCAGCCGGATAGATGTGCATGCCGCTGCCGGCGCCGTCGGTTCCAAGCACCAGCTCCTTGCTGCGCAGATCCTGCAACGACCGCACCGGGGCATCCTTGTTCACGAAGCAGACGTTGGTTTCGCTCGTAGGACTGCCCAGCCAATTGAATTTCCGCGCGTCGTAGCGGACGCCGGGCGCAGCGATCAGCGAGAGGCCCGGCGCCTCGCGGGAGAGGGCGGCGATTTCACGGCCGTCGCGGCTTGCGACCGAATACATATAATTGGAAGCTATCAACCCGCCGGCGCCCCCCATGCTTTGAACGACGACGCTCGGCTGTCCGGGCAGATGGCGGCCGAGATACTGGCCGATGAGCCGTGCCCAGGCCGTATAACCGCTGCCGGGCCCGGCCTCGGAGATCAGCCGTATCTGGCTTCCTTTGTAAAAGCTTTCGAGCGCCGCATCGGTTTGCGCGTAGGCGGAAGTAGCGGCGCAAAGCAGCGCGCAAGCGGCAAGAAATCGTCGCTGACGGCTCACGCCGCGACTTCCACATCGAGCGGTGCAATTCTCTTGAGCCCCTCGATCTGCACGCCGCGGTCGCGTCTCGTTCCCCGCTGCTCTTTCGGAAGCGGCCGTCCAGCCGGATCGCGCAGCCAAAGCCGCAGCAGGTGACGCCGGCGGTGCGGTTCGGGCCAGTCTTCGAATGCACGGCGGCTGTGCAGGGTCACGTGGTTAGCAAGGAACTGAATGTCGCCAGGTTTGAACTCAATGTCGACGGCGAATTCATTGACGATGCTCCGATAGAGCGCAATCGCCTCCTGCTGCAGCGGGGTCAGCGGCGGTACGCCAGGAATCCGCAGCACCTTCTCGATCGTCGATCCGGCGCCGATGGCGCTGAAATAGCCATCGGTGAAGCAGAAGATCGGCTGTTTGTACCAGGGCGAGGTTCCCGGCGTCATCTCGCCGTTGTGCGAGCGGTAAAAGTCTTTGGTCAGCACCTCGACCAGATCGGGCCGCCGCTCCAGCATTTTATTGTAAAGCGTAACCGAGCTCGCAACCCGGCTATTGCCGCCGTTCTTTGCCGGATGCAGGCATAACAGCCCCACATAGTCGCAAGCATCGGAATGAAAGCGAACCTCGGCATTGGTATTATAGCTGCGCCCAGTAGTGCCGTAATTCTCGCCAAGGTTCTTCACATGCCCGAGTACATGGCCATGCCGGTTCTGCACCATTTTGTCGCCGAGATACGAGCCAAAGCCCATATAGGCGAGCGCAACACCCTCACGGTCGAGCCGATCAATCGGGAAATCCTGCACCATGAGGATGCCGCGCCCGCCGATGAGTTCCCGGCGGATATCGGCGAGGACCGCTTTGAACTTCGGCAGCGGAAAATTCGTCCGATCGACTTGAGGCAACGGGAGGTCGAGCTCGCGGAAATGATCGACCGCAGCCAGCAGCTCATCCTGATCCTGTTCGGTAATCTGGTAAGTCCAGTCCTCGACCGGCCCCAGCGACTCCATGGTCCATTCCGCCGGATCGGTGACGGGCTGCATCGGAACCGCAGGCACGCGCTTCTTCAGATGGTAGGTGCGAAAATCCGACATGGAACCACCTTCCGATGTTATGCCGCGGCAGAGAGGGCGCGCGGCTTCCACTTTCCTTTGATCTGAGTGCGGTGCATGACGCGGCGCGCATTGCTGTCGAAGGGATCGCGCCGATGCATGGTCGAGCGGTTGTCCCAGACGACCAGATCTCCCACTCGCCAGCGGTGCGCGTAAACGAATTCGGGTCGCGCGGCGAACGACCAGAGCCGATCGAGCAGAGCGTCTGATTCCTCCGGAGAAAGCC
Organism: Xanthobacteraceae bacterium; assembly: GCA_036557705.1. Lineage (GTDB taxonomy): Bacteria > Pseudomonadota > Alphaproteobacteria > Rhizobiales > Xanthobacteraceae > VAZQ01. The sequence continues at coordinate 108,421 of DATBHB010000094.1, forward strand.
CCTCCACGTATGAATTACGACGGCGGCCGAGGTAGAGCGCCGACACGCCCGTCACCGGATGAACGCACACCGCAGGATGCCAGGCCCCTGGCGCCTGGTGCGGATCGTTGGTCGCACTCACCCCTTGGCGAATATAGCCGCCGCTGTTGAAGGTGCCGTCGTGCTTGATCCGGCGGCCGGCGACGGCATCCTTCAACTCCGGCGGCAGCGTTCGCCAAACCGCCTGCATTCCGCAAAAGTAGGTGTTGCCGCCGGACGGCGGAATTTCCAGGGAGTAGAGCATGGAAGCGTCCGGCGGCAGATCGAGATAGCTCATATCCGTGTGCCAAACCGCTTCGCCGGCGCCGAGCGCGCCGATCGGATCGCCCTTTTCATCAAGCACGTTGGAGACGACGTAGATGTCCGGATAGCCCGGCGGGCTCTGCCGCCCTCGCTCTTGATTCGGCGGCGGATCGAGCTCCCCGAAACGCCGGCTGAAGATCAAGAGGTTGTCATCGCTGAGGCACTGATCGCGAAACAGCAGCACCGAATAGCGATGCCAAGCCGCTTCGATCTGTGGAAAATCGTCGTCGCTTACCGAGCGCAGATCGACATTGGTCACCTGCGCGCCGACCGCCGCCGTGAGCGGCGTCACAGTCAGAGACATGTTCACGGCCTCCGAAAATTCGAGATCCGTATCTCAGCCGGCCTCATGCGCGATCTTCTGCCGCGCCGCACTGGCGAGAAAGGCGGAACGGGTAAGCCCGCGTGCATTCGCAGCCTCGTCAATCGCCGCCAGCGTGCCAGAGTCAAGGGAAAGATTGATACGCACCGCGCGCCCGGTATTCATGACAAGCGGCACACTCGCAAGCACCGCGCCTTCGCGCAGTGCTTTAGCAACAGCCTTGTCCTTGCGCACGATTTCGATCGGGCGTGCAGGCGGGACCTTCTTGCCGCCTTCGATCGCGGTCTCGACCCATAGTCGCACGCCTTCGATCGCGCTTGCGACGGCATCATCAATTGTGTCACCCATTCCTGCTGCTCCAGGAAGGTCAGGAACGACGACGCCGTAGGCGCCGGGCTCGCCATCGATCAGAGCAATGTAACGAGTCATGCCCAGGTGCTCCTACGACGTCCAACCCGCCGCCCTCGCCACAATGCGGGCCACCCCCAATGACAGAGTGCGGTGGCGCGGCAACACAATGATGGCGGGGTTTTGCGGGTGGATATAAACATGCGGGTGGATATAAACATCATGACTGCCGCCGTGCCGGACGATCCAACCGTCGCGCTCCAACCGCGCCGCTACTTCTTCCGGTTCGTTTCCAGGGCGGATTTCGGCATGACGGCGGGCAACTGGTGTGTAAATAAGTACACACTGTGTACACTGTCAACTACTGGACCGAGGGTACAATGAGGCGTCGCGATTTACTTGGGGTTGGCGCGCAGGCGCTGCTGCTGGGGGCGGGCGTGCGGTCGCTTGCTTCTGCGCAGTCCGGATATCCCGACCACCCGATCCGGCTGGTTATTCCGTTTCCGCCCGGAGGCGGCTACGACGCCGTCGGCCGCCCTTGGGCCGACAAGATGAAATCGGTGCTCGGCACCGTGGTGGTGGAGAATTTAGGCGGCGGCGGCAGTTCGGTCGGCGCTTCCGCAGTCGCCCGGTCACGGCCCGACGGCTATACGATCCTGCTTGGCGGTTCGAGCACCCACATTACCGAGGCAATTCTCAAGACCCGGCCCTTGTACAATCCGCTCAAGGACCTCGACCCTATTGCAGATGTTGCTGTCTCGGCCTTCGCGCTTGCGGTCCATCCATCGGTGCCGGCGCGAACTCTTCAGGAGTTCGTTGCTTATGCCAAGGCCAATTCCGGCAAGCTTTCCTATGCGCATGCCGGCGTCGGCTCGCTCAATCACCTGACGGGCGAATTGTTCAAGTCATTGACCGGGCTGCCGGATCTTTTGCAGGTGCCTTACCGCGGCTCGGGGCCCGCGATCGCCGATACGCTTAGCGGACACGTGGCGATGGTTACTCCGGCAGTAACCGGACAGGTGCTGGAATTTCATCGCATCGGCAGTCTACGGATCCTTGCTGTCACCAGCCCCGCCCGGCTGATCGCCGCACCAGACATTCCGACCGCGGTCGAGGCCGGAATTCCCGGCATGGTATCGCAGCAGTTGATCGGGCTGTTTGCCCCGGCGGGAACCGCGAAGCCGATCATAGCGCTGATCGCCAAGGCATCGGCCAAGGCTCTCGCCGAAAAGGCCTATCAGGAGATGCTGATCGAATCCGGCTTCGAGCCTGAATTAGACTCGAATCCCGACAAGTTCCGCCGCCAGATCGACGAGGACATCGCCCACTGGACTCCCTTGGTGAAGGCGATCGGGCTTCGGCTGGAATGATCGATAAGTGATCTATAGCCCCGGGCTTAGGTGATGGGCGCCAGTCAAGGAGGATGGCTCGTTGCCTGTCATGGCCCCGCCCAGCGCGACAACTGCCATCACAAATCTCTCGCGATGCGAAGACCGTCTGTATAGAAGCGATCATCTTGATTGCCTCCGGTGCGGGCGGCTGAACGGAGTTCAGATTCGGAATCCTCCCAAGACCCGCCGCGGACCACACGGCCCTTACATTTCCCCTGAACCCACGCCGAACCATCGTTCGGCGCGCTCGCTGTGTAGTCTTCGTTCCAACAATCTTCTACCCATTCGGAAACGTTGCCGAGCATGTCATAAAGCCCAAAGCCGTTGGCTCGGAAGCTTCCCACCGGCAGCGTCTTCTGTCGATTTAGCTGCGGATGCTCAGCGCCATCGGTGCTGCCGTTATAGTTTGCCATGCTTGGAGCGACAGAATCACCGACGGGGAATTTCGTAATCGTGCCGGCGCGGGCCGCGTACTCCCATTCCGATTCGGACAGCAGCCTATACGTTTTCCCGGTGCGTCTGCTGAGCCACTCCACATACGATTTGGCGTCCAACCATGAAATGTTCATGACCGGTTGTTTGCCACGCCCCCAACCCTCATCGTCGGGCCGGTAACCGCCGCAGCCGCCCTCCTCAATGCAGGAGTCCCATTCCTCGAAGGTGATCTCAAATTTGCTCACGGCGAACGGATAGGAGATGGTGACCCGATGCTGCGCCTCTGCTCCGAACTCGGACGGCGGCGACCCCATGGTGAACTCGCCCGCTGGTACCACGACCATCTCGGGACAATCGGCGCAGTCCCTGAATTGGGTAAGCGCGTCCGGCACACGCCAGATCAGGGGAGGCAACGAGATACGTTGCTGCGGCGACAGGGCGTCGAGCGGCGTCCTTCCAGCGGTGACGAGTTCTGCCGTTTTGGTTTTGAGGTCAAGAATTCGGGCCTCCAGGGCGGGATCCGCGGCCGCGTTCTGCTGGAGCCGCGGACTCAGCAGAATAACCATCGCAGCTGCGAGGCATGTGATGCCGGCTCGGATCGACATGTTGTTTCTCTCCATGGTCTTACGCAGGCTGGTCAGCTATCGAGCGTGGGCCCGAATATAGGCCCATAATTGATCGAGTTCGGGCTCGTTCAGTACTCCACCCCACGACGGCATCTGACCCTTGCCATCACTCACTGTCTGGTCAAAGTAGCTTCGCTGATCTTGGCGCAAGTCCCTCAAATCGGGTATCGAACCAGAGCTTCTCAAATTTTCGCCGTGACACTCCGCGCAGTGCTCGGCGTACAGCATTTCGCCGGCGTCAATGCTGGGTTGGTTTTGGGCAAGCGCGGGCCCCAATGACAGGGCAGCAGCCAAAGCTGCCGCGCTCATGCGTAACGCGTTCATCGGTGCGGCCCTCATTTGTAATCCACACACATGTCTTCCTGTCCGTCGTAATAGGCGAGGCATTCGGCGCGAGAAATGCGGCCACGCCCGACAATTCTGGCCTGCAGATAGGCGACCACGGCGTCGATCTGATCCGGACTCAGTGCGCGCGGCGTGGGATAAAGGTCGTCGGGCGGCGGCCCAAGCGGCCGGCCATAGCACGGGCGAAGTGTGTAGGCTCCTTCATCGAATGCCGGCATGCCTGCCCCGCCGGGACGGCCACAACTGATCGTGAGCTTAAGCGCCGCGGGGTCGAGCCGTGAAGTTCGTATATCGGCACCAGTCGGCGCCTCGTCGCGTTCCTTATCTCCATTCGCGAATGGCCCGTGGCAGTCAGGGCAACCCGATGATTTCCAGACCTCTAATCCGGCTTTCACCAGCGATTCGTTCTGAGACCGTGCGGCGGTCGAGCATGCGACGCCAATCGTCAGAGCAGCAGCCGCGCCTATGATGAGGTGTCTCCAAAAATGCCGTTTAACGTCTTGCCGCTGTAGGTTAGATGCCAGGGTCATTTCTGCCTCCGATCTCAGGTCCTCGGATGGCAGAGATTGAACCGTAAGATCAAGAGCCGTTGCCATCATTGGTCCCCATGACTGGCGCTTGCCCACATGCCCGCGCAAGACGCCCAGTCACAGCCCTCTGACCAGTTGGCGTCGGCGGGGTTAAAACAGCCATAAATGTTCTATGGATTATAAAGTGCCACATTCGGCCGCAGCAGCGACCGGATTAAACCGGAAATTCAACATGCGGCTTCTGGTCATTGAGGACGAACCAAGGATCGCCGACCTGGTGAAAGCGGGATTGGTGCGGGCCGGATTTGCCGTGGATGTAGTGGCGGAATGTGCCGATGCGCGTCTTGCCCTCGGTGTCACACCCTATGATGCAGCGATCCTCGACCTCGGCTTGCCCGACGGCGACGGCGTCAGTCTGGTGCGGGAGTTAAGGAGCAACGGAAATCAAATTCCGGTTCTCATGCTTACCGCACGCGACACCATCGAGGATCGTGTCTGTGGGCTCGATTCGGGTGGAGACGACTACCTTGTGAAACCGTTTGCCATGGCAGAGCTCGTCGCCAGGACCAAAGCCTTGCTCAGGCGTCCGGGCGGAGCGCTCGGAATGACATTGAAGGCGGGCAATGTGCGGTTCGACACTATAGCTCGGGATGTCCAGGTAGGGGATATCTGCCTAACCCTTCCAAGGCGGGAAAATGCGATCCTGGAACAGTTGATGAGGCGACTTGGTCGAGTAGTGCCTAAGGCAATACTCGAAGAAAAACTTTACAGCATTGACGATGAGCATGAGTCCAATACGATTCCGGTTCATGTACATTATCTGCGCCGGAAATTAATGGATGCCGGTGCGACGGCAGAGATCCATACAGTTCGGGGTATCGGTTATCTGCTTACCGAACTCTAGTACATGAGCAAGGCACTCCTCAATTCACTGCAGCTGCGCCTGGCGTTGCGTCTGGCAGCCCTCTACATCGTTGTGACCGGTATCGCCGTCGGCATTCTGGTTTATCAGGCTTACGAGACGGCGGGCAGCCTCAACGATCGAGAGCTTAGCTTGCGCGCCGCCGACCTTGCTCGAGCCGTGAAGGTTGGCCCGGACGGCCAGCCGCAAGTCGAGTTGCCGCCAATGCTGGCGTTCAACTATGAATCTAGAACCGGGATAGATATGTTCGCGATCCGCGGGCCCGCTGGTCAACTCATTGGAGCTTCGCCCGCAGAGTTCGGAGAGGTTGTAGCTAAGTGGCCGCCAGCTACAGATGAGCCTAATTACTTTAGAATCAATAGCATCGGTTCCGGAGAGCGAGAATATTATGGCTTGAACATCCAGCTCGCGAGCGCTGTTGGACCACTGGCGATTTCCGTCGCGCAAGCGGCCGAAGCCGACGTGCTGATCGACTCCCTTTTGCGCGAATTCGTCCTTGACCTAGGCTGGATTGTTCCAATTCTTGTCCTGGTTACTCTGGGAGTAGGGATATTGGCTGTCCGCAGCGGATTAAAGCCCGTTCGACAAATCTCCGAAATGGCTGCGGCAATCGGTCCTGGTGCGACCTCCATCCGCCTGCCTGACGCCAAACTGCCAAGCGAAATTGTGCCTCTTGTGGCTGCGATGAATCGCGCCTTGGACCGCCTTGAGAAGGGATTTGAAGTGCAGCGCCAGTTCACCGCAAATGCGGCCCATGAGCTACGAACGCCCCTGTCCATCATCACGGCCGCGCTTGACGGGATGGAAGATAACGATGAGATCGCCAAATTGAAATCTGACGTGGCCCGCATGAGTCGACTCGTCAATCAGCTGCTCAGCGTTGCCCGATTGGACGCGATAGCTTTGGACGTCTGCGAACCCGTGGACTTGAACGATGTTGCCGCAGGGCTGGTCGCGAGCCTGGCGCCTTGGGCGTTGACGCAAAAAAAGGCAATCGGATTTAGCGGTAGCGACACGCCGGTTCTGGTCAAAGGCAATCGCTATGCCATTGAAAACGCAATTAGAAATCTCATCGAAAACGCGATTGCGTATTCGCCCGCAGGAAGCGAAGTAACGGTGGCTACGTACCCGGACGGCCGAATAATCGTGGCGGACCAAGGGCCCGGAATTCCTCCTGAGCACCGGAGTGAGATTTTTCAGCGGTTCTGGCGTGGGAAAGGGGTAAAGCCGCAAGGCGCAGGCCTTGGGCTGGCGATCGTGAACGAGATCATGAAGGCGCATCACGGCACGGTATCGGTTGAAGATAAGCCTGATGGTGGCGCGGTTTTCACGCTTCGGTTCACGTTGATCGACTGAGCAACAGCGCACGGTTTTGAGAGCCCGGGACAATGGAGTTGTGGTCCAGACGCATCAGGCGAGTTTCACCATTGCTGGCTGCCGCGATATTCATCGCCGGCTTCGTCCTTACCGGCTGCAGCCGGGCCGCGCCGGAAGTCGAGGAGGAGAATACGCCCGACACCGAGGTTGCCGTCGAGGTTGGGAGAGTGATGAAGGGAGACCTCCGGGTGGTCGTCGAAGCCTACGGCATGGCCGAGCCGGAACCGGCGAAAACCGGGAGTCCTGGCGGCGGCGCGAAACTGGCGGCTCCGGTTGCCGGTATTGTTGTCGCCATTCACGGAGTCGAAGGCCAGAACGTCAAGGCTGGTGACGTCGTAGTTGAATTTGACGACCGGATGGCACAAGCCGCAGTTGAAAAGGCCCGCCACGCGCTTGTGTTTGCGCAGCAAGTTGCCGATCGTTTGGACAAGCTCATCGCCTCTCGCGCGATATCGATGCAATTAAAGCAAGAGGCAGATGAGCGCCTTGCTGCCGCGCGCGCTGAGCTTGCCTCGGCGCAGGCTGCGGTCGCGCAGGTCCGGCTCGCTTCGCCGCTGGACGGAATTCTGGCGCGCATTAACGTTCAGGTTGGACAGGCGGTTGATTTTAACACCGTGGTGGCCGAGATCGTTGATCTGAAGCGTCTCGTCGTCACGGTCAACGTCCCGGCCGGAGAAGCTGCGCAACTCAGGGACGGTCAAACCGCAGAAATATTCGCAGACAGCGGCAAAAAGCCGGCGACGACCGGTCACGTGTCCTTCATAAGCCCATCGGTCGATCAAAAGACCGATTCGGTCCTGGTTCGATTGAGGCTGCCCGAGAATTCAGGATTGAGGTCCGGCCAATTCGTCCGCGCTCGAATCGTAACGCAGGAATTAACCGGCCGTCTCATCGTACCACGCGACAGCGTGGTCAAGGCGGACGAGGAGCAAGTCATCTACGTGGTTGAAGGCGACAAGGCTGTGCAGAAGCCGGTTAAAACCGGCGTTCGCGATCGCAACATGGTCGAGGTCGAAGCAGAAGGCTTGAAGGAGGGTACGACAATCGTAACCGTCGGCGCCTACGGCCTGCCCAAGGAAACCAAAGTGAAAATTACCAACAAGCCCAACTAGGACCTGATCAGTGAGCATCGGGCGCTTCGCCACTCAGAACGCGACGGCCATCCTGTTCGTCACGGTGGCCCTGTGTTTGGCCGGCGCCTACGCAGCGCTGAAAATGCCCTCCTCGGTTTTCCCGCAGACCGACTTTCCGCGATGCATCATCCTTATCGACAACGGCGTCATGCCCGCCGACGAAATGATGGCGACCATCACCAGGCCCGTCGAAGAGGCCATGAAAGACGTCCCTGGCGCAGCATTCGTGCGCTCAGCCACGGGCCGCGGCTCCGCGGAAGTGAACGTCTTCTTCAATTGGCAAGCCGACATGATCCAGTCGGAGCTTTACGTCGACAGCCGGCTCGCCCAGATCCGCAGCACATTACCGGCAACCGCCGCCGTGGCCATACATCGGCTGACGTTCTCGGCTTTTCCCATCCTTGGCGTAAGCCTCACCAGTCCGACGCGCGATATCACCAAGCTTTGGGAAACCGCCCGCTATGACATCAAGCCGCGATTTTTGCGGGTACCGGGCATCGCACGTGTCGATCTCGTCGGCGGCCGCACACCGGAGTACCACGTCGTCGTCGACCCTTTGCGTTTGAATGCGGCGCGCCTCAGTCTGACACAGGTTACCGATGCATTGATCAAGACCAATCTCGTGTCGTCGACTGGCATGCATGAAGAGAATCATACCCTTTATCTCACGGTGGTCGATGGCCGCGTCCACGATATGGACGAAATTGCAAATGTCACCGTCGGCGTGGTCGACGGCCATCCCTTGCGTATCAAAGATTTTGCACGGGTCGAGCGCGGCCAGGAACCGGCTTTCAATGTGGTCACCGCAGAGGGGGTGAATGCGGTCCTGCTCAATATTCGCAGCCAACCGGACGGCAGCACGCTCGATATCGCTGACGGCGTCAAGACGGTCATGGGCGAGCTCCAGCGCGAACTGCCGCCCGACGTAAAACTTGCATTCTTCTACGATCAATCGCTGCTCGTGCATGCGTCGGTGCAGAGCGTATGGGAAGCAATCCTGTTTGGGCTTATCCTGTCGTTGTGCATCATTTATTTTTTTCTCAAGAGCTGGGGTAGCACACTGACCGGCATTCTCGTCATCCCAGTGACGGTCCTCATCACCCTGGTGGCAATGCGGATCGCGGGGATGAGCTTCAATCTGATGACACTCGGCGGCATTGCCGCCGCTATCGGGTTGGTCATCGATGATGCGATCGTCGTCGTCGAAGCCATTTATGCCAAGGTCGCGTCCGGTCTTTCCCGCTTGGAGGCAATTCAATTGGCGACTGGCGAAATCTTCCGACCGCTTGTTGGCTCGACGCTCACGCCCGTGGTCGTGTTCATTCCACTGGCGTTCCTGGATGGCGTAACAGGTGTTTTCTTCCGCGCCCTTGCGCTTACAATGGTCGTGTCATTGCTTACTTCGTTGTTGCTCGCGGTGACACTCACGCCATCGCTCGCCGCATGGCTTATTCGAGATCGCCGAACCGGCGAGCAGGCTGTGGCGGTTGGCGAAGGGGGATTCATTTTACGGCGCATCATTCGCTTGTACGAAATGTCTGTACGGACAGCGCTGCGACATCGACGCCTCACCTTGCTCGGCTGCTGCGCAATAGTTGGCGGGGGTATATTTCTCTACGCTAACCTTGCAACCGATTTTCTTCCGCCGATGGACGAGGGCGGTTTCGTGATTGACTACCAAGCGCCCTTCGGAACAAGCCTCGCGGAAACCAACCGGCAACTGCTGCAGGCCGAAGAAATTCTGCGTGCCGTTCCCGAGGTAGAAAGCTATTCGCGACGCACCGGCGCACAACTTGGTTTCGCAATCACTGAACCGAACACCGGCGATTTTCTCGTAAAGCTCAAGCCCGAAAGGAAGCGTCACACACAGGAAGTCATTGAGGAGCTCCGAGCCAGGTTCAATGCCGCTCTACCCGACATCGACTGGGATTTTCCCGGAATCCTTGCCGACCTGATCGGCGATCTTGCCGGCGCGCCCAAACCGATCGAGGTGAAGCTGTTCTCAAGCGACATCGAATTGCTGAAGAAGTCAGCGCACCGAGTGGCAGAAGAACTCAAGCAGGTCAAAGGCGTCGTCGACGTATTCGACGGCCTCGTCTTTACCGGCCCGACGCTCAGCCTGAAGGTCCATTCGCTCACATCCGAGCGCTTTGGCCTCACCGCGGGCGACATAGCGGCTGCGGTGAGCACCGCGATGATCGGCCAGCCGGCATCCAGCGTCCTGGATGGCGATCGCGTCTTGAACATTCGCGTGCGCGTCAATGATGCGGACATCGGTGAAGTTGCCAGCCTCCGCGAATTGCCGCTGCGCGCCAGCGACGGCAGATTGGTAAAGCTGTCGCAGGTTGCCGATATTTCCGAAACTCCGGGCCAACTCGAACTGCGGCGCGACGACTTGCGGCAAGACATCGCTGTTACGGCGCGTCTCGAAAATCGTGATCTTGGCAGCGCCGTAGCGGAAATCCGGAACAAGCTGGCTGCCGACACTTCGCTCCCCCCTGGAATGGTCGAGTACGGTGGCCTCTATCAGCAACAGCAGGACTCCTTCCACAATTTGTTGCTCGTATTGGTCATGGCGGTCCTGCTCGTGTTTACGGTGTTGCTGATCGAGTTCGGCTCTTTTCGCGAGCCTGTCGCTATCGTCTCCGGCGCCGTGCTTGCGCTCTTCGGAACCATCGCGGCACTTTGGCTCACGGATACGGCCTTGAACGTCGTTTCGTTTCTCGGCGCCATCATCGGCGTCGGGATCGTGGCGAAGAACGGTATTCTCATGCTCGACCTCGTCGGCCATTTACGCGCGGATGGTCTCAGCCCTGAAGAGGCGCTGGTCCGATCGGGTCGGCGCCGCCTACGCCCCGTGCTGATGACCTCGCTTGCTGCCGGGTTTGGCATGTTGCCTTTGGCTTACGGCATCGGTTCCGGCGCTGACATGTTGAGGCCGCTGGCGATCGCGGTTATCGGCGCCCTGTGCATATCGGTGCTGCTGTCGCTTGTCATGACCCCGGTTGTCTTCTCCCTGATCCAGGGATCGCGTACTGAGCCGGCAATGCCATGATGCTTTGCGCGTCCCTACGGCGCTGCGCCACCTCCGCCAATTCTCATTGCGCTGCAAAGCACGGAAACATTGCGGTCAGACGAGGGGTGTCCTGCTCACATTGAGACTGTAAGAACCCAAGCGACACAATGATCACGGTCGTGACCGCCGCGATCCCGACCACAAGGCCAGCGAGTTGCGCCGCCGTGGTGAAGCGTTCGTGATCCATGATCATTACCCCTGCAGTTAAAATTCCCAGGGTCATCTGGAGTATAGCTCAGTTGCCACCGCTCAAGGAGACCCAAATGCGCGGCCGCATATCGTGGTGGAACACCTCAGTTTCCGGAGCCCCTTCCTATTCTAGCCGGAATGGGTGTAGGTTGGGCAAGAATTGCTGGAACCTCTCCTGCGCTGCAAGAACACGGCAGGTGTGATGTGGACCCGCTCTTCGCCTGGATCGAGGGCAGCGCGATCAGCCAATGGATTCGCGGTGATTGCCTCTGTGCGTTCCCGACCATCGTCACCCTGCACAACATTGGCATGGCGTTTCTTGCGGGCGGTGGTATCGCCATCGATCTGCGTATTATCGGTTTTGCACCCGCCATACCGTTGAAGCCGATGGGCCGATTCGTTCCGGTGATGTGGCTGGCGTTCGTTGCCAATGCGGTCACGGGAATCCTTCTGCTGATCGGCTATCCCACCAAGGCGCTCACCAACCCGTTGTTCTACGCCAAGCTGTCTCTCGTTGCGATCGCCATCGGGCTTCTTTACCGCATCGCTGCCGATGTCCTGCCTGCCGAGGACGAGCAGAAATCGATCACTCCGAGGGCCAAGGTGCTGGCCGTCGCCTCGCTCGCGGTTTGGGCCGTCCTTATTGCTGCCGGGCGCTGGCTCGCATACACGCACAAGTGGGAAGTGCTTGGCGTTCCTGCCATCCTGTAAACGCCAGAGAGAAGTTCATGGAGATGCAGCCTTGGGAGATATGGGTCCGAAGCACTGAGCTTCATGCCTTTGTGCATCGCTATGAGCCATGGCTTTGGCCGACCATGCAGACTCTGCATCTTTTCGGGTTCACGCTCCTGATCGGCACCGTCGGCTTTTTTGATCTGCGGGCCCTGGGCTTTGCCAAAGGCATACCGCTTGCGGCCATTCACCGGCTCATCCCTTGGGGCATCGCCGGATACATTGGGAACCTCCTCCTCGGCATCGTATTCTTCTCGGGACACCCCGATCAGTATTACTACAATAACGCATTCCGCCTGAAGTTGCTGTTCATGCTGGTGGCCGGAGTCAACCTCCTCGTCTTCTACGGATCCAGCGCATTCAGGGAAGCCAAGGCGCTGCCGGCTTACGCGAGCGTGCCGCTGCGCATCAAGATCATAGCCGGCACTTCGCTCTTCGCGTGGGTTGCGGTCCTGGTGTGCGCGCGCATGATCACCTTCAACCGTCCGCCGTTTTTCCATTAGCAACGTTTTCACTCAGCAACGCTGCTGCAGTCGGCATTCCAGGCTGGACGTGGCCGGTTCTTGCGCGCGGGCTAAATTTTTCGGCTGTAACGAACGCGTCACGGGGGCCGGCTGACCCTGTTGCGGCTTTGCGAAAGGGAGTGTACGTTCTCGGTTACGGGGAAATGCAGGCTCCCCGTCAGACGGTCGGTTCCGTCCAAGCGCTGCGCAACGCTCGACTTGTCGAGGAGATTGCGCATGGACGAAAGCCAACTTACCGTTTCTTCATCCGAGCTTTATTCACGTCTCGGCACGGCCTCAGCTCCGGTGCTGATCGACGTGCGTCGCCATGATCCTTTTCTCGCCGACGATAGACTGATCATCGGCGCTTATCATCGTGGTCCCGCGGACGTGGAACATTGGCGGACCGAGCTCCCGGACGGCCGTTCCGTGGTGGCGTACTGCGATGACGGGGGCCAACCTAGCCAGAGCGTAGCGAGCGCGCTGCGTAGTGCGGGTATTGATGCCGCCTACATCGAGGGCGGCATTTCCAGCTGGAAACATTCGGGGTTGCCCACGCGCAAGAGGGTTGGCACCATCGGGAATCGATGGGTCACGCGCGAGCACCCCAAGATCGATCGGATCGCTTGTCCCTGGCTGATCAGCCGCTTCATCGATCCGCTTGCCGAATTTATCTACGTTCCGGCGAGCGAAGTGCTTACCGTTGCCGAAGAGAAGCGCGCCACTCCATACGACATCAAGGGTGCTGAATTCGGTCACGTCGGTGATCACTGCTCATTCGACGCGATTGTACGAATTTTCGAAATCAAGGACTCGGCGCTCGATCAACTGGCGATAATTGTGCGGGGTGCGGATACGTCGCGGCCAGACCTCACGCCGCAATGCGAAGGCCTGCTTGCCGTTTCGTACGGGCTGTCGGCCAACTATCCAGACGACCATGAAATGCTCAAGCATGGGCTCATCATCTACGACTCGCTCTACAAGTGGTGTCGCTTGCAGGTCGAGAAACATCGTTGGTCATCCAACACAGCGGCGTGAGGATAGTGCCGGTGTCGGAATCGTTTACGATCGAAAAAGAGACAAACCGAACCTGGGCCGCCGCCGGTGCTCTCCTGAGTCGGAAGGTAAAGAGGTGCGCTACCGCGGTCGGGTTGGTGACAGCGGTCGCCTGCACAGTATCGATGACTGCGGCGCAAGAGATTACGACCAGGATCGAGATTCCCAAGAATGGGATCGGCTTGCCGCCATCAGAGTTTGAATTTCAGCGGACCGGAGAAGGAAATTTAGGTATTTGGAAGGTGGTGCTCGATGACACGGCCACGGGGGGAACCGCCATCGAACATCTCAGCACGGACCAGCACGAGGATCGATTCCCTCTTGCGATCTATAAGCCGCTCTCCGCCGAGAGCGTCCAGGTCAACCTCCGCCTGAAGATTGTTTCCGGAGTCTCGCCGACAGCCGGTATTGCCGTTAGCCTGCGTAATCCCGACAATTATTACGCTGTAAGTGTGAACGCGCTCGAACAGCGTGTAGACCTATTCCTGTTCTCTGGCGGCAAGAGCAAGCGTATCGATGGCGCAGAGACCAACGTTATGTGGAACCGTTGGCACAGCTTGGGCGTGATCGTCAATGACGATCACTTTTCAGTCTCGCTCGATCGGAAAACCCTGTTCACCGGCTTCGATCGAACCCGCATGAAGGACGGCCGCGTCGCTCTCTGGACTCAGGAAGACAACGTCACGCGGTTCAATCAGATCGAAATCCGCGTCCTTCGAGCAAAGGAGTCGCGATAATGCCATTCTCAGCTCAAATCAGAGCCCCACTCGTTAAACCTGCCTTAAAGATGCGGTGGTCTCCTGCACGTCTAGGAGGCTGAACCGCAGGTAAGAGGAAGGCGCCTTCATCAGTGGGCGTCCGGTTCGCTGCCATAGCCTGGCTTGCGGGACACGCGTCCTTGCAGCGAGGATTTATGAGCATTCCTGGCACACGGACTTTGGCCGAAGGCGGCTAGTTACGTCGATGCATTCATGTATTGCCGATTGACTGCTGAACCAGTTACGTGCACCGGGCGTTGTTGCGACTGTCGAAGACGTTTGCGGAATGAGCGCAATCGAATAAAACAAGGAGGATAGGTTATGCGAGCTTTGAACGTGCTGGTGCTTTGTGCGGTAGCGGCTGTTGCCACCGGTGCCGGAGCGCAAGAGATCGACTGGAAGAAAGTCGATGAAGCGATGGGTCGGACAGCGGCCGTGGGCGGCGATGTCCATCGTTATGGATTTCCACGGAGCGACCTGACCGTCACTCTAGACGGTGTCACCATCAAGCCGGCTCTGGCGCTCGGCGGCTGGGTGGCGTTCAAGCCAATGCACGGTCAGGCCATGGCGATGGGCGATCTGGTGCTGCTGCAAACCGAGATTGCTCCGGTCATGACAAAACTCATCCAAAACGGGATGGAGATCACCGCCGTGCACAATCACGTGCTGCGCGCCAATCCCCTGACCTTCTACATGCATATCGGCGGCCATGGCGATCCGGTAAAGATGGCCGGCGCCATTCACAGCGCGCTCGGAGAAAGCAAGACTCCGCTGGCGGCTCCGGCGGCTCCCGCCAGCCCGCCTGCGATCGACCTGGACACCGCGCAGCTTGACCAGATCATCGGGGCTAAAGGAACGAACAACGGCGGCGTCTATCAATTTGGTATACCCCGGCGCGACCAAGTCACCGAGGAAGGCGTGCCGCTTACCCCGCCCGGGCCGTTGGGGGTCGCGACCGGAATCGGTTTCCAGCCGACCGGCGGCGGGAAGGCCGCGATCACCGGCGACTTTGTGCTCACCGCCAATGAAGTGAATCCGGTTATCCAGGCGCTGAGGTCGAACGGCATCGAGGTAACCGCGGTTCACAGCCACATGCTCAACGAACAGCCTCGGCTCTTCTTCATGCACTTTTGGGCGAACGACGACGCGCTTAAGCTTGCTCGTGGGCTGCGCGCGGCAATCGATAAGACCGCCAGCGGCAGGAGCTGACACGGAAGGCAATGACCTCGCTCGCTCAGGCCAAATCGCAAAGCACGGCGATCGCCAAGGCGAACACCCAATCGAAAGCTGTTGACAAGGAGACTAGCAAGCGGGCGGCGCTCGCGCTGTGAGCGCTGCCGCGGAAATGAAGGGCGGGCGTTCGGCGGGGCGCGCAAATGCAAACAGTTACGGAAGAGCTTGATTAAGGTCCGATACAAAGCATGACCTCGGCAGAATCGTATTGTTCCACGGAGGTCGGCAAGTGACTGGGTCAAGAATATGGATCGCCTCTGCCGTTATTCCAGAAAACAGAAATAGGCCATGAAGCCATTCCGAATCCTTGGTGTGCTCCTGTCCGGTGCAGCCGGAGCATGGTGGCTCCTGGCCGGTCCGTCGGTCTCCCAAACGCCGGAGCTTCTGCAACTGGAAGCAAAAATTCCCCTGGGTCAAGTCGGCGGTCGTATCGACCACATGGCGGTCGATCTCGGCCGGCAACGTTTGCTGGTTGCCGAACTGGGCAACAACAGTGTGGGGATCGTCGATCTCAAGGAACGCAAGCTCTTTCGGCGGCTTGCCGGTCTGAGCGAGCCGCAGGGCGTCGCCCATGTGCCCTCGACCGATGCTGTTTATGTTGCAAATGGCGGCGATGGATCAGTGCGACTGTTCGGCGGAGACGATTATCGGCCGGACGGACGGATCAAACTCGCCGACGATGCCGATAATGTCCGCCTGGACGTGAAGGCCAATCGCATCCTGGTCGGATACGGGAGCGGCGGCTTGGCGCTGATCGACCCCGCCAGCGGTAGCAAGGTCGCCGATATTCGACTCAAGGCGCACCCGGAGAGCTTCCAGATTGACAGCGCGAGCGGCCGCATTTTTGTCAACGTGCCGAGAGCACGGGAGATCGCCGTCGTGGATGCTGGCGCCGGGAAACAGACCGCCAGCTGGCCAATGAATAATGGCAGCCATTTCCCAATGGCGCTCGATGAAAGTACCCAGCGAGTCCTTGTTGTTTTTCGCAATCCCGCGACGCTGGGCGTCTTTGCAATGAGCGATGGCGCTGCCGTCGCGCGGGTCGGGGCCTGCGGCGACGCTGACGATCTGTGGATCGATGCAAAACGACAGCGCGTATATATCAGCTGCGGCCAGGGATTCGTGGATGTGTTCGATGGCAGCAACGCGGCTTATCGCCGGATCGCGCATGTTCCAACCGCTGCGGGGGCGCGGACATCGTTCTTCGTCCCGGAACTGGATCGCCTGTTTTTGGCAGCGCGCGCATCGTCCGGTGAACCAGCTTCCATTTGGATTCTCCGTCCCGCCCCCTGATCGCGCGACCATGCGTCGGCAGGTCCGCCGGCAGAGCTTTGCCCAACCGGGTATCTCGATATTGGGTCGCGGCTCTGTTAGAGCCGTTTCAAGGCATATTCGATGGCAAAGCGCAGCTGTCTCGCGATCGTTCTCGCGGCCGGGGAGGGGACCCGCATGCGGTCTCGCCGGCCGAAGGTTCTGCATGAGATTGGCGGACAGTCGCTGCTCGCTCATGTTCTTGGCGCGGTCCGCGGAGCCGGTGCGGCGGCAAGCGCGGTCGTCATCGGGCCCGATTCGGAAACGGTCGCTATCGAGGCGAGGCGGGTCCTTCCGAAAGCCGATATTTTCGTCCAGGCAGAACGCCGCGGAACGGCCGATGCAGTTCTCGCCGCGAGAGCCGCGATCCGCCGCGGTGTGGACGACGTTCTTGTCATCTTCGCCGACACGCCTTTGATCGGCCCGAAAACGCTGTCGCGGTTGCGCGATGCGCTGGCCGGCGGGGCTGCGGTGGCTGTGCTTGGGTTCCGGCCGAAGGATCCATCCGGCTACGGCAGGCTGATGGTTGACGGCGAAGAACTCATCGCAATCCGTGAGGAGCTTGACGCCAGTCCTGTCGAACAGGCTATCGATCTGTGCAACGGCGGATCGATGGCGTTCGCGGGCGAGAGCGCGCTCGAAATTCTCGACCGCATCGACAATAACAATCGCAAGCGCGAGTTCTATCTCACCGATGCGGTCGCGATTGCGCGTTCGCTGAAACTCAAGACGGTTGCGATCGAGACCGAGGAGGATGATGTGCGCGGGATCAATACCAAGGCTCAGCTCGCTGAAGCCGAAGCCGTGCTGCAGCAGCGCCTGCGCAAGGCGGCCATGGAAGCGGGGGTCACGCTGGTCGCTCCGGACACGGTCTTTCTCGCGGCGGATACCCAATTCGGGCGAGATGTCGTGGTCGAGCCGTTCGTCGTCTTCGGCCCCGGCGTGACCATAGACGACGAAGCGCTAATCCGCTCGTTCTCCCATATCGAGCGCGCACATATCGGCAAAGGCGCGCAGGTCGGGCCCTTTGCCCGATTGCGGCCCGGAGCTTGGCTTGGGGCCGAGGTGCACATCGGCAATTTCGTCGAGATTAAGCAGGCCAGGATCGAGGAGGGGGCGAAGGCCAATCATCTCGCCTATATCGGGGATGCCCGGCTCGGCGCGGGCTCCAATTTTGGCGCCGGCGCCATAGTCTGCAATTATGACGGAGTAGCTAAATACCGTACCGACATCGGAAAAGGAGCCTTCATCGGCTCAAACGCGGCGCTGGTTTCGCCGGTCACGATCGGAGATGGCGCCTATGTGGCGACCGGTTCGGTGATCACCCACAATGTCCCGGCGGATGCGCTGGCAATCGCGCGCGAGCGCCAGACCAACAAGGAAGACCACGCCGCGCGGCTGCGCGCCCGCAAAAGGGCAGCCAAAAAGGCCGCCGAATGAGTGCCGGGATGGCTGCCATGTAAACCTGACCCGAGCGGCACGCTAATTACCGCTTCTTCATTCAGGTGCCGTATAAAGGGGCGAGATGTCATCGGTACTGACAAGCGCAAGAGAAGCTCCCTGATGTGCGGAATTGTCGGCATCCTCGGGCGCGAGCCGGTCGCCCAGCATCTCGTCGATGCCCTTAAGCGGCTGGAATATCGCGGCTACGATTCGGCAGGGGTTGCGACTCTTGAAGGCGGGAAGGTTGAGCGTCGGAGAGCAGAGGGCAAGCTCCGCAATCTCGAATCCAAGCTCGCAGGAGAGCCGCTCAATGGTACGCTGGGCATTGGGCACACGCGCTGGGCGACTCATGGGCGGCCGACGGAGGCCAATGCCCATCCCCACGCGACCGATCGGCTTGCGGTCGTGCACAACGGCATAATCGAAAACTTTCGCGAGCTTCGCGAAGAACTGGAGCGACAGGGCGCTAAATTCGCCTCCGATACCGATACAGAAGTGGTTGCCCATCTGGTGAGCCATGAAGTCGCAAATGGCCGCTCGCCCGCGGAAGCAGTGGCGGCAGCCTTGCCGCGGTTGCGAGGAGCCTTTGCCCTCGTATTTCTGTTCAGGGGCGAGAACGATCTTCTGATCGGGGCGCGCAAAGGCTCGCCGCTCGCGGTCGGTTTCGGCGACGGCGAGATGTATCTCGGATCCGACGCCATTGCGCTCGCTCCTTTCACCGACATGATCTCTTACCTTGAGGACGGCGACTCGGTGGTGGTGACGCGCGCCGGCGCGGAGGTGCGCGACGGCAAGGGCTTGCCGGTCGAGCGGCCGGTCCACAAGTCGCTTGCGTCTGCGTTCCTGGTCGACAAGGGAAATCATCGCCATTACATGGCGAAGGAGATTCACGAGCAGCCCGAAGTCGTCGGTCACACGCTCGCGCATTATCTCGACATGTCGGCGCAGCGGGTGCTGCTGCCGATAACAATTCCATTCGATTTCAACGCGCTTGATCGGGTCTCGATTTCGGCATGCGGCACTGCCTACTACGCAGGGCTTGTCGGCAAATACTGGTTCGAGCGTTTCGCCCGGCTGCCCGTGGAAATCGATGTGGCTTCGGAGTTTCGCTACCGCGAGGCGCCGCTTGCCGAGAGCGGGCTTGCGATCTTCGTGTCGCAATCGGGCGAGACTGCCGACACGCTCGCGAGCCTGCGTTATGCCAAGGCAAACAAGCAGCATGTATTGTCGATCGTCAATGTTCCTACCTCGACGATAGCGCGCGAAAGCGACGTGGTGATGCCTACTCTCGCCGGGCCGGAGATCGGCGTCGCCTCGACCAAGGCATTTACCTGCCAACTCGCGGTGCTGGCGTGCCTGGCAGTTGCAGCAGGCCGCGCCCGCGGGACGCTTTCGCAAAACGACGAAAATAAACTCGTACACGCCCTCATCGAGGTCCCGCGGCTCATGGCCGAGACGCTCGCGCTCGAGCCGCAAATCGAGGAGCTGGCGCGCGAGCTTACTAAAAGCCGCGACGTGCTCTATCTCGGTCGCGGCACCAGCTACCCGCTGGCGCTGGAAGGCGCGCTCAAGCTCAAAGAGATTTCCTATATCCACGCCGAAGGCTATGCGGCGGGAGAGTTGAAGCACGGGCCGATCGCGCTGATCGATGGAACCATGCCAGTCATCGTGATCGCGCCGCACGATCGGGTCTACGAGAAGACACTCTCAAACATGCAGGAAGTTGCCGCGCGCGGCGGTAAGCTCATCCTCATTACCGATCCCAGGGGCGCCCGGGAAGCGCATGTACCCTCGGTGGCCAAACTCTCGGTTCCCGAGATGCCGGCGACCGTGACGCCGATGGTCTTTGCGATTCCGGTGCAGCTGATCGCCTACCATACCGCTGCTATCATGGGCAAAGACGTCGATCAGCCGCGCAATCTGGCAAAATCGGTGACCGTCGAATAGGCGCGAAGTCGCGGTCTGGCGGCGGGGGAACAGAGTCACCACATTTTCTCCGATACGGAATATGATTGCAGGACCATGAGCGAATCGGGGCCAAAATCGCCTGCCGCCGCAGCGCCTCCGGGCAGCGGCGTCAGGACTCGCAAATCGCGTGAATTTTTCCATCAGAACGTGATCGCGCGGATCCGGAATTATTTTTTGACCGGGCTGGTGCTGGTCGGGCCGCTCTACATCACGATCAGTCTTACCTGGTGGTTCGTCGATTGGGTGGATGATCTTGTCCGCCCGGTCATTCCCGCCGCTTACCGTCCGGAGACCTATCTGCCGATCAAGATACCCGGCACCGGCCTTATCATCGCGTTCGTTACATTAACTTCGCTTGGATTCCTGACCGCTAATCTGGTTGGCCGCAAGCTGGTGGAATTGAGCGAGAACGTGCTCAACCGCATGCCGGTTGTTCGTCCTATCTACAAGAGCCTCAAGCAGATTTTCGAAACGTTCTTTGCGAAAACCGGATCGAGCTTCCGGCGCGTGGCCCTGGTTGAGTTTCCTTCGCCCGGCATGTGGTCGCTGGTCTTTCTGGCGCAATCGGCGAGCCCGGAGATCGCCGCGCGCCTGCCGGACACCGAGCACGTGGCCGCGTTCATGCCCTGCACACCCAATCCAACCACTGGATTCTTCTTTTACGTGCCGCGCCGTGACCTCATCGAGCTCGACATCACGGTGGAGGCGGCCATGACCCTGCTGATGTCGGCCGGAATGGTGCAGCCAGGCGATCAGCAGAAGAGACTGGCGGACCTGGCGCAAACTGCCCGCCTCGCGCACCCCGCATCGGCCACCCGCGACACCGCCGACGGACGACAGACGACAGGCGACCGAGGGCGGATGGTCGAGTCGACCTGAGCCATCCAGCCGTTGCCTGTTATCCGGCGCGGATGAGCCGAACGGCCTCGTCGCGCTCGAAGAGATAGAGCAGATTTCGCACTGCCTCGCCGCGGGGCGAAGTCAAGCCGGGGTCGCGCGCCAGCAGCAGCTTGGCATCGTCGCGGGCGGCGCCGATGAGCTTTCCGTGTACCTCGATCCGGGCGATGCGAAACCCCGGTACTCCAGATTGCCGGGTGCCGAGCACGTCGCCTTCCCCGCGCAGCCGCAAATCCTCTTCCGCGATACGGAAGCCGTCCTCGGTCTCGCGCATGATGGCGAGGCGCGCCTTGGCGGTTTCGCCGATTGGCGGCTTGTAAAGCAACAGGCAGGTGGAGCGACCGGCGCCGCGGCCGATACGCCCGCGCAGCTGGTGAAGCTGGGTGAGCCCGAAGCGCTCCGCATGCTCGATCACCATGACGGTTGCCTCGGGCACGTCGACGCCGACCTCAATAACGGTCGTGGCGACGAGGAGCCGCGTCGCGCCGCTGGCGAATCTCTCCATCGCGCGATCCTTCTCGGCGCCTTTCATCTTGCCATGAACGAGGTCGGCCACTGCGCCGAACCTGCTTCCCAGCGCCCCAAACCGCTCCTCCGCGGCGGCAAGGTCGACGTTCTCCGAATCTTCGACCAGTGGACACACCCAATAGACGCGCCAGCCCTCGGATAGCGCCCGGCCCACAGCCTCAACCACATCGTCGAGCCGCTCCAGCGAGATCGTGCGGGTGTCGATGGGCTGGCGTCCGGCAGGCTTCTCGCGCAACTCGGAAACATCCATATCGCCGAAATACGTAAGCACCAGCGTGCGCGGGATTGGAGTTGCGGTCATCACCAGAACGTCGACCGCCTCGCCTTTCTTCGCGAGCGCAAGGCGCTGGTGGACGCCGAAGCGATGCTGCTCGTCAACAATCGCAAGCCCGAGGTCGCCGAACGCAACCTCCTCCTGAAATAGCGCATGCGTTCCAATGAGAACGTGGATATCGCCAAGTGCAAGTCTTTCGAGGATATCGCTGCGTTCGCGCCCGCGCTCGCGTCCGGTCAGGATCGCGACTTCGATGCCGGCAGGACCTGCGAGCCGCGCGATCGTGTCATGGTGCTGACGCGCAAGAATTTCCGTCGGCGCCATCAGGGCAGCCTGCCGGCCGCCTTCGATCACGGTTGCCGCTGCCAGGAGCGCGACAATGGTCTTGCCCGACCCGACGTCACCCTGGAGCAATCGCAGCATCCGTTCGGGCTTTGCGAGATCGTCGACAATCTCGGCAACCGCTCGCGTCTGCGCCCTCGTCAAGGAAAAAGGCAGTGCCTCGATCAGCTTCTTGCGCAGGTGCCCGGTGCCCGGTGTGGCACGTCCGCCCGGACGCCGCAGATGCGCCCGAACGAGCGCTAGCGCCAACTGCCCGGCCAGGAACTCATCATAGGCGAGCCGCGTCCAGGGGACGCCGTCGACCGCAACGTCGGCCGGCTCCCCCGGGCGATGCAGCATGCGCAGAGCTTCGGCGAAGCTGGGGTAACGCTCGCGCGCAACCCAAGCCAGATCCTGCCATTCCGGCAAACTGGGCAGGCGCGCGAGCGCCACATCGATTGCTTTGCGAACCTGGTTGAGAGTAAGACCCTCGGTCAACGGGTAGACTGGCTCGACCAGCGGCAGGCCGGCAAAGCCTGCTTCGTCGACCACCCGATCCGGGTGAATCATCTGCAGCATGCCGTCGTACAATTCGGTCGTGCCGGAGACGTAACGGCGCGCGCCTACCGGCAGCAGCTTTTGCAAGTAATCGCGGCGCGCGCTGAAGAACACCAGAATAAGGTCGCCGGTATCGTCGCTGGTATAGATCTGATAGGGCGCCCGCGGACGGTGAGGCGGCGGCGGTCGATGCCGATCGACCGTCACTGCCACGGTTACGACAGTGCCGGGAACGACATCGCGGAGCTTCGGGCGAGCGCGGCGATCGATCGTGCCGGTCGGCAGATGGAACAGCAGATCGAGAATCCGCGGGGTGGTGTTGCGGCCGAGCAGCCGTCGATAGAGCTGCTCGACCTTCGAGCCGACGCCCGGAAGGCTCATGATCGAAGCAAATAGCGGATTGAGGACGCTCGGCCGCATTGTTGGCCTGTTTTACCGCACTTCAGCTGTCGGGTGGGGAAAGGCGCGGTCCATAGATGCACCATTTGCCGTATGCACAGGGGCGCGCCGTGCCCACGCGTTGACGCGTGATCTGTTCATGTGGGTACTACGCACGCGCCAAGATGCGTGCCGTCTTTGCCCATTTACGTTTGACCACTATGTAAGGCCGTGCCCGGCGCCGTCCGGGCTTTTGGCGTTGGGGAGCCATGACCGGATCGACCCGATCGAGCCAAGGCCTGGACACGCGGCGGCGCAAGCTCCTGTTCCGAGCCTGGCATCGTGGAATGCGCGAGATGGATTTGATCATGGGACGCTTTGCCGACCACACGATTGCAGAACTCGGCCAGAGGCAACTCGCAGAATTCGAGCAGCTGATCGAGCTTCCTGATGGCGAATTGCTCGCGTTGATCACCGGCGAAGCCGAGGTACCGCCAAGCCTCGATACGGAGCTGTTCCGCCGCCTGCGCGACTTCCATGGGCAAGGACCCAAAGAATGAGCACGACCCGCTCGCCTGCCGAACTGCTCAAACCCAGCCGCCCGCTCACGCTGTCGGGCGTCGCCGACGGAGCCGAGGGACTGGTCATAGCCGATCTTGCGCGCGCGGTTGCGGCGCTCCGCAACGCTGCGGCGACAAGCCTCATCGTGATTTGCCGGGACGGGCCGCGCTCAGCGGCTCTCGCGCGCTCGCTTGCATTCTTCGCGCCGGATATCGCGGTGCTTGAATTTCCGGCCTGGGATTGCCTGCCGTATGACCGCGTGGCGCCGCACGCGGGCGTCGTCGCTCAGCGCATGAGCGCGCTGTCTCGGCTCGCCCATCAACAACCGCAAGGCCGGCCGTCAGTTCTGCTCACCACGGTCAACGCGGCGCTCCAGCGCCTGTCTCCCAGAGCGCTGGTCGCGACGCAGTCGCTTTTGGCAGCACCCGGCAACGTGCTCGCCATGGAAACCATCACCAGTTGGCTCGAACTCAATGGTTTCGTGCGAACTCCGACCGTGCGCGAGCCGGGCGATTATGCGGTCCGCGGCGGGATCATCGATCTCTATGCACCGGGAAGTGCCGAGCCGGTGCGGCTCGATTTCTTCGGCGATACGCTCGAATCGATCCGCAGCTTCGATCCGGAAAGCCAGCGCACGACCCGCCAGCTGCCCGGCATCGATCTCGTGCCTGTCGCCGAGTTTCAGCTCACCAGCGAGACGATCAGGCGATTCCGGCTCGGTTACGTCGAAGCATTCGGCGCGCCGACGCCGGATGATCTCATGTACGAGGCGGTGAGCGAAGGACGCCGATTTGCCGGCATGGAACACTGGCTGCCGCTCTTTCACGATCGGCTTGAGTCGATATTCGATTATGTACCGGAGACGCCGGTCGTGCTCGAGCCGCTCGTTGAAGACGCTGCTCGCGACCGTCTCGATCAGATCAAGGATTATTATGACGCTCGTGCTCAGGCGCTCGCCGCGGGCGGTTCCGGGCCTCCTTACCGGCCCTTGCCGCCCGACCGGCTCTACCTCTCTGATGTTGTCTGGCGCGACTGTCTCGATTCGGCGGCGCTGGCGAAGCTTACGCCTTTCGCAGCGCCGGAAGGGCAGGGAATCGATGTCGGCACGAAGCAGGGGCACAATTTCGCTGCCGAACGCGCTGAGCCCGGCCGCAATGTCTTCGAGGCAGTCGTAAGCCATGTGCAGAAGCAGCAGGACGCGCGCAGACGGGTAGTGATCGGCCTTTGGAGCGATGGCTCGCGCGATCGGATGAGCCACGTGCTGGCCGACCATGGGCTCGCGAATCTCACCCCGGTCGCGTCCTGGCCCGAGGCGTTGGCGCTGCCGAAATCGCAGGTTGCACTCGCAGTGCTCGGCCTCGAAAGCGGTTTCGAGAGCGCGGACGCGGTCATCATCAGTGAGCAGGATATCTTGGGCGACCGGCTGGTGCGGCCGCGCCGGGCCGCGCGCAGACCGGAAAATTTCATCGCCGAGGTGACGAGTCTGGCCGCCGGCGACCTCGTCGTGCACGTGGATCACGGTCTCGGCCGATTCGTGGGGCTGCGCGCAATCGAGGCAGCCGGCGCTCCGCGCGACTGCCTCGAAATCCATTACGCCGCCGGGGACAAGCTGTTCCTGCCGGTTGAGAACATCGAGCTTTTATCGCGCTACGGCTCCGAGGATACCGGTGTCGAGCTCGATCGGCTCGGCGGCACCGCTTGGCAGACGCGCAAGGCGCGGATGAAGAGCCGTATCCGGGCGATTGCGGGCGAGCTGATCAAAGTCGCAGCCGAGCGCCTGACCCGCGAAGCGCCGCGTTTGACCGCGGAACCGGGCCTGTACGACGAATTCTGCGCGGGCTTTCCTTATGAGGAGACCGACGATCAACAGGCCGCCATCGACACCGTCGTCAGCGAGCTGGCAAGCGGCCGGCCCATGGACCGCCTGATCTGCGGAGATGTCGGCTTCGGCAAAACGGAGATTGCCCTGCGCGCCGCCTTTACCGCGGCCATGCAGGGGCGACAGGTAGCGGTTGTGGTGCCGACGACGCTTCTTGCCCGACAGCATTTCAAGACATTCAGCGAGCGCTTTCGCGGCTTCCCGATCAATATCCGGCAAGCTTCCCGGCTCGTCTCGGCCAAGGAGTTGGCAAGGGTCAAGAAGGGCATTGCCGAGGGGACGATTGAAATCGCTATCGGCACTCACGCGCTGCTCGGCAAAGGCATCAAATTCAAGGACCTTGCGCTTTTAATAATTGACGAGGAGCAGCATTTCGGAGTGGCGCACAAGGAGCGCCTCAAGCAGCTGCGCTCGGAAGTGCATGTGCTGACGCTGACCGCAACTCCAATTCCGCGCACGCTCCAGCTCGCTTTGACGGGCGTTCGCGACATGTCGATCATCGCTTCGCCGCCGGTTGACCGTCTCGCCGTGCGCACCTTCGTTGCGCCCTTCGATCCGCTGGTCGTGCGCGAGGCGCTGCTGCGCGAGCGCTACCGCGGCGGCCAGGCTTTCTATGTCTGTCCGCGTATCGAGGATCTTTCCGGCGTCAAGGATTACCTGGACAGGCACGTGCCTGAATTACGCGCCACGGTGGCCCACGGCCAGATGCCTTCGACCGTACTCGAGGATGTTATGTCCGCGTTTTACGACGGGAAATATGATCTTCTGCTCTCGACCGCGATCGTCGAATCCGGCCTCGATATCCCGACGGCCAATACGCTTATCGTCCATCGCGCGGATCGTTTCGGGCTTTCCCAGCTCTATCAATTGCGCGGCCGGGTCGGACGTTCGAAGCTGCGCGCCTACGCGCTGTTCACGCTCCCGGTCGAGCGCACGATTACCGAGCAGGCAGAGCAGCGACTCAAGGTGTTGCAATCGCTCGATACGCTCGGCGCCGGCTTCCAGCTTGCCTCGCACGATCTCGACATCCGTGGGGCCGGAAATCTCTTGGGCGAAGAACAGTCCGGGCACATCAAGGAGGTCGGCTTCGAACTTTATCAACAGATGCTCGAAGAGGCGGTCGCGAGTCTGAAAGCAGGCATCACGGAACCAGTGGCCGATACCTGGTCGCCGCAGATCACGATCGGTACGCCGGTCATGATCCCGGAGGACTATGTGGCCGACCTCCCGGTGCGGCTTGCGCTCTATCGGCGGCTCGCCGAAATCGAGGACGAGCGGGAGATCGACGCGTTCGCGGCCGAACTGACCGACCGCTTCGGCAAGCTGCCGGTCGAGGTCGAGCATCTGTTGCAGGTGGTCGCGATCAAATCGCTCTGTCGGCAGGCTAATGTGGAGAAGATCGAGGGCGGCCCGAAGGGCCTCGTGCTGAGCTTCCGCGACAACCGTTTCGCTAATCCGGAGCGCCTTGTGGGCTTCATACGCGAACAGGGACCGGCCGCGCGGGTGCGCCCCGACATGAAGGTCGTGTTCTTCGGCAACTGGCAGAGCCCGGAACAACGGCTAAAGGGCGCCGCGCAAATCCTGCGCGATCTTGTGCGTCTGGCGCAACCCGCGAAGGCGGCATGAGGCTGAGCCTGAAACTTGATTTTCGTTGTCCGTCGAGGGATTTGCAGCGACGGAACTCATTTGGCCGCAATTCATTGTCCCACACAACCAATTTGGAGAGACGTTTATGGGCTCCAAGTCTTTGATGATGATGGCCGCCACTTTGATGGCATTTCCACTATTCGTTTCAGCTCAAACAAATCCTCCTGTCGATCAGCAAAATCCATCGGCGGTCGACCCGAAGGCCTGCGCGCCGGGGGAGCGGCTCACGCAGGATCCGCAGACACAAAAGCCCACGACGAGTGGCCGGGGAGAAAACCTGAGCGACAAGCTTTCACGCAACGAAGGCGTGCTCTGTCCCCCAAATTTGGACCCTGAGATCAAGGCGCCCACGCCGAATGTGGGCGACACGCCCGTGATCCCACCGCCTGGCAGCCCGGGCGGCAACCCCAACGTGCGCCCGAAATGACATTTGGCCAACCTGGCCGTCGTCAGGGGCCATAAGGATTGGCATTATTCCGCGGCCACGCGCCGGCTGATTTCCTCTGCGGCCCGCTCAATCGCCTGCGCGAGATATTCGGGCGACTGCGCGCCGCTGATCGCAATCAATCCGCCGAAGATGAAGCAGGGCACCGCTTCGATGCCTGCCTCGCTGGCGCGCTTGGCTTCCGCCTCGACAGTTTTGACATCGGCGTCGCTTGCGAGCTGCGCGCGCATGTCTGTGACATTGAGGCCGCATTCTGCCGCTGCCCGGACCAGCACTTCACGGTCGCTGAGATCGCCTCCTTCGGCGAAATAGAGCTCCATGAGCCGCTGTTTCATTTGTGCGGCGTTGCCGATGCGATTGGCCCACAGGATCAGGCGATGGCAGTCGAGCGTGTTTGGTTGGCGCTTGATCTTCTCGCGGTGATAGCGCAGGCCAATCGATGCTGCCGCCTCGGCGATGCGGCTCGCCCCGCTGTTGTAACGTTCAACGGAGCCGAACTTCGTTATCAGGTATTCTTCGCGACTGATTCCATCGCGCGGAATCCAAGGATTGAGGAAATAGGGACGATAGCGCACCTCGACTGGAATCTCGGGCTTTAGTGCAATCGCTTCTTCCAGGAGCCGTTTTCCGACGTAGCACCAGGGACAGACGATGTCGGAGACGAGGTCGATGGCTAACGGTGCAGTATTGGCGATCATGGCATGAAGGCTCCCAAACTATTTCGGCTGATACCACCACGTTTCCGGCAGATATCCGTAGAGCGAGGTTTGGGCCGGATGGCGAATGGTCGTCCACCGGGCCACCCATTGATCGGGCAGATGAAATAAAGGGATCGTATAATAGCCGGATATCAATACGCGATCGAGCGCGCGCACCGCTGCAACGAAATCGTCGCGCGTTTGCGCTCGCAGCAATGCCGCAATCATTGCATCCACCGCCGGGCTCTTTATTCCCATATAGTTGCGCGTGCCCGGCTGGTCCGCGGCAGCAGAGCCCCAATAGAACGCCTGCTCGTTGCCCGGCGACAGCGACTGGTCCCAGCGGTTCGGGAACATGTCGAAGTCGTAGGCGATCCGACGGCCCTCGAACTGCACGGCATCAACCATGCGGATGCGCGCGGCAATCCCGACGCGGCGCAGACTGCTGGCATAGGCGAGCGCAAGCCGTTCGTCATCCCGACTGTCCACCATGATTTCGAAGCTCATTGGTTTACCGGTACGGTGGTTGACCAGCACGGTGCCGCGGAATTCGTAGCCAGCCCGCGAGAACAGCGCGAGCGCCCGCTGCAGAATTGCCCGATCCCGGCCCGAGCCGTCGCTCACTGGAGGCGACCACGTACCGTCCATGACATCGGGGCGAACGACGTCACGATATTGGGAAAGCAGGGCGCGCTCGCGAACATCCGCCGGCCTTCCATAGGACGAAAGTTCGGAGCCGTCGAAATAGCCTGCAGTCCGCCGGTAAAGATCGAAAAACAAATTATGATTTATCCACTCGAAGTCGAACAGCATTGCCAGCCCTTCGCGCACGCGCGCGTCGGCAAAAATCGGCCGCCGGGTATTGAAAATGTAGTAGAAGCTCGGCTTGGGCAGCCCAGTCGAAAATGATTCCTTGACCACCCGGCCGTCGCGTACTGCCGGGAAATCGTAAGCGGTCTGCCAGCGCGCAGGATCCTGCTCGGGGCGAAAGTCGTAGAGACCGCGCTTGAAAGCCTCCAGATGGGCGCTGGTATCGCGATAGAAATCGAAGCGTACCGCATCGAAATTCCACAAGCCGCGATTGACCGCGAGATCGCGGCCCCAATAGTCCGGGTTGCGCGACAAAGTAACGCTCCTGCCCGGATCGACCTTGCCGACGACGTAAGGCCCGCTCCCGATCGGCGGCTCGAGCGAGGTATCTTCGAATGTTGCTGGATTAGTGGCGTGCTTCGGAAGGACAGGCATCAATCCCAAAATCAACGGCAGTTCCCGGTCTCCTTCTTCGGCGAAATCGAAACGAACTATGCGATCGCCGATTGCTTCGGCCTTCGCGACTTTTTCATAGTAGGTCCGGTAGTTGGGCCGGCCTTTGTCGCGCAAAATTTCCCAGGAAAAGATCACGTCCTCCGCCGTGATCGGCACGCCGTCGGAAAATCGGGCTGCGGGATCGAGCGTGAACGTGACGTAGCTGCGCGCAGGGTCGGTTTCGACCGTGCGGGCGATGAGGCCGTAGAGCGTGAACGGCTCGTCGTAGCCGCGCGCCATCAGGCTCTCGATGACGTAGCCGCGCATGGCCGGTGGCGCGAGCCCTTTGACGATGAGTGGATTAAGACTATCGAAAGTCCCGACGATGCCCTCGACCAGGCGGCCGCCCTTGGGCGCCCCAGGATTGGCGTAGCGCAGGTGACTGAAATCGTCGGGGAGCGCCGGTTCGCCATGCATGGAGATCGCGCGGCGGGATTCGGCATGCAATCGCCCGACCGAAGTCCCACAACCCGCAACGAGAACGCTCAACGCCAAGAGGAAACGGCGCCGCCAGAGGTCGTGCCGCGCGGGTGGGCGCCCCTTGAACGCTTGGCTTATTTCAGCTCTCGCTGCGATGGCTTTGCTCCGGACGCGTATGGTTCGAATCGCGAATGTTTGGAAGAGAGCCGCCAGCATTCCTGATTACTTTCAATGGGGCCAGATCACGATGGATCCCTTGGCAAATCGGGGCCTTAGGTCGAGCGGGGGGTGTCGCCTTTAGACCAGCCACGCTCCTGCCGCATTTAGATGTCGAGACAGCCGTTCTGGGGCTCCCGCTCGATCCGGCTTAGGGGCTGCACGGGCGGTCAGCAAGAGGATCACGATGGACCATCCGTTGGGGTTGGCACCGGCTCGTCCGGTCGCTCGGGCATTGATTGTAGCGCTAGCGGCGGTGATCGGGGGCGCGGTCGCGGGACCGGGCCTATTGGCCCAGACGCCACCGGCGCCCGCGCCGAAAGGTAAGGCCCCGGCCTCGAAGGCTCAACCCAAGGCTGCGCCGGCAGCCCCGGCTCATCCAGCGGCGCCCGAGCAGGCGCAGCAGTCGGAGCAGCCGCAGCTCATCTTCTCGCCCTGGACGAAATTCTGCCTCAAGGGCCAGGAGGCGGAGGCGAAACAGGTTTGCTTCACCGGCAAAGACGGCCGTGTCGAATCCGGAATGCCGGTGGTCGCTGCCGTCATCATCGAACCGGAGGGCGAGCAGAAGAAGGTGCTTCGCGTGACCCTGCCGCTGGGCATGTCAATTCAGCCGGGAACGCGCGTGATCGTCGATCAGGGACAGCCGATGACCGGGCCTTACGTCATCTGCTTCCAGAACGGCTGCATGGCCGATTACGAGGCGAGCGGCGAGCTTATCGGCAAGTTGAAGAAAGGTCAGGGCCTCGTCGTGCAGGGGATCAATGGGGCCGGGCAGCCGATCAGCCTGGTCCTGCCGCTGACGGATTTTGCCAAAGCGTATGACGGGCCGCCAACCGATCCGAAAGTCTTCGAGGAGCAGCAGAAGAGACTGCAGGAAGAATTGCAACGCCGCGCCGAGGAAGCCCGCAAGAAGCTCGAGAGCCAGGGCGGAGCTGCGGCAGGCCACTAGCTTCGAAAGGACGTGATGCCGATACATCGATCGTTTATTGGAAGAGCGATGATGGTGCTCGCCGCGTCGGGCGCATTCTCCTGTGCGTTCGCGCAGCAGCCAGCCCCAAAAGCGCCTCCGAAGACTGCTCAGAAGGCGGCGCCCAATAGCCAACAGAAGGGCGCCCCCTCGGCCGCCGGACAGCAGCAATCTGCCCAGGGACAGCAGCAGCATGAGCCCCAGATCACGTTTTCACCGTGGACCAAGGTCTGCCAAAAGCCGCCGGATTCAAAATCGCAGAAGGTCTGCTTCACCGGCAGGGACGGCCGTATCGGTTCCGGTTTGCCCATCGTTGCCGCAGTCCTGATTGAGGCCGACGGTCAGTCGAAGAAAATGCTGCGAATCACGTTGCCGCTCGGGATGGCCCTGCAGCCCGGCACTCGGGTCGTCATCGATGACGGGCAGCCGATTACGGCGCCATATGTTGTCTGTATTCCCAATGGCTGCATGGCAGATTATGAGGCGAGCCAGGAGCTCATCGACCATTTGAAAAAAGGCAAGGGCGTGGCGCTGCAGGGGATCAGGGGAAGCGGCCAGCCCGTCAGCATCACGCTGCCGCTTGCCGAGTTTGCGAAGGCGCATGACGGACCGCCAATGGACGAGAAAGAATTCGAGGAGCAGCAGAAGAAGCTGCAGCTGCCCCACCTCAATTGAGCATGGGATTGCGCCGCCGATACCACCCGCTGTCGTCCTTTTCGAAAAATTCGCGCACTTGGGGATGCCGCACCGGCTCGCCCGAGGTGTCTGGCAACAGGTTCTGCTCCGACACGTAAGCGATGTACTCGGTTTCCGCGTTCTCGGCGAACAGATGATAGAACGGCTGATCCTTGCGCGGGCGGCGATCGGCTGGAATTGATTGGTACCACTCTTCAGTATTGGCGAATTCCGGATCGATATCGAAAACGACACCGCGGAATGAAAACAAGCGGTGGCGCACGACCTGACCGATCTGGAATTTGGCGACCCGCGTTTTGGCCATGGGCACGAAATAGACCACGAAAGCAAAACGCGCCAGAGGGTTGAAACGTGCCGGCAAATAGCGTCATCGTGCTCGAAGACGATCCGTTCCTGCGTCTGATTGGAGTTTTGCTCGACCCGAATACTTCGGCCGAGCGAACAGCGGCATTTGCGGATTTCTTCGCGCATGACGAGCCGGATTTCCTCGGTTATTGCGGCGAGGTCCGTCGGCGCGTCGGCACGCTGTTCCCGGCCGAGGTGAGGATTGTCGAGACGCAGGAGGAAATGCGCGCGGCTCTCCCCGGCGCTCGCGCCCTGATCGTCGAATCGCTCCGCGTCGGGTCCGAGGAGACTGCGGTCAGCTCGGACCTCGCCGTTGTACAGAAATTTGGCGTTGTTCTGCGCAATATCGATCAGCAGGCCTGCGCCGCAAAAGGCGTGAAGGTGCTCACGCTGCGCCGGCGTGCCAATTGCGCTTGCGCCGAAATGGCGTTCGCGCTGATGCTCATCATGGCAAAAAGGCTCAACCAGTTGATGGGCCGGATCAGCGTCGAGGAACTCGCCGCAGCCGGCTACCCGTATCGGCAGTTCGACCGCCGGCACACTCCGAACTCCAATTGGGCGCGGATTTCCGGAGTGCGCATGCTTCAAGGCTCAACCATCGGGATTGTGGGCCTGGGCGAGATCGGCCGCGAGATCGCGTTGCGCGCTGCCGCGTTCGGAATGCACACGCTCTATTACCAGCGCCAGCGCCTTTCCGCCGCCGATGAGAGTAATGTAAACGCAATCTATGTGCCGCTTCCTGAACTCATGGCTCAAAGCGACTGGATCTTGCCGGTGCTTCCGATTTCGCCGGCGACGCGTGGCCTCATCGGCCGGGACGAACTCGCACACGTGAAGCCGGGCGCGATTCTGGTCAACGTCTCGACCGCCAATGCGGTCGATCGCGCCGCTTTGCTCGATGCGCTCAGATCGAGCCGGCTCGGCGGCTTCGCGCTCGATCCTCTTTATGAAGCGCCGGGTAGCAAAGACGACGAGTTACTAAGCTTCCCAAACGTCGTCTTGAGCCCGCATCTCGCCGGCTCGCCGCGGCTTAACGCGCTCGATGACATGGCCGAGATGTGCGAGGGGATAGCAAAGGCGCTGGGGACGTCATCCTGAGGCGCGAGCACGCAATCAACAAAAGCGCGTTCACGCGCGTTTTCAAAACACTTGATTGCGTGCGAGCCCGAAGGATGACGGATCACGGCACGCTTACGTGGGCTTCCCGGATGACATCGCCCCAGAGCCGTGTTTCCTCGGCGAACCACGCGGCGGCATCGGCGGGCGTGCCGATCATTGGCTCAAGCTGCAGTTCGTGCAGTTTGGCCTCAAATTGCGGCTGCTGAAGGACTGCCATGACGTCGCGGTTGATTTTTTCCGTCGATGCGGAGGGCGTGTTTGGCGGCGCTGCCATCGCAAACCAGGTGACGGAACGGAATCCCGGAAAGCCGGATTCGGCGATGGTCGGCACTTCGGGAAGGACCTCGGAGCGCTCGGTCCCGGCAACCGCCAGGATCCGCAGCTTTCCTGCTTTGTACAGCGGCACCGAGGTGGCGAGGGTGTCGAAGAACATATCGACGTTCCCGGCCATGATGTCGTTAAGCGCGGGCGCTGAGCCTCGATAGGGCACGTGCACCATTTTGATGCCGGCGCGCACTTCAAGCTGTGCGCCGCTCAGGTGTGCTGTCGATCCTATACCCTGCGATGCATAGGTAAGCTTCTCCGGGTTGGCCTTGCCGTAAGCTACAAGCTCTTTGATTGATTGTACCGGCAGATTGCTGCGCACGGAGAGAACATTGGGGATCTTGGCGAGCAGCGCGACCGGCGCAAAGCGCGCCGGGTCGTAGCCTATGTCGCGATAGAGGAGACGCGCAATGGTGAGCGGCAGCGGCGGGCTCACCAGAAGCGTGTAGCCGTCCGCTTTTGCACGCGCGACCTGCTCGCCCCCGGCATTGAGGCCGCGGGCGTTATTCTCGACGATCACTGACTTGCCCCACCTTCGGCCGAGCCGGTCCGCCACGATCCGCGCGAGCGCGTCAGTCGTCGAGCCGGCTGGTGACGGCACGACCAGCGTCACCAGCCGCGAGGGGAAGGTGTCCTGCGCTTGCCCGCGTTCCACGACAGCGCCGAGGAATGCCGCAATCAGCACGACTGTAATTGGGCGGGCTCTTCCCATTGCTCGGCTCAGTCTGCTCGAATTATTCTATTGTAATCTTTGCGTCCTTGATGACCTTGCCCCAAAGCTCGGCTTCTTCGGCAAAGAATCGAACCGCCTCGGCGCGGGTGCTGCCGACAGGCTCCATCTGGATTTGCCGGAGCCGGCCGGCGACTTCGGGGCGATGGAGGACTTCGGCGACGTCGCTATTGATGCGTTCCGCGATCGGGATCGGCGTATTCGGCGGCGCCACCAGACCGAACCAGGTGATCGACCGGTAGCCCGGGTAGGTTTCGGCCACCGTTGGCACCTCCGGCACAGCCGCGCTGCGCTGGGGGCTGGCGACTGCGACCATGCGGATTTGGCCTTGCCGATACAGCGGAAATGAAGTCGTGAGCACGTCAAACATCATGTCCACATGCCCGCCCACAATATCGGTCATGGCTGGAGCAAGGCCGCGATAAGGAACGTGAACAAATTGGACGCCCGCTACCGATTCCAGGTAGGCGACTGAGAGGTGAGCGGTCCCGCCCGGTCCCGGTATTGCGGCGGTCACGCCGCCGTTCCGAGCGCGTTCAATCAAATCGGTGAATGTGCCGCCAAAATCCTTACGGGTGTCGATGACATAGGGAACGGTCGAGAGCCAGGAGATGACCACCCAGCGCGAAGACTCGTAACCCATGCTCTTGAACAGAAATCGGTTCGTCGCAATCGGCCCGGGCGGGCAGATCATGAGAGTGTGGCCGTCAGGCGCCGAGCGGAACACTTCCGCGGCCCCGATGTTTCCGGATGCTCCGGTAACGTTCTCCACGATGACCGGATTATTCCATTTGCGTCCCAGTTGATCGGCGATAAGCCGAGCCAGAATGTCGGTACCGGAGCCCGCCGGGAATGGAACGATGATTCGGACCAGCCGCGACGGAAATGCCTCCTCCGCGCGAGCTTGTCCGGCCGGCAGCAGGAGGCCCATAGCTGCAATCGACAGCAGCACAATATTCCGGAGTACGCACACCGGACGTCGTCCTCTGTTTTGCCCCGTCACCGGGGCGGACAAGTCCCCGCGTAAGGCGGGATGGGGGCGCTGCGTCCGTCGCTACCAGCACGACAGATGCCTACCTTTTGCGTCGTGACCCGCGGCGCCAGCGAGTAAGAGCGAAGGCTGTAATTGCCAATTTCATCGAAATAATTGCACATGGGCAGCACAGTCGTGGTGCGGTCGACGAACCAATTGCGGCTTGCGTCCGAATAGGGAGCGCTGTCGGATTCGCCGGTTACTTCATCGGAGGGAAGCACATTCCATCCGGGATCGGAGACCGGATCGCATTTGTGGTCGGCCGCTGCGGCTGCGGGCTCGCAGGCGAAGCCGGCTAGAAAGACCGCAAGCAGAGCGGCGCTTATTCGAGTTTGCACCCTGGGCATTTCAATCTCGCGGCCTGTCTTGACCCCGCCAGCGACAAAGTCAAGATTGGTGAGTGACACAGGAGCAGCGGAGGACCGGAGCATGGGTAAGCCTGGGGCGGATCGAGGCGGCGTCTCTGGAAAAGTGAGCCGGCGAGGATTTTTGTCGAGAGGTGCAGCCGGGGTCAGCGCAGCCGCGCTCACTGCGGTTGGAGCGCCTGAGGCAAACGCACAGACGCGGTGGGATCGCGTCGCCGATGTCGTGGTGATCGGGGCCGGCGTCTCCGGGCTCGCTGCCATGATCGCTGCGCGCGATGCCGGAGCCTCGGTGATCGCCGTCGATGAAAATTTCGACATTGGCGGGCGCGGCATGCTCAGTGGCGGGCGTGTCCACCTCGGCGGCGGCCATGCCTTGCAGCAAAAATTCGGCATTAAGGACAGCCCCGACGCGATCTTCACTGACTGGGTACGGTTTAACCATAATGTGAGCCGCTACAGCGACCGGGATATGGTCCGCGTTTTTGCCGACGAGAACGTCCCGACTTTCGAGTTTCTCATCGAAAACGGCGTGAAGTTCATTGAGAAGCCGGTTGGGCCGGAGGCAGCATCTACGGTGCCGCGCACCTTCGTCACCGTGGAATGGCACATCCCGAGCGAAGTGATGGCGCCGCATCGCGCCCGCAACGGCTCCGGCCTGGTACGCCGCCTGGCGGAGAGCGCGCGAAAAAAAGGTGCTGAAATCCTGTTGCGTCACAAGATGACGCGCATCGTCCGCGAGCAGCAATCGTCCGGAAAGGTGCTCGGCATCACGGTGACGAGCGACGGAACGACGCTCAACATCCAGGCCCGCAAGGGCGTCGTGATTGCGACCGGCGGCCATACCGGGAATGTCAATTTCCGCCGAACGTTCGATCCGCGGCTCACCGAGGAATATCAGCAGGCATGTGAGCCTTATGTTTATCAGGGTGCTGCGGGCGAGCTTGCCGCAATGGAGATCGGCGCTTCGCTATGGGCGACCGCCAACCAGACCCGCGAGGCCGGCGCCGCCGTCACCAAGACGCGGCATATCGGCTGTCGCTGGGGGTACGCGTCGCTGGTGTTCGAGACCGACAGTCCGCTCTTTCATCTTGCCAAGGCCACGGGCCTCACGGTGGAGGATTGGCAGGACGTGATCTTCGTCCATCAAAATGGTCAGCGATTCTGGAATGAGATCGACGGCTCCTACAACTTCTTTGCCGCCTGCATGGGGTATAACGGCGATACGAGCAAGCTCAATGGCGGCGGCCCGATCTGGGCAATTTTTGACGCCGATGGCGCGGCACGCGAGAAATGGAATACGAAGCCGCCGAATGTCGATCCCGACGGCTATTTCTTCAGCGGCGACACGATTCCGGAGCTGGCTGCAAAAATCAGGAATCCGTATCAAAAGAAGCCAATATCGGGCGCAGTTCTGCAGGAAACCGTGAACCGCTACAACTCATTTGTGGATGCCGGAGCCGATGCGGATTTCAAGAAGCCGACACCGCTGCATAAGATCGCCACGCCGCCGTTTTACGCGGCATGGTCGACACCCATTCTGCACGACACGCTCACCGGGCTGCGGACCAATACAAATGGCGAAGTCGTGGATATCCACGGCGAAGTTATTACGGGTCTCTATTGCGCAGGCGAATCCCAAGGCGGCTTTGCGCAGCACGGGCTCGCCAGGTGCCTGGTGTTCGGCCGCGTTGCCGGACGACATGCGGCCAAACGCTCAGTGTGACGGTGGAGCGCCACGCGTTCTTAAGCGTGTGGCGTTGGCTTCATGACCGATATGTCGGCCGAATCCCAGGTGCATGCGACGCGCATCGAATTCGAGGACGCGCCGCCGACCGAAATCCCCGTGGGCAGCGATATTGCACTGCAGATCAAAGTAACATGCTGTGCCGGATGCGATCTCGACGGCGCGCAAATCGATGTCACCCTTGCCGACGGAGACCTGACGACGTTGCGCGCTTCCGGCTGCGAAGGAGGTGAGGGCGTCGTCACTGTCACTTTGAAGGCGCCGCAGACCGTCGGCCAGCATGCCTGGAGTGTAGCTTGTCCCGCCCAGGACATCGCGGGCATTCGCCACGAAGGAAGCGCCGCATCCATCTCCATCACCACGCACCCGCATGCAACGAGTCTGGCGGCATGGGCCATGCCGGCGCATGTGACGGCTGGCGAACGATTCGCAATCAAGGTTGGAGCGAAATCGTCGGCCGATTGCCCGCTGCACGGGCAAGCAGTCGAAATCTTTGATCAGGCCGGCGTACTTGCGACGCGTGGCATTCTCCAATCGACGCCTTGGCCCGGCACTAGCGGCTTATATTGGACGCAGGTCGAGTTGGACGCCCCGGCGAATGTCGGAATTGCCTCGTGGTCGGTCAGGTTTGCGCCCCAGGCGCTCGCCAGCGCACACGATGGCAGCTCGTCACAATTCCACGTTGCGGTCGTTTCTGCGCCGGCGCATACGGTCACAGTGAAGGTGGTCGAGAAGGAGAGCGTCACCCCGGTCGCCGACGTGCAGGTTCGGCTGGGCGCGTACCGCGGCGTCACCGACGAGTCCGGTCTCGCGCAATTGCGAGTCGGGAAGGGACGCTATGATTTGCACCTCTGGAAAGTAGGCTACGAGGCGCCTCCCCGAACAATCGACATTGAGCAGGATGTCGCCATTGCGGTCGAGACTTCGGCCCTGCCGCCGGAGGATCCGGACGCTATCTGGGAGATGTAGTTTCTGGACCGGTTCCTGCAATCTTGCAGTCGTAAAGCATTCCTCAATGCAGCAAGGCGAATACTTGCAGAATTGTAAATTCAATTGATGATTTACCGTTGCGAATAAACCCTATTTTCATAGTGTTGCTTAAGTAGAATTTAGACCGTCTGGGTTAGGTTGGCGCCTGAGACGGGGAAACAGGGCCTCGTTCACACAATAAAACCAAGGTGAGGCGTTATGATGAAGAGTGCTGTCAAGACGGCGGAGCCAACCGAGCGGGAGGCCCGGTTCGGACACATCAGGCCGCTCTACCTTGAGGCTTTGACTCTGGTAGAGCGGCTGCATCGTCGGCTGCTCGATGTCATCAAGGACGAGTTCGACCGCAGGAGCCGCTCCGATATCAATGCGGTGCAGGCCTTGCTGCTGTATAATGTCGGCGACAAAGAACTAACAGCGGGCGAACTTCGCACACGCGGTTATTATCTCGGGTCCAATGTTTCCTATAACCTTAAGAAACTCGTCGAGATGAGCTTTCTCGATCACCAGCGGTCCCGTGTCGACCGCCGGTCGGTACGCATCCGGCTTACCGACAAAGGACGCGAGATCCGCGATATCGTGGAAGCGCTCTATCAGAAGCATGTGCGGACGGTGGAGCAAGTCGGCGGCATTAACCCCGACGAGTTCGCGACGCTCAACAAGTCGCTGCACCGGCTGGAACGCTTCTGGACCGACCAGATTCTCTATCGGCTCTGAGACGCATCGCTCTGTGACCGCCATCATGGTGAGGAGGCGCGCGCTGCTTGGGGCGCGCGCCATCTCGAACCACGAGGGCGGCCCGGCCGTGCCTACCTCATGCTTCGAGATGCATCGCACAGTCGGAAAGGCCGTCTGTGCGAAGCTCCTCAGCATGAGGTCCTGACGCTACCCTTTCCTTAGGTCGCGATTCGTTCTATTACTCCGTAAGCCATGCTTCCGGAGTAATAAATGATCGCCGGCGGAATCGACTGCGACGTTCATCCGCAGGTGCCGAAGTTCGAAGCGCTATTCCCTTATCTCGATTCGTATTGGCGGGATTCGTTCATCGAGCGCGGTATCGAAGGATTTGAGACCAATAGCTATCCACCGAAGGCATCGATAAGCGCGCGTCCTGAATGGCGAGGCAGGAACGGGCGGCCAGCGACCGACCTGCCGCAGCTCACGTCACAGATTTTCGGCCGCTGGCAGGCGCAATACGCGATCTGCAATTGCCTTTATGGCGTCGAACTTTGTTTCAGCGAGGACATGGGACGTGCGCTCGCGCGGGCAGTGAACGACTGGATGGCCAGGGAGTGGCTCGACCGCGATTGTCGTTTGCGTGCCTCTATTGTGGTTCCGACGCAAAACGTGGAATTTGTCGTGGACGAGATCGAGCGCTGTGCGGGAGACCGCCGCTTTGTCGCCGTCCAGCTGCTCTCCATGCAGGAAACACCGCTTGGACGCCGGCATTGGTGGCCGATCTTTGCGGCCGCTGAGCGCCATGGCCTCGCAGTTGCGATCCACCCGGGGTCGACCTATCGGCAGTCGTTGACCTCACTGGGCTGGCCGAGTTTCTACATCGAGGATTACACTGCTTACGCGCAATCGTTTCAGTCGCAGCTTGGCAGCCTCATCTGCGAGGGCGTTTTTACGAAATTTCCTGGTCTCAAAATCATCCTCCTGGAGTCGGGGGTGACATGGCTGCCCGCTTTTCTCTGGCGCTTGTCGAAATTCTGGCGTGGGGTGCGCTCCGAAGTCCCGTGGGTCGATCGGCCGCCACCGGACATTGTTCGCGACCATGTGCGCCTCACGATTGCGCCATTTGATGCGCCGAGCGATCCGGAGCTGGTCAAGCGGCTGATCGATCATCTTGGTTCGGACGACATATTGCTTTATGCATCGGATTATCCGCACTGGCAGTTTGACGGCGAGGACGCCATTCCCGCGGGAGCGCCGGAAGCCTTGCGCCGCAAGCTGCTGGTAGACAACCCGCTCGCGACCTATCCGCGGCTGAGGGAGGCGGCGTGATGAGATTGTAGGGTGGGCAAAGGCGCACGCGCTTTAGCGCGTGCGCCGTGCCCACGCGGCCGGTGCGTGTGGAATGCGCCTTTGCCCACCCTACGGGAGAATGGCTGATGAACATCGAAGTTCGCGAACCGTTAATCGCGCAAAAGACACGCCTCAAGATCATTGACGTCGACATCCACCCGAAAAGCTCGATCGAGGATCTGCGGCCCTATCTGAGCGAGCGCTGGTGGAACCATCTCCAGACTTATGGGGCGCGGCAACGGCAAGGCTTGCTCAAGGGATTCGCCTATCCCAAGAGCCAACCTCAGGCATCGCGAAGGGATTCCTGGCCGCCTGGGGGCGGGCTGCCGGCGAGCGATCTCAATTTCATGAAGCAGCAGTTTCTCGATTTCTATCCAATCGAATACGCGATCATGAACCCGCTCTCGCCAACCGGCCAAGGCGATCAAAACGAGGAATTCAGCGCCGCCATGGCTTTTGCGGCCAACGAGTTTCAGATCGAGGGCTGGTACCAGCAGGATCAGCGGCTGCTCGCCTCGGTCGTCGTGCCCTACGAGGACGGCGAGGCTTCCAGCGCCGAGATTCGCCGCCGCGCCGGCGACCGCCGCTTTGCGCACGTGTTGCTGCGCAGCCGCACCTGCGAATTGATGGGCAAGCGCCGTTATTGGCCGATCTACGAAGCAGCCGTCGAAGCCGGCTTTCCCATCGGCGTTCACGTCTTCGGCACCAGCGGTCGCCCTGCGAGCAATACCGGCTGGCCCTCGTTCTATATCGAGGACATGACCGAGCACGCGTCCTGCTGCCAGGCGCAGGTCGCGAGCCTCATTCTCGAAGGCGTGTTCGAACGCTATCCGGACCTCAAGGTAGTGATGATCGAGGCCGGCTTCGGCTGGATGCCGGCGCTTGGTTGGCGTCTCGACAAGAACTGGAGCCGGCTCAAGGACGAGGTCCCGCATCTCAAGAAAGCGCCATCGGAATACCTGCGCGCGCATTTTTGGGTCTCGACACAGCCGATAGAGGAGACCGAGGAGCCGGAGCACCTGATCGACACAATGGGCTGGGTCGGCTGGGACCGGATCATGTTCTCCAGCGATTACCCACACTGGGATTTCGACGATCCTTTCCTTGCGCTGCCGCCGAGCCTCGACGCCGAGCGCCGCGCCATGATCTTCTCCGAGAATGCGCGCGAGCTCTACCGGCTCAGCTAACCAGCTCGTAGGACGGGTCAGCGCCGCCGGTTCGGAACGGTCACGCGTGCACTCCGACAAGGTGGCGGCGGTGCGTAGCCCGCCAGCTTCGGCGGAATACGGCGCGCCCTTCGAGCGGGAAGTTCCGCTGCGCACGCTGCGAACGGCCGCGCTAATCCGCCCTACGGAGTGAACGACGTTGCCAAGTCACATCGTCGCCATGGTCGACGAGATCCTGCCCGGCAAGCGCAAGCTTGTCGAAGTGAATGGACGCGCCATCGTGGTCTTCAACCTCGGTGGTGATTTTTTCGCGCTCGCCAATCGCTGCCCCCACCGCGGCGGCAGTCTCTATCACGGCATTCAGACCGGCTTGGTCCAATCGCATTTGCCGGGCGAGTACTGCTATTCACGCCTGGGCGAGATGGTCAAATGCCCCTGGCATGGTTGGGAATTCGACATCCGAACCGGCAGATCGTGGTGCGACCCGAGCCGCATCCGCGCACGCCAGTTTCCCGTGGCAGTAAAGCGAGGAATTGAGCTGATCGAGGGACCGTATAAGGCGCAATCCTTTCCCGTCCGCATCGAGAACAGTTACGTTCTCGTAGAGACTTGACGGGCCGGGGGTGCTGCCCACTGCGGGAAGTCGTTTGTATCATTTCTGCCATGAACACCCGGGAAGCACTTGCGACCCTCCGCCGACACGAAAGCGTCTTGCGCGCGCGGATCCTCAGGCCCTGACATATTTGTCAGAACCAGCGTCCAAATCCGGGGTTCTGGGCATATCCCCATGAGAACGGGGGCCGCCGATTGTCATAGCTGGGCCGTGCAGCCACGCGCGGCACCCTGCGCGCATAACTACGCGCCGCATAGCTGCGTGCCGCACGCGTCGGTTTCTCACTGCCTGCTGTCTTGGTCTCCTCGGCGGCTTTGCTGTCGCCCGCGGCAACCCGCGCCGAGTGCTCCATCGCCATCGCCGCCTCGGCTGAAGTCGTCAGCGGTGCCGGAATACTGGCCGGCGCCTTATAGGCAGCTAAACCCGGATTGGGCAGCACCGAAGGCTGCACAAGCTGATAAAGCCCGAAAGCAATCAAGCCAAATACGGCCGCAAGCGCTGCCACATAGGCAAGAATTGACGGCTCGACATCGTGCAGGTCGGCGGGGGGACGCATGACGCGAAAACTTTAAGGTGACCACGTTGGTTCCCCATCCACCCAATTTGGTTCTATCCGATCTGCTGATTTCGTGCAATCACCGAAGCCTTGCATTTCGGTATGAATGCCGCGCGCAAGGTCACAGCCCCTTCACAAGGCATTGCTCGGCTGCCAACCGTGCCGTTTTAGTCTTCCTTCAGCCGCCGCAGGATCGCACCGATGATGTTGGAATAGTCGTCGGTCCAGACCCTCTGATCCGGGTTCGGCTGCTGCAGCTCCCAATATTCGGATTGCGCGATCGGGCCGAAATCTTCGTCGGTGCGAGCGGCAGCGACCACAGTCTCCGGGAAGACATATTCATCGTCGTTCTCAGTTATGTCGCCCGACTCATTGACCCGGGAGACCATGCGGTTGGCGGCGGCGATTCCGGCGACCACCGAGGCAAGTTCGAGATGACGGTTGGAGATGTGGACTCCGACGATACCGTGCGGGGAAAGCTTGGCGCGATAGATCGCCATCGCCTCGCGCGTGAGCAGGTGGATCGGGATGGCGTCGGAAGTGAACGCATCGATGATGATCGCGTCATAGCTGCCATCGGGCGCGTCCGCCAGCGTAAGCCGCGCATCCCCGAGCTTGATCGGTACCGGGCCGCACTGCTGAAGGAAGGTAAAATTATCGGGATTGCTGGCAAGGCGGATGACGGCCGGGTCGATCTCGTAATAATCCACTTTGTCGCCCCGCTCGGCGCGGCAGGCGAGGCTGCCGGTACCCAGACCTATTACGGCGTAGCGGATAGGCGTGGTGCGGGCGCGGGCGGCATCGAGGACCTGCGCAATGGCGGAACCATCATAGTAATACATGATCGGTTCCGGGCGACCGGTGACCGGATTACCGGCTTCATCGCGGATGCGCTCGCCTCCGTGCAGCGTCGTCCCGTGCGTCAGCAGGCGGAAACGGCCGTCGCCGGATTCTGAGATTTTGTAGACGCCGAAAAAACTCCGCAGCGTTTGCGCGTCGCCGACGTCGATAATCTCGTGATTGGCGATGAGAACCAAGGCGATGATCGCTGCAACTGGCAGCGGATCGCGCCAGGCAACTGGAAGGAGTCCAGGGTCAAGTTTCAGAAGAAGGGGGGCAAGCTCACCGATAATGAGAAACAGGAGGCTCACGACAAGAAGCAATGCGACGGCCCAACGGAACTGCTCCTCATAGACCGGGATATCGAACCAGCGTACGGCCACCAATCCGAAAACAGCGAGCGCAGCGGCGCCGTAAAGAATCGCCTGCTCGAAGCGCGGTCTGGGCAGCGAGAGCCCTGGCCGGCATAACAGCGAAAGTGCGAGCAGGATGGGATATTCCGCGATCCAATTGAAGACGTAAGGCGCGAGCAGCCCGGCCGAAATCCCGCCGACCACCCCGCCCGCCGACATCCACATGTAAAACGACGTGAGATAGCGCGGTGGCGGGCGCCGGCGAGCCAGTTCCCCATGGCAGGCCAGAGCGCATACGAAGAACACGCCGACATGCAGCGCGATCAGCGGGAGGATGGTCTTGATCGGCTCGAATATGATGACGGCGACAAGCGCCAGGACGAAGAAAGGCTGAACCGCGAGCACGAACCTGTGCGGGATGATTACTCGACGCGAGAACACAATCACGAATGTGAGGAGGTAAAG
The DNA here is from genome assembly GCA_036557705.1 of Xanthobacteraceae bacterium. GTDB lineage: Bacteria > Pseudomonadota > Alphaproteobacteria > Rhizobiales > Xanthobacteraceae > VAZQ01. The sequence continues at coordinate 152,919 of DATBHB010000094.1, forward strand.
CGCAAGCGGCACGACCCAAAGGAGAGGCACCGCCGCGACGTCCGTCGAGATGTGAGCCGTGACGGCAATGAGTAGGCCGGAGGGAATCGCTGCGAGGCCAACCCAGATCGCGGCGTCAAGCCAGGTCGGAGACGCGCCTTGAGGGCTAACCTCGGTGGCCACATCGGCGGCTGGGACTGGTCGGCGGGCCGCATTCCATAGGAGGCGCCCGCTTGCCGCGATCAGCAGGATCAACACATAAAATCCGATCGACCAAAGCCGGGTCTGGTCGCCAAGCGTGATCAGCGGCTCGATGGCCAACGGATAGGCGAGCAACGCCAGAAAACTCCCGACATTGCTTGCCGCATAGAGGAAATAGGGATCGCCGGCGGCAGGATGATCGGTGCGCGCGAACCAAGCCTGCAACAGCGGGGCATTGGCGGCAAGGGCGAAGAACGGCAGCCCGATCGATACCGCAAACAGGCCAAGGATCCAGAATGCCTCGCCCACCGGAGGCGGACGACCAAATCCTGACGCGATCGAAAGCGGCAATGTAAAGGATGCGACAACGAGCAAAGCGATCTGAATGACGATCGAGGGGCGTCCCGGCAGATAACGGGTAATGAGGTGCGCGTAGCCGTAGCCCGCGAGCAGCGCCGTCTGGAAGAAGACCATAGCCACCGACCAAACCTGGGGCGTGCCCCCAAGCCGCGGCAGCACCATTTTGGTGAACATCGGCTCAACCGCGAACAACAATGCGGCGCTCAGAAATATCGCGGCGACGAGCGTGCTCAGCAGGAGAGCGCGCGAGGAGGGCGCCGGTTTCACCGCAGCTTCAGTCGGAAAGCTCGTCATGAGCGGGTTATCGGCCGCGATCGAGGCAGTAGCAAGGGAGTGGAAGACGGTCCGTACCCGGGCCGAGGGCAACTTCGGCCGCGGCCCAGGAAGCCGCGTGATCCCGAGCGTACGCTGGCCGCGACGGCGCGTCGGTTGACATCCGATCTCCGGCATCCGATCTCTGATTTCCGATGCATGGCACTTCTTCAGTCCAGTCGGAAACCGGACGCCGCATAATTCGCCTGTGGTTGTGGATCATTGCAGGGCTGATTTTCGCAATGGTGGTGGTGGGCGGAGCGACCAGGCTCACGCGATCAGGTCTTTCAATCGTCGAGTGGAACCCGGTCATCGGTGTCGTGCCGCCGCTGAACCAGGACAGCTGGCAGGCCGAATTCAAAAAATATCAGGCGATTCCTCAATACCAGAAGATCAACCGAGGAATGAACCTTGGGCAGTTCAAGATAATCTATTGGTGGGAATGGACGCATCGCCTGCTTGGACGCGTGATCGGCGCGGCGTTCCTCTTGCCGCTCCTGTGGTTTCTCTGGAAGGGTTGGATGGAAATCGCCTTTCTGGGGCGGCTGTGGCTCATTTTCGGGGTTGGCGCGCTGCAGGGAGTTGTCGGCTGGTGGATGGTGACGTCGGGGCTTATGGACCGCGTGGAGGTCTCGCAATATCGCTTGGCGTTTCATCTGACGCTGGCTTGTGCCCTGTTCGCTGCCATCATCTGGACCGCTCAACGAACCTTGCGCCCTGGGTCGTACACTTCCATTGCGAGGGAGGGCAGGGCGGGTCCATCCCTTGCCCGCCTGCGCGCCACGGCCGCGCTCATTCCGGTGCTGGTGCTCTGCCAGATCTATCTCGGCGCGCTCGTTGCCGGCCTGCACGCCGGGCTTATTTACAATACCTGGCCGTTGATCGATGGGAGCTTTATTCCCAGAGTCTCACAGCTTTTATTTCAAGAGCCATGGTGGCGAAATTTGTTTGAGAATACGCTTACCGTGCAATTCGTCCACCGTACCGTCGCCTATGTGCTCTGGACCGTTGCCCTTGCACACGCGATCGATGCGGCGCGCACGGCAAAGCCAGCCGCCGTCTCAGCGATTCTCCTTGCCGCAGCGGTTACTCTTCAGGCAGCGCTCGGCATCGTGATGCTGCTGCATCAGGCGCCGATTGGGCTTGCGCTGCTGCATCAGGCCGTTGCAGTTGCGGTCCTCGCGATTGCGGTCGTCCACGCCGCACGAGTTTGCGCAGGGCGGATCAGCGCCGCGCTTCCCCAATCGTTGGCTTCACAGCAGGCGGGCGGCTCGTAATCCGCCATCTCCGGATTTTGATGGCGGGTTACGGCGAGCCATCGAGTGGACCGAACGGCGCGCCTAATCTTACTACGTCAGAAAACTTTCTGTAGGGTGGGCAAAGGCGCGGTCCACGAGCCCGAGCCGCGCCACACGCATAAACGAGCGCCGTGCCCACGCGCGAACTGTCCGCGTGGGCCTCAAGGGCGTTTACGCCCGTCTGTCGACGGGCTATGGCAGCACGCGCTGAAGCGCGTTGCGCCTTTGCCCACCCTACGCAGCTTATGACGCAGTGAGACTAACCCGCCCTAGTATCACGCTGCCGTCAGGCCCTCATCGAGATCGGCGATGATGTCGTCGGTATCTTCAAGCCCGATAGAAAGGCGGACAACGTCGGGGCCGGCGCCGGCCTGGATTTTCTGCGCGTCGCTGAGCTGGCGGTGCGTGGTCGACGCCGGATGAATGATCAGCGAGCGCGTGTCACCGATATTGGCAAGATGGGAAAACAGCTTGACGTTCGATACGAGCTTCACGCCCGCGTCATAGCCGCCTTTGAGGCCGAAGGTGAAGACGGACCCCGCGCCTTTGGGCACGTATTTGCGCGCCAATTCATGATAGCGGTCGCCCTTGAGCCCCGGATAGCTCACCCAGGCGACTTTCGGGTGGCTGGCGAGCCAGTTCGCGACGATAAGCGTATTGTCGCAGTGCCGCCGCATCCGCAGCGGCAGCGTCTCGATGCCGGTGAGGATGAGAAAGGCATTGAACGGCGAGAGCGCCGGCCCAAGGTCGCGCAGCGCCAGCACGCGGCAGGCAATTGCGAAAGCGAAATTGCCGAACGTCTCGTGCAGCACGATGCCGTGGTATTCCGGCCGCGGCTCCGACAGCATCGGGTAGCGCTTCTCCCGCGACCAGTTGAACGTTCCGGCATCGACCACCAGGCCCCCGATCGAATTGCCATGGCCGCCGAGAAATTTCGTGAGCGAATGCACGACGATGTCGGCGCCGTAATCGATCGGGCGGCAGAGGTAGGGAGTGGCGAGCGTATTGTCGACGATCAGCGGCACGCCCGCCTGCTTCGCGACCCTGGCCACCACTTCGATGTCGGTAATGACGCCGCCCGGGTTGGCGATCGATTCGATAAATATCGCCTTGGTTTTGGGGGTCACTGCGCGTTCGAACGAGCCGATGTCGTCCGGATCGGCCCAGGTGACATTCCAGTCGAAATTGCGAAATGCGTGATTGAACTGGTTGATTGAGCCGCCATAAAGCTTCTTGGAGGCCACGAATTTATCGCCCGGCTGCATCAGGCAGTGCATCACGATGACCTGTGCGGCGTGACCGGAGGCGACCGCGAGCCCCGCAGTGCCTCCTTCGAGCGCGGCGACCCGTTCCTCGAGCACCGCGTTCGTCGGATTGCCGATTCGTGAGTAGATATTGCCGAACGTCTGCAACCCGAACAGAGAAGCCGCGTGATCGACATCCTCGAAGACAAACGAGGTCGTCTGGTAGATCGGCGTCGCGCGTGCGCCCGTGGTCGGGTCCGGCTGCGCCCCGGCATGGATCGCCAGTGTCGAAAAACCTGCTGTGCGCTCGGGCATGGCCCCGTCCTCGTTGGGCAGGACCATGCGGTCCGCTGCGGTTTAACATGCGTTGATGCAATGAGGAGCGCCCGTCAAGATCGGAGCTCTGTAGCCCGGATTGAGCGGCGCATCCACTTGCTCGACATGGGCAACGCTTGCGCGCCGCGAAATCCGGGATGGCCGGGCCAGCCCAGGTAGCCCCCGGATTGCACGATCGCGCTACAAAGCCTGTTCGCGTGGCAGGCATGTCAGCGATCGTGCAATTCCGGGCTACGATTCTTCCTTCTGCGCGCGGCTCGATGCCGATGTGGCGCCACCGGCAAGGGTTGCGCGATTGAGCGACATGCGCTGGATACCTCGGCCAGACAGCTGCGCCTTTTTGGACGAGATCGTGCGCGTGTTGACGCCCATCCAGGCAATCTCCGAGGACAAGCGGCAATACTCGATTTTCGGACAGCGGTTCATCACGACCTTGAGGCCGTTCTGCTCCGCAAGCGCCGCCGCGGCATCATTGCGAATGCCAAGCTGCATCCAGATCACCTGCGGGCGCGGTTCAAGCGCGAGTGCCTCTTCCACGATTCCCGGCGCATATGCTGGTGCGCGGAAGATATCGACCATGTCTACGGGTCCGGAGATTTCGGCGAGCCGCCCGTAGACCTTTTCGCCCAGGATTTCGCCCCCGGCGAGCCCGGGATTGACCGGAATCATCCGGTAGCCGCGTTCCAGGAGATATTTGAAAGCGAAGTAGCTCGGCCGATTGTCCTTCGGCGAAATGCCGACGATGGCAATCGTCTTGACGGTGTTGAGGATGCCGCGAATGTAGCCGTCCGGATAGCTGTCGTGATCCATGCTCCCGCACCTCGCGGGAGCAGGATAACGTTCACGCGGCCCCAAGGCAAAAGCACATTAGCGGCGGGCGCGCTGGAACATGGCCTTGCAGGAGGGACTAAGCTTCCGCAGATTGGCGATCAGGCACATCTTTACCCGCTGTTCGTCCGGGATCGCATTCTGGCACAGCCGGAACGCATCATCCTTGCAAGCCATTTCTTCCTCGTGCGTATAGGCGGAGGCAGGAGCCGAAAAAGCGATTACAGTCAGCACGAACGCAAGGGCGACCATCTTCTGCATCGTGGTGCTCCGATAACGGCCGGACGAGCGGCCCGCATTGTGATAGGGAAGAGTAGAGAGCGTTCACTTTAGTACGATTCGCCGCCTTGCGTGGTGGCACAATTGCTACAGTTATTCAGTTTCTCGATGCAGAGGCTGGTTCTCCTCTGTTTAGATAGATGACGGGCCTAGCTTCTCGGGAACATGCACATATCGCAGCGCATTGGAGAGGTGATCGATCGAGGGAAGCACAATGGCGAGGACCCCCAGGGCTCGCAATCGCCGCTCGCCTCAACCGCAGCGGTCGTCTTCAGGGCCTGAGCGCAGCAAGTCGCGCAAGTGGTCGCAGCGGGTCACGAAACAAAGCAATGCCCTCGATTTGGACCAGGGGGTGTTCACGCTCGCCGATCCGAAGCACATTGCCGCCTCGCTCAAGCGTTCCGCCGAGGAAAGCAGGCGCCGGAAGGCCGACCCTTATCGATCCGCGCTGTCGATGCTCACATTCTACATCAATCGCGCGGGTAAAAATTTGCCGGCAAGCCGCAAGCGAGTCCTCAATCGCGCCAAGGTGGAACTCAAGGCGCAATTCGGAAGGGCCTGACAGCGGTAGCCGGGATTGGGGCCGGCGCGTTCACGCGCGCCGACAGCTCGCAAGCTCCCGATGCGCCGCGCTCAATCCGGGGCAGCGCAGTCGTGTTGGCAATCCGGGTTAGGAAGCGGCTCCTGACTATAATACCTCTAGGCTACGCTCTTGATTTCACGTTATTTTGGGCAACCGCATTGACCCTGCGGCCGCCGTTGTGTAAGAGCCCGCGCTTCTATCCCAGACGCGGACATCGGACGTCATGACGACATTTGTGGCGAAACCCGCCGAGACTCAGAAAAGATGGATAATGATCGATGCCGAAGGCTTGGTCGTCGGCCGATTGGCTTCGATTGTGGCGTTACGGCTGCGCGGCAAGCACCTGCCGACGTTTACTCCCCATGTCGATTGCGGCGACAATGTCATTATCGTCAATGCTGCCAAAGTCGTGCTGACCGGCCGCAAGCGCGACAACAAGGTCTATCGCTATCACACCGGCTACATCGGCGGTATCAAGGAACGCACCGCAAAATGGATTCTGGAGGGAAGATTTCCGCAGCGTATCGTCGAAAAAGCTGTCGAGCGCATGCTCCCGCATGGGCCGCTGGGCCGGCGCCAGCTCGGTAATCTTCGGGTCTATCCCGGGCCCGATCATCCGCACGCCGCGCAGAATCCGGAAAAGCTCGACATCGCTGCCATGAACCGGAAGAACAAGAGGAGCGCGTAATCGTGGCTGAGACCATTCAATCGCTCGACCAATTGTCGGCGCTCAAGCCTCCGACCGCGCCCGAGACTCCGAAATATGTGCAGAAGCTCGATAAGCACGGTCGCGCCTATGCCACCGGGAAACGAAAAGATGCGGTCGCGCGCGTGTGGGTCAAACCCGGTTCGGGAAAAATCGTCGTCAACACGCGCGAGCTCGAAACCTATTTCGCACGGCCGGTGCTGCGGATGCTGATCCAGCAGCCGCTGGTCGCCGCCAACCGTACCGGCCAGTACGATATCAGCTGCACGGTCGCGGGTGGTGGGCTTTCGGGCCAGGCTGGAGCCGTGCGGCATGGAATTTCCAAGGCGCTGACCGCTTACGAGCCCGACCTGCGCAGCGTGCTCAAGCGTGGCGGCTTTCTTACCCGTGATCCCCGCGTGGTCGAACGCAAGAAATACGGTAAGGCCAAGGCGCGCCGCAGCTTCCAGTTCTCCAAGCGCTAGCGGCGTGTCACGGCTGCGCCTGAGCCTCGCCTGCTGCCGTTATGACCGGACAGAGGCGATCCGCGAAGGCAGCATCGCTGTCGAAGGCGTTGAGCTTATCTGCCTCACGCTGAAATCCGGCCGCGATATTTTCGACCGCATGGTCGGGGGCGCGGAATTCGATATCTCGGAACTCTCGGCATCCGAATACATCAGCCTCGCCGCCCGCGGCGATTGTCCGTTCGTGGCGCTGCCTGTGTTTCCGTCCCGCGTCTTCCGGCACGGCTACATATTCATCAACAGGCAGGCGAAGATCGCCGCGCCGAAGGACCTTGAAGGACGCCGTGTCGGCCTGCCGCTCTATACGCAGACCGCGGCGATCTGGGCGCGTGGACACCTGATGCACCAGTTCGGCGTCAATCTCGATGCCATTCGCTGGGTGCAGGGAGCGGTCAACGATGCAGGCACGCACGGCAAGCCCCACGCGCCGCCGCTGCTGCGCGAAGTGGCGCTCGAACAAAACACCAGCGGCACCTCGCTCGCCGGGTTGCTTGCGAAGGGGGAAATCGACGCCCTGATCGGCTCGCGTAAACCGGAGACTCTAGGTCGCAACAGCCATGTCGTTCGCCTGTTTGCCGATCACCGCGCCATCGAACGCGAGTTTTACCGCGAGACGAAAATCTTTCCAATCATGCATTTGATCGTGATCCGCCGCGAACTTTGCGAGCGGTATCCCTGGCTTGCCACAAGCCTCTATCAAGCGTTCGTGGAGGCCAAGCGCCGCGCGCTCGAACGCATGCGCTATGCCGGATCGTTGAGCGTGATGCTGCCGTGGCTGCAATCGGATATCGAGGAGATCGATGAACTCTTCGGCGGGGATGCCTGGCCTTATGGGATCGAGCCGAACCGTCCCGCATTGGAAGCGCTGGTTGCCTACATGGTCGAGCAGCATTTCATCGCCAAGCCGATCCCGATCGAGGATCTCTTCGCGCCAGTGATGGCCGAGATTTCGTAGCCTACATGAGCGATGGGCGCGGCTTCGGCGCCGAGAGCGAGATGCGGGGACCCGCATATTGCGGCGCGAGAGGCCAGCGCGAGATGGAAGCGAAGCGGACGCGCCGCTCATGCGGGCTACTCACATTTGAGATCGCCATGCACGTCCCGTTTACCGGGCTTCATTAGCATGGGGAGATGGGCAGGGCGGAAACCTCCAACTCGTCGGCCGTTGCCGTGGCGCAAGCCGAGGTCCAGCGCGCCGGGAGCGCTTGGGGCTGCCGCTATTCATCTTCCGCGGAGTTTGAGGCCGCCGTGCTCCGCGCGCGATTGCGCGCCGGCGTCTACCGAGCGGTTCGGTGCCGTTACGTGCTCTATGCGAGCGCCCTGACCGGAATGCTCGCGGTGGCGTCGCACCTGGTCAATTACATTCTGCGATAATCCGCAGCAGCAGGCGATAGCTTCTTCGGCGGAAGTTCCACCGAGCCGCCCACCGATTCGCCTCGCCTTGATCATGGATATATGATCGGGCGATCGCTTGACGATCGAAATCTCTTCAGGGAGGTACGAATGAACGCATCGCATCCGACGCGTCGGCGCGCATTGCTGGGATCGGCCGTTTTCCTGCTGGCCGGCCGTGCAGCGTCCGCCCAACAGCCGGCGCCGGCGGAACGGCCGCCGGGGCCGCCCCCGCAGGCGCTCTCGCTGGCAGACGCGCGCGCCATCATCGAAGGCGCGATCGCCTATGCGCGCCAGACCAACAGGTTCATGGGCGTGGCCGTGGTCGATATTTCCGGTGAGACGATTGCGTCCGCGCGCATGGACGGTGCATCGAGCCGCAACGTTCACTTTGCCGAGGCGAAAGCTTATGCCGCAGCAGCGTACCGGCAGACGACCGAATCGATGTCGCAGCTCTACAAGACCCGTCCGGACCGCTATTTCGGCATCATGAATGTCATGGGCGACAAGGTCTACCTTGTCGGCGGGGGCGAGCCGATTGCTATGAACGGCGTGCTCGTCGGCGCGGTCGGAGTTGCCGGGCTGCCGGAAGGCGAGGACGAGAAGGCGGGCAGGGCAGGAATTGCCGCCTGGATGAATTCGAAGAAATAAAGCCACAATAAGCGCTCGGTAAGTGTGTCCCGCGCGCAGTGCAGCGCGGCCCATGTCGCAGCGGTTGGATACAAAGCCAAGCCGGCGCTGCGCTGCAGACGCGGGACCGTCCCAAGGACCGAGCTTTTGGCGGTCCCGGATCAGCGGTGCACCACTCGCGCGCGATCAGGTGAGCCGGATTGAGGATGCTTTCGGGACGCGCGCTCGGGCTGTACCGCATCCGGGACACACATGGGCTGAGGTAAAAAAAGGGCGCCTTGCGGCGCCCCTCGACGTCTCATCGTCCAAGCCGACGAGGGGAGGTATTCAGGCCGAATAATACATTTCGAACTCGACCGGATGCGGGGTGTGCTCGAACCGGATGATTTCCTGCATTTTCAGCTCGATGTAGCTGTCGATGAAATCATCCTCGAACACTCCGCCGGCCTTGAGGAAGTCGCGGTCCCTGTCGAGATAACCGATCGCCTCGCGCAGGCTGCTGCATACGGTGGGGATCTGTTTCAGCTCGGCCGGCGGCAGGTCGTAGAGATCCTTGTCGATTGCCGGGCCCGGATCGAGCTTGTTGCGGATGCCGTCGAGCCCCGCCATCAGCATTGCTGAAAATGCGAGATACGGGTTGGCAAGCGGGTCGGGATAGCGGACCTCAACGCGCTTTCCTTTGGGCGAGGAGGCAAGCGGGATGCGGCAGCCGGCAGAGCGGTTGCGCACCGAATAGGCGAGCAGCACCGGCGCCTCGAACCCGGGTACCAGGCGCTTGTAAGAGTTGGTGGTTGGGTTGGTGAACGCATTGATCGCACGCGCGTGCTTGAGGATGCCGGCGATGTATTGCAGCGCGGTATCCGAGAGATCGGCGTATTTGTTGCCGGCAAAGGTCGGCTTGCCGTCCTTCCAGATCGACTGGTGGCAGTGCATCCCTGAGCCGTTATCGCCGTAGATCGGCTTCGGCATGAAAGTCGCTGTCTTGCCGTAGATGTTTGCGACCTGGTGAATGCAATATTTGTAGATCTGCATCTGGTCGGCCATCTGCACCATCGGAGAGAATTTCATGCCGAGTTCGTGCTGGGCCGACCCCACTTCATGGTGGTGCTTCTCCACCTTGACGCCCATCTTCGCCATCGCGCCGAGCATCTCGGAGCGAATGTCCTGAGCAGTGTCGAGAGGTGGAACGGGGAAATAGCCCTTCTTGAACCCGATATGGTGGCCGAGATTGCCGCCTTCATATTCGGTGTCGCTGTTGACCGGCAGCTCGACCGAGTCGAGGCGGAATCCGGTGTTATAGGGCTGCGCCGAATAGCGCACGTCGTCGAAGATGAAGAATTCGGCCTCCGGACCGAAAAAAACCGTGTCGCCGACGCCCATGGTCTTGACCAGCCCCTCGGCCTTCCTGGCAATCGAGCGCGGATCGCGGTTGTATGGCTCGCCGGTGAGCGGCTCGAGCGTGTCGCAGACAAGGACCAGCGTGGTCTCGGCATAGAACGGGTCGATGCAGGCGCTCGCCGGGTCCGGCATCAACTGCATGTCGGACTCGTGAATTGCCTTCCAGCCCGCAATCGATGAGCCGTCGAACATGATGCCCTCGGTGAAGGTGTCCTCATCGATCGTGGATATGTCGGTGGTGACGTGCTGCCATTTGCCGCGAGGGTCGGTGAATCGGAAATCGCAATATTTGGCGTCGTTGTCCTTGATCAACTTGAGGACTTCTTTGGCAGTCGTCATGAGCTACTTACCTTTCGTGCAGCTGGCGCCTTCGATGGCCGGCGCCGAGAGATGATTACGCAAGCGGGCGGTTCAGATGGCGTCCAGCCCGGATTCCCCCGTTCTGATCCGGATTGCTTCCTCGATGTTAGAGACGAATATCTTCCCGTCACCGATCCGTCCCGTCTGGGCGGCGCGCCGGATCGCCTCGACGGCCTTTTCGACCATGTCGTCGCCAAGCACAACCTCGATCTTCACCTTGGGTAGAAAATCGACCACATACTCGGCACCCCGGTAAAGTTCGGTATGGCCCTTCTGCCGCCCGAACCCCTTGGCCTCGGTAACCGTTATCCCCTGCAGTCCGACTTCCTGCAGCGCTTCCTTCACTTCGTCGAGCTTGAACGGCTTAATGATCGCCTCGATCTTTTTCATGAGCACTAGGCCTCCCAGCCGGCAAGCAGCACAGTGCCGGCCGAGCCGCGCTTGCGTTAGCAGGGTCCATGCCAACCAAGTCAGGCAAAAAAATACCAAAATTTCTACAGGTTAACGGCGATTGCCCAATTCATGACCGCAGCAGTCCGGTCGGACGCGGTTAAGAAATAAGCATTATGCCTAAATAGTAGCCAGTAGCGAGAACCGACCTGCGCAGGTACGCTTCCCTGCCGATGATCGAACTTCTTACTACCGCCGAAATGGGAGAAGCCGACCGTCTGACGATTGCAGGCGGGGTTCCCGGTATCGACTTGATGGAGAATGCCGGCCGTGCAGTGGCCGATTGCATTGCAAGGCGCCATCCGGTCGAGTCGAGCATCGCCGTCGTCGCAGGTCCTGGCAACAACGGCGGCGATGGCTTCGTTGCAGCGCGCCTCCTTTCCGAGCGAGGCTATCGGGTCCGTGTCATGCTCCACGGCAGCCCGGAGCGGCTCAAGGGCGATGCCGCTCTCGCGGCACGGCGCTGGGCGGGCCCATTCGAGGCGGCCGAGCCGCAGCGGTTGAGCGGCGCCGACGCAATAGTAGATGCGCTGTTCGGCGCAGGACTTGACCGCGCCATCGAGGGGACCCCGCGGGCTCTGATCGAGAATATGAACGCCGCTCCGGCCCGCATCTATGCGATCGATTTGCCGAGCGGGATCAACGGCACGACAGGCGCCGTGATGGGCGCGGCGGTTCGAGCCGACGAGACAATTACGTTCTTTCGCCGCAAAACCGGCCACGTCCTGCTTCCTGGCCGAACCCATTGCGGGCAAGTAACTGTCGCCGATATCGGCATCCCGCCAACTGTACTATCTACCATCACGCCGAAGACCTTTTTGAACGATCCATCGCTCTGGACTTTGCCGGTCCCGCGGACCGAAGGCCACAAATATTCCCGCGGCCATGCCGTTGTTCTCTCCGGCGGGCTCGCCTCGACGGGAGCTGGCCGCTTGGCCGCTCGGGCCGCGCTCCGGGCCGGTGCCGGGCTCGTCACGATCGCTTCGCCGCGTGAGGCCCTTGCGGTCAATGCAGCGACCAACCTCGCCATCATGGTGCGCCCGGTCGATGGCGCGAACGAGTTCGCAGACTTTCTGGCTGATCCGCGGCGCAACGTCGTGGCATTGGGTCCAGGCGGCGGTGTCGGCCCTGCGATGTGCGATCTCGTGGGTGCAGCGCTCAGCGGAGCACGGGCTGCCGTGCTCGATGCGGACGCTTTGACGAGCTTTGCCGATGCGCCGGAGGCGCTGATGGAGACGCTGGGCTCGCGGTGGGAACAGCCGACTGTCATAACTCCCCACGAGGGCGAGTTCAGCAATGTTTTCGGCGCGATCCCGAGCATTGGTGAAGCAAAATCGAAGCTCGAAAGAGCGCGCATCGCCGCGGCGATGACCGGCGCGATCGTGGTGCTCAAGGGAGCCGATACGGTAGTGGCGGCACCTGATGGCTTGGCAGCGGTTGCGGACAATGCACCGCCCTGGCTTGCGACCGCAGGCGCGGGCGACGTGTTGACCGGCATGATTGCAGGTTTGCTGGCGCAGAGGATGGGAGGCTTTGACGGAGCCGCCGCAGCGGTTTGGCTCCATGGCGAGGCCGGACGCGAGGCCGGCCCCGGACTGATCGCGGAAGACCTGCCGGAGGCGCTGCCGAGAATCTATTCGCGCCGGTTTGCCCAGGTCCGCTAAATCCGATATCGGTTCGTGCCGCCGCGATCGGCTTCGCCTTCCTATTCCTTCCGTAGATGTGGCGAGGATTAGGGGAGGCGTCGAGAATTGCCCTGGCGGGCGTGGCGGAATTGGTAGACGCGCGGGATTTAGGTTCCCGTGTCGCAAGACGTGGGGGTTCAAATCCCTCCGCCCGCACCAAAAGGCGTCGGCGGGCGGAATCCATTTTCCTAAGCAGCGCAGCAGGCGTGGCGGTTAAGGGCGATGCAAGTTACAGAAACAGTCTCAGAGGGTCTCACACGCGAATTCCGGGTCACGATCCCGGCAGCTGATCTCGATGCGCGGGTGACCGAGCGTTTGACGGAGCTCAAGGACACGGTCCAGTTGCGCGGGTTTCGCCCCGGCAAGGTTCCGATCAGCCATCTCCGCAAGGTTTACGGCCGCTCGGTCATGGCGGAAACGGTCGAGGCGCTCATACGGGAACTCAACGCCCAAATCGTTCAGGAGCGCGGCCTCAGGCTTGCGATGGAGCCGAAGGTCACGCTCGCAAACGAGCCAACCGAACTCGATCGCGTCATGGGCGGTCAGGCGGACCTCGCCTATACGCTGGCGCTTGAAGTGCTGCCGAAAATCGAGCTTGGCGACTTCAAGGCGCTCAAGCTTGAACGCTTGACAGCGCCCGTGACTGACGCCGAAGTGGACGAGGCGCTTGCCAGGCTCGCCGAGCAAAGCAAACCCTATGAGCCCAAGGCGGAAGGCTCAAAAGTCGAAACCGGGGACCGGGTCCTGGTCGACTATACCGGAACGATCGGCGGCCAACCGTTCGAAGGCGGGACGGGCAGCGATGTCGGCGTCAATGTCGGCTCCGGAACTTTCATTCCCGGTTTCGAAGAGCAGCTCGTGGGAATGGCGAAGGGCGAGACCCGACCGGTAAGCGTTGCCTTTCCGGCGAGCTATCCCAATCCAGCGCTTGCCGGAAAGGAGGCCGAATTCCAGGTGACAGCAAAATCCATCGAAGCGCCAGGAACCGCGACGATCGACGACGCTTTCGCCCAATCGCTCGGATTGGAATCACTGGAGAAGCTCAAGGAAACCGTGAGCGAACGCATCTCCCGAGAGCATGCGGCCATGGGTCGTCAGAAGCTCAAGCGGCAATTGCTCGACCAACTCGATGCCATGCACAAATTCGCCGCCCCGCCGACGCTCGTCGACGACGAGTTCAAGAACGTCTGGAACACGATTGAATCGGACCTCAGGCAGCAAGGCCGCACCTTCGCCGACGAAGGTACGACGGAAGAGAAGGCGAGGGAGGAGTACCGGACCATTGCCGAGCGCCGGGTGCGCCTTGGCTTGGTGCTCGCGGAAATCGGCGAGAAGAACAATATCCGAGTGACCGAGGATGAGCTTTCTCGCGCGGTGGCGGAGCGCGCCCGTCAGTTCCCAGGCCGCGAGCAGGAAGTGTGGGACCATTATCGTAAAAACCCCCAGGCGCTGGCCAGCGTGCGGGCCCCCATATTCGAGGAAAAGGTGGTCGACTTCCTTGTCGAGTTGGCCAAGGTTACGGACAAGACGGTCAGCCGAGAGGAGCTTTACAAGGAAGAGGATGAGACGACTGCCCCTGCTGCCGAATAGATCGTTCACGCGCGTCTTCGACGCGCTATGCCCGCGCATGACGGTTGGGACCGCCTTGTAGCGGGAGCAAATGCGAATATATGGATGTCCCGATCTTGCTTTAGTCCAATATATTGGTGTCCTGCTGCAGCAAGGCCCTCAGAGCCCGTTGCGGGGCGTTAAGCGAGGCGAACTGAGCCATGCGCGATCCGGTTAAGACCTATATGAACCTCGTTCCCATGGTGGTCGAGCAGACCAACCGCGGGGAGCGCGCCTATGACATCTTTTCCCGGCTGCTTAAGGAGCGGATCGTCTTCATCACCGGCCCGGTCGAGGACACGATGGCCGCCCTGGTTGTCGCGCAGCTCCTGTTCCTCGAAGCGGAGAATCCGAAGAAGGAGATCGCGATGTACATCAACTCCCCCGGAGGAGTGGTGACGTCCGGTCTTGCGATCTACGATTCGATGCAGTTTATCCGCCCGCCGGTGTCGACGCTCTGCGTGGGGCAGGCAGCATCCATGGGCTCGCTGTTGCTGGCAGCTGGCCACAAGGACATGCGCTTCGCTCTTCCTAATGCCCGCATCATGCTCCACCAGCCTTCGGGCGGGTTCCAGGGCCAGGCGACCGACATCATGCTCCACGCCCAGGAAATCTTGAACCTCAAGAAGCGCCTCAACGAGATTTATGTCCGTCATACGGGCCAGTCGCTCAAGAAAATTGAGGATGCGCTGGAACGCGACTATTTCCTCACCCCGGAAATGGCCAAGGAATGGGGCGTGATCGACAAGGTGATCGAGAAACGACCGGAGGAGGCTGCCACCCGGTTGGTGGCAAGTACCTGATTTTTCGTCAGAATCTGGCGAAGCATCTCTCCCGCCCGTATTCCCCGGACGACAAAAAGTCGCCACACGCCTGAATTTTCATCGTTAATCCTTCCTTGATTGGCGTTACGATATTTATATCGGCTAGCCTGCTCCCTTATGGATGGGGGGAGAGCGTGCAAAGACAGTCGAGATGTGTGACGTTTATGCTACGGACTCTTAGGTTTGGGGGCGTTATGCTGGCGGAGACGCCAACCGGAGCGCACACGCGGCGATCCGATGGAGAAGTGGAATGAGCAAGGTTGGCAGCGGCGATTCGAAGAATACTCTCTACTGCTCATTCTGCGGCAAGAGCCAGCATGAGGTGCGCAAGCTGATTGCCGGGCCGACCGTGTTCATCTGCGATGAATGCGTCGAGCTGTGCATGGACATCATCCGCGAGGAGAACAAGTCCTCGCTGGTGAAGTCGCGGGATGGAATTCCGACCCCCAAGGAAATACGCAAGGTTCTCGATGATTACGTGATCGGCCAAGATCACGCCAAGAAGGTGCTCTCGGTCGCCGTCCATAACCACTATAAGCGCCTCAACCACCAGACCAAGCACAATGATGTCGAACTGGCCAAATCGAACATCCTGCTGATCGGTCCGACGGGTTCCGGCAAGACGCTGCTGGCGCAGACGCTTGCGCGTATCCTCGATGTCCCCTTCACCATGGCGGACGCCACGACGCTCACCGAGGCAGGGTATGTCGGCGAGGACGTGGAGAACATCATTCTCAAGCTGCTCCAATCAGCCGACTACAATGTCGAGCGGGCGCAGCGCGGCATCGTCTATATCGACGAAATCGACAAGATCAGCCGCAAGTCCGACAACCCCTCAATCACCCGCGACGTGTCCGGAGAAGGCGTTCAGCAGGCGCTGCTCAAGATCATGGAAGGCACCATCGCGAGCGTTCCGCCGCAAGGCGGCCGCAAGCATCCGCAGCAGGAATTCCTGCAGGTAGACACCACCAATATCCTGTTCGTGTGCGGCGGTGCCTTCGCAGGGCTGGAAAAGATTATCTCGGCGCGCGGCCGCTCGACTTCGATCGGCTTTGGCGCCAAGGTTATGGCGCCCGAGGACCGTAAGCAGGGAGAAATTTTCCGTGATGTCGAGCCAGAGGACCTCCTGAAATACGGCCTGATCCCCGAATTCGTCGGCCGGCTCCCCGTGGTGGCAACGCTGGAGGATCTCGACGAGGCTTCTCTCAAGCTGATCCTCACCCAGCCCAAGAATGCACTCGTCAAGCAATATCAGCGGCTGTTCGAGATGGAATCCATTGATCTTACGCTCGCCGAGGAGGCGCTGGGCGCGATTGCGCGCAAGGCGATCGATCGCAAGACCGGGGCGCGGGGTCTGCGCTCGATCATGGAAGGCATCCTGCTCGACACGATGTTCGATCTGCCGAGTCTCGAGGGAGTCGAGGAGGTCGTGATCTCGAAAGAAGTGGTGGAAGGCACTGCGCGCCCGCTTTACATCTATACCGATCGCGTCAAGGAAGCACCGGCAAGCGCCTAATGCAAGGTATCGAAGTACCCGAGGCTGTTCTTCGATTCGCTCGGAGAGCGACCGCCGGTTGTTGTCAACCTACGGAGCAAGCTGGAGTTTATGGCTTGCTTGACACCCCCGACCGGCGTCGCCACCTAATGGGTCCGGGACAAAAGACGTACGAAGGACGCCAACCTTAGTGCGTTTGTTTCCGGGAGGGGTTGCTCCCATCGTGCGCACGGCGCGTTTCCAGCCGTGCTCCCTTCCCGGCCTTCCAGCACTCGATTGCAACGCCGCCAGTCGCGGGTTGCGGGAGAGGGGCACAACGATAAAGGAATTTGCCCATGACCAGCGCCAAACCTCGCCCTCCGCTCGTCCCCGGTGACACCCGGACCTACCCGGTTTTGCCGTTGCGCGACATCGTCGTCTTTCCGCACATGATCGTGCCGCTGTTCGTCGGGCGTGAGAAGTCCATCAAGGCGCTCGAAGAAGTAATGCGCTCGGATACATTCATCCTGCTTGCCACGCAGAAGAATGCCTCCGACGACGATCCGGCGACCGGCGCGATCTACGAGACCGGCACGCTCGCAAGCGTGCTCCAACTCCTCAAGCTGCCCGATGGCACCGTGAAGGTGCTGGTCGAGGGGGCCGCGCGTGCCCGTGTAACCCGCTACACCGACCGGGCTGAATATTACGAGGCCGGCGCCACTGTGCTCGCCGATGCCAAAGGCGAGGAGGTGGAGGCGCAGGCACTTGCCCGCTCGGTCGTGAACGAGTTCGAAAACTACGTGAAGCTCAACAAGAAGGTGTCGCCGGAGGTGGTCGGCGTCGTTCAGCAGATCGAGGACTATGCCAAGCTCGCCGACACCGTGGCTTCCCACCTGGCCGTAAAGATTCCCGACAAGCAGGGGATCCTGGAAACTCCCTCTGTGGCCGAACGGCTCGAAAAGGTGCTCGGGCTCATGGAAAGCGAGATTTCGGTTCTCCAGGTCGAAAAGCGCATCCGCACGCGCGTCAAGCGGCAGATGGAGAAGACTCAGCGCGAGTACTACCTCAACGAGCAGATGAAGGCGATCCAGAAGGAGCTCGGAGACGAGGAAGGCAAGGACGAGCTCGCCGAGATCGAGGAGAAGATCAAGCGCACCAAACTCTCCAAGGAAGCGCGCGAAAAGGCGACGCACGAGCTCAAGAAGCTGCGCCAGATGTCGCCGATGTCGGCGGAAGCAACCGTCGTGCGCAACTATCTCGACTGGCTGCTTTCGATCCCGTGGAACAAGAAGACCAAGGTCAAAAAGGACATCAAGCTCGCGCAGGAAATCCTCGATGCCGATCACTATGGACTCGAGAAGGTCAAGGAGCGCATCGTCGAGTATCTCGCGGTGCAGCAGCGCGCCAATAAGCTGACCGGCCCCATCCTGTGTCTGGTCGGTCCGCCCGGCGTTGGCAAGACCTCGCTCGGCAAGTCGATCGCCCGTGCGACCGGCCGCGAATTCGTGCGCGTGTCGCTGGGCGGCGTGCGCGACGAGGCTGAAATCCGTGGTCACCGGCGAACCTATATCGGTTCGATGCCCGGCAAGATCATTCAGTCGATGCGAAAGGCGAAGTCGTCGAACCCGCTGTTCCTGCTCGACGAGGTGGACAAGATGGGCGCCGACTTTCGCGGCGACCCGTCCTCGGCCCTGCTCGAAGTCCTCGACCCGGAGCAGAACCACACTTTCAACGATCACTATCTAGAGGTCGATTACGACCTCTCGAGCGTGATGTTCATCACGACGGCGAATACGCTCAATATCCCGCCCGCCCTGATGGACCGCATGGAGATCATCCGGATCGCCGGCTACACCGAGGACGAGAAGGTCGAGATCGCGCGCAAGCATCTGATCCCGCACGCGATCGCCAAACACGGACTCGAGCCCAGCGAGTGGGCTATCGAGGATGACGCGCTGCTGCTCCTCATTCGGCGCTACACGCGAGAGGCAGGCGTTCGCAACCTCGAGCGAGAGCTTTCGACCTTGATCCGCAAGGCGGTGAAGGAATTGACGCTCTCGAAGGAGAAGTCGGTACTCGTCAAGGCCAGCAATGTCGCCGATTACATCGGGGTGCCGAAGTTCCGTTACGGGGAGGTCGAAGAGCAGGATCAGGTCGGCGTGGTTACCGGGCTCGCCTGGACCGACGTCGGCGGCGAATTGCTGACCATCGAAGCCGCCATGATGCCCGGTAAAGGCAAGATGACGGTCACCGGCAATCTCCGCGACGTGATGAAGGAGTCGATCTCGGCTGCCGCCTCCTACGTGCGGATGCGGGCAATCGCCTTCGGCATCGAGCCGCCGTCCTTCGACAAGAAGGATATCCACGTCCACGTTCCGGAGGGCGCGACCCCGAAAGACGGTCCGTCGGCGGGCGTTGCCATGGTCAGTGCGATCGTCTCGGTCATGACCGGCATTCCGGTGCGCCGCGACGTCGCGATGACCGGCGAGATCACGCTGCGCGGGCGTGTGCTGCCGATCGGCGGTCTCAAGGAGAAGCTGCTCGCGGCCACCCGCGGCGGGATCAAGACGGTTCTCATTCCCGAGGAGAATGCGAAGGATCTCGTCGAGATCAACGACAGCATCAAGAAGAACCTGGAGATCGTGCCGGTATCGCGGATGGACGAGGTGCTCTCACGCGCGCTCGTGCGCATGCCCGAGCCCATTGAATGGGACGAGGAAAAGGCGAAGCCCACCGAGACCTCGGTCACGACCGAACCGCCGGTGGAGGAGGAGTCCTCGACGCTAACCGCGCATTGACGACATACGGGCGCAACCACCCTCATAGGGGCGGGTTTGAAACCCGCCCCATGCATTCCAATTGGGGACCCACCAATGCTAATCGTGGTCTCTACTGGTTCGATGTATCGAACGCCCATTGCAAAGGATCGTCGGCGTGATCGATCTCTACACCTGGACGACGCCCAACGGCCGCAAAGCGTCGATTGCGCTTGAGGAGTTTGGGCTTCCCTATGAAGCGCACCCGATCGACATCGCCAAGGGCGAGCAATTCAAGCCCGAATTCCTCAAGATCAGCCCGAATAACCGTATTCCGGCGATCATCGACCGCGATACCGGCATCGCGCTGATGGAATCTGGCGCGATCCTGATTTATCTCGCCGAGAAGACCGGCAAACTGCTGCCGCAGCACGGAGAACCGCGCTATCGCGTCCTCGAATGGGCGATGTGGCAGATGGGCGGGCCCGGGCCGATCTTCGGCCAGACCCATCATTTCGTCAAATACAATAAGGGCAAGGCGCCTTACGCCGAGGAACGCTTTCTCAAAGAGACGCACCGCCTCTACGGCGTACTGGATCGGCGGCTCGCAGACCGCGAATTCGTCGCTGATGACTACTCGATCGCCGACATTCTCATCTGGCCTTGGGTGTCGCGCTACGAGTGGCAGACGATCGACCTTAATCAGTATCCCAACGTGAAACGCTGGTATGTTACGATCGCAAACCGTCCAGCAGTGCAGCGGGGCTACCATGTCCCAAAGAAGGTGCAGGAAATCCCGATGCCGTAGCCGTAGCCCGGATTGCGCGAATCATCCGGCGGAGTGCATGCGGGGGCTGCCAGTCCCATTCTCGCAATCCGGGGCTACGGCGGGCGCTTGTTTTCGTAGGGCGGGCCAAGGCGCAACGCGCTTCAGCGCGTGCGCCGTACCCACGCGGTCGTCAGTCGCAGAAGTGGACCGCGTGGGCAAAATCGCGGCAAACACTGTGCGTGCGCATGCGCTACGGACGCGATTTTGCCCACCCTACGAGCCCCCGTCTTGTGCGGTTGCCCGGTTCAATACAACTGATAAGACTTAGGCCAGGGCGGTTAGCTCAGCTGGCAGAGCATCTCGTTTACACCGAGAGGGTCGGCGGTTCGAGTCCGTCACCGCCCACTGGCTTTCGACGCCTGGGCGCTCCGGTCGGCTAGCAAGCGCGCCGTTGCGATTATCTAAACCAAAAGCATCCCGGCAGCCCGACGGGCTGCCGGCGAGCAGGCCAATATGCTTGGTGGAGTGCGGACTTAAACCGCTTCCTTGAGTTCCTTGGCCGGGCGGAAGGCGACCTTCTTGCTGGCTTTGATCTGGATCGGCTCACCGGTTGCCGGATTGCGGCCCATCCGCGCCGCCCGCTTGCGCACCTGAAGGATGCCAAGCCCACCGATCCTGATGCGGTCGCCCTTCTTGAGGTGCTTGGTGACGAGACCGACGAGGTCCCCGAGGACGGCTTCGGTCTGCTTCTTGGACAGTTCGTGGGATTCGGCGAGATTGGCGGCGAGATGCTTTAGCGTAACCGTCGGTGATGGTTTCTTGGCAGCTGGTGCCGTGGCCATGGAAGACCCTCCTCGTTGCAGGCAGTGGCCGTCTCGGCCACTCAGTTACTCAGGCGGCTTGCTGGCCACCCGTCACACCAAATCGCATTTAGACGATTCGTATAGCGCCTGACCATGAGTTCCTAGCGAAAAATGTGGGTTTTTTCCGACTTTCGAACAGCTGGCGTCCCTGCTGACCCCGCTTGCGCGCGGCTGCAGGTTGCCGGCCGGGCTGTGGGCGGAAGCGAGCGCGGAGGGCAATGTCCGGAGGATCGCCGACTGCAAGCGGTGCATCGGCCTGCCGGGGGGTCGTTGCCGGACCGGGGTTGAAGAGGGGCGGACCGCTTACCGGTCCTGCTCTTCGCTTGCTTCTGACGACCGTCCGCCCTATGTGTCACCTCACGGCGGGGGCGTAGATCAATTGGTTAGATCGTCGCCCTGTCACGGCGAAGGTTGCGGGTTCGAGCCCCGTCGCTCCCGCCAGAATCCTACGGCAAATCGATTGCAGCCTTCGCTTTCTCGACCAGGGCGGGCGGCAGCGAGAACGCATCATTGATGACCTGTTCCACAGCCGGCCCGGGCTGCCACGTGTCGGTGTCGAGGGAGAGCCGTTTCGCGGCGGCGATATAAGCCGGATCTTTGACCGTCGCGACGAGTGCCGAGCGCAAGGCGGCAAGGCGCTCATCCGGCACCCTCGGCGGCGCGTAAACTGCCCGGCCAATCGCCAAGCTCAAGCCCACGAAATCGACAATCGCTTTCTGTTGCGGATCGCTGACCAGATCCCGAAGCAACGGGACGTAATCGCCGATCGCCGCAAGCTTCCGCGGGCCAAGCTGAACGAGATGGACGATCTTGTTTTCGCGCAGCCAGTCGGGGTGTGCGGCCGGCCACGTCTCCCAAGTTGTCGCGCGGCCGTTCACTTCCCCACGCTCGATCGCAATATCGATTTCAGCTCCGCCCTTGTAGCCGCGTACGGACTTGAATTTCGTGCCGAGGAGATTGTTGGCAAGCGCGATGTCCTGGAAACTGTTCGATCCCTTGCCCGTTGCTCCCATGATCAAGGCAGTACGCCGCGCTTCATCGATGCTGCGCGCAGGCGCCGTGTGCCACACGGAAATCACGTCCTGGACCACTGCAAGCGAACCGATCCAGCTGAACTTCCGTGGATCGTACATCACCTCTTTGGGATCGGTGGCGGCGAACACCATTGCGGTCGAGAGCGGAGTCCCGATGACACTGCCGTCTCGAGCCGCAACGTTGTACATGTAATTGCTGGCCGCGACTCCGCCGCCGCCCGGCATCACCTGAAGGACGATGTTCGGATTGCCCGGGATGTGATTACGCAGATGCTCGATGAAGGTGCGTGCATAAAGCCCCCACGAGGCACCGTCCGGGACCGCGAGAATATAGGAGATGGTCTTGCCGCGGTAAAACTCCGCGACGGACTGCGCCTGCGCTGAAGCAGCGCCGAACCCGACGAGCGAGGCGAGCAATCCTGCGAACGTGCGTGCGAGCATCGACGGCACCGTAGCGCATTCTTCGGGCAATCGATAGAACGGGGGCATGAGCGATCGCCGGGTGAGAACCGCGTCTCATTGGGGCGCCTTTTGGGTGAAGGTCCGCGATGGCCGCGCTGTCGGTGTCGAGCCCTTTGAAAAGGACGCGCACCCCTCACCCCTGGCCGCATCTCTGGTCGGCGCGGTCTATGACCCAAGCCGCATCGATCGTCCCTACGTTCGCAAAGGCTTCCTCGAACGCGGAGCGAAGAGCGACCGTTCCGGGCGAGGAGTCGAGCCGTTCGTGCCGGTCGATTGGGATGCAGCGCTTTCGCTTGCGGCGCGTGAGCTCCTTCGCGTCAAATCCGGCTGCGGCAATGCCGCGATCTTCGCCGGTTCATACGGCTGGTCGAGCGCCGGCCGGCTGCATCATGCGAAGTCGCTCCTGCACCGTTTCATGAATCTGTTCGGCGGCTCGACCGAGCAGGTCGACACCTATTCGAACGCGGCCGCCTCCGTCATTACGCCGCATGTGCTCGGTGATGACAAAGCAGTGCGCGGTCCGGGAACGACTTGGAATGCGATTGCAGCCAATACGCGATTGATCGTCTCGTTCGGAGGCATGCCGCTCAAGAATCTGCAGATCGAGGCGGGCGGTACCGGCGAGCATTCATCGATCAGCGCGATCAAGCACCTCAAGGACCGCGGTATCGAATTCGTCTGTATCAGTCCGATCCGCGCCGACTGTGCGGATGAGCTCGACGCCATGTGGCTGCCGGCGATACCAGGAACCGATACGGCGGTCATGCTTGGGCTCGCCCACACGCTCGTCGCTCACGGCCGGCACGATGTTGCGTTCCTGGATCGTTACACAGTCGGGTTTGAAAAGTTTCGTCGCTACCTGATGGGTGAGGAGGACGGTCAGCCCAAAGATGCTGCCTGGGCCGCGCGGATCTCCGGGCTCGATGCCGAGACGATCCGCGGCCTTGCCTTGCGCATGGCGCGAACACGGACCTTCATCACCACCACTTGGTCGCTGCAGCGCGCCGACCATGGCGAGCAGCCGATCTGGATGACGATCGTGCTGGCAGCAATGCTGGGGCAGGTCGGCTTGCCAGGAGGGGGCTTCGGGATCGGTTATGGTTCGGTTGCTCGCATGGGTGCTGCTCGCTCGCCAGCGCCGGCACTCAATCGACCAGCGGGAAAAAACCCGATCCGGTCCTACATTCCGGTCGCGCGCATCAGCGATCTCTTGCTCAATCCGGGCGCGACGATCGACTATAACGGAGAGCGGATCACCTTTCCGGATATCAAACTCGTCTACTGGTGCGGCGGCAATCCGTTCCACCATCATCAGGATATCAACCGGCTCCTGCGCGCTTGGCAGCGGCCGGAGACGGTGATCGTGCACGAAATCTGGTGGACGCCGTGCGCGCGCCGCGCCGACATCGTATTCCCAGCGACGACGACGCTCGAACGCAACGACATCGCCGCCTCGACCGACCGCTACATGTTCGCGATGCATCAGGCCATTGCGCCCGTCGCCGGCGCCCGCAACGATTTCGACATATTCGCCGAACTTTCAGGCCGCCTCGGATTTCACGACCTCTTCACCGAGGGACGGACCGAGATGGAATGGCTGCGCCATCTCTACGAAGTAGCCCGCCAGCAGGCATCGCGGCACGGCATCGAGCGCCCGGATTTCGAGACATTTTGGGAAACGGGCTATGTCGCCGACCCGGCGCCCGCCGATTACGACTTCCTCGCCGGTTTCCGAGCCGATCCTGAGGGCCATCCGCTCAAGACTCCTTCCGGCCGGATCGAAATCTTCTCGGATCGTATTGCCTCTTTTGGATATGACGATTGCCCTGGCCATCCGGTCTGGCTTGAGCCGGCGGAATGGCTGGGCCGCCGCAACGGCAGTGCAGTCCATCTCGTTTCCAACCAGCCCGCGTTGCGGCTCCATGGACAGCTTGACAATGGACCGCTGAGCCGCAGCGCGAAGATCGAGGGCTGCGAGCCGATCTGGATCAATCCGGGCGACGCCGCGGAGCGCGGCATCGCGCATGGCGACGTGGTACGCGTGTTCAACGCGCGCGGGGCGTGCCTTGCCGGAGCCGTCGTGACCGATGCAATAGCGGCCGGCGTGGTGCAGATGCAGACCGGGGCGTGGTACGACCCGGAGCGGCCGGGCGCGATCGGCGCTCTTGATCGGCACGGCAATCCCAATGTGCTCACCCTCGACAAGGGCACGTCGCGCTTGGCCCAGGGCCCGAGCGCGCAGACGACGCTCGTCAATATTGTTCGCTGGACGGGCGTTGTGCCGCCCGTTGCCGCCTACGACCCGCCGGAGCGGGCAGGGCGCTGAAAATGGGGGTTCGTCTCGTAGCCCGGATTTGTGCTTGCGCTTTCGGCGCAAGCACAAATCCGGGTCGCTCCTGGCGCAGCCCCGGATTGGAGCCTGCCGACCTGGCAAGACACGAGGGGAGAGGCAAGCGCTTGGCAGGCTCCAATCCGGGCTACACCCTACGATTCCGTACCGCGGTCGGCCCATGAGCAAGCTTCCCATTTCCCTTGCCATCAGCGATTACGACCACGTGCGCGATTTCGTCCATGGCCGGGTGACCGCTGAAGGCCTGGACATCAATTTCCAGGTGCTGCCCACGCCGGAGATTTTCGACCGTGCGACCCGCGACCAGGAATGGGACGTCTGCGAAATGTCGCTCGGAAAATGGACCGGCATGTTCTCGCAAGGCGACGACAGTCTGGTTCCAATTCCGGTGTTCCCCTCTCGCGTCTTCCGGCATTCGGCGCTCTACGTGCGCAGGGGCAATGGCGTGGACAGCCTCGAAAAACTCAGAGGGCGGCGTGTCGGTGACCCGGATTTCGCCCATACCGCCGGAATCTACGCGCGCGGCTTTCTGATGCATGATGTCGGCATCAAACTGGAAGAGATCGAATGGATTCAGGCCGGCACCAACAAGCCAGGCCGCCACGAAAATCTCGAAATCAAGCTGTCACCGAAGGTAAAGCGGGTAAGCGTTCCCGACAAAAGTCTTGACGACATGCTCCGCGCTGGCGAAATCGACGCCATCCTCTCCGCTATTCCGCCCAAGAGTTTTGTGGCCGGCCATCCCGACATGGTGCGGCTCGTTCCCAATTACGTCGAGGTCGAGACCGATTATTTCCGCCGCACCGGCATTTTTCCGATCATGCATTTCGTCGCGATCAAGCGCGATCTCTTCGACAAGCACAAGTGGATTGCCGTGAACCTCTTTCGCGCCTTCGAGCGAGCCAAAGAGCGCAGCATCGCGCGTATCCGCGACATGATGATTTCGCATTTTCCATTGCCATGGAATCCCGACAATGCGTGCCGCGCGAGCGAGATGTTCGGTGCCGATTTCTGGCCCTACGGCGTTGAGCCCAATAAAAAGACCCTCGAAGCGTTCCTCACCTTTGCGGCGGAGCAGGGCGTTGCTCACCGCAAGGTCGCCCTTGAGGAAGTATTCCCGCCCAGCGTCCAGCGCATCCTCAAAGTGTAAGTTCATGGATCTTGGCATCCGCGGCCGGCGAGCCCTGCTCTGCGGTGCAAGCCGGGGCCTGGGCAAGGCTTGCGCAGTTGCGATCGCTCGCGAAGGCGTCGATGTGACCCTCGTTGCGCGCAGGCGCGATCCCCTCGAACGCACGGCAACCGAAATTCGCGAATTGGCCGGCGTGCGTGTAGCGACGGTTGCCGCGGACATCACGACGGCAGAAGGCCGCGGAGCGGCGCTCTCCGCATGCCCCGAGGCCGATATTCTGCTCAACAATGCCGATGGGCCTTTGCCCGGCGATTTTCGCAAATGGACAAGGCAAGATTGGATCGGGGCGGTCGATTCGATGATGCTGGCTCCGATCGAGATGATCCGCGCAACCGTCGACGGCATGATGGCGCGCGGCTTCGGGCGGATCGTCAATATTTCTTCGCGCAGCGTGAAGATCCCCCAGCTGGAGCTTGGGCTGTCGAACGGCGCGCGGATCGGGCTTGTCGGATTCGTCGCTGGACTGGCGCGCCAGACCGTCGCCCGCAATGTCACTATCAACAACCTGCTGCCCGGCATATTCGACAGCGACGCGCAGAAACGTCATATCGAGGCTATGCTGGGCGATCTGGGCAAGACATTCGAACAGGTCTGGCATGAACGCGCCGCCAACAGCCCGGCCAGGCGCTATGGCGACCCGGCAGAATTCGGCGCCTATTTCGCCTTCCTCTGCTCGGCGCAGGCCGGCTACATCAACGGCCAGAATCTGCTGATCGACGGCGGAAGCTATCCGGGCACATTTTGATCAAAAGCCAATGAACGATCGACATTGCGCATCTGTTCTCTTGGAGAAACAACGGAACGGCGTCGCGACGGTGACGCTCAACCGGCCGCACGTGCTCAACGCGCTCGATGTGCCAGCCAAAGAGCAGCTGGCGGCGATCTGGCAGGAAATCTCCGAGGACTCTGCTATTCGCGTCGCCGTTCTCACCGGCGCTGGAAGCAAAGCATTTTGCGCCGGCTCCGACATCAAGGAAATCAGCCAGACGGGCCGCATGGTTTCGACGGATACGTTGCTGCGCGCCATACCCGGGATCGGCATTCCGCTCGACAAGCCGGTGATCGCGGCGCTGCACGGTTATTGCATCGGGTTTGGGATGACACTCGCTCTGCATTGCGACCTGCGGGTCGGCGCCAGGGATGCCGTGCTCGGCTATCCGGAGGTGCGGCACGGCATGATTTCCGCCGTGAGCGCGCTTCGTCTGCCGCAGGTGATCGCGAGCGTCCGCGCGTTCGAAATGCTGGTTCTCGGTCGCAACTACTCGGCAGGAGAGGCCATGCAACTGGGCCTCCTCAACGCAGTCGTCGAAGACGCTGATGCCGAAGCGCAGGCGTGGGCGGCAAGGATCGCCGGATATTCTCCCGCCGCCGTGCAGGCCACCAAGCGGCTTGCCCTGTTTAAAACCCGATTGAGCGAGGCTGAGCGCAATGCGATCGAAGCCGCGCGCGCCTTCGTGGAATCGAGGGACGACTACAAGGAAGGCGCGGCCGCGTTCACGGAACGCCGATAGCCATGACGTCGATGCGAGCCGTCACCTTTGCCGAATTCGGTCCGCCCGATGTATTGCGGGTGACCGCCGTCGCCCAGCCACAGCCCGGCCCCGACGACGTCCTCGTTCGTATCCATGCCGCGGGCGTGTGCTACCACGATGTCCTCTCGCGCGCCGGGAAAATTCCTGGCGGGAAGACTGATCGGATTCTCGGCCACGAGATCGCGGGCGAGATCGTGGGGACGGGCGCAAATATTCCGGGTGAGCGCGCGGGCGAGCGCGTCGTCCTCTACCAGCGGCTCTACTGTGGGACGTGCCGATACTGTCTTGCCGGCCGCCACGACCTCTGCCGCAACAGCCGCGTCCTTGGCGAAACCGGGGGAGGGGGCTACGCGGAATTCACCTGCGTGCCGGCCCGCAATGCGATTGAGATGCCCGACAATCTCGACATGACGGCGGCGGCACTCGCGGTCTGCCCGGTAGGAACCAGCGTACGAGCCGCGCTTGGCGTCGCGCAAGTCGAGCCGGGACAAACCGTATTGATCACGGGCGCCGGCGGCGGCCTCGGCCTGCATCAGATCCAGGTGGCCAAGAGCGTCAACGCGCATGTCACGGCTATCACCAGCTCTCCGGAAAAAAACGAGGTCATTCGTGACGCCGGCGCGGACGAGATCATCGTCTGCCCGGATCTGAAATTCAG
The DNA here is from genome assembly GCA_036557705.1 of Xanthobacteraceae bacterium. Taxonomy (GTDB): domain Bacteria; phylum Pseudomonadota; class Alphaproteobacteria; order Rhizobiales; family Xanthobacteraceae; genus VAZQ01. Next base: position 180,982 of record DATBHB010000094.1, read on the forward strand.
CGGCGAGGTATGGCGCCGGACCGGCAAGCAGGGCGTCGATGTCGTGCTCGAGAACGTGGTCACCGGCACGCTCGGCGAAAGCCTGCGTTCGACGGCGCAGAGTGCGATTGTGGTCGTGCTCGGGAATATCGGCGCCGCGCGCGTGGACGTCGATCCTGGGCTGATCATCGCGCGGCGCATCCGCATCTCCGGCTCGGGCAACGCGACGTATAAGGATGTGCGCATTGCGCTCCATCTCCTGGCAACGGGCATCGTCAAGCCGTTCATCGGCTGCGTTCTTCCCTTCCCGGAGGCTTCAAAAGGTCACGACCTGATGGAGCGGCGCGCAGTCACTGGACGGATCGTGCTGAGCGGCTGGTGATGCACATCGCGGCGAAAATCGACCAGCTCGCGCTTTGGCACGGCGATCGCACCGCTATCGTGGATTCTTTCGGCGCCTGGTCCTTTCGGCAATTGCATGAGCGGATCACCCGATTCGGCAATGCAATGCACGGACTTGGCCTCAAAGCCGGCGACCGGATCGCGCTGCTCGTTCCGGATATTCGTGAATATCTCGAAGCGGACTATGGCGCGATGGCAGCCGGCTTCGTCCGCGTGCCGATCGATCCGCGGCTGACACGGCGCGACTTTGTCGCCTTGCTGCGGCACGCGCAGGCGCGCGCGCTTATCACGCATCCGGATTTCGCCAAAAAAATTGAGGGGCTGCGACTGGAGACCGAAACCCTGAAATGGATCATTCACATCGGAGGCGGCGGGATCGGACTGGATTATGAGGATTTGCTGGGGCGGGCATCCGACCAGGCGCTGACGGAGCGCCATGAGAGCGATCTCGCCAGCTTGAATTTTAGCGGCGGCACGACCGGGTCGCCCAAAGCCGTTATGCTGCGGCACCGCAACCTGATGGCGGTGGCCCAGAACACGATTGCGGGCTTCGATATCAGCGCGCGCAGCGTATTCCTGAATGTCCGTCCGCTCTGGCCTATCGCGCAGGTCATTCTCATGGCGCACTTGTTCGCCGGCGCGACCGTCGTGCTCGGCGGACCTTTCGATCCCGAGCAGTTGCAACAGCAGATCCAGCAGAGCGGAGCGACGCGAACGTCGCTGGTGCCTACGCAACTGGTTCGTGCGCTCGATCACTGGCGCCCGAACGATGAGCAGCTGCGTCGGCTGGAAGCGATTTACGTCGGCGGTTCACGCATTCCGCCGCCGGTATTCGAACGGGCCTTCGAACTCATCGGTGCACGCATCGGCGTTCTCTACGGAATGACGGAGGCGCCGGTCACCTGTTACCTGCCGCCAGAGAGCCTCGCAAGCGATGCGCTGCGGCGGCGGCAGCTCATGGAATCGGTCGGGCACGAGTTGTTCGGGTATCAGGTGCGGATCGCACCTTCCGCGGAAACGCCGGCTGAGGCGACGGGCGAAGTGCTGATCCGCGGCGACAATGTCATGGCCGGCTATTGGCAGGACGACCCAGCCACGGGCCGCGCCCTGCGCGGGGGATGGCTGCATACCGGGGATATCGGGTGGAGCGACGGATCGGGCAATCTCTACATCGTCGGCCGCTTGAACGATGTCATTCGATCCGGCAGCAGCAACATCATTCCCAAGGAAGTCGAGGACGCGATCGGCACACATCCGGCGGTAAGCGAAGTGGCCGTGTTGGGCGTTCCGGATATCGAGTGGGGCGAGGCGGTCACCGCCTTCGTGGTGCTGAAGCCGGGAATGGGGGCATCCGAAGCCGATCTCGTGAAGCATTGCCGCGAGCAATTAGCCGGATACAAGAAACCGCGTGCGGTGCGATTCGTGGCGAGCCTTCCTCGTTCGCATTACGGCAAAGTCATCCGCGCAGAACTGCTGGCGCAGGCCGGAAAATTGTAGCCCGCATGAGCGAAGCTGATACCGGCGAAGCTAGTATCAGCGGAGCGATATGCGGGGCGGCCCCGCATTCGCGCCCGCGCTTGAACCGGCCTCCTTCCCTCGAGGTCCTGCCCGCGCGGTCGCTCATGCGGGCTACGGCCCATACGTTCTCACTCAACTCTTATCTTTGCGTCGTCGATGATCTGCTTGGATTTTGTCATTTCGTCTGCAATGTATTTGGTAAAATAATCGGCGTTCGATCCGATCGCTTCGAAGCCGAGAGCGCTTAGTCGCTCTTTCACCTCTGGCCGCGCGAGGATCTTGGCGACTGCTGACTGCAGCCTGGTGGAGACAGCCGGAGGCAGATTTCTCGGCCCCCACAGCCCATACCAGGAGACGAACTGGAAGCCCTTCATGCCCGACTCTTCGACCGTCGGAATGTCGGGAGCGGCCGCGGCGCGCTTGAGGCTGGTGATGGCGAGCGGCTTGATCTTGCCGGCCTTGTCCAATGGCAGCGAGGACAGGATGGCATCGGCGAGCAGCTGAATCTGCCCGCTCATGAGATCAGTCAGCGCCGGTGCAGTGCCCTTGTAGGAAACCACAAGCGTATCGACGCCCGCCTCACGCTTGAGCAGCTCGATCGCGAGGTGGCTTGCCGAGCCGATGCTGGTCGTCCCGAAGGTGAATTTCTGCGGGTCTTTGCGAACGAGATCGAAGAATTCCTTGAGATTGCTGGCCGGAACACTCGGCGTCGTACTGAAGATCAGCGGTCCCTCGGCGAGGAGGCTGATTGGAGAAAAATCTTTGACCACGTCATAGGGTACATGCGGATAAAGAAATGGATTGATCACGTGAACCGAGGCAGACACCATCAAGGTGTAACCGTCGGGAGCGGCCTTGGCGACGACATTGGCTCCAACCGTTCCGGATGCGCCTCCGGCGCGGTTCTCGACGACGAAATGCGCGCCGAGCGTCTGATTGAGCTCTTGCACCAGAATGCGCGCAACGCCGTCGACGGACCCGCCCGGAGGATAGGGCACGACCACGCTGACCGTCCGCGACGGGTAGTCCTGCGCATCTGCGGACGCACCAAGGAGTCCAAAAACTACGGTCGCCAGGGCAGCACGAAGGATGCGGCGCATTGGATGACCTCCTCAAGCGGCGGCTGCCGAGATCGGCTTCGCGGCGTAGCCGTACGCCTTGTCGAGGCCCAGTTCGGTGATGATCCGCATTCCCTTGCTAAGCGGCTCTCCTTCAAGCGCCGTGAGCGGTTTGCGGAGAGCGCCGGCCGGCATGCCCAGCGCCTTCATCAACGATTTAACCGGCACCGGGTTGACGGCCGAATAGGTGAAATGCAGAAGCGGCAGCAACCGAAGATACGCATTCTTGAAGTTCTCGGCGTCGGCGTAGCTGGTCCAAGGCGTCGAGATGGTCGCCAGTTCCGCCGGTGCGACATTGCCGGTCATATTTGCGGTGCCATGGCCGCCGAGGCTCATGGTCGGCACCACGAGCCCGAGATTAGGACTGTCGCAGCACATGACCGATACCTTGGGGTTCCCGGCCAGCACTTGTGCGACTTGGCCGACGCGCGCGGTCGATTCCTTGTGAACAACGAAGTTCGGGTGCTTGAAGATGCGCAGGAGCTGCTCCCAATGCAGGTCGCTCTTGACCCGCGGAGGATTGTTGTAGATGCCGAGCGGCAGGTCCGTCGCATCCGCGACTTCAAGGAAAAAGCGCTCGATGTCGGCTTCCGGCGCGCAGATATAGGCGGGGGCAGCGAGGATTGCGCCGTCCGCGCCGTTATCCCTGGCGAAGCGTACGTTGACAATGGTTGCTTCGGTATTGTTCCCGGTGCAGCCGAAGAAAAGCGGCATCCGCTCCGTCTTCATCTTTGCGGTTTCTATTATGATCGCCTTCCTCTCTTCGGGAGCGAGCATCGATGTTTCGCCGGTCGACCCCATGATCAGCACGGCGGAGGTCCCGTGCGTCTCCTGGAACCGCAGAAGAGTACGGAAGGCGCCGAAATCGACTGAGCCGTTCTTGTTGAATGGTGTGATGAGAGCGACAAATGAGCCGGTCAGTTGCATGGGCATCTCTTGCCTCCGCGTCGAATTCTGTGCACGCGATTTTGTCGGTTCCGTAGGCTGGGCAAAGGCGCGGTCCACGCGCACGAGCTGCGCGACATGCAGAAAAGAGCGCCGTGCCCACGCGCCCGCAACCGTGCGGGCACGGCGAACGCGCTAAGCGCGTTGCGCCTTTGCCCACCCTACGGAGCTTGTGACGCCCGCTCACTAGCACTCTTCCGAGCCCCTTTCACGTCAAACCAAGGGTCGATAGCCTATAGCATCTGGAGAGTATCCCATGAATCCATCACGGCGCGTATTCGTTCAATTCGTTGCTGGGCACGCCGCACTGCTGCGTTATGCCGGATCAGCAGGCGCGCAAGGCTATCCCACGCATCCGGTGCGGGTGGTCGTTCCGTTTCCGCCGGGTGGAGTGAACGATATACTCGCCCGTATTGTCGCCGATAAACTGCAGGCGAAATGGGGCCAGCCCGTCGTGATCGAGAACAAGACCGGTGCCGGCGGCAATATCGGCGCCGAGTTCGTCTACCAGGCCGCTCCCGATGGCTATACCCTGATGGCAGCCCCGGCGCCGCCTCTGGCCGTCAACCAGAATCTGTACAAGCATCTGGCCTACAAACCCGAAGAATTTGTCCCGATGACCGTGATCGGCTCCGTGCCGAACGTGGTCATCGCTCGCAAGGACCTGCCCCCCAATTCACTCAGCGAACTGATTGCTCACATCAGGGAGCGCCCAGGAAAGGTGAGCTTTGGCAGTCAAGGCAGTGGGGCAACGCCACATCTCACCGGCATGATGTTTCAGGCCATGACCGGCACGCAGATAATCCATGTACCCTATCGCGGCGAGACACTGGTGCTCAATGACATTGTCGGCGGCCATATCGATCTGTTTTTCGGCAACGTCGCCGCCGTCAAGTCTCTTTACCGCGACGGCAAGGTGAAGGTGCTTGCAACCGCCGACGCAGCGCGTTCGCCCGATCTCCCGGAAGTGCCGACGACGGCCGAAGCCGGCTTGCCCGGGCTGGTCTCGACCGGATGGTTTGCTCTCGTTGGCCCGCCAAAGCTTGCGCCCTCGATGCAGGCCGGCATTGCTGACGCCGTCATCGACGTGCTCAACATGCCCGACGTGCGCGAGAAGCTCCGCGCCCTGAGCGTTACTGCAGGCGGCCAAAGCCCGGCCGAGACCGCCGCCTTTATTCGACGAGAGTCCGAGCGCTGGGGCGCGGTGATCAAAAAATTCGATATCGTGGTGGATTGAGCCGGCTGCTGGCTGGCGTGGCGAGGGGGTGCGGGGCATTATTTCGCAGGAGAAGTGCCGCTGAGATATTGCAGGCGGGGTCGAATGCAACGGTACCAGCCATGTTTGACGATCGAGTGATCCAGGTGCAGCCGCGGGCGGCGCACGTTTGTACGCCACGAGTCGACGATCTCGTTGAGAAAGTCTTGTCGGTTCTCCTGTCCAGTGCATATCGCAAGAATAGTCTGACCGCGATGCATCTGACAGGCTGCCGTCCGGCCATGATGTCGGCGTTGCGGCGATGTATTGGACGCGCCTTGCCGATTGCGCTCACGGTCCTTGCGTTTCCATTCAAGGTGCCGAATCCAGCCAAGGTCGGCGATCGGAAGTTGCCCGATTTCGCGGAATTCGCGGCAATTCGGCAGTGCCTGAAGTTGAGCGCGGCAATTCAACGCATTTATCCCCCCGGATTGGCGTTTCACATTTTGCACGACGGCCGGCTCATGGCGGATGTCTTTGAGCTGAAGATCGAGGAAGTCCGCGCCTACGAAACATATTTTTCTAAACTCGTTGAGATGCTCGCACCGGATGTCATCCGCTGCCATGATTTCGGCACTCTGCAACAGCGGAGTGCACTCGATCCATCCGGAGCCACCGAAAAGTTGCGGTTTGCGGCGGAAAGGTGGTTTCAGGAGCGCCGTGGGACTCCCGAATGGAATATTGCCTTTCGGAGAACGCTCGGAATGATCAATTTGCGCAAATTTCCAGCAAAGCAGGTTTTCGATCTCCTGCGGTATGCGGCTGCCGGTCGACTCCCTTCGGGTTGGGAGAAGACCGAACAGCAGGTTTTTACGGCGATGAAAAAATATTACGTGGCCGATGCCATCATTCATCGATTCGATCCGCGCCCGTTATGCTTTCCGGACGCCATTCAGGCCACGACCCAGGATCGGCAAGGCCGGCTCGCTCTGTGGATGGTCCGGCGCGGGCAAAGCCTGCTGCCCTGGCACGGCGTCGGATGCTTCGACGAATTCGGACGCGCGCAGGTGGTCCATGCGATCGAAATCCGCGACCGGGAAGACTATTGCCCAGTGTTTGTCCGCAACGAAACCACTCCATTTGTCTATCACAAGGGTAAAGGACCGGCGGACCGCGGATTTGAATTCTGCCAATGAACAACGAGGCCGCAGGCGCAAAGACGATCCTGTTCGTGAGTTGCGCCTCAACCTTTTACGGCGGAGAGCGTTCGCTGCTCGAAATCGTCAACATCATGAGCTCGGGCTGGAGGCCATGGTTTGTCGTTCCCGAAAAAGGGCTTTACAGCGCGGCACTGGAGGCGGCCAAGTTCCCTTATGACGTAACACCGGTCCATGATCACCGCAGCAGGGGATTTAATTTCATCGCATTGTGCCTCGACCGGATCATCCGCAGCCGGGGAGCAAGTTTGGTGCATGCCAATCTGCAATGGGCGGTGCCGTTGGTCGCGACTGCCAGCCGATTGAGCGGCGTACCTTTCGTTGCCCATTTGCGAAACATGGTGTCTCGGCCGTTCGATGAGTTCGAAAGAAAGTCCTTCGGTGATGCCGCCGCCGTCATTTGTATCTCGCGCGCAGTCGCGGATTCGGCATGCGAAGTTGGTGCGTTGCCGCCGGAGCTGCGGGATCGAATTTGGACAGTCCCGGACGCCAGAGATCTATCGAAATACGTGCGCGGCGACCGCGCTCGTATACGGGCGGAGCTTGGCATTGGCGAGGATACCCCGCTCATTGGAATGATCGCGCGAATTGAGCCGATGAAGGGTCAGCACGTATTTCTCGAGGTGGCTGCCTTGATTGCCGAGCAAATGCCATTGGCGCGGTTCTTGTTGGTTGGCGATCTGATGGATAATGCGAATCAAAGCTATCTGGAGAAGCTAAAGCGGCGCTGTGATGACCCGCGCTTGCAAGGCCGCGTTATGTTTTTGGGCTATCGAAACGATGTTCCCGATATCTTGGCGGCACTTGACTGCTTTGCTCACCCGAGTGCGCGCGGGGCGTTTGTGAGCGTCCTTATCGAGGCAATGGCCATGGGAACCCCGCTCGTCGTCTCGGATGTGGACGGAATCCCTGAATGCGTCGGGCGTAATGGCGCCGCTGAACTGGTGGCCAGTTTAGAACCTGAGGTTTGGGCGCGGGCGATCATGGAAATTGTGCTTGATCCTGCACGCAGAGCCAGCATGGCGGCTGCCGGCATCGAAAGGGCCAAACGCTATGACGCAAAGCGCCTCGCGCTCGAGACCGAGCGCGTATTCGACCATTGTTTTGAGAGCACTTACCCCCGCCGTTGACGGTCACGTAGCCGTGCCATGCGCAACAATCGCGCTACTGAGCAGGCAATACCAGGGAGAGAGCGCAATGGCTGACGAGGCAGATCAAACGAGGCGCTGGCTGATGAATCTAGGAGGCGCAGCGATCTTGTCGAGCACCCTTCCGCCCACAGCTTCACACGGCCAGGCTGCGCGTTCGACAGGCCCAAGCCCCGTTGACGATGGGCCGCACGGGTCCACTTCCATCGCGCCTGCAACAGCCGCTCTCGCCGACTATGTATCCGGCGCGCTCGACCGCGAGTTGCCGGCCGAGGTTGTCGCGCGAACCAAGTTGCATGTCCTCGACACGCTTGCCGCGATGGTGTCCGGCTCGCGTCTCAAGCCGGGCAAACTCGCCGCCCGCTACGTCGAGAGCCTCGGCGGACGTCCGCAGGCGATTGTGATCGGCACGGATATTCTGACTTCGGCGGTTAACGCCGCGATGGCCAACGGCATGGCGGCGCACGCCGACGAGACGGACGACACCAACCCCGTCGGCCCGGTACATCTCGGTTGTGCCGCCGTCTCGGCGGCTCTGGCCATGGCCGAGGTCGCTGGGCGAAGCGGGCAGGACCTGCTGCGCGCCGTAACCGTCGGCTATGATATCGGCGCGCGGATGGCCTCCGCGCTTGGCGCGGGTGAAGAGCCGCGGCGGCACAGCCCGTCGTGCCTGATCTCGACCTTCGTCGCCGCGGCCTCGGCCGCCGCGATACTGCGCCTCGACTCCCGGCAAGTCCGGCATACGTTCTCATATGCGGGCCAGCAGGCATCCGGCATCGGCTTCTGGACGCGCGACCGCGAACACGTCGAGAAGGCGTTCGATTTCGCCGGCATGGGAGCGCGCAACGGCGTCATGGCGGCCACGATGGTCGCGGCAGGATTCTCGGCAGTCGAAGACCCCTTCAGCGGCGCCGAAAATATTTACACGGCGCTCGCCCATAAGCCGGCACCGGAGAAGCTTATTGCTGATCTCGGGTCGAGCCATGCCGTCTTCGGCACCACGATCAAGAAATGGAGCGTCGGCGCCCCGCTTCAGTCGGTGCTCGACGCCCTCGCAGTACTGCTCCAGGAGCCGGGTGTGACCGCTGATAATATCAAGCACATCAGGGTGGACATGCCGACCGCCAGTCTGCGCATCGTGGACAATAATTCTGTTCCCGATCTCTGTCTCCAGCATCTTGTCGCGCTCATGCTTGCCGACCGCGGCGCCAATTTCGCCAGCGTGCATGACGTTGCGCGCATGGGCGATCCGAAGGTGCTGGCAATCCGTCAACTCGTGGAACTGCTGCCGAGCGACGAATTGCAAAAGGCATTGCCGGCACGCCAGGCGATTGTCCGCATTGAGACCAAAGATGGCCGTTCGCTCAGCCACCGAACTTATGTGGTGCGCGGTACTGCGGGCAACCCGATGGACGCGCGAGAGGTGGAGGACAAAGCGCGCGACCTCATCGCGCCGGTGCTCGGCGCGGATCGGACGATTGCGCTTGTCGCCGCGATCGGCGGGCTCGACCGGCTTGATTCGGTGCTGAGCCTGCGTCCGCTGTTGCAAGCGTAGGGAGTCGGAACATGTCTGCAACGATGACGTTGGTTCGACCAGAAGCAAGTCTCGGAGGTCAGACATGGTCAAAACGAGTGTTCTTGGAATGACAATCGGCGCCGCGCTGCTTTGCAGCGTGTCGGGCGCTCCGGCGGCCGACAAGGCCAGTGAAACCTTCATCTCCAATGCGATCCAGGGCAACCTGGCGGAGGTGAAGGTCGGTCAGCTTGCGCAGCAGAAAGGACAGAGCGAAGAGGCCAAGAAGTTTGGCCAGACGCTTCAGAAGGATCATTCTGAAGCCAATCAGAACGCGATGCAGGTAGCGAAACAGATGGGCGTCATGGCGCCCACCGAGCCGAATGCGCAACAGAAAGCAGTCTATGACAAACTGTCGAAGCTCTCAGGTGCCGCTTTCGACCGCGAATTCGCACAGGAAATGGTCCAGGATCACCAGAAAGACATCAAGGAGTATCAGACCGAAGCCAAGATGAATGACGCGGCGGGAATGTATGCCAAGGAGACGTTGCCGCACCTCCAGATGCATCTGCAGATGGCCGAGCAACTCAGCAAGGACACGGCTGCCACTGTCGGATCTGGCAGCCGCAAGTAGCGCCTACTGATTTTCTTGAGCAAGCGCATGCGCGGGTAGGGGCGGGTTTCAAACCCTCCCCTACGGAAGCGCGCGAGTAGAGCTTCTCCCAGCGTTGAAACTATCCTGCTTTCCCTGTAACAGGTCGGGCTCCAGCGGCGCATGCTGTTCTGTCGCCGCTCTTATCGCCCACCTGGATTCCGATATGAGCAAGTCTCTCGATCCGGCCCAGCGGCTCGCCGCGGCCGGCGACCTGCGCTGGTGCCTCGAACTGGCGGCCGATATTGGCGAGCTGGAAACAATCGAGGGCGCCGATCCGCACCTCGAAATGGGTGCGCTCTACGAGCTGAGCCTGCGCAAGCCGATGCCGCCGATCCTGCTGTTCCGCAAGATCAAGGGCTATCCGGAAGACTATCGCGTCGTTTGTAACGTGCGTTCTTCGCGCGTCTTCAACGAGGGCGTCGGCCTTGAGCTTGTCCAGAACTACCGCAAGCACGCCCGGGCGCACTCGGAGCCGATTGCCTCCGAGCAAGTCAATCACGGCCCGGTTTTTGAAAATGTCCTTATGGACAATCAGGTCGATATCCTCGCGTTCCCGGCGCCGAAATGGCACGCCAATGACGGCGGCCAATATATCGGCACCGAATGCATGGTGATCGCGCAGGATCCGGACAGCGGCTGGGTGAACGCCGGGACTTATCGGGTTTCCGTCCGCGACAAGCGCACGCTCTCGATCTTCATCGAGCCCGGCAAGCACGCCGACCTGATCCGCAAAAAGTGGTGGGCGCGCGGAAAGCATTGCCCGATGGTTGTGTCGGTCGGGCAGGCGCCGGCGCTGGGCGCGGCGGCAGCTTCGACCGCCCCGAAAGAGGCTTGCGAGTTCGATATCGCCGGCGGGCGGCTCGGCCGCCCGATCAAGCTGGTGAAGGGCCGCGTCACCGGCGTGCCGTTCCCGTGCGATGCCGAGCTGGTCTACGAGGGTTTCATGCCGTCGGATGAAGAGCTCGCCGTCGAGGAGGGGCCGTTCGGCGAATGGCCGGGATATTACACGTCGAGCGGTCCCGAACCGGTGTTGCAGGTCCGCGCGATCTATCACCGCAACGATCCGATCCAGTGCGCCACTCCTCCGGCACGGCCGATCTATCCCGGCACCTATTTCGGTACCGCGGGCTCCGCTCTCTTTCGCGCTGCTGCGCTGTGGGACGATCTCGAAGCCGCCGGCGTGCCGGGCATCAAGGGCGTGTGGAAAGTGCCGGGCGGCGGTTCGCGCTTCATCAACGTCATTGCGATCGAGCAGCAGCATGCCGGTCACGCCAAGATGGCGGGCCTCGTGGCTGCGGGCTGCGGATCGAGCACCTATCTCGGCCGCATCATCATCATCGTCGATGACGACATCGACATCACCAATCCGGCCGAGGTGATGTGGGCGGTGGCGACGCGCTGGGACCCGCGCACGGCGACCGATATCATTGACGGCGTTTGGACCGGCTCGATCGATCCCATGCTGTTGCCGGAGCGCCGCGCCAAAGGCGACCTGACCAACAGCCGTATCATCATCTACGCGGTGCGGCCCTTCGCCTGGAAAGATAAATTCCCCAAGGTGAACGCCATCGATCCGGCCTATGCGGCCGAGGTCGAGCGAAAATGGTCGGGGAAATTGAAGTTCTTGGAGCAGTAGGGCGGGTTAGCGCCGCCCGTCCAATGTTGCTCCATTCGATAGGTGCAACGAAGGCGGCGCGTAACCCGCCATCTCGGCGGGCCGCGGCGGGTTACGGCGCGCGCTTGCAAGTAACGCGAGTGGAGGGCGCCGGGCGCGCGCCTAACCCGCCCTACTATTAATTCCCCACCTTCCGCGCGATTTCGCGGGCGCGCTCAAGCGCGGCCGGCGGATAATCCTTGGCGAGGAACGTTTGCAACTCGGCTCCGGGCATGGGTTCGAGGTCGAAATTCATCCGCCTGATGTCCGCAAGGAATTCAGGGTCGCTTAGCATAGCAGTGAAAGCCGCGCGCAGCTCTTCAACGCGCTCCTTTGGAACACCCGGCGGCGCCACGAAGGAGCGGCCGATTACCGAGGACGAGGCAAAAATCGCGAGCACCTGGCGATCCTCGTCCGTTTTCGCAAGATCGATCATCCGCGGCAGATCGGGAAGCCCGCGGTTCTTCTCGATCCCGGTTTGCAGCAGCAGGTTGATCTTCTTCTCGCGCAGCCAATCGGGATTTTCGGTCCGCAGCACCGGCCAGGGCAGGCTCAGCGCCTCGACCTCGCCGCGCTCCATGGCGATCTTCGCGGCCTGCGGGCTCTCGTAGCCCGTCAAGATCTTGAATTTCGTGCCGGTAAGCGCATTGAGTGCCGTCCAGTTAAGTCGCGACGAGGATCCGCTCGCGGCCACGATAAGCTCGTGCGTGAACGCATCCTCGATCTTTTTTACTGCAGCCGTATGCCACGCAAACAGGACCGCGCTGTTGCCGAACAGGCGCCCGATCCAGTTGAAGCGCTTGACGTCGCCGCGCAGCGTCCCGGCGCCGAGCAGCTGATCGAGAAACACCGCCTGATCGAAAATACCGATGACCGTGCCGTCCTTGGCTGCCAAGTTGTAGAGCTGGTTTGCAGCGCGCAAACCGCCCGCGCCCGGCATGTTCTGCACGACGAAGGTCGGCTGGCCGGGGAGGTGCTTGCCCAAGTGGCGGGCGAGGAGGCGCCCATAGGTGTCGTAACCGCCGGCGGGGCTCGATCCGACAATGAGCGAGATCGTCTTGCCCTTGTAGAACGGCTCTTGGGCACTCAGGCCCACGGAGGCGAGAGCCAAAACAATCACGAACGCCGCGCCAATCCGCGTTCCAAGCATAAGTGCGATTTTCATGCGCTTTCCTCGCGCCATTACGGCACTGCGAACACAAACAGCATTGTCGCGTTGCTCTGGTTCTTCATCTCAGGCGAGTGCGCGAGCTTCGCTCGGGCAACGCCGTTGAGGCCCGACGCGATCGCGATGTACTGCATGCCGTTGACCGCGTAGGTCATCGGCGGCACCACGAAGCCGGTCCCAGTGTTGAACTTCCAGAGCTCATCGAGCGTCTGGTCGTCATAGGCAGCGACGGTGCCATCAAGGAGCGCCGTCACCACGATGCCGCCCGCGGTGGTGAGCACGCCGGAATGGTTGGGATAAGGCTCTTCCTTGCGCGCCTTCACCTCGCCGGAAACCGGATCGACTACGACCAAATCCGAAGTGATGCGGGCTTCGTTGCGATAGTTGCCGCCGGTAAATTTGCCGCGCACATGCGCAGTCAGGTCGGGAATGATGTCGGCGCAGCCTTCGTTGCCGGCGATATAGAAAAGCCTGGTCCTCTGGCTGTAGGACGGGGGCCAGAAATTGGTTCCGCCATGAACATCCGGGCAGGCATTCTTGACCACATCGGCGCCGCCGGGCCAGTCGATGGCGAAGTTCTGCACATCCTTGCGCGGATCGTAATCAACCGGCTTCCCGGTCTTGGGGTCGAGACCCTTGGTCCACGTGACTTTCTGCGAATACTGAACGGATTTGAGGAACTGGCCGTTCAGCCGGTCCAGCATGTACTCGAAGCCGTTGCGGTTCGCGTGAATGAGAAGCTTGCGGTCCTCGCCGTTCACCCTGCCGTCGATGATGATCTGTGGTCCCGTCGAATCGTAATCTTTGTTATCGTTGGGGGTGTGCTGGAAATACCATTGCATTTTTCCGCTCGCCGCATCGAATGCGACGGAGCTGTCGGTGAACAGATTGTCTCCCGGCCGGTACGATGAATCGTAACGCGGCACCGGATTGCCGGTCCCCCAATAGGTGAGGTTGGTCTGTGGATCGTAAGAGCCGGTGACGTAAAGCGCGCCGCCGCCGGTCTGCCACGCATTGGCCTTGTCTTTCCAGGTCTCGCTTCCAGGCTCGCCGGGCGCCGGGACGATGAATGTCTTCCATCTCTGCTCGCCGGTCTTCGGATCAAGAGCCGCCAGCCAGTCGCGCACCCCGTTGTCGCCCCCGGACGCACCGACGAGGATCGCATCGCCAAGGGCGAGCGGCGCCGCCGAGAATTCGAGGTCGGGATTGTCGCTGTGCTTCTTGTCCCAGACGACCTGGCCGGTTTCGGCGTCCGTTGCGATGATGCGGCCGTCGTAGCCGGTGACCGAGATGACGAGATTGCCCCACAAGGCGACGCCACGATTGCGATCGGGCTTCTGCTGATGCGGGTCCATCTTCCAGACCACTGGCGCATGCGTGCCGGAACGCACGTCGAGCTTGTAGACGATACCCCACACGTCCGTGAGATACATGAAACCGTTATCGACCAGAGGCGTCGCTTCGATGTACTCGTTGCCGGTCTTGCCGCCGATCGGGACCGTGAACGCGAGTTTGAGATTTCTCGCATTCGATCGGTTGATCAAGTCGAGCGGCGAATAACGCTGCGAGCCATAGTCATGGTGATTGGTCAGCCAGTTCTGCGGCTCGGGGTTGCGCAGCCGCTCATAAGTCACGTCGGCCCCGAACGCCGCCACCGTGCTCGCCAAGAAGGCTGCACCCGAGGTTGCCAGAAAGGACTTGCAGCATCTTTTCATCGGTAAAATCCTCCGGGCCAATAATGCCACGCCGGCCCCGCCCTGAAAACCGGGACGGGAGAGCACTCAGCTACCGGCCCAAGCGTGCCCGATGCCCATGTTGACCGTATCCCGGTATGCGGTAGGATGTGGGGCTAATGATTCGATCATTTGGCGATAACGCCACCAAGGCTCTTTTCACGGGATGACCGGGTGCGGCAATTCGAGGGATTCGCGCGTCGAGCCAAACGCAAACTTGAATCGCTAAATGCGGCGGGCCGGCTGGACGACTTGGCGATCCCGCGATCGAACCGCTTGGAGAAGCTCAAGGGCGACCTGCAAGAGTTCTATTCAATCCGGATCAACGATCAGTGGCGCGTAATTTTCAAATGGATTGAGGGCCATGCGTACGAAGTTCAGGTCGTAGACTACCATTGATGGAGGAGGATATGGCGAAAGATGAATTTGCACCGGTAACGCCTGGGGAAATCCTCAAGGAGGAGTTCCTCGTTGCGTATGGTCTCTCACAAAGCCAATTGGCAAAGGCGGTTGGTATTTCGCCGAACCGGATCGCAGAAATCGTGAACAATCGCCGACGCATCACGGCTGATACGGCGCTTCGCTTGAGCTTGTACTTCGGCAACAGTCCGGAATTCTGGGTCAATCTTCAAACTCACTACGACCTAAAAATGGCGCGGCGGAATCTCAAACCCGAAGATGCCAAGCGCATTAAGCCGCTTTGTGCCGCGTGAAGTCCAAGCCGCTTCGTGCCTGGTGAAGTAGAGGGGAGGTCCCTATGAAATTCGTCAGAACTGCCATCGCCGTTGGCGCGCTGCTGCCATTTCTAATCCGGGCTGCGCCGCAACCCGCCAGCGCCGCCAATGAGCCTCTGGTGATCGCCAAAGAGGGCAATTTCTATATCGGCGGCAGGTATGTCGAAAGCAACGGCGACATGCCGATGATCGGGCAGGGTTACGTTCAATACCAGATTCCGCAACGGCAGACGCATCCCTATCCGATCGTGCTGGTTCATGGCGGCAGCCAGACCGGCAGCGGCTGGATCACCACGCCCGACGGCCGCGACGGATGGGCAATCTATTTCCTGCGCCACGGCTACGCGGTTTACATCGTCGACCAGGTCGCGCGCGGGCGCTCGGCCTACATCGCCGACGTCTACGGCCCGTCCCGGACGCAGACTCGCGAATACGTGATGCAGCGGTTCTCGACCAGTGAGAAATACGACCTCTGGCCGCAGGCGAAATTGCACACGCAGTGGCCCGGCAAAGCCGAACCGGGAGATCCCGCGTTCGATGATTATTTTGCCTCCAATGTTCCATCGATGGAAAACCGCGGGCTGCAGTCGAAGATGAATGTCGACATGCTCGCGGCTCTGCTCGACCGCATCGGGCCGTCGATCGTGCTGGTCCATTCGCAATCAGGCCAATACGCTTGGCCGCTCGCGCAGGATCGGCCGGCGCTGGTCAAAGCCATTGTGGCCGCGGAGCCGACCGGACCGCCCGTTCATGACGTGGTCGTGCCCGGGGAGCCGCGCTTCGGAATGTCCTTCGCGAATGCCGAGAGGGTCCAGGGCACCGAATTATTCCGCGATGACCCGAGGCTCAAAAGATACGGGCCGACGGATATCCCGCTTGTCTACGATCCGCCGGTCACGCCCGAATCGCCGCTCCAGTTCGTTCAGGAGCAAAAAGCCCAGGCGCCGGATCTCGCGAAGTGCTGGCGGCAGAAGGAGCCGGCACGCAAGCTCGTCGCAGTCGGGGACCGGCCCGTTCTTTACCTGGCGTCCGAGGCGTCGTTTTATGCCCCTTACAACCACTGCACTGTCGGCTACCTGAAACAGGCCGGCGTCGATGTGTCCTTCGTCAAGCTCGCGGACATCGGCCTGCACGGAAACGGTCATATGATGATGATGGAGAAGAACAGCGACGCGATCGCACAGGTGATCGTCGATTGGCTCGATAAGGCTGTGCCGGCACCGTAGCCAGGGTGGAGCGACGCTCAGAGGCCGTCGCCAGGAACGAAAAGCGAGCCCGCTCATCCGGGCTACAGCCTTGCACGCATTCTGCGTCGGCTTTAGCATTGCTCCGAAGTAAAATGGCAAGCGTGATCAACTCCGCAAGCGCAAAGGAAAACCCATGCACCTACGCAACGCGTTGCTTGCTTCCGCAATCGCCGGCGCGACATCCCTCGCCGGCGCGAGCTTCGATCCTTTATTGGCGCAAGCGGGCCTCGCTCTCGCCGGGCAGGTCAGTTCCGTTGAAGAGGGCGCCATGGAAGGTGTGGTGGTAAGCGCCAAAAAAGATGGCTCGACCATCACGATCAGCGTCGTGACCGACGCGCAGGGCCGCTTCGCGTTTCCGGCCGACCGGCTCGGGCCCGGACATTACACGCTTGGCGCACGCGCGGCAGGCTATGAGCTGCCCGGATTGAATTCCGCCGATATCGCGGCTGGGCAGGAAGCCAAGGCCGATCTCAAGCTACAAAAGGCGAAGGACCTCTCGCAGCAACTCACCAATGCCGAATGGCTGCTGAGCATGCCGGGCACCGATGAACAGAAAAAATTCCTGCTCAATTGCACGGGGTGCCATTCCCTCCAGCGGATCGTGCGGTCAACGCACAACGCCGATGAATTCCAGCAGATATTCCGGCGAATGAGCGGGTACTATCCGGGCAGCATGCCTATCCATCCGCAGCGGCTTGCGGGCAACTTCCTCCGCGACCGCGGCCGCGGTGACGCCAGAGATACCGCCGAATGGCTCACCACAGTCAACCTGAGCCAGCAGGTGACCTGGCAATATCCGCTCAAGACGCTGCCGCGCCTGACCGGCAAATCGACCAAGGTCATCATCACCGAGTTCGACCTGCCGGACCGCAAGATCCAGCCCCACGACGTGATGCTCGATAAGGAGGGGAACGCCTGGTACTCCGATTTCGGCCAGATGTTCCTCGGCAAGATGGACACTAAGACGGGCAAGGTCACGCAGTATCCGATTCCGGTGGTAAAGCCCGGTTGGCCGCTCGGCACGCTCGATCTCGAAATCGACAAAGACGGCAACCCGTGGATCGGCGTGATGTATCAGAGCGCCATCGCCAAATTCGACCGCAAGACCCAGAAGTTTACGATGTGGTCAACTCCGAAGGAGTGGGACACCGCCGGCGGTCAGCTCGGCCATCTCGCCGTGGAGGGGACCCCGACAGACCAAAAGGTGTGGATCAAGAACTCCGACGGAACCAACATCTATCGGCTCGACCTCGCCTCCAATAAATTCGAGAATCTTGGCGCGCCCAAGGATCCACGGACCGGCAAGCGAATCGGGACCTACGGCATCCACTCGGATGCCGAGAACAACGCGTATCTCCTCGATTTCTCGGCCGGCAATATCGTCAAGATCGACGCCAAGACCAAGCAGGAGACCGTTTATCTGACGCCGACGCCGAATTCGACGCCCCGCCGCGGGCGGGTCGATGACGAGGGCCGTCTGTGGTTTGCCGAGTTTCGCGGCATGGCGATTGCCATGCTCGATCCCGAGACCGGAAAGATCAAGGAGTGGAAGGTTCCCACTCCTTGGAGCGCGCCCTATGACGCGGAGGCCGGCCGCAATGGCGAAGCCTGGACCGGCTCGATGCTGACCGACCGGGTATCACGCCTCGACATCAAGACCGGGCAATACACGGAATACCAATTGCCGCATTCGACTAATATCCGGCGAGTGTTCATCGATGACAGAACCAAGCCCGGTGTGCTCTGGGTCGGCAACAATCACGGCGCCTCGATCGTGAAAGTCGAGCCGCTCGAATAATCCGGAAGGTGGTGTTAAGACGCTTTGGCCGGCACGCAGTGAGCTGCGCTGCCGGCCAGACATTTCATGGCTATTCGACCAGGGAGAATCAGATGGTCAATCCTGCGAAACGCGTTCTTGCGTGGGGGCTTCTGGTTGGCCTTGCTGGAGCAAGCCCGGCGGCGGCCCAAGGCGTGTGGTCGGTCAAGGCGCCGATGCCGGCCCCGCGCGAGGATGTCGGCGCGGTGGTGCTCGATGGGAAAATCTACGTGCTTGGCGGGACCGCGCATGCGGATGCGCAGATCCGCCGCAACGAAGTCTACGATCCGGCGGCCGACACCTGGTCGAGCCGTGCGCCGATGCCGCGGGGGTCGCACCATCTCGCGGTCGCGCTGCTCAACGGGAAGATCTACACGTTCGGCGGGTTTACCGCGCCTGCGCATGGCGCGCCGGTCGACTTTGCATTCGAATACGATCCAGCAAGCGATTCGTGGAGGACGCTTCCAAATCTCCCGAGCCCACGCGGATCGCCTTCCGCCGTCGCGCTCGACGGGAAGCTCCACGTCATCGGCGGACGCGGTGCTTCGAACGGCCCCACGATGGCAGATCACGACGTGTTCGATCCGGCAACCGGGCGATGGAGCAAGGTTGCGCCATTACCGACCGCGCGCGATCACATCGGCCTGATCGTTGTGGACGGCAAAATTCATGCGATCGGCGGGCGCATTCTCAGCACCAATACCAATCAGTCCCAGCACGACGTTTATGATCCCGCGGCTGATTCCTGGAGTTCGGCGCCCCCGATGCCAACGCCAAGGTCGAGCGTCGGCATTACGCAGTACAAAGGCCTGATCGTCGTCGTGGGCGGAGAGGCCGATGCGACCGGTCCTGGGAGCGCGTTGAAAAACGTGGAAGGCTACGAAATCAAGACTGGCCGATGGGCGAAGCTTACGCCCCTTACGCTGGGCCGGCACGCGATGGGCGCCGCGGCAGTTGGCCCCGCCGCCTATTTTATCGGCGGCTCGAGCACGCGCGGCGGCGCCGGAGTGACCGCCGAGACGCTGGCGTTCACACTGCCCTGAGGCAGGGGCAGATCGACACCGAAGGACGCGTGCGCCAATCCGGCGCTCCATCGCGACCGCGGCGTGCAATCGGCACGCCGATCTTCCCCGCTCCAGGCCTCCAGACCTCCAGGGGAGGGTTGCCTTGCCACCCATTTTGCACTGCGGTAAGCCTGCTTGATTCCGCCGCTCAAGAGCGGGATACGCGAGCAGGATCAGAATGCCATGAGCGAACTGTGGGTTGCTTATCTCCCGATCATCGTCTTCATGGCGGTCGCCGCAGTGATCGCCTTGGTGCTGCTGGTTGCGCCTTTCCTCGTTGCCTATAGGCAGCCCGATCCCGAGAAGCTCTCCGCCTACGAGTGCGGCTTCAACGCGTTTGACGACGCACGGATGAAGTTCGATGTTCGCTACTACTTGGTTGCGATCCTGTTCATCATCTTTGACCTGGAAGTGAGCTTCCTGTTCCCCTGGGCGGTCGCCTTCCGCGATGTCGGGGTTTACGGCTTCTGGTCGATGATCATCTTCCTTGGCGTTCTGACTATCGGTTTCATATATGAGTGGCGCAAAGGAGCGCTGGAATGGGATTGATAGCTCGATCTGCTGCGGTCGCTGCGGCCGGCGCGGGCATTATCGACCCGCACACCAGCAAAGCACTGCAAGCAGAGGACTCGTATTTCGTCGGACTCAAGGAAGACCTTGCCGACAAGGGCTTTCTGGTCACCGCGGCCGACGATCTCATTGCCTGGGCGCGAACCGGCTCGCTGATGTGGATGACTTTCGGGCTTGCCTGCTGCGCGGTGGAAATGATGCAGATGTCGATGCCGCGTTACGACGCCGAGCGCTTTGGCTTTGCTCCGCGCGCATCGCCCCGCCAATCGGATGTGATGATCGTGGCCGGAACGCTCACCAATAAGATGGCCCCCGCGCTGCGCAAGGTCTACGACCAGATGCCGGAGCCACGCTACGTCATTTCCATGGGCTCCTGCGCGAACGGCGGCGGCTATTACCATTATTCCTATTCGGTAGTGCGGGGCTGCGACCGTATTGTGCCGGTGGACATCTACGTTCCAGGCTGCCCGCCGACTGCCGAGGCGCTCCTCTACGGAGTAATGCTCCTGCAAAAGAAAATTCGGCGTACCGGCACGATTGAACGATGAACAGTACCTTGGAGGACACGCTCGGGCAATTCGCAGGAATGATCACCGACGCTCTTGCCAGCTCTGTGACAGGACATCAGATCGCGAATGGCGAATTGACGATCACTGCGAATCCCAGCGACATCGTCAAGGTCGTGAGGTTTCTGCGCGATGACGAGCGCTGCCAGTTCTGGAGCATAATCGATGTTACCGCGGTCGATTGGCCCGGCCGCGAGCACCGGTTCGATGTGGTTTACCACCTGCTGTCGCCGAGACTTAATCGCCGCATCCGGATCAAGATCGAAGTCGACGAGAACATGCCGGTACCCTCGGTCACCGAGGTGTATCCCGGCGCCAACTGGTTCGAGCGAGAAGCCTACGACCTCTATGGCATCCTCTTCGCTGGCCATCCTGACATGCGCCGCCTGCTGACCGACTATGGCTTTGAAGGTCATCCCCTCCGAAAGGACTTTCCGCTCACCGGGTTCGTGGAGGTCCGTTACGACGACGAGCAGAAGCGCGTCGTCTACGACAAGGTCCGGCTTGCACAGGAGTTCCGGACATTCGATTTCCTCTCGCCTTGGGAAGGGCCTGACTATCCGCTGCCCGGCGATGAGAAGAAGAGCGAATAGTGACCGACATCGCCGATCGCAAATTCACCATCAATTTCGGGCCGCAACACCCCGCGGCCCACGGGGTCTTGCGCCTCGTGCTCGATCTCGACGGCGAGGTGGTGGACCGTGTCGATCCGCATATCGGGCTCCTCCACCGCGGCACAGAAAAACTGATCGAGCACAAGACCTATCTGCAGGCGATCCCCTATTTCGACCGGCTCGATTACGTCGCGCCGATGAACCAGGAGCATGCATTTTGCCTGGCGGCTGAGAGGCTTTTGGGCGTTGAGATTCCCAGGCGCGCCCAGATCATCCGCGTCCTCTACTGCGAAATCGGGCGGCTCCTTTCCCACCTTCTCAACGTCACCACGCAGGCGATGGATGTCGGTGCGCTCACGCCGCCGCTCTGGGGATTCGAGGAGCGCGAAAAGCTGATGGGATTCTATGAGCGTGCCTCGGGCAGCCGGATGCATGCGGCTTATTTCCGCGTCGGCGGCGTGCATCAGGACTTGCCGTCGAAACTCATCGACGACATCGGAGCGTTCTGCGACCCATTTCTCAAGGTGTGCGACGACCTGGAAGAATTGCTGACCGACAACCGCATTTTCAAGCAGCGCAACGTGAACATCGGGGTGGTCAGTCTTGAGGACGCCTGGGCTTGGGGCTTTTCCGGCGTGATGGTGCGCGGCTCCGGCGCGGCGTGGGACCTGCGCAAAGCGCAGCCATACGAGTGCTATTCCGAGATGGAATTCGACATTCCGGTGGGCAAAAATGGAGATTGTTATGATCGGTATTGCATCCGCATGGAGGAGATGCGCCAGTCCGCCTCGATCATGAAGCAATGCGTCGAGAAGCTCCGTTCACCGGAAGGGGAGGGGCCCGTTACCGTCCTCGACCACAAGATTGTGCCGCCGCGACGCCCCGAGATGAAGCGCTCCATGGAGGCGCTCATTCATCATTTTAAGCTTTATACAGAGGGCTATCACGTGCCGCCCGGCGAAGTCTATGCGGCTGTCGAGGCGCCCAAAGGCGAATTTGGCGTCTATCTCGTGGCCGATGGCACCAACAAGCCGTACAAATGTAAGATCAGGGCTCCGGGTTTCGCCCACCTTCAGGCCATGGATTTCGTTACCCGCGGCCACATGCTTGCCGACGTGTCGGCCATACTCGGTTCGCTCGACATCGTCTTCGGGGAGGTGGACCGGTGAGCACAACCATCGCTCCGGCGCAGCGTATGAACGTGGCCGAGTTTCTCGGCTGGACCGAGGCACGGCCGGATGACCGCTATGAGCTCGTGGATGGCGCAGTCGTTGCCATGACGAGGGATACGGTTCGTCATAATCGGGCCAAAGCCTCGGCTTGGCGGGCGCTTGATGATGCGGTGCGAAAGGCCGGTTTGGACTGCGTGGTCCTCGTCGACGGGGTCGGTATTGCGATCAGCGACCATACTGTGCGGACTCCCGATGTATTGGTCCATTGCGGAGCCGAACCGGATCCGGACGCAATGCTCATCGAATCCCCGCTCATTGTCGTTGAAGTGGTCTCGCGATCAAGTGAGCACGATAATACTGATGCCAAGCTCGTCGAATATTTCTCGGTCCCAAGTGTTCATCACTACCTTATTATCTTCTCGGAAAAGCGGGTCGTCGTGCATCACCAACGCAACCGGCAGGGCACTCTCGATACACGTATCGTGAGTGAAGGAGAGATTGCTCTGAACCCGCCGGGCATGTCGGTTTCGGTTGCGGCGCTGCTTGGACTGCCTTCGTCCGGTGGTGCGGCACTTGGTTCGGGCTTCGGGAGCTAAGCATGGCCGTCCGCCGCCTTGCCGCGCCCGAGCTTCAACCGAAAGCCTTCGCCTTCACGCAGGATAATCTCGCCTGGGCGAAGCAGCAGATCGCGAAGTACCCGCAAAGCCGGGAGCAATCGGCTGTCATCCCGCTGCTTTGGCGAGCGCAGGAACAATGCGGAGGCTGGTTGCCGCGCATGGCCATGGAGCATGTGGCTGAGCTTCTTGGCATGGCCAATATCCGGGTGCTTGAAATCGCAACCTTCTACACGATGTTCAACCTCGAGCCGGTGGGGCAATTCCATGTCCAGCTCTGCGGGACGACGCCGTGCATGCTGCGCGGCTCGGAACGGCTTAAAGACGTTTGCCGGCGCCGGATCGGCGAGCAGCATCACGTCACGACGGACGGCAAGTTTTCCTGGATCGAGGTCGAGTGCCTCGCCGCCTGCGTGAACGCGCCGATGGTGCAGATCAACGCGGATTATTACGAGGACCTTACGCCAGAGAGTTTCGAGCGGATCCTCGATGATCTCGGGGCCGGTCGAACACCCAAACCGGGACCCCAGGTCGCGCGCCAGTTCTCCGCGCCGCTGGGACGGCAGACTACGCTGACCGACCCTACGATCTATAAGCGGATGAACGGCACTTCGCCCGGTCCGGCCCTGAGCGACGAGGATGCCAAGAAGCCAGGCGACGCTGCCAATGTGCATGAGGCGCCCGCGCCAAAGCAGCCGGCTGCCGACAGTTCGAGGCAATGATGCTCGACGACAAGGATCGCATCTTCACAAATCTCTACGGCTTCCATGATTGGGGCCTAAAAGGCGCACGCTCACGCGGCGCCTGGGATGGGACCAAGGCAATCGTGGAGAAGGGGCGCGACTGGATCATCAACGAGGTCAAGGTGTCCGGGCAGCGCGGGCGCGGCGGTGCGGGCTTCCCGACTGGACTGAAATGGTCATTCATGCCCCGGCAAGTGGGCGATCGTCCGCACTATCTCGTCGTCAACGCCGACGAATCGGAGCCCGGGACCTGCAAGGACCGGGAGATCCTGCGGCACGACCCACACCTCCTGGTCGAGGGCTGTCTTATTGCCGGTTTCGCCATGAGCGCCCATACCTGCTACATTTACATTCGCGGCGAATTCATTCGCGAGCGCGAGCGCCTGCAAGCCGCAATCGATCAGGCCTACGAGGCCCGGCTCATCGGCCGCAATACCGTCAACGGCTGGGATTTCGACGTTTATGTCCACCATGGCGCCGGAGCTTATATCTGCGGCGAAGAAACCGCTCTCCTCGAAAGCCTGGAAGGCAAGAAGGGTGAGCCGCGTCTGAAACCGCCATTTCCGGCTAATGTCGGCCTCTATGGTTGTCCGACCACTGTGAACAACGTCGAGACGATTGCTCAGGTGCCCGATATTTGCCGGCGGGGCGCGGCGTGGTTCGCCTCAATCGGCCGGCCGAACAATACCGGCACGAAGCTTTTTTGCATTTCGGGACATGTCGAGCGCCCCTGCAATGTCGAAGAAGCCATGGGCATTCCGTTGCGCGAATTGATCGAAACCCATGCCGGCGGCGTGCGCGGCGGCTGGGACAACCTGCTCGCGGTCATCCCGGGCGGCTCCTCGATGCCGCTCGTTCCGGCAGGGCCGGATCAGGCCGACAAGCTGCTCATGGATTTCGATGGATGCAGAGAATTCAAGTCGGCGCTTGGGACCGCCGCCGTGATCGTGATGGACAAGACTGCCGATATCGTGCGCGCGATGGCGCGCATCTCCTATTTCTACAAGCACGAGAGCTGCGGCCAGTGCACGCCATGCCGCGAAGGTATGGGCTGGATGTGGCGCGTGCTCACCCGCATGGCGGAAGGCCGCGCACAGCGGCGCGAGATTGACATGCTGTGGGAGGTCACGACCCAGATCGAGGGACACACCATCTGCGCCTTCGGCGACGGCGCCGCCTGGCCGGTGCAGGGCCTGCTGCGCCATTTCCGGCCCGAGATCGAGCGGCGCATCGATGAATATACGGCAAAGGCGGAACCTGAGCCGGTGCGGATTGCGGCTGAATAGCGAGAATTGCCATGGCCAAGCAGCCAAGTGATTTGGTGCTCAGAATACTCAGAGAAATTCAGGCAACTCAGGCTAAGCACGGTCGCGCGATGGTGGAGCATAGCCGGATGTTCGAACAAGTTAAGCGTCGGCTCGACGATATTCACGAAGGAATGATCACTTCATTGGGGCTTGCCAGCCATACGCATGTGCGACACGACACGATTCAAAAGGAGATTGATAACCTGAAGAAGCGCGTGAAGCGGCTGGAAGAGAAGGTTTGATCGGGTGACCAAGCTCATCGTCGACGATAAGGAAATCGACGTCCCGCCGGAGTTTACGCTGCTCCAGGCCTGCGAGGCTGCGGGTGCGGAAATCCCGCGCTTCTGTTTCCACGAGCGGCTCTCGATTGCCGGTAATTGCCGTATGTGCCTGGTCGAACTCGTCGGCTCCCCCAAGCCCGTCGCCTCCTGTGCCTGGGGGGTGCGCGATTGCCGGCCGGGTCCGCAGGGCGAGCCGCCGCAGATCAAGACCCGCTCGCCGATGGTGCGCAAGGCGCGCCAGGGAGTGATGGAATTCCTGCTTATCAATCACCCGCTCGATTGTCCGATCTGCGATCAGGGCGGGGAATGCGATCTCCAGGACCAGGCGATGGCCTACGGCGTCGACTCCAGCCGCTACCAGGAGAACAAGCGCGCTGTCGAAGACAAGTATCTCGGCGCGCTGGTCAAGACCTCGATGAACCGCTGCATTCAATGCACGCGGTGCGTGCGTTTCATGACCGAGGTGGCCGGCGTGCCCGAGCTTGGCGCGATCGGACGCGGCGAAGACATGGAGATCACCAGCTATCTCGAACGGGCGATGACCTCCGAGCTGCAGGGCAACGTGGTCGACCTGTGCCCTGTGGGCGCACTGACGGCGAAGCCCTATGCGTTTGCGGCGCGGCCCTGGGAGCTCGGCAAGACCGAGTCGGTCGACGTCATGGATGCCGTTGGGTCGGCCATCCGCATCGATACCCGTGGACGCGAGGTCATGCGCATTCTTCCGCGGACCAACGAGGAGATCAACGAGGAGTGGATTTCCGACAAGACGCGGCATGTCGTCGATGGATTGCGCACCCAGCGGCTCGATCAGCCCTACATCCGCGAGAATGGAGCGTTGCGGCCGACTACGTGGACGGCTGCATTCAATGCCATTGCGGCGAGAGTCAAAAAGGTAGAGCGGACCCGGATCGGGGCAATCGCCGGCGATCTTGCTGGCGTCGAGGAGATGTTCGCCCTGAAAGACCTGATGGCGCGGCTTGGGGTCGCGAATATCGATTGCCGCCAGGACGGCTCGGCGCTCGATCCAAAGTTCGGCCGCGCTTCCTACATTTTCAATCCGACCATTGCCGGCATCGAACAGGCCGATGCTTTAACGATCATCGGCTCGAACCCGCGCAAGGAGGCCGCCGTCCTTAATGCCCGGATCCGGAAACGCTGGCGTACCGGCAATTTGCGGATCGCGGTCATCGGTCCCCGGGCCGATCTGACCTACGACTACACTTATCTTGGTGCCGGCCCGGAGAGCCTTGCCCGGCTTGCCGAGCAGCCAAACACAGACTTGAAGCACCCGATCTGGCTCATTGGCCAAGGCGCGCTAATCCGAGCCGATGGACGCGCAATCCTCTCACTTGCCGCCAAGGCGGCCTGTGCCGCCGGGGCAGCGACGGCCGACTGGAACGGCTTTGCTGTTTTGCACACCGCGGCCGCACGTGTCGGCGCGCTCGATATCGGATTCGTCCCCGGCTCCGGCGGGCTTTTCGCAGCCGCCATGGCGAAAAGAGGCGCGCTCGATGTCCTGTTCCTTCTCGGCGCCGACGAGATCGAGATCGAGCCTGGGGCGTTCGTAGTTTATATCGGGACCCACGGCGATCGTGGCGCGCACCGCGCCGATGTCATCCTGCCCGGCGCCGCCTATCCCGAGAAGTCCGCGATCTACGTCAACACCGAAGGCCGGGTGCAGATGGCGACGCGCGCTTCGTTCCCGCCGGGCGAGGCTCGGGAAGACTGGGCCATCCTGCGCGCCCTTTCGGAGGCGCTGGGGCAAAGATTGCCCTACGATTCGCTCGGCGCCTTGCGGCGGGCACTGTTCGCAGCCCACCCCCACATGCAGCGGGCGGGCCAGATCGCGCCGGGCAATCCGTCCAATATCGAGGCGCTGGCGGCAATCGGCGGCAGCGCGGTTAAAGATCCGTTCAAACCGGCCATCGAAGACTTCTATTTCACCAATCCCATCGCCCGCGCCTCCGCGATCATGGCCGAATGCTCCACGATTGCCGAAGAGGGGACGGCGCGAGTTGCGGCCGAATAACCATGACTGAAATATGGACCGACTACATCTGGCCGCTGATCATTATGGTCGCGGAGAGCGTGCTGCTGCTTGTACTGCTTCTCCTGATCACTGCCTATGTACTTTACGCGGACCGCAAAATCTGGGCAGCGGTACAAATCCGCCGCGGTCCCAACGTGGTCGGTCCGTGGGGCCTCTTCCAGTCGTTTGCGGATCTGATCAAGTTCGTGTTCAAGGAGCCGGTGATCCCGGCCGGCGCAAACAAGGGCGTCTATCTCCTCGCTCCGCTGGTCACTGCGGTACTGGCATTGTCGGCCTGGGCCGTGATCCCCGTCAGCAGCGGCTGGGTCGTCGCCGATATCAATGTCGGCGTCCTTTACATTTTTGCGATCTCCTCGCTGACGGTCTACGGCGTCATCATGGCGGGCTGGTCGTCCAATTCCAAATATCCGTTCCTGGCCGCGCTGCGCTCCGCAGCCCAGATGGTCTCCTATGAGGTCTCGATCGGATTTGTTTTCATCACCGTGCTGCTGTGCGCCGGCTCGCTCAATCTCTCAGCAATTGTGGAGGCGCAGAACGGCAGCTTGGGCTTGCTCAACTGGTTCTGGCTGCCCCTGTTGCCGATGTTCGTCGTGTTCTTCATCTCGGCGCTGGCGGAGACGAACCGGACCCCGTTCGATCTGGTCGAGGCGGAATCCGAGCTGGTGGCGGGTTTTGCCGTGGAATATTCCTCGACGCCATTCCTGCTGTTCTTTTTGGGCGAATACATCGCCATTGCCACCATGTGCGCGATGGGCACGATCCTGTTTCTAGGCGGCTGGCTGTCGCCGTTTCCGTTCCCGCCGTTCACCTTCATACCGGGAGTGATCTGGTTCACGCTCAAGGCGTTCTTCATGTTCTTCCTGTTCGCCTTGGCAAAGGCTGTCTTTCCCCGCTATCGGTACGATCAGCTCATGCGGTTGGGCTGGAAGGTTTTCCTCCCGACCACGCTCGCCATGGTCGCGATCGTCGCGGCCGTCTTGCAATATACGGGGATTGCCGCGAAATGACGGAGCAGCGCGATGATCGACATTTCGCTTGCGGGCCTGATCGGCGCAATCCTCGGGATTGCGATCGCGGGCGCGGTGTACGGTACCATGATCGATGCCGTCGAGCGGTGGCTTGCGGCGCGCCGCGATTCTCAGGAGCAGCATGCTGGCGGGGAGGTCGCCTTGCTGCGCCGTGGCGTACTGGCCGTCGACATGCTTGTGTTCGCCGGTCTGGGTTATTGGATCGGGTACCGGATCAGCGGCGGATAAGCGGCCGTGCCCCAACCGGTGGCAGGCCAGAGGTTGCGTCATGAAACTCGACCAGGCAGCGCGCGCAATCTTCCTCAAGGAGCTGCTCCAGGGCTTCGTGCTTGCCATGCGCTACTTTTTCAAGCCCAAGCCGACGCTCAACTATCCCTTCGAGAAGGGGCCGATCTCGCCGCGCTTCCGCGGTGAGCATGCGCTGCGGCGTTATCCCAACGGTGAGGAGCGCTGCATTGCCTGCAAGCTGTGCGAGGCGATTTGCCCGGCGTTGGCGATCACCATAGAGGCCGAGCCGCGCGAGGACGGCAGCCGGCGCACGACACGCTACGATATCGATATGACGAAGTGCATCTATTGCGGCTATTGCCAGGAGGCGTGCCCGGTCGACGCGATTGTGGAGGGTCCGAATTTCGAGTTCGCGACGGAGACCCACGAGGAGCTGCTTTACGACAAGGAGCGGTTGTTGGCGAACGGGGATCGATGGGAAGCCGAAATCGCAAAGAATCTGGCGCTCGACGCGCCGTACCGGTAAGCATAAGAGGGACGGCATGGTTTGGGGGCGCTGAAACCGCGATGATCGTCCAAGCCATCCTGTTCTACGTCTTCGCCGTGGTTGCAGTCGCTTCCGGTGTGCTTGTCGTCTCGGCCCGTAACCCAGTGCACTCGGTGCTCTTTTTGATCCTCGCCTTTTTCAACGCGGCCGGGCTGTTTGTGCTGATCGGCGCGGAGTTCCTGGCGATGATCCTGGTCATCGTCTATGTCGGCGCCGTCGCGGTCCTGTTTCTCTTTGTCGTAATGATGCTTGACATCGACTTCGTGGAGCTGCGCAGCGGGTTCGTGCGCTATCTTCCGATAGGGGCCCTGATCGGGTTTGTCCTGCTCGCCGAGCTTGTCCTCGTTATCGGCAGCTGGACAGTGGCGCCGGAAATGCGCGGTGCGGCGGTCATCGCGTCAGCCACGGGCGGCACCGGCCTGACCAACACGCGCGCGCTCGGTGACATCCTCTATACCCGGTACCTGTTCGGGTTTCAGGTAGCAGGCCTGATTTTGCTCGTCGCGATGATCGGGGCCATCGTATTGACCTTGCGGCACCGGGCGGATGTGCGTCGGCAATCGGTATCTGCTCAACTGGCCCGCACCCGCGCGCAGTCGGTCGAAGTCGTCAAAGTTCCGGTAGGTACCGGGAGCCGATGATGGCTGTCGGCCTAGCGCACTATCTGACGGTCGCAGCGATCCTGTTTACCCTGGGCGTGTTCGGCATCTTCCTCAACCGGAAAAACGTGATCATCATGTTGATGTCGATCGAGCTGATGCTGCTTGCCGTCAGCATCAATTTGGTGGCGTTCTCGGTGTTCCTGAACGATCTCGTCGGCCAGGCCTTCGCAATGTTTGTTCTGACGGTAGCGGCGGCGGAGGCGGCAATCGGACTTGCCATCCTTGTGGTCTATTTCCGCAACCGGGGCACGATCCGGGTCGAGGACATCAGCATGATGAAGGGCTGAGGCATTGGCTGTCGCCGTCGTTTTCCTGCCGCTCCTCGCCGCGGTGATCGCGGGCCTCTTCGGCCGAGCGATCGGCGACCGGGGTGCGCAGCTGATCACCTGCGGCGCGCTCCTGCTGTCGGCGGTGCTCGGGGTGTTCCTGTTCCGCGATATTCTCGCCGGCGACGGAGCGCGGGTCATTCCGTTGGCGAGCTGGATCGTCGCCGGCGGGGTCGACGTCACGTGGTCGCTCCGCCTCGACACCTTGAGCGGTGTGATGATTCTCGTCGTGACCATCGTCTCCTCGATGGTCCACGTCTACGCGATTGGCTACATGGCGCATGATCCGTCGATCCCGCGCTTTATGGCGTATTTGAGCTTGTTCACCTTTGCCATGCTGGCGTTGGTGACGGCCAACGACTTCGTGCAGCTGTTCTTTGGCTGGGAAGGCGTCGGCCTGATGTCTTATCTGTTGATCGGCTTTTGGTACGATCGGCCGTCGGCCAACGCCGCTGCGATCAAGGCCTTTATCGTCAACCGCGTCGGCGATTTCGGCTTCGCCCTCGGCATCTTCGCAACCTTCGTGATCTTCGGCTCCCTCGACTTCGGCACCGTCTTTGGCGCGGCGCCGAAGGTCGTCGGCACTACAATGGAGTTCCTTGGCTGGCAGGTCGATGCACTGACCCTTGCCTGCATCCTATTGTTCATCGGTGCGATGGGGAAATCGGCGCAGATACCGCTGCACACCTGGCTGCCCGACGCGATGGAGGGCCCAACTCCGGTTTCGGCCTTGATCCACGCGGCAACGATGGTAACGGCGGGCGTCTTTATGGTGGCACGGCTGTCCCCGATGTTCGAATACGCTCCCTCCGGCCTCGCCGTCGTCGGGGTCATCGGCGGGACGACGGCGATGTTCGCGGCCAGCATCGGCATGGCGCAGAACGACATCAAGCGGGTCATCGCCTGATCGACCTGCAGTCAGCTTGGGTACATGTTCGCGGCGGCCGCCGTTTCCGCTTATGCAGCGGCGATTTTCCACCTGTTTAGCCATGCCTTCTTCAAGGGCCTGTTGTTCCTCTGCTCGGGGTCGGTGATCCACGCGATGAGCGGCGAGCAGGACATGCGCCGGATGGGGGGCTTGTGGCGGAAGATCCCGATCACCTACGCAACAATGTGGATCGGCGCTCTGTCGCTGAGCGGCATCCCCTTCTTCTCCGGCTATTACTCGAAAGACACGATCCTCGACGCAGCCTGGGCAGCCGGCACCGCCGTTGGCCGTTACGCGTGGGTTCTCGGCACAGTGGCGGCGTTCATGACTGCCTTCTACATCGCCCGCGTAATGTTCATGACCTTTCACGGCGAACCGCGCGCCGATGAAGAAACATTGCACCATGCCCATGAAAGCCCATGGGTCATGCTGATACCGCTCATCGTTCTGGCCGCCGGTGCCGCTGTCTTCGGCTTTATCGGCTATGATTTCTTTGTCGGCGACGAGCGGGCGAGTTTTTGGAAGAGCTCGATCCTGGTGCTGCCGCAGTACGATTCGCTCGCTCGCGCGGAAGCGATCCCACAGATCGTCCGCTTCATGCCGCTGATCTTCGGCCTGCTGGGCATCGCCACAGCTTATGTTTTTTACATCGTCGACAAGACCATCCCGGTGCGGCTCGCGTCGAGCTTCCGAGCGCTTTACCTGTTCCTCTTGAACAGATGGTATTTCGACGAGCTTTATGACGCGGTTTTTGTCCGGCCGGCCATGGCGCTCGGCGACGGGCTTTGGAAATCCGGCGACGGCGCGGTCATCGACGGGCTGGGCCCGGATGGCGTCGCTGCGGTAACCCGAGACTTGGCCCGCCAAGCGAGCCGGCTGCAGACCGGGTATCTCTACCATTACGCCTTTGCGATGATGGTCGGCCTCGTCGCCCTCGTCACCTGGTACCTGTTCCCGCGATGAGCGAAGGGCGATCGCCATGAGCAACTGGCCGCTCCTCACGCTCGTAACCTTTTTGCCACTCGTCGGCGCGGCCTTTATTCTGATGGCGCGGGGTGAGGAGGCGGTGGTCGCGC
>DATBHB010000095.1:0-16188 GCA_036557705.1 Xanthobacteraceae bacterium
GCTTTCGCAAAGCCCGCCGACCGCACGCCGACCGCGGTCATCGCCGGGGCCTGAAAATCGCGCCGTGTTGGCGGTGGCCAGTTTGGCCCGCGTACCCCTTGCATGCTAAAAGACACCAAAGCGCGAGCTCAAATTTCCGGAGGAACCGTCCGATGGACGACGTCATGGATATCACGGTCACGCCGCTGTCGAGCGCCTGCGGCGCCGAGGTCAGCGGCGTCGACCTCACGCGGCCGCTATCAGAACAGGCGGTTCGCGCGATCAAGGACGCCTGGGGCAAGCATCTCGTCCTGGTGTTCCGCGGCCAGACGCTGTCCCAGGATGACCAGCTTCGCTTTGCCACTTATTTCGGCGACCTCGGCAGCCGCAAGCAGGCCCCCGACGCGTTGCGCAGCCGCGCCGAGGGCATCCAGCAGGACAACGAGAAGGTGCTGCTGGTCAGCAACATCAAGGTCGACGGCAAGCCGATCGGCGCGTTCGGCGAAGGCGAGTTCTGGTTCCATATCGATTCCGGCTACACGCCGCGCCCCTATCGCTACACCTTCCTCTACGCCCTGGAGCTGCCGTCGACCGGCGGCAACACGCTGTTCTCCAACATGTACAAGGCCTACGAGGCGGTGCCGCCGGCGCTCAAGCAGAAGCTCGCCGGCAAGAAGGCGCTGCACATCCACGAGTACAATCGTGCCAAGCAGGCCAACGATTCCGGCGACATCAGCGGCATCCCGCACCATTCCCACCCGATCTTCGTCACCCACCCGGAGACCGGCCGCAAGACGCTGTTCGTCGACCGCCTGATGACGACCCGCATCGAGGGGATGAGCAAAGAGGAGAGCGACGCCATCCTCGACCAGCTTTATGACATCGGCGAGCGGCGCGAGTTCATCTTCGAGCACGTGTGGAAGCTCAGCGATTTCCTGATGTGGGATAACCGCTGCACGATTCACGCGCGTACCGATTTCCCGAAGGAGGAACGCCGGCTGCTGCGCCGCTGTACCGTAGAAGGCGAGCCGCTTTGCGAATAGGGCGGCGCGACTGAGCGTAGCGGCAGGGTTGCAGCGCGCCGCAGCGTGGGCAACGGCGCCTTCTCCAATGCCGACCGCGTGGGCAAAATCGCGCCGGGCGCCGTTGCCCACGCTGTCAGGCGGTGCCACGCGATTTTGCCCACCCTACGATGTTTCTGACGCAGTAAGACTAACCCGCCCTACGAAGGTGTACTCATGTCGAACGCAAGACTGCCGATATTCGAAAAATTCATCAGCGATTTGCGCGCCATCTGGGCGGCTCATTCCGAGAACCGGCGCCGCATGGAAGCGGCAAAGCCGCTGCTTGAGCGGTTCGTCAAGGACGAGGGCCTGCGGGCGCATTCGGCGCGCTGGCCTTCGACCGAGGGCCACAAGAATCTTCTGCTCCATGTCGATCCGCAATACGGCTTTGTCATCAACGCGGTCGTGCGCGTACCGGGGCGCAAAGGAAGCGTTCACGACCATGCCGATGCCTGGGTGCTCTATGGCGTGCTCGACGGTTCGGAGAGTCTCGAGCGCTATGATCGCCTCGATGACGCAAGCCGCCCCGGCTATGCAGACGTGAAGCTCGCTTCCGTTACTACCGGCACGCAGGGCAAGGTCGATCTGGTGCCGCCGCACGCAATCCACGCAGAGCAGGGCGGGCCGAGGCGCTCGGTCGCGATCATCGTGCGCAGTCAGCGCCTCGGCGAGGGCACCGTGCTGCAACGACGCTACGATCCCGCCGCAAAGAGCGTCACCGAGCAATACGGCCCGACGCAGGTGCCGTATGAATTGGTGGCGTAATTGTAGGGCGGGTTAGCGGCCCGCCGTGCAGCGCGTGATTGTGCTCCGGTAGTGAGCGGGCCGCGTAACCCGCCGACGCGAGGACGGCGGGTTACGGCGCGACTCTGATCAAGAGCGAGTGGATGGGACTGGGCTCCGCGCCTAACCCGCCCTACGAGGCCTCGTAGGGTGTGCAAAATCGCGTGTCGAGGTCTGACCGCGTGCGCAACCGCGCGAATAGCGATTTTGCGCACGCGGTCCGTTCGTGCCGCGCGGTTGCACACCCTACGAAGCGGCTCCCCACAGCTTGGCCTTCGGCGGGGGCTATGCTATCGCGGCCCGCAAAGGAGAGCGCCAGTGTCTGTGACCGAACCGTCAACGAAAACGCAAGCTTCTTCGCTGTTTACGGCCACGCTTGCGGAGGGCGACCCGGAACTAGCCGAGGCCATCGCGTTAGAGCTAAGCCGTCAACGCGATGAAATCGAGCTGATCGCTTCCGAAAACATCGTGAGCCGGGCCGTGCTCGAAGCCCAAGGTTCGGTGCTCACCAACAAGTACGCCGAAGGCCTGCCGGGGCGGCGCTATTACGGCGGCTGCCAATACGTGGACATCGCCGAGACGCTCGCGATTGAGCGCGCGACGCGGCTTTTCGGATGCCGGTTTGCCAACGTGCAGCCGCATTCGGGCGCCTCGGCCAATGTGGCGGCTTTCATGGCGCTCATGCAGCCGGGCGATACGTTTCTTGGCCTCAATCTCGCGGCCGGCGGCCACCTGACCCACGGCTCGCCTGTCAACATGTCCGGCAAGTGGTTCAAGCCTGTCGCCTATGGGGTGAGGCGCGACGACCATCGCATCGACATGGACGAGGTCGCGAGGCTTGCGCGCGAGCATCGGCCGAAGCTTATCATTGCCGGGGGCTCCGCCTATCCGCGCATCATCGACTTCCGCCGCTTCCGCGAGATCGCGGACGAGGTCGGCGCCTGCCTCGTGGTCGACATGGCGCATTTTGCCGGCCTCGTCGCCGGCGGCGCGCATCCGAGCCCGTTTCCTCATGCTCACGTCGTGACCTCGACCACGCACAAGACGCTCCGCGGCCCGCGGGCGGGATTCATTCTCACCGACGATGAAGAATTGGCCCGGAAGATCAATTCGGCGGTATTTCCCGGTCTGCAGGGCGGGCCGCTCATGCATGTGGTCGCCGCGAAGGCGGTTGCCTTCGGCGAGGCGCTGCGGCCCTCATTCAAGATCTACGCCAGGAACGTGGTGGAGAATGCGAAGGCGCTTGCCGAAACTTTGAAATCGCACGGGTTCGATATCGTCTCGGGCGGCACCGATACGCATCTGATGCTGGTCGATTTGCGCGGAAAGCGTCTCACCGGCAAGGTCGCGGAGGCGGCGCTTGGACGCGCACACATCACCTGCAACAAGAACGGCATTCCCTTCGACCCGGAAAAGCCGACTGTTACTTCGGGCATCCGCCTCGGCACCCCGGCCTGCACGACGCGCGGTTTCGGCATTGGCGAATTCCGCCACGTCGGCGAACTGATCGCCGAAGTGCTCGACGCGCTCTCGCAAAAGGGCGTCGAGGAGGATTCGCGCGCGGAGAGCGCGGTGCGTGCACGCGTGAAGTCGCTCGTTGGACGCTTCCCAATCTACTGAGAGGGTTCTATGCGCTGTCCCAATTGCGGCAGCCTCGATACCCAGGTCAAAGACTCGCGGCCGACGGAAGATTCCTCCGTTATTCGCCGCCGCCGTGTGTGCCTGTCCTGCAATTCCCGGTTCACGACGTTCGAGCGCGTGCAGCTGCGGGAACTGATCGTCATCAAGCGCAATGGCCGCCGCGTTCCGTTCGACCGCGACAAGCTCTTGCGTTCGGTACAGATCGCGTTGCGCAAACGCCCGGTCGAACCCGAACGCATCGATCAGGTCGTGTCCCGGATCGTGCGCGAGCTGGAGACCCAGGGCGAGAGCGAAATCTCCTCGGAAACGATCGGCGAGAGCGTGATGGAAGCGCTGCGCAGCCTCGACGACGTCGCCTATGTCCGGTTTGCTTCGGTCTACCGCAACTTCCGCGAAGCCAAGGATTTCGAGGCGGTGCTGGGAGAACTCTCTGGCGAGGACGAGCCGCCGAAGCCGGCGGCAATGTCTCGGAAGTAGTCATACATCGATTGCATCACGCTGCGATGGACACTGGCAAGGCCATCGACGAACGCTTCATGGCACTGGCTTTGGCGCTCGGCCGGCGCGGGCTCGGCCGCGTCTGGCCCAACCCTGCGGTCGGGGCCGTCGTCGTCAGCGACGTCGGAAACGGACCGGTGATCGCAGGGCGGGGCTGGACGCAGCCGGGCGGACGGCCGCATGCCGAGACGCAGGCGCTCGCGCGAGCCGGCACGGCATCGCGCGGCGCCACGCTCTACGTGACACTCGAACCATGCTCGCACTACGGCGGCACCCCGCCCTGCGTGAATGCCATCGCCGAGGCCGGGATTGCGCGGGTCGTGTCCGCGATGGTCGATCCCAATCCGCAGGTCGCCGGCGCCGGCCATTGGCGGCTGGCCGAGCAGGGGATCACCGTAGACGTGGGCACCGGCGCGGACGCTGCGCAGCGGGCCCATGCCGGGCACATTCGCCGCATGCGCGAGGGACGCCCGCACGTGATTCTCAAGCTCGCGGTGTCGGCCGACGGCAAGGCAGGTCTTGCCGGCAGGCGGCCGGCCGCCATTAGCGGCGAACCGGCGCGGGCGCGGGTGCATCTGATGCGGGCGACAAGCGATGCCGTGCTGACCGGAATCGGCACGGCGCTGGCCGACGACCCGCTGCTGACGTGTCGGCTTCCCGGCATGGCGGAGCGTTCGCCGGTCCGTGTGGTTCTCGACAGCAAGCTGCGGCTTCCGGTCGAAGGACGGCTGGTCGCAACCGCCTCCGCAACGCCGCTTTGGGTGGTGACCGCCGAGGCGGCGCCGCAAGAGCGCGCGGACGTACTCGCCGCACGCGGCGCGCAGGTGCTCCGTGCCGTCTCGCCCGGCAGCGCACTCGATCTGGCGGCAGCGCTCAGGCTCCTTGCCGATCGCGGCATCACCCGTCTCATGGTCGAAGCCGGGCCAATTCTCAGCGCTGCATTCGTGCGCGCCGACCTGGTGGACGAAGCGGTGGTTTTTCGTTCGCCGAACCCGATCGGTTCCGATGGCATCGACGCCCTCGAAGGGCTCTGGCTAGAAGCCCTGACCCGGTCGCCGCATCTGCGGCCGACCGGCCGCGAATCGATCGGCGACGATACGGTCGAGTTCTTCGAGCGCCCTTGAGCGCCCGACCCGCGGATTGACGGCCGGTGCCTGCGGTGCTCAATCCGCGCTCGCGGAGACATTTATGGCCCACGAGCACGAGAAGCATCATCATCACCACCATGATCACGACGATCATCATCATCACGATCATGACGACAGGCACCATTCGCACGACCACGCGCATGAGCACTTTCATGATTGGCACTCGCCGCAATATGTCGGCGATTGGATTGCCAAGGACCGGCGGCGGGAGAGGGAGCGCCTGCCGATCATCGAACGCCTCGTTGCGGCGGTGCCGTTTCCGCGAGAGGCTGCAATCGATGTAATCGATATCGGCGCAGGCGAAGGCTTCGTTACCAATTTGCTGCTGCAGGCCTTTCCGCATGCAAGAGTGACGTTGCAGGATTTCTCGCGGCCCATGCTTGAGCGCGCACGCCAGCGGTTTGCCGGTCTGGCCGGCCGGTTGAACTACGTTCAAAGCGACCTGCGAGACCCCACGTGGCCGAAAGCTGTAGGCGGGCCTTTCGACCTCGCTGTTTCGGCGATCGCCATCCACAACGTGAGAGAATTGTCAGCGATCGCTGCGTGCTACGAGGCGGTACATGGAATCTTGAAGCAGGGGGGCTGCTTTCTCGATTGCGATCATTTCGACCGGCACGGCGGCGTTCCCCTGCACCTGCACATGCTCAGAGTCGCCGGCTTTCGTAACACCGAGGTGATTTGGCACGAGCATCCGACCGCGGTGCTCAAAGCGCTTGTCTGAAATCCATCATGTTCACCGGGATCGTCAGCGACATCGGCGAAGTACTTGCGGTCCGCCGGCACGGGGAAGGGCTCTGCCGGCTCAAGATCGCCTGCCGTTACCCGCGTGCCTCGATAGAGGACGGCGCATCGATTGCATGCTCGGGCGTCTGCCTCACGGTCGTTGCCGCGGGTGAGGACGATGGCCGCACCTGGTTCGCCGTGGACGCAGCGGCGGAGACCTTGCGCGTGACCACCGTCGGCCGGTGGCATCAGGGGTCCAGGATCAATCTCGAACGCGCGCTTCGAGCCGGCGACGAATTGGGCGGTCACATCGCGGCCGGGCACGTCGATGGCCTCGCTGAACTCACCGCGCGCGAGGACCTTGCCGACATGGCGCGCCTGACGCTGCGGGCGCCGCACGAACTTGCCCGCTTCATCGCGCGAAAAGGATCAGTCGCGCTCGACGGCGTATCGCTGACGGTCAACGATGTCATGGACGGCACATTCTCTGTGCTGGTCATCCCGCACACGCTCAAGGTCACCACGCTCGGCACGCTTACCGTGGGCGAGGCGCTCAACCTCGAAGTGGATCTCGTCGCCCGCTACGTCGCGCGCCTGATGGAAACCGACAGTTAGCTCCGTAGGGTGGGCAAAATCGCCTGCTTACACGTTTAATAATGGCACGATGCCAGGGCGATTTTGCCCACGCGGTCGGCGTCTGGAGGGGTCCGCGTGGGCAAAAGCGCGTTAGACGTATCTGCAAATCGCGACATTGAGCAACGCGCTTTTGCCCACCCTACAGATTCCTTCTTGCCGCTGGGAGAAAGCTCCGTAGGGTGGGCAAAATCGACGGCGAGGAGCTTGCCGTGTGACCCACGCCGGAGGGCGATTTTGCCCACGCCGTCGGCGTCTGGAGGGGTCCGCGTGGGCAAAAGCGCGTTAGACGTATCTGCAAATCGCGACATTGAGCAACGCGCTTTTGCCCACCCTACAGATTGCTTCTTGCCGCTGGGAGAAAGCTCCGTAGGGTGGGCAAAATCGCCTGCTTACACGTTTAATAATGGCACGATGCCAGGGCGATTTTGCCCACGCCGTCGGCGTCTGGAGTAGTCCGCGTGGGCAAAAGCGCGTTAGACGTATCTGCAAATTGCGACATTGAGCAACGCGCCTTTGCCCACCCTACAGATTGCTTCTTGCCGCTGGGAGAAAGCTCCGTAGGGTGGGCAAAATCGCCTGCTTACACGTTTAATAATGGTACGATGCCAGGGCGATTTTGCCCACGCGGTCGGCGTCTGGAGGGGTCCGCGTGGGCAAAAGCGCGTTAGACGTATCTGCAAATCGCGACATTGAGTAACGCGCTTTTGCCCACCCTACAGATTCCTTCTTGCCGCTGGGAGAAAGCTCCGTAGGGTGGGCAAAATCGCCTGCTTACACGTTTAATAATGGTACGATGCCAGGGCGATTTTGCCCACGCGGTCGGCGTCTGGAGGTGTCCGCGTGGGCAAAAGCGCGTTAGACGTATCTGCAAATCGCGACATTGAGCAACGCGCTTTTGCCCACCCTACAGATTGCTTCTTGCCGCTGGGACGAGCGGGTTGCTACCAAGCCTGCCGAGAGCGGAGACCCCATGGCCGAGCCCCGACGAGCATCTGGCGCCGAAGCGGGCGACCTCAAAGGGGTTCGGATTTTGCTCGTCGAAGCCCGTTTCTACGATGACATCGCCGACGAACTACTCAAGGGCGCAACGCGGGCGCTAGAAGCCGCGGGCGCGGCGTTCGATCGCCTGAGCGTGCCGGGATCGCTCGAAATCCCCCCCGCCATCACCATTGCGCTCGATGCCGCCGATGCGGCCGGCAGGCCCTATGAAGGCGCAGTGGCGCTCGGCTGCGTCATTCGCGGCGACACCATTCATTTCGAGATCGTTTCCTTCGAATCCTCGCGCGGGCTCATGGAAATCTCGCGCACCCGCGGCGTGCCGATCGGCAATGGGATTCTCACTGTCGATAACGACGCCCAGGCATGGAAGCGCGCGCGCGTCGCAGAGGGCGACAAAGGCGGCGAAGCGGCGCGCGCGGCGCTCGCGCTGGTGCGGCTCAAGCGCCGCCTCAACGCCGGGTGACGCCCGTGGCGCGCAACGCCGTTCCCAAACCGGAGCGCAAGGCCAACAAGCGCGGCGCTGCGCGCCTTGCGGCGGTGCAGGCGCTTTATCAGATGGACATTGCCAGCACGGGTCTCAACGAGATTCTCGCGCAGTTCGAGAGCCACTGGATCGGCCAGGAGATCGAAGGCAATCGCTATCTGCCGGCTGAAGCCGAGTTTTTTCGCGACGTGGTCTCCGGCGTGGTGCGCGAGCAACGCAAGCTCGATCCGCTTATCGATGAGGCGCTTGAGCAATCCTGGCCGCTCAAGCGGATCGAGGCGATCCTGCGGGCGGTGCTGCGCGCGGGAGCCTACGAGCTCGATCGCCGGCGCGACGTACCGGCGCGCGTCGTGCTCTCGGAATATGTTGACATCGCCCACGCCTTCGTTGACCGCGAGGAGACCGGAATGGCTAATGCGGTGCTCGACCAGATCGCGCGCAAACTGCGCGGCGGCGAGTTCGAAAAGGGGTGAGATGCGCCCGCCAAATCGCCTCGACAAGACATCGAGCGAGTCGGGCGAGGATCGTCTCATCGCCCACTATTTCCGTCCGCTTGCGACCCATCCGGGCGCCTTCGGTTTGGCCGACGATTGCGCCGCGCTCAGCGCGCGGCCGGGTCGCGACCTGGTGCTCAAAGCCGACGCGATCGTCGGCGGAGTCCATTTTTTCACCGACGACCCGGCCGACAAGGTCGCCCAGAAGGCGCTGCGGGTGAATCTCTCCGATCTTGCCGCCAAGGGGGCAAGGCCGATCGGTTTCCTGCTGTCGCTGGCGCTGCCAACTCCGATCGATCACGCCTGGCTGCAAGCCTTCGCAACCGGCCTGGGCAAGGACGCCAATGCGTTCCGCTGTCCGCTCCTTGGCGGCGACACCGATTATACGCCGGGACCGGTGACGATCTCGATCGCGATGGTCGGGACGGTGCCTGCCGGCTCGATGATCAAGCGCAGCGGCGCGCGGCCTGGCCAGCGTGTTTGCGTCACCGGCACCATTGGCGATGCAGCGCTCGGCCTCCGGTTGCGGCGCTCTGCCGCGTCAGCCCAACGCTGGAAGCTCGATAGCGCGCACAAGCACTATCTGCTCGACCGCTACCTCGTGCCGCAGCCGCGCAACGCTGCGTCCGAAGCCGTTCGGTTCTACGCCGCCGCCGCAATGGATATCTCCGACGGGCTGGCCGGCGACCTGGAAAAGCTCTGCCGCGCGTCCGGCGTTTCCGCCAGGATCGCAGTTGAGCGAATCCCGTTATCGGAAGCGGCTCGTCGCGCCATCGCGTCCGATCCGGCTCTTATCGAGACAGCGCTGACCGGCGGCGACGATTATGAGATCCTGTGCACCGTCGAGCCGGAGAGGTTTGACATATTTTCCGCAGTTGCCGCGGAAGCCGGAGTATCGGTGACCGAAATCGGCGAAATCGAAAAGCGCGCCGCCGCAGTTGGAGCGCGGTTTTTCGACCGCAGTCGAAAGCCACTTGTGTTCGAGCGAACCTCGTTCAGCCATTTCTGAGATCACGCACATTGCGATTCGTAGCCCGGATTGAGCCAGCGGGCGTGCGCTCCTTCTCGCGGACCGACGCCGATCGGGCGCGCCCGCTGGCTCAATCCGGGGGCTTGCGCGTCGCCCCGGATTTCGCGATCCCACGGAAGCTTAGCTGTGTGGAAAGCGCGGAGCGTGATCGCGAAATCCGGGCTACGAGTCTCTCCCCGCAAGCGGGGAGAAGGAGTCCGGCGTTGCGCGGCGCGGGCGTTTTTGGCTATACCCGCGCCGCTTTTCGTCGGGCTCCGCTTCGTTGAGACGGGCCCGATTCCTTTAATCCGGAACCCTGCGGGCCCGGCAAACCGATCAGGCGGGATTGGATCCATGACGACCTTGGCGATCATCATCATTTGCGGCCTGCTGTCGATCGCCTATGGCGTCTGGGCGACCCTGTCGGTACTCAGCGCCGATGCCGGCAGCCCGAAAATGCAGGAGATTTCGGCCGCCGTGCGCGAGGGCGCGCAGGCCTATCTCAAGCGCCAATACACCACCATCGGCGCCGTCGGGGTCGTCATCTTCGTGATCGTGGGATTGCTCCTGGGGTGGCTGGTCGCGGTCGGTTTTGCCATAGGCGCAGTGCTCTCGGGTTCCGCCGGTTTCATCGGCATGAATATTTCGGTGCGCGCCAACGTGCGCACCGCGCAGGCAGCGATCGGCTCGCTCGCCGGCGGCCTCGAACTCGCCTTCAAGTCGGGGGCCATCACCGGCATGCTGGTTGCCGGCCTCGCGCTCCTTGGCGTCACCGTCTATTTCATGATTCTCACCGGGGCGGCCGGTTATGCGCCGAACGATCGCACCGTGGTCGATGCCATGGTTGCGCTCGGCTTCGGCGCCTCGCTGATCTCGATCTTTGCCCGTCTCGGCGGCGGCATTTTCACCAAGGGCGCCGATGTCGGCGGCGATCTCGTCGGCAAGGTCGAGGCCGGCATTCCCGAGGACGACCCGCGCAATCCGGCGACCATTGCCGATAATGTCGGCGACAATGTCGGCGATTGCGCCGGCATGGCGGCCGACCTGTTCGAGACTTACGCAGTGACCACCGTCGCCACCATGGTGCTCGCGGCGATCTTCTTTGCCGATACGCCGGCGCTGATGCGCATGATGACGCTGCCGCTCGCGATCGGCGGCGCCTGCATCGTCACCTCGATCATCGGCACCTTTTTCGTCAAGCTCGGCGCCAGCCAGTCGATCATGGGAGCGCTTTACAAGGGCTTCATCGCGACCGCGATCCTCTCGCTCGGCGCGATCGCGATCGTCGTTGCGGTGCTGCTGCCCGAGGGCTTCGGGCCGATTCCCGGCGTCCCCTATACGGGCGCGCACCTCTATACCTGCGGGGTCACGGGCCTCATCGTGACCGGCCTGATTGTCTGGATCACCGAATATTACACCGGGACCGACTATCGGCCGGTGCAGTCGATCGCGACCGCCTCGAAGACCGGTCACGGCACCAACATCATCCAGGGCCTCGCGGTGTCGCTCGAAGCGACCGCACTGCCCACTCTCGTGATCATTGCCGGCATCCTGGTCAGTTATGGGCTTGCCGGCCTCTTCGGCATCGCCATTGCGGTTACCACGATGCTGGCGCTCGCCGGCGTCGTGGTGGCGCTCGACGCCTTCGGCCCGGTCACCGACAACGCCGGCGGCATAGCCGAAATGTCGGGCCTGCCGAAGGAAGTGCGCAAATCGACCGACGCGCTCGATGCCGTCGGCAACACCACAAAGGCGGTGACCAAGGGCTATGCAATCGGCTCGGCCGGCCTCGGCGCGCTGGTGCTGTTTGCGGCTTACAACCAGGACCTCCTCTTCTTCATCAGGAATGCGAGCGAACACCCGTATTTCAGAGGAGTCGCGCTCGATTTCTCGCTCAGCAACCCGTATGTCGTGGTCGGGCTCCTGTTCGGCGGCCTCTTGCCCTACCTCTTCGGCGCAATGGGCATGACCGCGGTCGGCCGCGCCGCAAGCGCCATCGTGGAAGAGGTGCGCCGGCAGTTCCGGGAGAAGCCCGGCATCATGGCGGGCACCGACAAGCCGGACTATGGCAAGGCTGTCGATCTTCTGACCCGCGCCGCGATCAAGGAAATGATCGTGCCCTCGCTGTTGCCGGTGCTCTCGCCGATCTTCGGTTATTTCGTGATCTATTGGGTGGCCGGCGGCGGCGAGGCGGGCAAATCGGCGGGCTTTTCGGCGGTCGGCGCGATGCTGCTCGGCGTCATCGTCACCGGGCTGTTCGTCGCGATCTCGATGACGTCAGGCGGCGGCGCCTGGGACAATGCCAAGAAATACATCGAAGACGGCCATTACGGCGGCAAGGGCTCCGACGCCCACAAGGCCGCGGTGACCGGCGACACGGTCGGCGATCCCTATAAGGACACCGCCGGCCCGGCGGTCAACCCGATGATCAAGATCACCAATATCGTGGCGCTGCTGCTGCTGGCGGTGCTCGCGCACCATTAGGCTGGATGTGTCACGTTTGTGCAAGTCGGAGCAGTTGGGCGATCAATTGGCTCCGAAATCGTTCGCGGTGCAGCAGGTAATCGCTTCGCGCCTTTTCGCCCAGGGATATTCTCAGTTCGATTGGCATCTTCAGCACATGCGCAATCGCCTTTTCGAAACCGGCGGCATCGATCAAGTGCCGTACTCCGAAATTCTGCCTTTCAGTCCGCACAGGACTGACCAAGACAGAACAGGTCTCATCGACGAGTTCATTCATCGGCGGGGCGTCGGTCGTGACAATCAATGCTCCCATCGATTTGGCCTCGTTTATATAATGACCAAAACCTTCGACTGAGCTTGGGCACAGGTGCACGCCCGCGCCGGTCGCTTCCGATCGGTAGTCTTTCTCCGATATCCAGCAGTACTTGAAGCGAATGTTTCCATGCTCCAGCCATTGCGGAAAGTGCAGGAAGCCGCGGTGGTTTACGTAGCTGTGTACGCTCAGTTGCGGCCATTCTGGATGTTTGAGCCACGCAGCCAACACAATCTCAGTCTGCTTTTGATCTGAAGACCCCCTGAGATGAATAAAGCGGCTGAAATCGGGAGTACATCCGGAAAAATCAGGCGAGGTAAATCCGAGATATGAATGTCCAGGACCTGG
Source organism: Xanthobacteraceae bacterium (assembly GCA_036557705.1). Classification (GTDB taxonomy): domain Bacteria; phylum Pseudomonadota; class Alphaproteobacteria; order Rhizobiales; family Xanthobacteraceae; genus VAZQ01. The sequence continues at coordinate 12,583 of DATBHB010000095.1, forward strand.
AAATCTCGCGGCTAATGTAACTTCACTGATCCTCGTCTTGTGCCAGATTTCCGTAATCCGTGGTATTGATGCCGCTACCGACGGCATCAGCCATTCCAGATTAGGAATCAAAATGCGGTGTCGAGCGGAAAGAAGTCGCGTATGATCGACGATGCGCTCAAGAAAAATCACCGCATCGGCTGATCTGGGGATCGAAATCATGCGGTCGTTTTCGGCCGCCGATTGAAACGTAATCCGCTCTGGGACTACTATCGTTACCAATTCGATTACTTGTGATAGATGATTCCGGATCACCTGCTCAATTATCGCAACGTCTGTTTTCAGCCCTTGTGAATTCATCGCAACCAGGATCAAGCGCATGGATCAACGCTCGACCTGGCGAGATGTGGTTCTCACGCAGGGATGGTTTGCCGGGAAAGACACAAAATACCATCGGCCGTGATACGACCGATGTCGCCGGGATAGTGCCAGCCATCGCGAATATCGCCAGATTCGTCTGACCCGGTAATTTTCAGGCTCTCGGTCAATTCCGGGGTGCGATAGCGCACCAGTCCTTCCTCGCCGGCACGTAATACAGTGCCGGATTCGTCGACGATCTCGAGCTCTACCCAAGGCATCACGAACCCGGTTGCGCCGGGGGCGCCCTCGATCGCTTCGAACGGCGCCGACGCAATAACCCCGGCCTTGGCGGTGCCGTACACGCCGAGCACATTCCTGCACAGGGCAGCACGGATTGCCGCGACGCCGTCGGGTCGGATGTTGTGTCCGGGTATCATCACGCCTTGCAAGGTCCCCACCTGCCGGGCGGGTTTCTCCTTTCTGGCCTGCGCCATGGCAAGCGCCTGCGATGCGGAGGCGACGACAAATTCGACCCCGTAATCGTCGATGAGAGAAAGGGCGGCATCGGCGTCCGGCGCAAAACATCCCGTCTTGCCGGCATAGAGGACTTCGCAGGCGCGGGTGACCCCAAATACACTGGCAAGACTCTGCATTATCAGAATTTTTTCGTAGGGGCCGGAGGCAGCGGTTAGTGGATATTTCAGCCGGCGGTTGAGGGCGGCTCCAGCATAGATGATCTTCTTCGGCAGGTCGGTCGTGCCGGGCGTGAAGAATATCAAATTTGGGTTCGGAGCCGGCTCTCGGTTATGAGGGCGAGAAGGGGTTTGGGAATTTGCGCTTGGCAGCCAGGACTGCTCGAACCGGATGTTCCTTCCGCCCGAGACCACGTGTCCCTGCAGGTCATAAATGACGCTGCGAACGCCGGCGACCATGAGGTGCGGCAACAGCGGTAAATCTGCGAAGGCAACGGTATACCCGGCTCGCATCAACGCGAACGTGGTCGCCAGCATGAAGGCCGGAATGGAAATGGAGACTGCGACCGGCTCACGCTTGTCAAGCCTGAGTTGATCGATGCGATCGTCAATCGATTCGATTGCATCGGCGAGTTCCCGATACGTCATGATCATGTCGGGCTGAACGATAGCGGCGCGTTTGGGCACCGCCCGCGCCCGGAAGAAGATCATGTCGATCAGGAGCATGCGAAGAACAACCTCGGTCCGTAGACGGTCAGGCTTGTACCTTTGCGGTCCAAAACAGCTGATCGAAGGCGCCGCTTTCAGACAAGCGTTTCTTGCGCTCGAGCATCAGCTCTTTGAGCCGGTCTTTCTGCACCTTCCCCAGCTCGCCCCGCGGCAGCTCATCCAGGACGAAAATTTCCTCCGGTGGAATCATGACATCCGCGTGCTGGCGCAGAGCCTGTTTGATCGCGTCGAAATTGACTGCTCCTTCTGCCACAACGGCAATCCAGAGTTCGTCCAATCCGCGGCGGCCCTCGACCGGACAGGCAGCCGCTTCCTTGATCCCAGGGACGTTTGTTAATGCTTCTTCGATTTTGCTGACGGACAGCTTGCCGCCGCCCCGATTGATGACGTCCGCGGTTCGCCGGGAAAGGGACAAAATACCGTCGGCCGTGATACGGCCCATATCGCCCGGGTAGTACCAGCCATCGCGCATGCCGAGAACTTCGTCTGGCCCGTTCGCCCTCAAACTCTCGATCAGTTTCGGGGTGCGACACCGGACCAGCCCCTCCGTGTCGGTATCGAGGACGGCGCGGGATTGATCGACGATCTCAAGCTCGTTCCAAGGCATTACGAATCCAGTAGCAGTCGGCGTTGCCTCTATTGCCTCGAATGGGGCGGATGCCAGCAGCCCGGCTTCGGTCGTGCCGTACCAGTTCGACACGTTCGGACTGAGTTCCGTACGGACTGCCGCGAGCCCATCCGGTCCGATCCGGCTCCCCCCGATCACGACCTCTTTCACGGTCCCCAGCCGATAGGCGGGATTCCTTCTTTTTGCTTCCACCATGACAAGGACCTGCTGGGTGGAGGCGACGATAAGCTCGACACCGCATTTGTCGACAAGCGAGAGCCCGGCATCAACGTCCGGTGCAAGACAAATCGTCCTGCCGAGATTAAGGACTTCGCAGGCGCGATTGAAGCCGAACGAAGTAGCAAGCCCCGGCATGTTTAAGACTGTTTGGTAAGAACCGGCGATCGAATAATAATATCCCAGCAACTGATCGAGTGCGGATCCAGTCTGAGCGACCCTCTTCGGCTGTCCGGTCGAGCCTGAACTGAAGAAGATCATATCCACATCGCGGGTCGGGCGCTTTTCATATTGGCGCCAAACTGTCTGAGACGCCTCGCTCGCCAGCCATGACCGGTCAAACCGGATGCTCCTCCCGTCCGTAGGCGCGTGTTCCGCGAGATCGTGAATGATGTTGCGAACGCCGGCGGCCCGCAGATACGGGAACAGCGGCGGGTTTGCTAATGCAATGCTGTAACCCGCTCGCATCAAGGCAAACGCGGCTGCGAGCATGAACGCGGGAACGCAAATGGACACCGCGACCGGTTCGCTCTTATCGAGGCCCAACCGCTCGATACGATCGCCGATCAAGTCAATAGCTTCGGAGAATGTCCGATATGTCAAAGTCATGTCATGCTGAACGATGGCTGCGCGTTGTGGCGCCGCCCGCGCCCAGTAGGAAATCATCTCGATGAAAAGCATGCGAACGTGCTGCGAGCCGTATCCTGGTCGGCCAAGTAGGCTTTGAGGCCGGTTAAGAAGTGAAGATGGCGAAATGAAGACGTGCAGGAATTCCAGCGCGCGGTCAGAGTACTGTTCGGTTTCTCAGTGGCCGTCGCGCGATGCATGTCATCGTTCTGATCCGCGATCAGCAAGGGCAAGTCGTTGCCACTCACGTCCCACTTGGGCTAGAAAACCAGGCAATCGAGTTGGAGGGTGGGCGCGGTGGGCCAATCGTCTCTCATGCACACTCGGGCGACTGGTCTTGCGCACGTTTTCGCGCGGGCCGCCGCGTTCCACGCGCAGGGGCGCCTGCGCGAAGCGGAACAGCTTTATGAAAATGTGCTCGCTGCCGAGCCGCGCCATTTCGAGTCGCTCTATCGACTTGGCCTCATTCGACTGCATCAGGGACGCTTTATCGACGCCGAGCCGCTGTTTCGCCGTGCTGTCAAGCTCGACAAGCATTCCGCCGACGCGCAGCATCATCTGGCGATTGCGCTCACTGGGCTCCAGCATCTCGAA